>JBBRPP010000031.1:0-68539 GCA_038227995.1 Acidimicrobiales bacterium
ACCGTCACGAAACCCACCACACACCTCCCCTCGAGCGATCACCAACAGCGACAACGAACGAAACAGGACAGCCGAAACCGTCGAACATGACCGGGGAAGATCAACACCACGAACCCTACGCGAGGGGTCTCACACAGTTCCTGAGCAGGTCTTTCAGGGTCGGAGACCACCGTCAGAGTGCAGCAGTTGGCCGTTGATCCACTGCCCGTCGGCGGAGCACAGGAACCGGACGAGGTTCGCGCAGTCCGATGGCAGACCGAGCTGCGGCTGCAGGTTGCCACGCATCACTGCGTCGCGAGTTGAGTCGTCCATCCACCCGGTGTCGGTCGCGCCGGGGTTGACGACGTTTGCCGTGACGCCGAGGTGCGCCAACTCGACCGCGGACGCGAGCACGATCCGGTCCATGGCGCCTTTGCTCGCGCCGTACGGAAGGTTGAACGCCGTGTGGTCGCTGGTGATCGCGATGATTCGCCGGGGTGTGGACCCATCGGCAGCAAGCTGATCTGCAAACGATTTGATCAGGAGCCACACCGACCGTGCGTTGACTGCGATGTGCCGATCGAAGCTCTCCACCGACGTGTCGCCGATGGCGGAGTCGACCGATTCGCAGTGACAGCAGACCAGCGCCGACACAGGCCCGAACTCGCGCCCGACGCGCTCGAACAACCGAGCCGGTACTTCGGCGTCGGCAAGGTCGGCTTCGATGTGGGCGAGGGGTGCGGCGTCCGAGCCCCACGGCATGCGGTCGTCATAGGCGCGCCAGCCAACCGTGACGACTCGCCAGCCGTCGGCCGCAAGTTCACTTGCGATCGCCGCGCCGATGCCGATCGAGCGACCAACTCCTGTCACGAGTGCGACCGGCTGGTCCCCGGACAAGCGGGTCACCGACCAGCGTGTGATGCGAGGATGCGCGCCAGGCAGCCCGTGATCTTACGCGCCGCCGGAAGATCGAGGTACTCGTTCGGACCATGCGCGTTGCTGCCCGGCCCGAGGACGCCGGTGACGACGACCTGCGCCTCGGGGAACATCTTGCCGAGCATGCCCATGAACGGGATCGTGCCCCCTTCGCCGAACGCTCGTGATGGATTGCCGAAGAACGCGTTGGACGCGTCGTCGAGTGCTTGCTCGAGCCACGGTGTGAAGACAGGCGCGTTCCAGCCCGGCGCAGAGACGAGGTCGTCGACGACGATGTGTGCGCCGTACGGAGGATCGGCGACCAGCGCAGCGTTCAGCGCGGTCGCGGCGGTCCGGTCGTCACACGTCGGAGGCAGCCGGAAGCTGAGGTGCAGGCTCGTCGACGGCCGCAACACATTGCCGGCCAGCGAGATGTCGGGGATCCCGGCGACGCCGGTGATGCTGAGCGTGGGATGCCATGTGTGCGCGAGCAACTGATTGGCAGCTCCCTCGATCATCGGGCGAGCACCGTCGACGAACGGGAAGTGCGTCGCCGGGGGAGCGGGGAACTCAGCCGCCGTCGCCTCGGCCTGTGCGGTGCGGTCGGCGGGGATGTCGACATGCATCTCGTCGATCAGCACCGTGCCGGTGGCCGAGTCCTCGACCCGGTCGAGGAGCGTGCGCAGGATGCGGAACGATGACGGGACGATGCCGCTTGCCTCGCCGGAATGCACGCCTTCGGTGAGGATCTCGGCCGTGACCGTGCAACTCGTCAGACCGCGCAGCGACGTCGTGACCCACATGCGTTCGTAGTCGAGGCAGCCGCTGTCCAGGCACAGCACGAGCGATGGCGTACCGATGCGATCGCGGAGTGCGACGAGATGGGCCGGGAGATCGGGGCTGCCGCTCTCTTCGCTGGCTTCGATCAGCACGACACATCGAGCGTGGGCCATACCGTTCGCCTGAGCGACTTCGATCGCCGTCAGTGATGCGAACGCCGAGTACCCGTCGTCGGCTCCACCACGACCGAACAAGCGACCGTTCTCGACGACCGGCTCCCACGGACCGAGGCCGGCTCGCCAGCCGATCATCTCCGGCTGCTTGTCGAGGTGTCCGTAGAGCAGCACGGTGTCGGCAGCCGAACCGCCGTTGAACGCGGGGATCTCCATCACGATCAGCGGGGTGCGATCGGGGATCTCGTGCACCTCCACGGTGAGGCCGGCGATCGGTCGCGCTGAACACCAGTCGCGTATGAGGTCGACTGCGCGCTGCATGTGCCCGTGCTCACGCCATTTCGCGTCGTAGGCCTCGGACACATTCGGGATGCGGATGTAGTCGAACAACGCCGGCTCGATGTCGCGCGTCCAGATCGTGTCGATCAGCGCTGCCGCCGAGGCCGGCGCCTCGTCGACGCTCACCCCCGCACCGCCGCGAGGCGACCGATGATCTCTTCGGCTTGCTTCACCATCGAGCGCACGATGTCGCCGGCAGGGATCAACTCGTTGATGGCTCCGACGCCCTGGCCGGCTGGCATGAACTCCTTGTTGGCCTCGACATCCGTGCCGTTCGGGTAGCCCAGATGGTTCACACCGGCGCGCGCCGAGACGCCGGCTTGATTGGGGAACTTCTGCAGCTCCTCGGGATGCTCCTCGAAGTGGTTGGTCCAGTCGTTGCGCACCACCCGGCAGGTCTTGCCGGTGTAGCTCTTGCTGATGACGGTTCCGTCTTCGGGGATCCGCAGGAGCGCGTCCTTGTAGCCGTTGACGGCCTGTGCCTCAGGCGTGGCGATGAAGCGGGTGCCGATCCAGACGCCGTCAGCTCCGAGCGCGAGCGAAGCGGCGAGCCCGCGTCCGTCGAACAGACCGCCGGCCGCGACCACCGGCACCTTGCCGGCCACTGCGTCGACGACTTGCGGCACGAGCGCCATCGTCGCGACCAGACCCGTGTGGCCTCCGGCCTCGGTGCCCTGAGCGACGACGAAATCGCAACCGCTCGCCACCGCCGACACGGCGTGGCGCACCTTGCCGCACATGCTGCCGACCAACACGTTGTGGGAGTGCAGCAGGTCGATCACTTCACGTGGCACGCCGAGGCCCGCGACGAAGATCCGTGCCCCGCCGTCGATCACGGCTTGGATGCCGGCCTCGACCTGCCCGGCGAATGCCGTCAGCAGATCGACCCCGAACGGCTTCGAGGTCAACTTCTTCACGGCTTCGATCTCTTGCGGCAACTGCTCTGGGCTCATCGTGCTCGCGCCGAATGTGCCGATGCCTCCGGCCTCGCTGACCGCAGCCACGAGTTCGTGGTAACTCACTCCTCCCATGCCGGCGAGCATGACCGGATGTTCGATGTCGAGAAGTTCAGTGAGACGGGTCTGCATGATCGTCACCGTACCCGCGGCCGCTGTTGCGGGTCGAAGGCTTCTCTCTGTCGCCCGACCGGGCGACCGGTGAGGTCATCAACCAGGTGCGGCTTGCTCGATCTTGTCGGGCAGGTCGACGTAGGCGCCGTGCGGGACGCGGACCGCCACGGAGTTCCACCCTGCGCCGACTTGATGGAAGCCGCCCGCGACCGACCATGTCCAGACATCGGCCGGGCCATCGCAGCCGGTTGTTCGGGCGGCGATGACCAGTCGCTCACCGGCCAGCCAACCGACCGGAATCAGGCTCGAGTTGGTCGCGAACGGAGAGCCGGCGATGGTGCGCAGGTCCTGTGGGTCGTTCTGGTTCACCCGAGTCACGAGTGAACCGGTGGTGTCACATGGACCGGTGGTCCATGCCACGGCGTCGTCGACCTGGCTGACCGTCACGTTGGCATCGAACTGCCCTTCCGTCCCGATCTCGTTCAAGAACAGCCCGAACAGGTTGAGCGCGTGAACCGCGCGGTGAACGAAGTACAGCGTGCGCCCGTCGGCCGAGAAGGACAGGCCCGTTGCCTGCGTGGTCGGGTCGTCGATCGCGGTGATCAACGTGCGATTCTTGCCACGGTTGGACGCCAGCCACACGCCGTACTGACCGTTCTCGTCGACGCCGACCGCAGCGATCGCCTTGCCGGCCGGGTGGTAGATCGCTTCGTCCGTGCGGGCCAGGAAGCTGATGTCGAGCGTGTCGGTGTTGACCGCCGAATGCCACATCAACCGGTGGGTGACCGGATCGACGTCGATGTACGCCTTGCCGGTCGGCTGTGACCACGACACCGACGCGTCCGTCGCCTCGAAGCCCGTCCGTCGCGACTGCGTCGGACCGACGGCGACGGACGGATCGGCGAGGATGCGGTCACCGGTCGGTGACCAGTCGGGGGCAGCCGATGTCGCCAGTCCGCTCTGTAGACACACGGCCGAGGCACCGTCCGTGATCGACTTGAGCTGACCGTTCTGCGCCCACGTGATCTCACCGCCGGTTGACGGCGGGGCGAACGCACACGTGGCAACCGGACCGTCAGCGGCGACCGTCGATGCAACCGTGGTTGTTGATGCCGTGGTGCTCGTGCTCGTGGACGTCGGCATCGCGAGCGTGGTCTGCGGGAGGCTCGTCCCTGTGTCGATGATGCCGATGGTGTCGATGGTGTCGATGGCGTCGCCGGGTGTCGTCGCCGGAGACGTGCTCGCCGGGCCAGGCGTCGTCGACGCGGCGGTGCTGGATCGAGTCGACCCGTTCGATGACGCAGGTGCGGCCGATCGGGTGGCGCTGCACGACGCGACGACGATCGCTGCAACCGCCAACCATGGCAACGTCCTGCCCGTCTTCCCCACGCGTCGAACGCTAGATCATCGACCACCGGATGCACAGGTGCCCGGCGAATCGTCGTGTGGTTGCAATGTGGATGGCCCGGGCGAGTGACCGCGCCACCGGCACGGACGAACGCCCCAGGACCACTACGGGTTGCCGAGCGCCGTGATCGTGTTCGCACCCGTCACATAGACAGCTGTCGGTGTGATCGTCGTGCCCGGAAAACCTTTGAGCGCCGGGGCGATCTGCACGTCTGCGATCACCGAACCGGAGGTCAGGTCGAGCGCCCGCGTGTGGCCGTTGGTTCCGGTCAGCCAGACGGTGTTGCCGACGATCAGCGGCGCACCACTCTTGCCGCCCGAACTGTGCCATGCGGCGGCGATGACGCCGTCTGTGCTGACGCTGGCCCCGGCCGGACCGTTGTCGCATCCGGCGACGACGATCGTGCCGTTCGTCGCGGCACCACCGAATGCTTCTGACGAGCACAGGTTGGCCTGGCTGATCTGTCCGCCGATCTTTCCCAGATTCGCGGCGGACAGCACGTATCCGACACCGCTCTTGCCGATCACGAAGAGGTGGCTGGCATCGATCGCGACCGGCGACTGCGAGCCGAGGTCCTTGTCCGCGGCGCTCAGTTGTGGCCAGTTCTTCGGTGCCCAGTAGTCGGCCAGCGCCAGATCGGGACCGAGCCGCACGACAGAGTTGCCGTAGTCGAAGTTCGCGGCGTTCGTGGATGCCGCGTTGCCGATGGCCAGCACGAGGTTGCCGGCGGGGTCGATCGACGGGCCGGCCGGAGCCCAGATGCCGCCCTCGCGCTGGGTCGGAACGACCCACGACGCGGTGTCTCCCGTGCCATCTGCGGCGAGCGACACGACCGCGCCCTTGTACGGTCCACAGTCGCCGTAGAGGCCGCCGAACGCGACATATACGCGTCCGTTGGCGAGTGTCAGGGCGGATCGTTGTTGTTCCACGAGCGGACTCAGGCCGGGCGGATCGATCGGGTGCTGCCACAACACCGCTCCGGTCGCGGTGTCGAGAGCAACGAGTACGTGGTTGCCGGGTTGCACGAACGTCACGACGTAGACGACCTTGCCGGTCGGGTCGATGGCGGGAGTGCTGATGATCCCGATCGGGTCGATGTTGCCGCACGGAAGCGCTGACTTCCGCATGGGCTGACCGAGGTTGGTGTTCCACAGCACATGGCCGTCGGCCGCTGACAGCGCGTACACCGAGTCTCCCTCGGTTGCGGCGAAGACTGTCTGGTCGACGACCAACGCCTGGCCGTAGACGATGCCATCGAGCGCCGGTGACTTCCAGCGCGTGGTGATCGACGTCGGGTCAGGGCCTGCCGCGACGACGCCGCGACGATCGTTGTTCCCGTCGAACGTCAGCCAGCCGGTGGCCGTCGGTGTCGCAGCCGGTTCTGTCGTGGCGGTGTCGGGCTGCGATGGGGTCGGAGCGGCCGTGTCCGACGACGGGATCGACGGGGTTGTGCTCGCGGCGGCCGCCGACGTGTCAGGCGCGCCAGATGCCGGGGTGAGCGTCGACGCCGACGTGTCGGCGGACGTGAGCGACGTGATCGTCGCCGCTGTCGTCGATGACTGGGAAGTGGCGGCCGCCGGCAACGTGGTCGACGACGAGCGAGATCCGGTTCCGGCGCTTGCACAGCCGGCCACCATCATGGAGATTGCTGCGAGCATCACCTTCACACGCATTCGTACACCTACTCCCGGACCCGACGACCCGTCGACCTGACGACGCACGAGATTGTGCCCGGCGCGACTGACCCGCAAACCTGTCAGAGGCCAGGCGTCACACCGAAGCAGCGGCCGGCGCCTTGAAGTTCCACCACTGGAACGGCTGTCCGTCGTGCCGCTCCATGCTCTGGACATCGAACCAGATCGGTAGGAGATACTTCACGTAGAAGGCATGCACGGTCATCGATGCGGTCGGGTCGTCCTTGTACTGCTTGATCTGGACGCGTGGATCAACGGCCTGATGGGCAAGGCACGCAGCGAGGATCGAATCGACCTCGGCCCGCGTCTCCTGCAGCAGGCCCAGGTGGTCGTACCCGGGTGACGACATCGGCGCGTCGCTCTCGGCGAGCAGCAGGAACTGTCCGACGTGATCGTCCAGCAGCAGGAGATGGCACGACTGGCCCATCACCGGCGTGTCGATCGGGTGCCAGCCGAAGATCGGACCGTAGAAGGCGTCGACATCGGCGCGGAACTCGGACGTGAGCGTGCCGCGTGGAAACGTCAGCTCCATGTGGTTGAAGCGCATCATGTGGCGCACAGTAGCGCTGTGCTGTGTGCGCGTCGGAGCCGTGGTCGACGACGACGACGCGGCGCTGGGCCGCAGCGGTCGGCGCAGGCCGTCAGCGATCGGGGTCGGCCGGAGCCAGCGCTGCCAGACGCAAGAGGGCCGTCGAGGGCGGCCCCGAGTCGATGCGCGCCGCGATCGCTTCCCAACACTCGGTCGGACTCATCGAGGACGTGTCGACCTCGAGGTCGTAGATGCCGGGGTCGTGCACGTGCTGCTGCCACCACAGAACGGGCTCAGGTATCGCGCCGGTCGAATCTGTCGTCAGGTACGTGCCGTCCTGCTTCGAGTCGCCGTTGTCTCGTCGTTGCATGATCGTCTCGATCGGGCACCGAACGCCGATGATCCACGCCGAGCGTCCGACGAGTCGGCTGGCCGCGTTCGGCAGGATGTGTAACGGAGCGGAGTACGAATCGTGATGCCCGACGTCGACGACGACATCGAGACAGCGATCGGCATGCGCGATGACCGAGTCGTACAGCGCGGCGTATGCGCGCACGATGAACGGTTCGAGATCAGATCGCTCGCCTCCGGGGCGCAGCCCGATGCCCGGCAAGAGATGAGCTGGCGTCGAACGCATCGATTGGTCGACGCCGAGGTTGACCCACTCGCCATCGGCTCGCGCCTGCAACGCCCGTGCGATTGTCGACTTGCCGGAACGAGGCGCGCCGTTGAGGATCACGATTCGTCCGGGGCGAGTCAAGATGCGGAACGATTCCCGGCGAAGGCACCGTCGCGGCGGAAGACGCGACGGTGCCACCGGCTCGGCGTGAGCGCGATCGCGCGTGGTTCGTCCTCGAACATCCAACGAGCGAAGTGGCGCCGCGTCCAGTCGTTGATGCCGACGACGCGCACGGCACCGCGTGCTCCCCAACTCTTGGCGAGGATCCGACTCAGCACGACTGACATGCGGTGATCGGCCAGGAGGTGATGTTCGACGGCGTGCTCGTAGCGCTGCACGACACCAATGGGGTCGAGCGCGCCGACGGCGATGATGGCCTCGGCCGCGAGTCGGCCCGTCAGCAACGCCTGTCCGATGCCTTCGCCGGTGAGCGCGTCGGTGGCGCACGCGGCATCGCCGACGAACAGGACCCTGCCGTGGGACAGCGTGGCGGAATCGATCCTGGCCGGGATCGGCCATGCCGTGTGACGGCCTTCCATCTCCGCATCGGGCCCGAGTGCCTGGCGGATGTGCGGTCGCTGCAGCAGATCGGGCCAGATCGACTTCATGTCCTGCACCTTGCGCGTGCCGTCGCGAAGCAGACCGAACCCGACGTTGGCGCGACCATCGGGAAGGGGGAACGACCACGCGTATCCGGGCACCAGATCTTCGTCGAACCACACATAGAGTCGTTCGCTCGCAGGCCCGGTGACGTTTGTCGCGTATTGGCGAAAGCCGTGCCACTCGCCGAGATAGCCGGCCTCGCCGAGGCCGAGCTCCTTGCGAACCGGCGACCACATGCCGTCGGCCGCGATGACGTAACGGGCGCGAATCGTGCCGACTCCGGCGACCTCGACCGTGATCGATTCGTGGTGCGCGTCATCGCGAATCGATGTGAGCGCGTGGCCGTCGAGGATCGTCGCTCCCGCGGCACGAGCATGTTCGACCAACGCGTTGTCGAGCTCGACGCGCGGCGTGACCGCCGCGAATTGACCCGCGCCGACCAGCGGCACTCGCACTTCGCGGCCGCTCGGTGAGCGAAGCCAGGCGGCGTCGACCTCGGTCCAACTCGGCACGCTGGCTGGATTGAAACCCAGTGTTTCCAGCTCGCGGAGCGCGAGCGTGGTGAGTCCGTCGCCACAGCACTTGTCACGGGGGAACGTTGCCTTGTCGATGACGATGACGGATCGCCCGGCTGCTGCCAGCACCCGGGCCGCCGCCGTCCCGGCGGGTCCTGCGCCGACCACCAGCACATCGGCGTCGCGACTGGTCTCGTTCACGGCGATGAGGCTACGGGCTGGTGAGCCCGAGCCGCTCGGCCTGGAACGGTGCCCCCTGCCACGACGCCTGCCGTTCGATGACTCGTCGGCGAATCTCGGGGAGGAGTGCGTAGACGCGATCGCCGGGGCAATCGGTGAACGACATGTCGCGGTGTCCGTCGATCACCGGCGTGGTCACCGTGACCCCGGCGGCGTATCGCTGCGAGCCGCGCGAGACGAACGTGGTCGTTGCTCCGTCCGACGTGTCGATGCCGTATCGGGTGGCCAGCCAGGCGAGGACATCGACCAATGAGGCGACCATCGATGCGGTCGGATCCGTCGCAGTGAAGTCGCCGACGAGGCACACCAGCTGGGCGAAACCTTGGCTGCCACCGGTCGCATCGGCGCGAACAGGCCCGGCCAGCGCGCCGGCTCGGCCTTCCCACACCACGCCATCGTGGTCGACGAAGAACTCGTAACAGACGTCGGGCCAACCCTTGGCCGGGCTGGTGTGCCAGGCATAGACGCCACGCAGGACCTCCGCGGCGCCGCCCGCCGGATACGAATTCGACGATGCCGTGTGGTGGACCAACAGGAACTGCACCTGCTCAGCCAGCGGTGCGGCTTTGGGTCGAAGATCAGCGCCCCACGCATCGCGCGGACGCACGAACAGCCCGGGCATGACCTCGACCGGATACACGGGTGAGGTCGGCGCAGCTGCGCTCGTCGCGGACAACGACCCGGTCGCGAACGCCGCCGCGACCAACGCGAGCCCGGTCGCGGCCATCATCTCCCGCCGGTTCAAATGGGAGTCGCACATCGGCTCACTTTATGATGCCCGGAAGGCGCCAGCGTGGGCTGCCGCAACAGGAGGACTGAACGAATGAGTGATCGTCTGTGTGAGGGCCGCGTCGCGATCGTGACCGGCGCCGGCCGTGGCATCGGCCGCGAGCACGCATTGAGCCTGGCGAGCGCCGGGGCCAAGGTCGTCGTCAACGACCTCGGCGGCAACATCGACGGATCGGGCGGCGACCAGTCACCGGCTCAGCAGGTCGTCGAGGAGATCAAGGCCATGGGCGGCGAAGCCGTCGCCAACGGCGACAACGTCGCCTCGTGGGAAGGCGCGCAGCGCCTCATCAACACCGCGATCGAGACGTTCGGCGAGCTGCACGCGGTCGTCAACAACGCCGGCATCCTTCGCGACCGAGTGTTGATCAACATGACCGAAGAGGAATGGGACGCGGTCATCGCCGTTCACCTCAAGGGCACGTTCGGCCCGTCGCGCTGGGCAGCCACCTACTGGCGCGAGCAGAGCAAGGCCGGCAAGCCGACCGATGGCCGCATCATCAACACGACCTCGGTCAGCGGCATCTACGGCAACCCGGGCCAGACCAACTACGGCGCGGCCAAGGCAGGCATCGCTGCGTTCACGAACATCGCCGCGATGGAGCTCGCCCGGTACGGCGTGACGGTCAATGCGGTCGCACCCGTCGCGCTGACCCGCATGACCGAAGGGCTCGGACCGGCCCCCGAGACGGATGAGGAGCGCGAGATGCGCTCACCGCGTTGGATCGCACCGATCGTCACCTGGCTCGCGTCGAAGGAATCCGCGAACGTCACCGGCACCGTGTTCGAGGCCAGCGGTCAGACGCTGGCCATCGCCGAGGGCTGGCACCGCGGGCCGCGCGTCGCCCCCGAAGAAGATCCGGCCAAGCTCGGCCCGATCGTCGCCGATCTCGTCAGCCGCGCCCGCCGCAACGCAGGCATGGACGGCGAAGAGGGCTCCTGGCCCCAGCCGCGTCGCTGACGCCGCTCTCGACGCCAATGACCACCGACACCGCCCCGGTTCGCCATCGCGACCGGGGCGGTGTTTAGTCTCAGACCACATTTCGCCCGCAGGAGTACGCCATGCCCTTGAATCTCGATGCCATCGGTTCCGAATCGGATCCCGCCACCGTCAGCTGGACCAGAAAGGACACCCTGCTGTACGCCGTCAGCGTCGGCGCCGGAACGGGTGAGTTGGCGTACACCACCGAGAACACGAACGGGGTCGCCCAACAGGTGCTGCCGACCTACCCGGTCGTGATTCCCGGAGGCGGGGCCAGTCGTACCAGCATGGGAACCTTCAACCCGGCGATGCTCGTGCACGGATCTCAGTCGGTCACCCTTCACCAGCCGCTGCCCGTCGAGGGCTCTGCGACGGTGGTGGGCAAGATCGCCGCGATGTACGACAAAGGCAAGGCCGGCGTCGTGGTGATGGAAGCGCACGCAACTGATGCCAATGGTGCGCCGCTGTACTCGACCGGCTCGTCGGTGTTCATCCGCGGCGAAGGCGGCTTCGGCGGCGAGCGCGGACCGAGCGGCCCGCAGAACGTCCCGCCGGAGCGCGACCCCGATCATGCGATCACGTACGTGACGTCACCCGACCAGGCGCTGGTCTACCGTCTCAACGGCGATCGCAATCCGCTGCACAGCGATCCGTCGTTCGCCGCCATGGGTGGTTTTGATCGACCGATCCTCCATGGCCTGTGCACGTACGGCTTCACCGGCCGCGCGTTGCTGCATGCAGTCGCCGGGGGAGAGTCGGCCAAGTTCAAGCACATCGAAGGCCGCTTCGCTTCTCCAGTCATCCCGGGCGAATCCCTGACGATCAAGATCTGGCACACCACCGACGGCGAAGCCGTGTTCACGACGTCGGCCGGCGATCGCGTCGTCATTGATCAAGGCCTGGTGAAGTTCACCGCCTGATGCTCGGTTCGCCCGCGAATCGTCGCTGACATGTGGATCTGTGTCACCACAAAGGCCAGACTCTGGTCTCTGTGGTGACACAAACCGCACGGACGGCGGCGGCGCTGTCCTCGGTTCGGCTCAGCGGCAGAGGTCGACGAGGTGCGCGACGGCTTCACCGACGGGTACGTCGACGCGTTCGCCGGTCTTGCGGTCCTTGACCTCGATCGTGCCGTTGGCAAGGCCCTTGCCGACGACCACGATCGTGGGGACGCCGAGTAGTTCGGCATCGTTGAACTTGACGCCCGGTGACGTGCCGGCGCGATCGTCGAGCAGGACCCGTAGGCCGGCCGCTTCCAGCGATACTGCGAGCTCTTCGGCGGCCGGGCCGGTGGGGTCGCTCGGCTTGCCGGTGATGACGATGTGCACATCGGCAGGCGCGATCTCTCGCGGCCAGCAGAGGCCCTTGTCGTCGGCAACCGTCTCGGCGATCGCGGCGACGGCGCGGGACACGCCGATGCCGTAGCTGCCCATCGTGACGACCTGCGTCTTGCCGTTCTGGTCGAGCACCGTCAGACCGAGCGCGGTCGCGTAGCGCCGCCCGAGCTGGAAGATGTGGCCGATCTCGATGCCCTTGGCGATCTCCAGCGGATTGCCGCATTTCGGACAGGGGTCGCCGCCGTGGATCTCAGCCGCCTCGATCACGCCGTCGGGTGTGAAGTCGCGGCCCATCGTCAGGTCGAGGACGTGCTTGCCCGGTTGGTCGGCGCCGGTGATCCACGCCGAGCCGTCGACGACGCGCGGGTCGACGAGGTAGCGAATGCCCGACGCGTTGTTCTCGCCCAGGGCACCGGGCCCGATGTAGCCCTTGACCAACGCGGGGTTCTTGGCGAAGTCCTCGGGCTCGAATGCAACGACTTCGGCCGGACCGACCTGGGCCTCGACTCGCTTCAGATCGACGTCACGGTCGCCGGGCAGGCCGATCGCCAACGCCGACGTGGTGCCGTCCGGGTGCTTGAGCTTGACGACCAGGTTCTTGAGTGTGTCCGCAGCTGTCCAGTCGCGGTCGGGGTGACGCAGATCGGCGCGCTCGTTGACGACGTTCACCAACGTCTCGATCGTCGGCGTGTCCGGTGTGTTCTCGACCCGCGCTGCAGGCAGACCGTCGAGCGGGATCGCGGCCGGCGGGCGAACCTGGACGGCTTCGGTGTTGGCCGCGTAGTCGCAGTGGGTGCAACGAACGAACGTGTCCTCGCCGACTTCGATCGGAGC
Source organism: Acidimicrobiales bacterium (assembly GCA_038227995.1). GTDB lineage: Bacteria > Actinomycetota > Acidimicrobiia > Acidimicrobiales > Ilumatobacteraceae > WLMZ01. The sequence goes on from JBBRPP010000031.1 coordinate 12,864, forward strand.
CAGGAACTCTTCGCTCGCGGACCCACCCATCGCACCGCTGACGGCGGACACCATGACGAAGGGCAGGCCGAGCCGATTGAAACAGCTGATGTATGCCTGACGGTGTTGCTCGTAGCTCTTCTCGAGGCCGGCGTCGTCGATGTCGAAGCTGTACGAGTCCTTCATCACGAACTCGCGCGTGCGCAGCAGGCCGGCGCGGGGACGAGCCTCATCGCGGTACTTGGTCTGGATCTGATAAATGTGCAAGGGCAGGTCCTTGTAACTGCTGTACAGGTCCTTCACCAGCAGCGTGAACATCTCTTCGTGCGTCGGCGCGAGCAGGAACTCGGCGCCGCGGCGGTCCTTGAGGCGAAACACGTTGTCGCCGTAGTCGGTCCAGCGGCCGCTGATCTCGTATGGCTCGCGGGGGAGCAGTGCGGGGAAGTGGACCTCCTGGAACCCGGCGGCGTCCATCTCTTCGCGCACGATGCGCTCGACGTTGCGGTACACGATCCACCCGAGCGGCAACCACGTGTACCCGCCCGGCGCGGCGCGGCGGATGTAGCCGCCGCGGACCAGGAGGCGATGGCTCGGAACCTCGGCGTCGGATGGATCCTCGCGCAGGGTGCGGAGAAACAACGTCGACATTCGCAGCACAGCAAACCTCACTGTTCGTCGGGGCTGGTGGGGTCCCGGATGGCCGTTACCGCAGAGTAGCGGCGTCGGACGACTGTATCGGCCCGATATAGTTGCACCGCCCGAAGTTCGCACAACGACACAGGCGTGGGTCCAGACCCACGCCTTTTGTTTCACATCGGCCCGATTCGGGCCCGGAATCGAGAAAAGAGGTGACCGCCACCATGACCGAAATGAGCCCCGCCGAGCGCAAGAGCCTCAGCACCGTGACCGACAAGATCCTGGCACTCGTCACCCCCATCGTGACCGGTCTGAAGCTCGATCTGTACGACCTCGAGTGGAACGGTGGCATCCTCAAGATCACGATCGACACGCCTCCCAACAGCGATGGCGGCGTCACCCTCGATCAACTGGCACTCGTCACTCGCCTCGTCGGTCGAGACTTCGATCACCACGATCCGATCCCCGGCCACTACACGCTCGAAGTGAGCAGCCCCGGGCTCGAGCGCACGTTGCGCACGCCCGCCCATTTCCAGCGCGAGATCGGCAAGACGGTCAACATCCGGCTGCGTTCCACGGTCAACGGCGAGCGCCGCCTCAACGGCGTGCTGATCGCAGCCGACGACGACACAGCGACCATCCGCCTCGACGACAAAGATCTCTCGGAACGGGTGATCACGTTGTCCACCATCGATCGCGCTCGCACCGTCTTCCAGTGGGAGAAGGGCGAGAAGCTGACGCCCAGCACCGGCTCACCCAAGAAGGCCGCCGGAACGAAGGCAGCTGGACCGAAGGCCGCAGCACGCGGCGCACAGGCCGGCGCCGGCAAGAACAAATCCGGAAAGAACAACGCGGACAAGCCTGCCCCCGGCCCGTCCGACGAACTTGATTCACCTATCGAACAGGAGGCGACCGCATGAGTGGTCTCGACATGGCAGAAGCCGTCCGCATGCTTGCCGCGGACAAGGGAATTTCCGTTGACACGCTGCTGCAGGTGCTTGCAGATGCTCTGGTCAGCGCGTACAAGCGGCGGCCGAACGCGGCCGACGAGGCGGAAGTGCAGATCGACGCCGACACGATGGACATCCGCATCATCGCGTACGACATCGACGAAGACGGCAACTGGGTCAACGCTCGCGACGACACTCCCGACGACATGGGCCGCATCGCCGCCCAGACCTTCCGCCAGGTGCTCAACCAGCGCATCCGCGAGGCCGAGCGCGATCGCAAGTTCGAGGAATACGCGAACCGCGAGGGCGACATCGTCACCGGCATCATCCAGCAGACCGACAGCCGCTACACACTGCTCGACCTCGGTCGCGTCGAAGCACTGCTGCCGCAAGCCGAGCAGGTGCAGTTCGAGCGCCCCGAGCCCGGCGGCCGCGTCAAGGCCTACATCGTCGAGGTCCGCAAGACCGCCAAGGGTCCGCAGATCGTCGTCAGCCGCACGCACCCGGGTCTGATCAAGCGCCTGTTCGAGCTCGAGGTTCCCGAGATCGCCGACGGCGTCGTCGAGATCAAGGCGTGTGCCCGCGAACCAGGGCACCGCACCAAGATCGCGGTGTGGAGCAACGACAGCAACGTCGATCCGGTTGGCGCCTGCGTCGGTGCTCGCGGCGGTCGCGTCCGCATGGTCGTCAACGAATTGCGCGGCGAGAAGATCGACATCGTCCCGTTCAGCGAGGACTTCCCCGACTTCATCGCCAAGGCGCTGTCACCAGCCAAGGTCACCCACGTGATCGTCAGCGAAGACGGCACCCAGGCCGACGTCATCGTCCCCGACCACCAGCTGTCGCTGGCGATCGGTAAGGAAGGCCAGAACGCTCGACTCGCTGCCCGCCTCACCGGCGTCCGCATCGACATCCGTGGTGAGAGCCAGCCGATGGATCACCACGACGCCGAGGACTATGCCGAGGGCGAATGGGTCGAGAACGCGACCACCGGCAAGATGGAATGGCACAACGCCGACGGCACCGTCGTCAGCGCTGACGAGTGGCAGGCCGAGGTCGAAGGCACGTCGGTGCCTGCGGAGGCTGTTGCGGAAGCACCAGCCGAAGCGACGCCGGATGCACCCACGGAACCAGCCGCGACGGACGACTCCGCAGCGGCAGAAGCAGTGGGTGACCCCGTTGAGCCCTGACGTCGCGACTCCTCAGCGCACGTGCGTTGGTTGCCGGTCCAAGCGGCCGCAAACTGAACTCGTGCGTTGTGCGCTGACCGTCGATGGCACTCCTGTCATCAGCCGGACAGCTGCGGGTCGCGGAGCATGGCTCTGCACACGGCAGACGACCTGTCTGCAGCAAGCAATCAAACGACGTGGATTCGAGCGAGCGTGGAAGCGCCCGGTCGCCACAACCGAATACGACTCTCTGACAATCGCATACGAAGCGATGACGAAGAACATGGAAAACTAAGCAGCGCTGGCCGGTCCGCCGGTTCAGCGCAACACCACGAAAGGGCTGTACTGGTCTTGTCGAAGAACATGCGGATGCACGAGCTCGCCAAAGAGCTCGGGATGACCAACGTAGAGATCATGGATCTCTCCAACGCGATGGGCGTCGGAGCGAAGAGCCATTCCTCCACCATCATCGAGCAGCAGGCCGACCGCATCCGTCGGCGCGCCGAGCGCGACGGCCTGACGCGGCCCGAACAGCCTGAGGAAGCGAAGGCGGCGAAGAAAACCGCGGCCAAGAAGACTGCTGCCAAGAAGGGTGCAGAGGCGCCAGCCGAGGCTCCTTCGGCCGACGTCTCCAGCGAGCCGACCCCGCCGGTCATGAAGGCCGAGGCACCCGTTGTCGCTGCGCCGGTCGTTGCCGTCGAACCCGTGGTTGCAGCCCCGACGCCCGCTCCACCCGAGCCCGCCCCGGCGCGTGAAGCAGTCGCTGCCGCTCCCGTGGCTCCGGCAGCGCCGGCCCCGGTCGTCGAGCCCGTCGTTGTCGCCGTACCCGCGCCGGTCGTCGAGGCTCCTGCGGCCGCTCCCGCCGCTCCCGCCGCTGCCGTCGCTCAGCCCGCACCAGCAGCACCGGCCGCTGCCGCTGCCGCTGCCGCCCCGCCGACGCCCGCGCCGGCCGAGAGCGAGCATCGCTTCATCTCCAGTACCCGAACGACCGAACCCGCTCGGCCGGCGTTCAGCGCATCGTCCGGAGTCGCGGCCCGTCCTCTGCCGACACAAAGCCAAGGTCAGGGCCAGCCGTCAACAGCTCCTGCTGCGTCCGCGTCGGGTCAGGCACCGACACAGCAGCGCCCGACGCCTGCCGGCATGCCGCCCGCACGTCCCGCCGGTCCTCCGCCCGGTCGCCCGACGTCCACGTCCGGTCGTCCGATCCCGCCGCCTCCCGGCAGTGGTGGCCGTCCGGTCTCGGCGACCGGTCGTCCGATCCCACCGCCTCCCGGCAGCGCTCGTCCGGCAGCTCCCGGTGCACGCCCCGGCAACAGCTTCTCGCCGCGTCCGGGTGGCCCGGCCGGTCGTCCCACCGGTGGCCCCGGTGGTCCGCGTCCCGGTGGCGGCTTCGCGCCGCGCACCGGCGGTCCCGGCGGCGCACGTCCCGGTGGTCCCGCAGGCGCTCGTCCCGGTGGTGGCTACCCAGCTCGTCCCGGTGGCCCGGGTGCGGGTGGCCCAGGCAGTGGTCCTCCCGGTGGCAATGGCGGGCCGCGCCCCAGTGGCCAGCGCCGCGCACCGCGCAAGAGCAAGAGCCGTCGTCGTCGTCGTGACTTCAACGAGCTGCAGCCGCAGTCGATGGGCAACTACACGAACAGTGATGCGCCCGTCCCCGAAGGCACGATCATCGTCGAGCGTGGTGTCTCGGCCCAGGAGTTCGCTCCGAAGCTGAACCGTACGCCCGCCGACGTCATCCGGTTCCTCCTCAACAACGGTGAGATGATCACCGCGACGATGACCCTCGCCGACGAGCAGATGGAACTGTTCGCGCTCGAGGTCGGCGCCGATCTGCTGCTGGTCGAGGCCGGCCAGCAGGAAGAGATGGAGCTCCAGGCGCTGTTCGACGACAGTGACGACGATGACGAAGAAGCGCAGGTTCCCCGCGCCCCTGTCATCACCGTCATGGGTCACGTCGACCACGGCAAGACCACGCTGCTCGACAAGATCCGTCACGCCAACGTCGTGTCGGGCGAAGCCGGTGGCATCACCCAGCACATCGGTGCATACAAGGTCATGACCGACGGCGGCCGCGAGGTCACCTTCATCGACACCCCGGGTCACGCAGCCTTCTCGAAGATGCGTGCTCGTGGTGCTCAGGTCACCGACATCGTCGTGTTGATGGTGGCGGCCGACGACGGTGTCATGCCGCAGACGATCGAGGCCATCAACCACGCCAAGGCGGCCGACGTGCCGATCGTGGTCGCATTGAACAAGATCGACAAGGACAACGCCGATCCGCAGCGCGTGCTGGCTCAACTCGCCGAGCACGAACTCGTCCCCGAATCGTGGGGCGGTGACACGATCGTCGTCGAGATGTCGGCCAGCCAGAATCTGGGCATCGACGATCTGCTCGAGCAGCTTGCTGCCGTCGCCGAACTCGAAGAGTTGACCGCCAATCCGACGGGCCGGGCCAAGGGCATCGTGCTCGAAGCCAAGCTCGACACGGGCCGTGGTCCTGTTGCGACGATCCTCGTCGACAAGGGCACACTGAAGGTCGGCGACCCGATCGTCGCCGGCGGTGCGTGGGGCAAGGTCCGCGCGCTCATCAACGACAAGGGCGAGCAGGTCAAAGAGGCCGGCCCGTCCACGCCGGTACAGGTGCTCGGTCTGTCCGCAGTGCCGAACGCCGGTGACGAGTTCCGTGCCGCCGCAAACGAGAAGACGGCCCGCCTCGTCGGCGAAGCACGTCAGCAGCGGGCGACCCTCATCAACCAGCGCGGCGATGCTCGTGTGCAGCGCGGCGTCAAGCTCGAAGACATCTTCAGCCAGATCCAGGCCGGCGAAGTGGCGACGCTGAACCTCGTCCTCAAGGCCGACGTCAACGGATCCCTCGAAGCCGTCACCGAGAGCCTGCGCCGTCTCGAGCGCGAGACCGTCAAGCTCGCGTTCGTCCAGCGCGGTGTCGGTGGCATCACCGAGAACGACATCATGATCGCGTCGACCACCAACGCGACCCTGATCGGCTTCAACGTTCGTCCCGATCGCAAGGCCCGCGAGATGGCCGCCAGCGAAGGCGTCGAGATCCGCACCTACGAGATCATCTACAAGCTGCTCGAAGACATCGAGCGGGCGATGGTCGGCATGCTCGCTCCCGAGTACGAAGAAGTGGTCACCGGCGAAGCCGAAGTGCGCGAGGTCTTCCGCGTCCCACGCATCGGCGGCATCGCTGGTTGCTACGTTCGCTCCGGCTCGATCACGCGTGGCACCAAGGTGCGCTTCCTTCGCGAAGGCGTCATCATCTGGAAGGGCAGCATCACGTCGCTCAAGCGCTTCAAGGAAGATGCCCGCGAAGTTCGCGAGGGCTTCGAATGCGGTATCGGCCTCAGCGACTTCCAGGACCTGAAGCCCGGTGACCTGATCGAGACCTTCGAAGAGCGCGAGATCAAGCAGGTGTGATCGATTCGTGCCGATGGTCACCCATCGGCACGGAATCATTCCTCGGGCCCCAGCGTTAGCTTGGTCCTATGGCTGATCTCGAGTTCTTCTTCGATCCGGTGTGCCCGTTCGCCTGGATCACGTCACGTTGGGTCACCGAGGTTCAGCAGTTGCGCGACTACGACGTGAATTGGCGCTTCATCTCGCTGGCCGTCATCAACGAGGATCTTGTCGCTGATTGGTACACGCCCGAGTACAAGGCGGGCCACTACGCCGGTCTGCAGGGCCTTCGCGTTGCCGATGCGCTGCGCGTGACGGCCGGAAATGATGCCGTGGCGCGCTTCTACACCGACCTCGGCACGGCCATCCACGTCGACGGGCGGCGCAAAGAACTCGCCACCGATGCCCGCGGCGTGGTCAAGGGGCTGCTCGCCGAAGCCGGCTTCGACACCTCGCTGACCGATGCGATGGACGACGACTCCCACGACGCATATATCCGCAGCGAGACAGCACTCGCATTCGAGCGCACGGGCAAGGATGTCGGCACGCCAATCCTCACCTTCCATCCCGGTGCCGCTGACGAGAACAGCTTCTTCGGCCCGGTGATCTCGAAGGCGCCGCGCGGCGAGGAAGCATTGAAGCTGTGGGACGCGATCGAAGTGATCGCACTCACGCCGAGCATGTCCGAGCTCAAGCGCTCGAACCGGGCCCGCCTCGACTTCACCTGAGCTTCGAGTGCGGTCGCCCGCGCGGTGAAACTCTGGATCGGGCTGTGACCAGCTGCGGATAGGGTCATGACCATGTACGTTCACCCCGAAATCGAAGTGTTGAACGTTGAACGGACGTGGATCTCATGAGCAAGCCAGTACGCAAGCGCACCTCAGCGCCGAGCCAGCACCGCTATCCACGCGAAGCTCGACTCAGCCAGTCGCTGCGACAGGTCATCGCCGAGGAACTGACGGCGATCGATGACGAGCGTCTCGATCTCGTCACGATCACCTCCATCGACGTCGACCCTGAGATGAATCGGGCGATCGTGTTCTTCGACTCGCTTCGCGGCGAGGCCGGCGACGCCGAGATCCTCGAGGGCTTGGCTCGTTATCGCGTGCGTCTGCAAGCATCGGTCGCCCGCCAGATCCGCTCGAAGAAGACGCCGATCCTCGAGTTCCGGCCCGACGAGGTCATCCGTGCTGCTGACCGGATCGAGAAGATCCTGCGCGAGAACCCGAGCCCAGCCGTTACCGTCGACGCAGCTGTCGCGGACGATGACGAACGCGGCGGTGCCGTCGAAGCAGCCGATGGCGAGGCGTAGGCCACCCACCGTTCATGGGATGGCGGTGATCGACAAGGCAGCGGGTGTGACGAGCCATGACGTCGTCAACCAGCTGAGGCGGCACTTCGGTGAGAAGCGAATCGGCCATGCCGGCACACTCGACCCGGACGCGACCGGGGTGCTCGTTGTCGCCGTCGGCAACGCGACACGGCTGATGCGTTTCCTCAGCGGATGCGACAAGTCATACGTCGGTGAGATCGTGCTCGGCTCGTCGACGTCGACGCTCGACTCGGCCGGCGAGGTCACGGGGACGTTCGACATGTCGGCGGTGACACTGGCGCAGGCGCAGGCGATCGCCGGCGAACAGCTCACGGGCGACATCCTGCAGATCCCGCCGATGGTGTCCGCGCTGAAGGTCGATGGGCGACGATTGCACGAACTGGCCCGGGAGGGCATCGAGATCGAGCGCGACCCGCGCCCGGTGACGGTGAGTCGATTCGACCTCGAAGCCACAGCCGACCCGATGGTTCTGCGAGCAACGGTCGACTGTTCGTCCGGCACATACATCCGTACCCTGGCCGATGATCTCGGTCGACTGCTCGGTGGGGGAGCACATCTGCGCAACCTCCGGCGGACTCGGGTGGGTCGCTTCACACTCGACGACGCTCAACCGGTTCACGAAGCGACGCTGCTGTCGGTCGAGACAGCAGTTGCCCATCTGCCGCGGGTCACTGTCGATGCGGTCGGAGCAGATCACATCGCGCACGGCCGACTGTTGCCGGTGTGGGCCGGGGAGGGGCCGTGGGCGGTGTTCTCGGAAGATGCCGAGCTGCTGGCGGTCTACGAGGCCTTCCGCGGCAACGACGCCAAACCGACAGTGGTGCTGAGCGGAGCCGGCTGACGGAGTGTGAGGCGTGCAGCAGCCATCGCTGCATCGCCGTGCAGGGTGCCCCACACGACGTGGACATCGAACGTTCATCGCCCGGACCCCCACTCGCAACCGTCCTCAGACCTGACGCTGTCGGCGCACACTACGATGGCGACACGAACGGGGCTATCCATCGGACGGGACGTGATGAGCTGGGAAAGCGGAGTTCCACTCGAGCTCGCCGGCGAGCAGGACGAGCGGATCACGGTCTCTGTCATCGTCCCGACGCTCGAACGCAACGAGCTGTTGCTCGAAGCACTGCAGAGTGTTCGAGCACTCGAGGCCGATGACCTACAACTGCAGATCATCGTCGTCGACAACGTCGGGTCCGACGTGGTTCGTGAACTCGCCGGGCGGTTTCGAGCGGACTACGTCACCGTTGCCGAACGCGGTGCCGCCCAGGCCCGAAACGAGGGGCTGCGTCTTGCGACCGGCGAATTCGTCGCGTTCTTGGATGACGACGATGTGTGGCTGCGCACGCATCTCCGTCCTCATCTGATGCTCATGCGGGCGAACCCGGACCTCGGCGCCGTCGTGGGGCAGGTTCAAACGACCGACATGAGCCTGGAAGAGCGATCGTCTCCATGGCCGACGAAGGCCGCGGCGCCTGCGCAGATGTTCAGGCACTTTCTGTACCACTACCCACAGATCGGGGCAACGGTGGTTCGCCGTGAAATTGCCCGCCTCGTTGGTCCATTCGACCCGACCCTCGTTGGCGACGAGGATTGGGACTGGCACCTCAGGTTGGCGTCGGCCACGAACGTCGGCTTCGTGGATTCACCGTGTGTGCTCTTTCGGCAACCGTCCTACGGCACCGCCGACAAGGAATGGATGCGAATGCCGTTTCTTCGTCGCGTCTTGTTCCGTAACGTTCGTGCTGCGCCGACGTCCGTTGGACTGTGGCGGGATGCCGTGCTTGCCTTCGTCCGACATCGAGGAGCGTACGCCGGCAACTTTCTGCGCCAGGCTCGCCGCGATCGCTGCCTGGGCCATCGACGTCAGTGTCTCCGCAACTTCAGTCGCGCGTTCGCCGCATCACCCGCGCACTGCGTCACAGCGCTTTTCGGCGGTCCGTGACCTGCTCCGCCTCGATCTCGAACAGGCGGGCACGAACGATTTCGGCAAGGCGGGGCAGGAACTCGGGATAGAACATCGAGTGGTGATCGCCGTGCACGAACCGCAGTTCGAGCCGACCGGCGACATGCGGCGTCCAGTAGTAGTCGAAGGGCAGTATCGGCGCGATCTGGTTGGCCTTGAACAGCGTGACGTTCACGTCATAGTTGCCAGCGGTGTATCGATCGGCAACCTCGGAGAAGTGGTCGTAGAGATCGACGTAACCGTCCATCTCCTCGTAGCCGAGTGCGCGGTCGGCCGCAGCATCGTTTTGGGCGCCGCTGCCTGAGGCGAGAGGCAAGACGCGCGTCATGTAGCGACGAACCTTCACGAGCGAATACCGCGGTGACACCGAACTCAGTCCGTCGCGACGAGCATTGCGAAGCACGTTGAGCAACCGGAAATGCGTCGGCGGCAGCGGCCGACGGGGTGGCACGCTGTCGAACAGCAATGTCTGCGAGACCTCGTGACCGAGCGCCTGCAGTTGCTTGGCCATCTCGAGCGTGACGATGCCTCCACCCGAATAGCCGCCGAGCAGGTAAGGGCCCTGGTGCTGTTCGACGAGCTCGCCCACGTAGCGCGCAGCCATCTCCTCGATCGTCGCGTCCGGCCGGTCCTGGGCGTTGACACCCATGGCCTGAAATCCGAAGACCGGCCGGTCGCCGGACAGGGCGCGGGCGAGCGTCCACAGGAACAGAACGTTGCCACCGGCGCCGTGCACCATGAAGAGTGGCTGACCCGGACCACCAGAGGAGATGCTGACGAGCGAGCGGGATGACGGAGGGATCGTGGTCAAGCCTTCGCCGACGCGACCACCTCCAGACGGCGCGCCGCTGCTTGGTTCCGCTCCGCCACCGCATTCGGAACCACCGCCACCGTCAGGAGTGGGTCCGACCCCGGTGTCGACTTCGACGACCCCACGGAGATTGGCAATGATCGCCGCGCACCGCGCAATCGTGGGTGCCTCGAACAGGGTCGTCAACGGCAGGTCGATCGTGTACATCTTGCGCAGCCGTGTGAACAGTCTCACGGCCACCAACGACTGGCCGCCGAGCTCGAAGAAATCGTCGTGGCGACCGACTTCCTGCACCCCGAGCAGTTCCTGCCACAGCGATGCGAGATCGCGTTCGATCGGGGTCGCCGGCGGTTCGAACTCGACGCTGATCCGTGGGCGTTCGAATTGTCCGGCGCCGCTGCCGCCATCGCCGGGATGGTCGGCCACTCGTGCTTCGGCGTCGGTCTTGGCGATCCATGCGTGCAGATCGACAGCCGTGGCGACGACTTGGGCCCCGACGTCGTACGTGAGCAGACGGTCGCAGGCATCGATGCCCTCCGCTGGCAGGATGCCCTCGCGCAGAGCCGCCTCGATGGGCGTCTCCAACAGATTCGGCGATCGGTCAGCGGGAGCAACTCGGTGGGCCGTGACGGCGCTGTCCTCGCGGACCAGGCGCATCGTGAACCCTTGGACGTCGATCAGTTCGTTGCCCTTGTCGTCGAAGATGACGACGTCGAAGACTGCAGTGTCGGCCATTGTGCCGGGCCGCAGTTTCACGTGGCTGAAGCAACTCGCCGTCATCGGACGACGCGACAGCACCCGTCCGTACGAGAACGGGACATAGAACGTGCCGTCGGCAGAGAAGCCGGAGATCAACGCCTGGGCGCCTCCCGTCGCGGTGTCGAGCAGCGCAGGATGGAGCCACAGCGTTTCGAGCTCGTCGGCGTAGGGCTCGGGCATCTGCAACGTCAGCAGCGCCTCGTTGTCACCGAAGTCGATCCGGGTGAGGTTCGCCCAACGCGGTCCGAACGACATGAAGGCCTGCTCGGCGAATCCGTCGAAGGACTCGCTCCGACGTGCACAGCGGGCGCGTATCGAGTCGACGTCGTGTCGCGGTGATGGACCCGAATCGACGATCTTTGCGACGGCACTGACGTGGGGAGCGCTTTCGTTCTCGCTGAACACCGTGGCGATGCCTGAGACCGACTCGACGTCGACGTTCAACGTCCGGGTCTCGCCGTCAGCGACGACGAAGGGTGACATGAACACGACATCACTCAACTCGACGGAAGACTGCGAGGCGGCGGCGGCGAGGACCGTTTCCCGGATCAGTTCGAGATGACCGGTGCCCGGGATGAGCGCCTGGCCATCGCGCACCACGTGCTCGCTGAGGAGCCAGCAGAGATCGCGGCTGAACGCGGTGTTGGACAGAACCCGTGCGCCGTCGTCGGAGACGCTGTCCAGCAACGTAGAGGTGAGCTGCGTCGATGCTCGCTCGATCTTGCGGGGGGAGTTGACCCCGGCGAACGTCTTGCCGACCGACGCCCGGACCGCGTCGACGGCCATGCCGACCTCTTGCCATGCGCTCCAGTTGACCGAGATGAATCGGCTGTGGCCTTCTGCGTTCTTCGCGATCGCAAACGCATCGAGGAACGCGTTTGCCGCCGAGTAGTCGGCCTGGCCGGGGAGACCGATGATCGACGAGATCGATGAGCAGAGCAAGACGAACGAAGGCGGATGCTTGCGCAGCAAGCGGTCGAGGATCAGCGCACCACGCGCCTTGACGTCGACCACAGGCGACGCCGCGACGGGGCTGCGCAGGGCGATGAGCGCGTCCTGGAGGACGCCAGCGGCGTGGATCACACCGTGAATCGTTCGACCGCCGGACAGGGCGGACGCGACGACGCGTGCCATCGCATCGAAGTCGGTGCAGTCGGCACGTTCGATCGTGACATCCGCACCCAGCTCGATGAGGCCCTTGACGGCTTCGATCTGCCGGCGTTGGCGATCGGTGGTGGCGCCCGAGGCCAACCAGGTGTCCCACTCCGTTCGCGGTGGCACCGGGGACCTGCCGACGAGCACGAGCTTCGATCGACTGGTGGTTCGGGCGATGTGTTCGGCAATCGTCAGGCCGATGCCACCGAGCCCGCCGGTGATGAGATAGGTGGCTCCGGAACGCCACGGCGACGTGCTCGCCGCCGGCAACTCGATCGGGTCGAACTGCCGGGTCCACCGTTCTCCGCCCCGATAGGAGACGAGATCATCGTTGGTCTCGGCGCACAGTTCGGCGACGAGCCGATCAGCGACGGCATCGATCGATGTCGATGGCACCGCGTCGATGTCGATCACGACGCTGGTCATGTTGCCCAGCTCGCGAGGAATCACTCGGCATGTGCCATGGAGCAGCGCTCGTTCGATGTGATGTTCTGCGCCCTGTTCGGTCGAGCACACGCCGCTGGTGACGACTGCCAACCGGATTCCCTCGGATTCCACCGAGAGTGCCTGGGCCAGGAACATCAAGCTCGCTTGGTCGCGCTTGACGGTGAGATCGTATGCGGCAATCGGATCATCGACCAGGCCCCGCAAACGACGTCCGCGGGAGGGGCCGACAGCACTCATGTGCACGACGTGGTTCGGCAGACTTCCGCTGCGCTTCAGGTCGCTGACGAGCTCGACCCAGTCGCCACTTCGCGAAGGGTCCACCGCATACCGGTCCGGCCCGAGCAACGCGAAGGCTTCACCGAACCGCACCGACACGACTGCCTGCCCGCGGGCGACGAGTCGAGTCCGGATGGCAGTGGCGACGTCGGCGCCGTCGTCGATGAGCAGCCAGGAAATGCTGCGATCCGGCATGCGATTGGTGCCTTCGCGGATGATCGACCTCCGCCACGTTGGCGTGTAGAACCACTCGGCGATCTCGTGCCGTTTGTGGATCGACGTCGGTCGACGCGTCGTGTCGGGCGTGTCCGCATCGACCCAGTAGTGCTGTCGATCGAACGGATAGGTCGGCAACGGAATTCGTTTGCGAACCTCACCGTCGAACAGCCGATCGGGATCGATGTCCACGCCGTGCGCCCATGCTCGCCCGAGCGCCCCGAGCGCGAAGACGACATCAGAGATGGTTTCCTTCGGGTGGCGCAAACTCGGTGTGCTGGCAACGGCGGGCCGTTCGGCGAGCCGGGCAAGACCCGTCAGTGTGCGACCGGGGCCGATCTCGACGAGCAGGCGGTTCGGGTCCTCCAGGATGGTTGCGATGCCTTCGGCGAAGCGCACGGGCTGGCGCAGGTGCCTGACCCAGTATTCGGGATCGGCGACGTCGGCGGCACTCACCCATGTGCCGGTCAGGTTGGACACATAGGGAATCACGGGCGCCTGGAACGAGATCGTCCTGCAGAAGGATCGGAACTCGGCCAGGATCGGATCGAGCATCGACGAGTGCGCTGCCACGTCGATCGGAACATGCATGCAGTCGATGTCGTCGCGCTCGAGGCTGCGCTGCAGTTCGAGCACCAGTGCGTCAGGTCCGGACACGACGCACAATTGCGGAGCATTGATGGCGGCGATGCTGAGGCCCGGTGGCAGGCGTGGCTCGATCTCTGCCGCCGATAGCGACACGCTGAGCATGCTGCCGGATGGGAGCGTCTCGAACAGCCGGCCCCGCAGAGCGACGAGGTCGAGTCCTTCCTTCATCGTGAGGACGCCCGCGAGACATGCGGCAACGTACTCACCGGCGCTGTGGCCGATCATTGCTGTCGGGGAGAGTCCCCATGACTCGAACAGCTTCGCGGTCGCATACTCGGTCGCGAACAGAGATGGAAGCGCAAGCGAGGGACTCTGGAGACGTTTGTTGGCGAGGTCGAGATCACCTTCCGGGTACAGCACCGACACGAGATCAACGTCGAGCTGATGACTCACGTGATGTGAACAGGCGTCGATCGCATCCCGAAAGATCGCTTCTGCGTCATAGAGATCGCGGCCCATGCCCGAGTACTGGGCACCGCCACCCGGCATCATGAACACGACTCCCGGGGCATTGCCGACGTGTTCACCGGAGGCCACGAGAGCGGAGTCAGCGGATTCCAGCGCCGCGGCTGCGGCCCCGGGTGTCGCAGCGACGACCGCACGACGGAAGCGGAATCCCTTGCGGCCGGCGAGACGAGTGAACGCCACATCGGCGAGGTCTACGTCGAGGTTGCAGCGAAGATGGTTGGCGAGCTCGCTCGCGGCTTGGCCGACCCCGTCGATCGTGCGGGCCGACACGGTGATCAGTTGTTCGGATCGCGAGGGTCCTGAGGCTCGCGTGGAGGGGGCCTCTTCGAGGATCACGTGGGCATTTGTGCCGCCGGCGCCCAGCCCCGTGACACCAGCGATCCGACGCCGACCCTGGGCCACCTTCCAGTCGCGCAAACGGTCATTGACGAAGAACGGGCTGTTCGAGAAATCGGCCTGAGGGTTGGGGTTCCTGTAGTGAAGGCTCGGAGGCAGTTCTGCGTGGTGCAATGCCAGGACGGTCTTGATGAACGATGAGATCCCCGACGCCTCCCCGGCGTGGCCGATGCTCGGCTTGAGCGAACCGATCGCACAGAACTGCACGTCGTCCGTACCCTGGCGGAACGCTTGGGTCAACGCCGCGACTTCGATCGGATCGCCGATGAGTGTGCCGGTGCCGTGCATCTCCACGTAGCTCACGTCGCGTGGATCGATCGCTGCGACGGCGAGGGCCTCGGAGATCACGCTGGCCTGCCCAGCGACGCTGGGCGCGAGGTATCCGACCTTGGCCCGACCGTCGTTGTTGATCGCCGAGCCGCGAACGACGGCAAAGATCGTGTCGCCGTCGTCGATTGCCGCCGCGAGGGGCTTCAACAGGACACAGCCGGCGGCATCGGACGAAATCGTGCCGGCGGACTCGGCATCGAACGCGCGGCAATGTCCATCCGGAGACAAGATCTCGCCCTCTTTGTAGAAATAGCCTCGATTCGGCGTGGGGTTGATGACGGCGCCACCGGCGAGTGCCACATCGCATTCGCCGCTGAGCAGGCTCTGACATGCCATGTGCAGAGCGACCAGCGTCGAACTGCACGCGGTCTGCACGTTGAGGCTCGGGCCGCGAAGATCCATCTCGTACGACGTACGGGTCGCGAGGAAGTTGGTGTCGTTTCCCGTGTGCCGGATGAGCCATTCACCAATGGACTGCTTCAACTGGGCATTGGCGAGCACGTTCTTGAACATGTACTCGCTCAGCCCGCAAGACGCGAAGACTCCCACAGACCCATCGATGGTGGCGCCGACGTAGCCGGCGTGTTCGAACGCTTCCCAGGCGCATTCGAGGAAGATGCGATGCTGAGGGTCGAACACTGCTGCGTCACGCGGGCTCATCCCGAAGAACGCAGCATCGAACATGTCGATGTCGTCGATGGAGGCATTGGCCCGAACGTATGAAGGATCTCGAATCGTCTCCGGCGACTCGCCCGCGGCCAGCAGTTGTTCCTCGCTCAGGAATTTGATCGATTCGACGCCATTGCGCAGATTCGACCAG
This sequence comes from Acidimicrobiales bacterium, assembly GCA_038227995.1. GTDB lineage: Bacteria > Actinomycetota > Acidimicrobiia > Acidimicrobiales > Ilumatobacteraceae > WLMZ01. The sequence goes on from JBBRPP010000031.1 coordinate 28,637, forward strand.
AACGTGGCGAGGTCTCGGGCGCCCGGAAATCGTCCCGCCATGCCGATGACGGCGATGCGTCCATCGAGGTCGTTTTCGAGGTCGACGTTTGGTTTGTTCACGCTGCACGTTTCGGACTAGGAACAGCGTGACGAGCCAGCCGCCACGCTGATGCAGAAACATCTGATGGTACCCTCGGACAATGCCGGATCCGTCGATCCTCGACTCGTATCCGCTGTCTCCATTGCAGCAGGGAATGCTGTTCCACAACTTGGAAGGCACCAACGTCGGGGTCGATGTCGAGCAACTCGTCGGTGATTTCGCAGAGGACGTCGACGCTGCAGCGCTCGAGGCCGCATGGCAGCGCATCTGCGATCGACACGCGGTCTTGCGTTCGCAGTTCCGTTGGGAAGGCACCGACACTCCCGAGCAGCAGGTGCTCGACCATGTGACGGTTTCGCTGGTCGAGCACGATCTGACCGCGGTCGACCCCGCATCTCAGCCAGGCGAACTGGATCGATTCCTGGTCGAGGACCGTCGGCGCGGCATTGATCTCGGACGCGGCCCATTGTGGCGGATCAACCTCTTCCGATTGAGCCCGACCGCTTGTCGATTCGTCTTCACCTACCATCACTCGATCCTCGACGGCGCCGTGGTGTGGATCCTCGAGGAGGTTTTCACGACCTATGACGCGGCCCGCCGCGGCGAGATCGCTCCTCTGCTGGAGCGTCGGCCGTTTCGCGATCACATCGAGTGGCTCCTCGAGCACGTCGAAACGAATCGAGCGGCCGCACAGGCCTACTACGGCACCCTCCTGCAGGGTTTCGACGAGCCGAATCGGCTGACGGCGATCGAGCGCACCGATGGATCGGATCTCGACCCTGACGATGGCATGTACGGGGCGATGCGGTTCACGCTGGGCGACGAACTGAGCGCGAAGATGCACGCGTTCGGAGCGGCCCACGGTCTCTACCCGCCGCTGCTGATCGAGGCAGCCTGGGGCTACGTGGTCGCCGCGTTCAGCGGTTCCACCGACGTTGTATTCGGCGCGACGCGAGGTTGTCGGCGAACGGGCCTGCCGGGCACCGACACCACGATCGGTTTGATGATCAACACACCGCCGGTGCGCATGGTGATCGATCCGACCCAGACGATCATGGAAGCCCTTCGTTCGGTCCGGCAGCAGCAGCGCGACAAGCGCGACTTCGAGCACACGCCTCTGGCAGACATCCAAGCTGCGGCGCATTCCCACGGTTCTCAGTTGTTCGAGACGATCATCGTGATCAACGAGCAGCACCAAGACACTCGACTGAAGGCGCTCGGTGGAGACTTTGCGAAGCGAGATTTCGACTTCCACGACCAGACGAACTCCCCGTTGACGCTCCTCGGTTATACCGATCCGCTGATCCGCTGCAAGCTCCTGTACGACCGTCGTCGCCTCGACGAAGTCGGGGTGCAACGCACCAAGGATCTCTTCACCGACATCCTGCTGGCGATCGTCGCGGACCCCGAGTTGCCGGTCGAGTCGCTACCGAGAATGCCGGCGTCGGATCGACGCGCCCTGGATTCGTGGAACGACACGGCCGTGCCGTACGACAGCGATCGCGGCCTCGATGATCTGTTCGAAGCCCAGGTCGACCGCACCCCCGATGCCGACGCGATCGTGTTCCGTTCGCAACGACTTTCGTATCGCGAACTCGACGACCGCTCGAACGAGGTCGCAGCACAGTTGCGTTCTCTGGGCGTCGGCCGCGACTCGATGGTTGGTGTCTACGTCGAGCGATCGATCGAGATGGTCGTCGGCCTGCTCGGGATCCTCAAGGCTGGCGGCGCGTACGTCCCCATGGACCCGACATACCCGGCCGCGAGGATCGCGATGATGCTCGAGGACTCGCGCATCGAAGTCGTGCTCACTCAGGCTCGGCTGCGCAACATGGTGGCCGACTCGGTGACTCACGTGATCGAGCTCGATCGGCCACGTCCGGCGAACTTCATCGGTTCACCTCGGGCGCAGGGGCCCGCTCTGGGAAGTGATCGTCTCGCCTACGTGATCTTCACGTCGGGCTCGACGGGCCGACCCAAGGGCGTGATGATCGAACATCGCAACGTCGTCAACTTCCTCGTCGGAATGGACGTTGCGCTCGGGCACGTCGAATCGAGCTCGCCGGGTGTGTGGCTGGCCGTCACGAGCATCTCGTTCGACATCTCGGTGCTGGAACTGTTCTGGACGTTGACCCGCGGTTTCACCGTCGTGATCCAAGAGGACGATGCGCGGTTCGGTGATGCGTTGGCCGACGCTTCCTCGGGCGTGGTGGCGCACCGTCCGATGGACTTCAGCCTCTTCTACTTCGCTTCCGATGCTGGCGAGCAAGTCGGCAACAGGTACCGGCTGCTGATCGAGGGTGCGAAGTTCGCCGACTCCCACGGGTTTGCAGCGGTGTGGACGCCCGAACGTCACTTCCACCCGTTCGGCGGCCTGTACCCCAACCCGGCGCTCACCAGCGCGGCCGTGGCGATGGTGACCGAGCGCGTCAGCATCCGTGCCGGCAGCGTCGTCCTGCCGTTGCAGAATCCAATTCGCTGCGCCGAGGATTGGTCGGTCGTCGACAACCTGTCCAACGGTCGCATCGGTCTGTCGTTCGCGTCGGGATGGCATGCCAATGATTTCGCGCTCGCACCCGACAACTTTGCAAACAGGCGCGAGCTGATGGCAGAAGGCATCGCCACGATCACCGCGCTGTGGCGTGGGGAATCGATCCCGGCCGTCAGCGGCGACGGGCGCGAGATCGAGGTGCGGATGTACCCGCCTCCCGTCCAGGCATCGCCGCCGATGTGGATCACCGCTGGTGGCAGTCCGGCGACGTTCGAGATGGCGGGTCGGATGGGTGCCAACATCTTGACCAACCTGTTGGTGATGAGCGTCGACGATCTGATCGCCAACGTCGCGGCGTACCGCATCGCCTTCCGCGATGCGGGGCACGTCGGTGACGGGCATGTGAGCCTGATGCTGCACACGTTCGTCGGTGTCGATCTGGAAACAGTCCGGCACACCGTGCGGGCACCATTTCTCGACTACCTCCGCACGTCCACCGATCTCATCAACCAAGCGCAGTGGGAGCAGACCGGATTCGCGAAGCCCGGCGCCGGACGTGCAGCCGGCGTTCCTGCCGAGCGGGCGCCGAGCCTCGACGAGCTCAGCGACGAGGACATGAGCGTCATCATGGATCACGCGTTCGAGCGCTATTTCCGGACGGCCGGATTGTTCGGCACTCCGCAGGGTTGCATCGAGACCGTGGACCGCCTTCGCGCCGCCGGCGTCGACGAGATTGCGTGCCTGATCGACTTCGGTGTCGACGCCGATGTCGTGCTCGCAGGGTTGGAGCAGTTGGATGACCTCCGCCGGCTGAGCAACCCGTCACAGCCGAACGAGACAGCCCTGGCAGAAACCGTGCATCCGACCTCGGACGTGGACGATGAGAACTACAGCCTGATCGCCCAGATCGCGCGATGCGGGGTCACCCATCTGCAGTGCACGCCGTCACTGGCGGGAGTCATCGCCGCTCAGCCGGAGGGGCTCCACGCGCTCGCCGGGTTGAAGAAGCTGCTGCTGGGCGGCGAAGCGCTGCCGCCGGCTCTCGTCGACCGGATCCGGCCCGAGCTGCGCGGTGACCTGCTCAACATGTACGGTCCGACCGAAACCACGATCTGGTCGACGGTGTCACCGATCCTTTTCGCCGGAGTGCCGATCACGATCGGGCGTCCGATCGCGAACACCCAGGTGTACATCGTCGATCGTCACCGTCAACAGAACCCGATCGGCGCCGCCGGCGAGCTGCTCATCGGTGGGGACGGCGTGGTGCGCGGCTACCTCGACCGGGCCGAGCTGACGGCGGAACGATTCGTCGAGCTTGCCGCGGTGGGGGAGCGCGTCTATCGCACAGGCGATCTGGCGCGAATGCTGCCGAATGGAGAGATCGAGTTCAGCGGTCGGCTCGACCATCAGGTCAAGATCCGCGGCTACCGCATCGAACTCGGTGAGATCGAGGCGATCATCGGTCGCCATCCCGGCGTTGTCGAGAACGTGGTCGTCGCTCGTGCCGACACCCCCGGCGAGCCGCGACTGATCGCGTATGTCGTACCGGCGGGCGCGGGTGACGAGGCCGGTGCTGAAGCTTGGGGGCGCGTGTGGGACGAGGCGTACGGCGCCGGGGATGACACGGATCCGGACTTCGATCCCACGTTCGACATCGCGGGGTGGAACAACAGCTACTCGGGCGCACCTGTCCCGTCCGACGAGATGCGCGAGTGGGTCGACGAAACGGTCGAGCGGATCTCCGAACTCGAACCTCGACATGTGCTGGAGATCGGATGCGGCTCCGGTCTGTTGCTCTACCGGGTCGCTCCGAACTGCGAACGCTACGTCGGTGTCGATGTCGCCCAGGCTGCTTTGGATCGCATCGGTGCGCAGCTGTCGTCGCATTCGCTGGACCACGTGGAGTTGCGGCGGGGCGACGCCCGCAGCATCTCGAACCTCGTTTACGGCCCGTTCGACACGATCATCGTGAACTCCGTCGCGCAGTATTTCCCGGACATCGACTACTTCGTGAGCGTGGTCGCCCAGGCGATGAGCATGCTGACCCCCGGCGGTTCTCTGTTCCTCGGCGATTTGCGCAGTCTCGCCCATCTGCGGGCGTTCGCCGCGTCGATCGAATTGTTCAAGGCCTCGGCAGAGCTGAGTGGCGCCGAACTGCGCGGCAGGGTGCAGCACCGCGTCGCCAACGACGAGGAGTTGGTGATCGATGCACACCTCTTCGACCACATCGATCGCTTCGTCGACGGAGTCGCGGGCGTGCGCATCCGGCTCAAGGCGGGAACTGCTGACAACGAGCTGACGCGGTACCGCTACGACGTGGTGATCCGCAAGACCGACGGCGATTCGACGAGTCCGCCGGCGGTGCGCACCCTGGCCTCGATCGACCCCTCGATGGCCGACATCCGGGCTGGCCTCGCCGAGCACCCGGCAGTGCTGCGCGTCCAGTCGTTTCGCAACGATCGCCTGGTGCGTGATCAGGAACTCGTGGGGCTCATCGACCGTGATGAGGCGTCCGGGTTGTCAGCAGCGGAGATTCGTTCGATGTTGTCGGCGGTCAGCCCGGGTTCTCGCCACAGCGACTTCGATCACATCGACGATCGATACGACGTGGACCTGCTGTGGTCCGATGCGGCTGACGACCGATTCGATCTCGTGCTGCACGAACGGTCGACGCGGTTCGTGATGCAGTCGCCAGTCGCCTCCACCGTGCCATTGCTGGCCACGTTCGCCAATCGACCCTCGAAGCGCCAATTGGCCAACCTCGGTGTCGATCTGCGCGCACAGTTGCGCGGGTCGCTCCCGGACTACATGGTGCCGACTGCCTTCGTCGTGCTCGATGCGCTTCCTCGGACCCCGAACGGCAAGATCGATCGAAATGCGCTGCCTGCGCCGGACCGCACTCGCATCGAAGGCTCCGAGTCGATTCGCCCACCCGAGAACGACATCGAACGAACGATCGCGTCCGTCTGGCAGGACATGCTGTCGCTCGATGCGGTGGGCGTCGAGACCAATGTGTTCGACCTCGGTGCGAACTCGCTGATGATGGTTCAGGCGAGCACCAAGCTGAGCGCGCTGCTGAACCGACGTGTGACGTTGGTGGAGATGTTTCACTACCCGACGGTACGAGCGCTCGCCGCTCACGTCGGTGGTGACGTCAACGAAGCCGAGGACGACGCGATCCAGACCGGGCAGGAGCGTGGCCAGTCCCGTCGGGATGCGATGGCGAAGCGTCGCGATGCCCGGCGCGGCAACCGCCCCGATCGATCGAACTGAATCAGCCGTTCTGGAACGCCGGTGTTTCCCACACCCGCGGGTTCAGGTAATCCTTGACAGCTGTGATGTATCCCTCTGCCGCAGGGGTGTGCCAACGTCCAGCGAACCACGTGCCGACGCAACCCCAGAGGTCGCCCGCGGCATAGTCCTGGCCGCGCTCGACGGTGTTCAACCAGCTGCTTCCGCCGTCGTAACACGTCCGCCAGACTGAATACGTGTAGTCCAGGTTGTAGGCCGACGAGAGGTAAGCGTTGAGGTTGCCGAACGCTGCGGTGTGGTAGAGGAAGCGCACCTGGCCGAGTCCCAGCGATTCCGGGCACGGCCCCGATGTCGTGCGGACCTGCGGAAGGCACGTGGTCTGGTCGGTGTTGAGGTCGCCCTTGGCGTCTTGGCGCCACCATGATTCCTTCGCGATCTGAGCCCGAACGACATCCTCGTCGATGCCCCACTTGCACGCCGTCCATTGGATGATCTCATCGGTCGTCCCGGTGAAGTTGCCCGTCACCCGGGGCGCCCCCGTCGTTGTCCCGACGCCGACGGTGGCGTTCGCGGTTGCGTTCGACGGTCGGTTCTCGGCGACGTGGCGAACCCGCGCCGCGCAGGAGGCGTCGGTTGGCAGCGTGGATCCGACGGCCAAGGTCGAGAAGTGGGTCGTGGGTGGCGCCGTCGTTGTCGTGGTCGCCGTTGTTGTCGTGGTCGCCGCCGTTGTGGTGGTCGCCGCCGTTGTGGTCGGTGCCGCAGTTGTCGTGGTCGCCGGTCGGGCCGTCGTGGTCGTCGCGGCAATGGTCGTCGTCGGGGCGTGAGTCGTGGTCGTTGTGGCTGGTGCCGTCGTCGGCGGCGAGGTCGTCTGGGCCGGTGTCGAGGGAGCTGGCGTCGTCGGTGTTGCCGCCGCAGTCGTTGGTGTCGGAGTCGGATTCGTCACGATGGACACCGGGGTCGTCGGCAGAGCGGTTGTCGGCGCGACGGTCACGACCGACGGCCGAGTTGTCGGCGTCGGAGCTGGAGCACCCCCGCCGATGTGGCCACCGCCGCATCGCGCCAGCATCATGACTGCCAGGGCGATCGCATAGTTTCGAGGACGACGGACCGCGAAGCGATGTCGACGCGCGTGCATCGCAGACGAGTTCACGGATCGCATGGATCAGTCTTCGGTCCGTTGCCGAACCGACTTGACGGTTCAGCGCATTCATGACGGATTCATGCCGATTGTGCAACAGGTGCGTCGGGCTCGTTGGCCGAGGACGGGCGACTCCCCCGAATACGGGGAGAGCGATTCTGTCGGCGCTACGGTGGCCGTTGATGTCCTCCTCCGAGCTCCATGACGTGGCAATCGTCGGCGGCGGCATCGTCGGCCTGGCGACCGCAACGGCGTTGACCGATCGATGGCCGTCACTCCGCGTGGCGGTCGTGGAGAAGGAGCCCACCGTCGGCCGCCATCAGACCGGGCGGAACAGTGGCGTCGTCCACTCCGGCATCTACTACAAGCCCGGCAGCTTCAAGGCGCGGTTGTGCTTGGCCGGCAACGAAGCGATGGTGCGCTTCTGTGCCGAGCACGGTGTGCTGTACGAACGCTGCGGCAAGCTGATCGTGGCCTCTCGCGACGACGAACTCGGCCGGCTCGAAGCGCTGCACGCTCGGGCAATCGCGAGTGGCATCCCGGTGACCACGGTGTCACGGGAGGAGATCACCGAGCGCGAGCCTGCCGTGGTGGGCACTGCCGGACTCTGGCTCGGATCGACGGGCATCACCGACTACGTCGGGGTTCTGCACGCCCTGTCCACCATCGTCACCGATCGCGGCGGCAGCATCCGGCTCGGCTCGGAGGTGTTGGGGTTCGACCGTGAGCACGCGAACCATGTGCTCGAGACCACGACCGAGCCATTGAGGGCCCGTTACCTGGTGAACTGCGCCGGGCTGCAGAGCGATCGCATCGCGCGCCGAGCCGGAGCGACGTTGCCTGCTCGGATCGTGCCGTTCCGCGGTGAATACTTCGAACTCGCACCCGCCCGCCGGTCACTCGTTCGTGGCCTTGTCTATCCGGTGCCTGATCCTGACTTTCCGTTCCTCGGGGTCCATTTCACCCGCATGATCGATGGCTCGGTGCATGCAGGCCCGAACGCAGTATTGGCCCTGGCACGCGAGGGATATCACAAGACCGACTTCAACGCGCGAGATGTCGCTGATGTCTTGTCGTTCCCAGGCTTTTGGCGACTCGCCCGACGTCACGCAGGGTCGGGATTGGGTGAGATGGCACGATCGGCGAGCAAGCGGTTGTTTCTGCGCAGTTTGCGACGATTGATTCCCGATCTCGAGCTCGACGACCTCATCCCGACACACGCCGGTGTGCGTGCACAACTGCTCGAGCGCTCCGGAGCGCTCGTCGATGATTTTCTCATTCTCGATGGCGATCGAGCCGTTCACATCTGCAACGCACCGTCGCCGGCGGCCACGTCTTCATTGGAGATAGGTCGCCTCGTCGCCGACCGCTTCGCTGGTGAATTCGACGCTTGATTCCGCACAGATGGACGTGTCGACCACGACATTCACGTGAAATGGAGAAGACGGGACTGTTTACAGAGTGTCAAGTCCCGGCGTGTTTCGTCTCGTGTCCATAGACTCGGCGCATGGGCGAATCTGAGTCGCTAGGCGTGGCGAGAGGCAGCGGGACGTCGACTCCCGTCCTGAGCGTGGTCATGCCGACGTACAACCGTTTGGAGCGCCTCAAGCTGGCACTTGATGCGCTTGCATCGCAGACGATCGACTCGTCGCAATTCGAAGTCGTGGTGGTGTCCGACGGCAGCAGCGATGGCACCGATGAGTATTTGGCTTCCCCGCTGACGCCGGTTCCGGTCCGTTCCGCGGCACAGCCGAACGCCGGACCGGCAGCTGCTCGCAACCACGCTGTCAGCCTCGCGAGTGCGCCACTGATCGTGTTCCTGGACGACGACGTGATCGCGTCGCCGCAGCTCCTCGAACGGCACCTGCAGGCTCATGAGGAACAACGCCCGCGCGCCGTGATCGGCCCGATGTTGAACGCTGCCGAGTTCGATTACAGCCCTTGGGTCGCTTGGGAGCAGGCGATGCTGGAGAAGCAGTACTCGTCGATGCGGCGCGGCGATAGCCGTCCGACCTTTGCCCAGTTCTACACCGGCAACGCGTCCGTTCCGCGTGATCTGTTCCTGGCGGCCGGCGGCTTCAATCCGGCCCTGCGACGCGCCGAGGACACAGAGTTCGCATTTCGCCTTGAATCGCTCGGGGTCGAGTTCGTCTTCGACGCCGAGGCAGGCGGGTACCACCTTGCCGAGCGGTCATACCGATCGTGGTTGGCCAGCGCCGACATCGACGGACGCAACATGGTGGCCCTCGCTCGTGAAGGTCAAGGGTGGCGGATCCGGGCGATGGCCGAGGCACATCGGAGAAGCAACGTTCTCAACCGCGCCGTCGTCACGGCGTTCACTCCGTACCCCGTCATTGCGAAGTCGGCGATCCAGGCGATGAGCGCGATCTCGACCGTGAGCTGGAAGCTGTCGGCGCCGCGGCTGTCGGCGATGGCGCTCAGCGGCGTGAACGCGTTGTCGTACTCGCTCGGTGCGGCGGACGAGTACGGAGGCGCTCGCGCGCTACGCGCATCGCAACGCGCGGCGATGGCCGCCGAGCAACTCGACGAAGACCAGGCGATCCGTGCCCCGCGAGTGGCGATGATCCTGGAGCAGACGCTCGGGCACGTCACCCACTCGAACAACCTGCAGAACCTCGTGCCTCTCGACGATCGTGTCGATACGTACTTCCGACCGATCGCCTACGAAGTCACGGGCTGGCGATCCCGCATTCCGCTGTTCTCGAACTGGACGGTACGGGCCGGCCTCCGCGCCCGTCGGGCCATCGCCGCCCTCAACGAACTGAGCGATCTCTCCGCGATCTTCATCCACACCCAGGTGCCGGCGACGCTCGTCGGTCGATGGATGCTTCGAGTGCCGACGGTGGTCTCGATCGATGCGACGCCCATCCAGTTCGATTCGCTCGGCACCTTCTATGCGCACGAGGTCTCGAACAAGGCTCTCGAGTTGCTCAAGCAACGCCTGAACCGACGTTGTTTCCATCGCGCTGCGCACCTCATCAGTTGGTCGCAGTGGTCGAAGCAGAGTCTGATCGACGACTACGGCGTGCAGCCGTCCGAGGTCACGGTGCTTGCGCCGGGCGTCGACGTTGCCCGTTGGGCACGACCGATCGACGCGCCGCGCGACCCCGGGGTCGTGCGAATCCTCTTCGTCGGCGGAGACCTCGAACGCAAGGGAGGGTCCACCCTGATCGAGGCGTTCCGCCGACTCCGCCAGGCCCGAGCAGGCGCCGCGGGCTCGACGCCGATCGAATTGCATCTCGTGACGGGCGCTGATGTGCCTGAAGAGGAAGGCGTCGTCGTCCACCGGGGTCTCACGTCGAATTCGCAGAACCTCATCGATCTCTACCATCGCGCCCACATCTTCTGCCTGCCCACGTTGGGAGACTGCTTGCCGATGGTGTTGTCCGAAGCCGGAGCTGCTCGGCTGCCGTTGGTCTCGACCGACGTCGGCGCCATATCCGAGATCGTTCGAGACGGCGTGACCGGGCTGCTCGTGAAACCGAAAGATGTCGACAGCCTGGTCACGGCATTGTCGACGTTGATCGACGACGCACCGCTCCGCAAACGCCTCGGCGACAACGCTGCCGAGTTGGTCGCGGAGTCGTTTGACGCGGGAATGAACGCGCGCGCTTTGGTCGATGTGCTCCTCCGTGTCGCTGGTGGCGACGATCGCGTGGCCGCGACGTCCGGCCCCGAGCCGAGCGTCGGAGCCTGAGTTGACCAAGCGCGTGTTGCTCACGGTCTCCGGAGCAATCGATCCGAACATCGAAGCCGGCATCGAGGCGGGTGCCCGGCCGCGGGCCGACTACATCGAGATGGCGGCGGCACTCGATGCAGATCTGCTCGACTACAGCGCGGCGTTGGCGCAAGCATCGTTCGTCGGACGGTTCATCGGGCGGTTGGCGGGGCGCGATGTTCTCCTCGCGTGGACGTGCTTCCGCCGTGCCCGTCAGTATGCGGCGATCGTCACCGACGGTGAGCAGATCGGGCTTCCGTACGCGGCGCTGAGCCACTTCACGCGGCGCAATCGACGACCGCAGCACTCGATGATCGTGCACATCATGTCCGTGCCGAAGAAGGTCTTGCTGTTCCGTGCACTTCGACTGCGGAGCGCGATCGACCGAATGTTCGTCTACGCCACGGCACAGCGAGCGTTCGTGATCGACCGTCTCGGCATGAACCCGTCGCTCGTGTCGCTCACACCGTTCATGGTCGACACCGTGTTCTTCGCCGTCGACCAGGTCGAGCCGTCACCGAAGCGCATGATCTGCGCCGCCGGGCTCGAATTCCGAGACTACGACACTTTGGTCGAAGCGGTCGCCGGCCTCGATGTGGAGGTGGTGATTGCGGCGGCGAGCCCGTGGTCCAAGCGGACCAACGCCATCAGCACCGATGCCGCTCCCGGCAACATCACCGTCTGCAAGCTCAGCCTGTTCGATCTCCGTCAGCTGTACGCAGATGCCATGTTCGTGGTGATGCCATTGCACGACGTCGAGTTCCAGGCTGGGATCACGACCATTCTGGAGGCGATGTCGATGGGCAAGGCGGTGATCTGTTCGAGGACTGTGGGGCAGACCGACACCGTCGAGGACGAGCAAACAGGGCTCTACGTACCGCCGCACGACGTGGAAGCCCTTCGGCGGGCGATCGTGCGTCTCATCGATGATCCCGCGCTCGCGGTCAGGCTGGGCCAGCGCGGGCGAGAGTGGGCCGTCGGCAACGCCGATGTCGAGCGATACGCGGACCGGATCGCGGTGCAGGTGCAACAGGACATGGCACGTGCACACTGAACTCGACGTTGTGATCGCAGCGCCGGTACACCACGAAGGGTGTCTCGATCGATGAACAGGAACGCCGCACGCGACGAGATCCGGCGGTTGCGCGAAGACGGTGCGCGATGGATTCGTCCGCAACAGATCGCTCCCCTGAGCGAGGTGACGCTCAAGGCGATGCTGACCATGTTGCTTCGCCATCCTCCGCTTCGCGCTGTTGCGTGGTTCCGGCTCGCCAATGCGACGCGCCACCTCGGCGTGCGCGGTACGTCCGGATGGGTTCAGCGACGCCTGCTGCGTTTGTATGGGCTCGAGCTCGCGCCCGGCACCGAAGTCGGCGGTGGCCTGTACATCGCCCACCCGGTCGGCTGTGTGCTCGTCGCGAGTCGGATCGGCCGCAACGCGACCGTCATCGGTCAGGTCACCTTCGGCACCCGCAACGACGCGCGCTGGCCGAGCATCGGTGACGACTGCTTCTTCGGCGTCGGATGCCGCGTGCTCGGTGGCATCGAGGTCGGCGATGGCGCTCAGGTGGGCGCAAACGCGGTCGTTGTCCGTGATGTGGCGGCGAAGTCGACCGTGGTTGGTATTCCAGCGCGCCCGATCTGACGGCGCTGCACCCGTCACCGGCTGGCGTCGACCGACTCCCGCAGCGTGCTGCTCACGTACTGGACCTCGTCCTCGGTCATCTGTGGCCACAGCGGCAAGATGATGAAGCGGTCTTGCGCGAACTCGGAGGCAGGTAGGTCGTAGCCGCCTTCACGCTGATACGGCACTTCGCGATGAGCGCACATGATGCCGCGGCGAGTCGCGACCCCGCGGTCGAGCATTGCCTGCATCACAGCGCGCTGATCGCACTCCGGCGGAAGCTGGACGGTGTAGCTCTGCCAGTTCGAGCGGGCGTACGACGGTTCGTGAGGGAGCTGGAGATCCGGGATTTCGGCGAGTCGCCGCGCATACGAGTCGGCGAAGGCTCGGCGCTGCTCGATGATCTTCGGCATGCGCTTCAGTTGCTCGCGGCCGACCGCGGCCTGGATATCGGTCATCCGGTAGTTGAAGCCGATGACCGAGTGCTCCTCGAAGATCACCTGGTTCGAGCCGTGCCGCACGCGATCGCTGACGCTCATCCCGTGCTGGCGGAGGAGACGGAACTGAGCGTCGTAGTCGCCGTTGTTCGTGGTCAACATCCCGCCGTCGCCGGTGCTCATCACCTTGCGCGGATGGAACGAGAAGCACGCGATGTCGCCGTGGGGTTTGCCGATGCGTTCCCAACTGCCGTTCCACAGAATCTCGCTCCCGATCGCACACGCCGCGTCTTCGATCAGAGGCAGGCTGTGACGGGCGGCGATCGCCACGAGGGCAGCCATGTCACACGGCATGCCGATCTGGTGAACGCACATGATCGCCCGAGTCTTGGCGGTGATGGCAGCCTCGACCTTGGCTGGATCCATGTTCTTCGTCGTTGGATCGATATCGACGAAGACTGGCGTTGCTCCGCAATAGCGAACGGTGTTGGCGGTCGCGATGTACGAGTGACTGACCGTGACGACCTCGTCGCCGGCGCTCACACCGACCGCGAGGAGCGCCAGGTGGAGGGCTGTCGTGCAGTTGGATACTGCGCAGGCGTACGGCGCGCCAGTGAACTCTGCGAACTCGCGCTCGAAGGCCGCGACCTCGGGACCTTGGGTGATCCATCCGGAAAGGATGACTCGTTGCGCCGCGTCCGCTTCCTCCTGCCCCATGACGGGCCTGCCGAGGGGGATCTGGCGGATGATTGTGCTCACCGGTGGGCCTTCGCTTCTGCATCCAGGCTCTGCGTCCACCACTCGACCAGCTCACGAAGCCCGGTCTCCAGATCCACCGTTGACTCGAATCCGAGGAGATCTCGCGCCTTGGTGACGTCTGCGAGTCGGCGCGGCACCGGGTTCACCGACCGCTCCGGCCCGTATTCGGGGCTGAGGTCGGAGCCCATCACCTTCGCCAATGCGAATGCGAGGTCGTTGAGACTGGTTTCGGTGTGACTCGCGATGTTGAACACCTGGTCGCTGACTTCTGCGTGTGCCGCAAGAATGTTCGCTCGTGCGATGTCGGTGACGTAGATGAAGTCCATCGTCTGCTTGCCGTCACCGAAGATCAGTGGTGGCTGACCGTCGATGATCCGGTTCATCCACCGAATGAGCACCTCGGTGTACACGCCGAAAATGTCCATCCGTGGGCCGTAGACGTTGAAGTAGCGCAGCGCGACGTAGGGGAGTCCGTACATGTCGTTGAACGACCGCAGCACGCCTTCGTTGAATGTCTTGAGCGCGCCGTACAGCGTGCGGTTGTTGTAGGGATGCTGCTCTTCGGTGGTGGGGAACGAATCGGCGAGGCCGTAGACGGATGCGCTCGAGGACGCAACAAGCCGACGGACGCCTGCCTTGACGGCGGCCTCGGCAACATTGAACGTGCCATTGCCGAGCACATCGACCGCGAGCCGAGGGTCTTCGGCGCAATGTGTGATCCGGATCGCTGCAAGGTGGAAGACCAGATCTGCCCCGTCGATGACCTTCTGAACGGCCGCCGCGTCGCGGACGTCGCCTTCGACCACCGTGATCTTCCCTGCGGCGTCTGCGCTTGCCAGGTTGTCGAGTCGGCCTCTGGTCAGGTTGTCGAAGATGACGATCTCCCCGTACGTCCCTTCGCGTTGTCCTGCGACGAGGAGGTCGGTGATGTGTGATCCGATCAGACCTGCTCCTCCGGTCACGACCACTTTCTCGAACGTACTCATCTTGCGCTCCACCTCGTTTTCTGAATCATGAACCCGAGGACCATGCCTCGATGCCCGCAGTGACTTCCTCTTGCTGTTCGACCGTCAGTTCGGGGAACATCGGCAACGACAGCACTTCTCGAGCCGCGCTCTCGGCGTGAGGGAAGTCTCCCTCACGATGGCCGAGCTCCGCGAACGCCTTTTGAAGATGGACCGGGATCGGGTAGTGAATGCCCGTCCCGACGCCGCGAGCATGCAGAAACGACTGCAGGTCGTCGCGTCGTGAGGTCCGGACGGCATACACGTGGTAGACGTGGCGTCGGTTGCCGACCTCGGATGGCGTTTGCACCGCGAGTGGTGCGAGGAGCTTCTCGTAGCGCTGCGCTGCAGTGCGGCGCGCTTCCGTCCAGGCCTCGATGTAGGCCATCTTGACCCGCAACACCGATCCCTGCACCCCTTCGAGCCGGTAGTTGAATCCCTTGAGGTCGTGGTGGTACTTCTGCTCGGCGCCCCAGTCACGCAGCGTGCGCACCGTACGAGCGAGCGACGAATCGTTGGTGGTGACGGCGCCACCTTCGCCATAGGCGCCCAGGTTCTTGCCCGGGTAGAAGCTGAAGCATCCGAGGCTGCCGATGCTGCCGGCCCGGCGACCCTTGTATTCAGCGCCATGGGCTTGCGCTGCATCCTCGATCACGACGAGGCCGTGACGTTCGGCGATGTCCATGATCGGGTCCATGTCGGCCATTTGACCGTACAGGTGGATCGGCAGGATGGCCTTGGTTCGAGGTGTGATCGCGGCTTCGATGAGCGCCGGGTCGATGGTGAACGAGACTGGATCGATGTCGACGAATACCGGCCGGGCTCCGCAATAGTCGATCGCAGAGCACGATGCGATGAAGGTGAAGGGTGTGGTGATGACCTCGTCGTCGCGACCGACCCCGGCCGCGAGGAGCGCGAGGTGCAACGCGCTGGTTCCCGAGTTCACACCGAGCGCGTACGTCGTCTGCGAGTACGGGGCGAACAAGGCCTCGAATGCCGCGACCTCACTTCCCAGTACGAATTGGGTGCTCTCGAACAGTTCGATGACGGCGGTGTCGATCTCGTCCTTGATCGAGTGGTACTGGGCGAGCAGATCGACGAATGGCACGGTCATGAGTCCTCCCAGAGCTCTGTGCGACGAAGGGTGCAATCACGTCTCGGCGATGTCACAGCATGCTGCTCTCGCCGAGTTCGACGGGCGCGCCGTTGGCAGCCATCGACCGGGTCGCGGCCTCGAGAATACGCACGACCCTCAGCCCAGAACGTCCATCGGACAGCGGTGTCTCTCCGCTCTCGATGCAGTCCACGAAGTGCTGCGCTTCGATCGCGAGTGCTTCGATGTTGTCCAGGCGTGGCGCCCACATGTCACCGGTGCGGTAACCGACGTGACGTTGGAAGACCTTGGCATCGTTCTCATCGAGGATGATGCCCTTGTCGTACACCTTGACCTTCTCGCTCATGTCGACGTCGTCGAACACGACCATCTTCTCCGACCCGCAGATCAGTGTCTGACGCACCTTGACAGGCGCGAGCCAATTGACGTGGAAGTGGGCGATGAGGTTGTTGGGAAAGCGGCACGTGATGTACGCCATGTTCTCGGGCTGTCCCTCGACATGAGCAACGCCGATCGCGCTCACGCTCGACGGCGTTTGGCCGAGCAGGAAGTCCATGATCGACAAGTCGTGCACGGCGAGATCCCACATCACGCTGACGTCGCTCTGGAACAAACCGAGGTTCACGCGAACTGAGTCGTAATAGTAGAGCTGCCCGAGTGAGCCCGAGGTGATCAGCTCGTGGATCTTGCGGACGGCGCTGGTGTAGATGAACGTGTGGTCGACCATCAGGGTCAGGTTGCGCTCGTCGGCAAGCGCGATCAGTTGTTCGCCCTGATCGGCCGTCGCCGTGAACGGCTTCTCGACGAAGACGTGCTTGCCCGCTGTCAGCGCCTTCAGCGCCAAGGGGAAGTGCGTGGTGACCGGGGTGGCGATGGCCACGGCATCGACCGCTGGATCGGACAGCATCACGTCGACATCGTCGTAGGTCGAGACGGCAGGGTAGAGCTTGTTGACGGTGGCCAGGCGATCTGCGCTCTTGTCACACACAGCGACCACGTTGGCCGAGCGGGCGAGCGAGAAGTTGCGGACCAAGTTCGGCCCCCAATATCCGTATCCGATGACGGCAATTCCGGTCACGACACACTGCTTTCGATGGTTGGGGAGGAGATGGCGGACGGCTTGTCGTCACGCTCAGCGAGGGTTGCTTCAATCGCTTCTTGCTGGGAACCGCAGCGCACACCATGGGCACTCACGTAGCCGACGACCCGCCCTGGATTCCCCAGGACAAGTGCATGCGATGCGACGTCGTGTGTCACGACCGAACCGGCGCCGACCATCGACCAGGATCCGATCGTCACGCCTGTGACGATGACTGCGCCGGCACCGATCGCAGCGCCCGTCTCGACTGTCGTGCGACCGAGGACCCAATCCTCGGCGGATTTGAGACTGCCGTCAGGGTTGATCGCTCGAGGCACCTTGTCATTGGTGAAGATCACATGTGGACCCACGAAGACGCCATCGTTGATCGTGACGCCCTCGAACAGCGACGCGTTGTTCTGCACCTTGACGTTGTTGCCGAGGAAGACGTCCGCGTCGACGAAGACGTTGCGGCCGATGACGCAGTTCTCGCCGATCACGGCGCCGGAGCGAATCTGAGACAGGGCCCAGACCTTCGTTCCTTCGCCAATGCTGACGTTCGCCTCGACAGTGGCGCTCGGGTGAACAAACGGCATTCGATTCCCTTCGATCGTGTCAGGGACGCAGAAGTGGCGTCCAGTATCAATCGGCACACCGTGACGTTTCCTTGAGGTGGTTCACAGTTGGTCACCTGCCCTGCACGACGGACGGAGACCCGCAAAATCACTGGTGGGGGCTCATGAGGCCATGCGGAGCCGGATGTTCAACGCTGCGCATTCCGAATCGATAGAGGCGACCCAGAGTGGTGGCGACCTGAGCTGCGGAGAAGTGCGTTTCGACGCGAGTGCGGGCGGAACGACCGATCTGGCGACGAAGGTCAGGCTCGTCCAACAACTTGAGCACGTACGACGCGATCGAGGCTGGATCGTGGGGCTCGGCGCTGAAACCACTCTCCCCATGAATGACGGCCTCACCTTCACCTCCGAATGTCATCACGCACGCCTTTCCCATCGCCATTGCCTCGAGCAGCCCGATCGACATCGATCCGACAGGCACGGGCAGCACGAAGACGTCCATGGCCCCGAGGTACTCCCTGGGGTCGGGACGAAAGCCGGTGAACCGCACCCATGGCGTGAGTCCGAGGTCGGCCACCTGCCGTTCGAGCGCGCCGCGAAGTGATCCGTCGCCGACGAGCATCAACATCGCCGAGGGGTGCTCGGTGTGGATGATCGTGAACGCGTTGATGAGGTCGTCAAGACCTTTCTCGGGTTCGAAACGCACAACAGTTCCGATGATGTCCACTCCCGCTGGAATGTCCATTTCCTCGCGGACCGCGCTGAGCCGGTCCGGCTCGATCGGATCGAATCGTTCGACATCGACGCCGTTCGGCACGATCAAGGTCTTGTCCGGTGGCGTGATGATCCGCTCCGCGCGGGCTTCGTAGTTCTTCTGCGACACGCACACGATGCCGCTGATGAGCCAGTTGAACCCGCGTCGCCAGAGGCGTCGAATCGTCGGGAGGGGGAGGTCAGGGGCCAGGTGCTCCGTCACGTAGATCCGCTTGGCCCCACCCAGACGGACGCACAGTGCCGCAACGGTCTGGCCGCGGAACGTCGTCGAGTGGAAGTGGGCCACGTCGATCTTCCAGGCACGAACCTGACGGGTGAGTTTGATCGACTCTCGGATCTGCTGGGAGAAGCCATACCGTCTGTCGGGGCTGATCAGTTCGACGTGATCGGCGACCTTGCGAAGTTGTTCGCCGAATTCCGTGGTCGCCGGCCAATCCGGACACACGACGAAGACCTCGAAATCGTGCCTGTCGAGGTGCCGGGCGAGCAGCCGAACGTGCTCCTCCATACCACCCATCGCGATGCTGTTGGGGAGCAGGAGCACTCGCGTGATCGAATTGCTCGAGGCCGGCGGGCTCACGGCCGGACCTCGAGCCGCGACTTGTGCCAGTCGACCTGGTGGTGAACCCCTTCCGCCAAACTGACCTGCGGCTTCCACATCAGCACGTCGTTTGCGCGGTCGATCGATCCACCGGTCCGATCGACATCTCCGTCGGCATCAGGCTCCCGTTGCACTCTGACCGGCGTGCCGGTCTCACTGCTCACCAAGTCGATCAACTCCGACATGGTAGCACTGGAGCCTCCGGCCACGTTCACGACCGAACCGGCAGGAGCAACCGAGGTCGCCGCCGCGAAATTGGCCGCGACGACATCGGCCACGTACGTGAAGTCTCTGATCTTCGACCCATCTCCGAACAGCGAGAACGAACGACCAGCGAGCGCCGCCTCGATCAAACGGTGAGTGGCCATGTCGGGGCGCTGCCGTGGGCCGTACACCGTGAAGTAGCGCAGCATCACCGTCGGAACGTCGAAATTCCTGCCATAGACACCGCAGAGATGTTCTGCAGCCAGCTTTGTCACGCCGTACGGGCTCTGTGGATTCGGCAGGTCGTCCTCACGCGTCGGGTACGCCGGTGCATTTCCGTACACCGACGACGACGACGCATACACGAACCGATCAAGTGGGATACGTCGCGCAGCTTCGAGCAGTCGTTGGGTGACGAGGACGTTGTTGGCCACGTATTCGTTGAAGCCATCACCCCACGAGCTCCGAACGCCTGGCTGACCGGCCTGGTGAAAGATCAGTGAAACGCCGTCGAGGATCGACCGAAGATCGACGACGAGGAGATCACCCTCGACGAATGAGAACCGCGGGTGAGCGATGAGTGCCGCCAGATTCGACCGCTTCTGGGCGACTGAGTAGTAGTCGCTGACAACGTCGATACCGACGACGTCGTAGCCGTCGGCGAGCGCGCGCTCTGCGACATGGCTGCCGATGAAACCGGCAACACCTGTGACCAACACCTTCATCTCCGCCCCCATTCATTCCGTCTCCCAGGACGCACCATGGCGGCCCCCAGGCCAAAGATTACCCATTCGATGCGGCAATCGCCCATTGATCCGCGTACGACGCACTGCGTTGTCGGCCAACGACAAAGCTTCTAGTCTTTGTCCAGCGGAAGGTTGGGCCAATGCAAACAAAGCTTCGAGACATCGGCTATCGAATCGGTGACGTCGCCGGAAACTGGATTCTCAGCCCGCCACACGGCGGATTCGGGTATTACGTGAACCATGGCCCGCGCGATCTTCCTCGCATCGCGCTGACGTTCGACGATGGTCCTTGCTCAGGATCGACCGAAGAACTGCTCGACGCGATGGGCGAACTCGGGGTGGCTGGCACGTTCTTCTGCGTCGGTGAGAACGTCGCGATGAATCCTGACATCGTTCGGCGATTGGTCGACGAGGGCCATGTGGTGGGCAGCCATTCGCAACGACACAGTCGGGGGGCAGGGATCTCACCGCGCGACACGGCCCACATCACGCTGGCCCAAGCCGAGCTGGAGGCAGTCCTCGGTCAACGCCCGAGGTTGTATCGGCCGCCCTGGGGCTGGCTCACGCCGTGGGAGGGACATCGCCTGCACTCGCTGGGATACACGGCGATCGGCTGGGATGTCTACACCCTGGACTGGCAGATCCCCGAGCCTGATCCGGTTGATGTCGCTCACCAGGCGTGCGCCGACGTTCTCAATGGCTCGATCTTTTGTTTTCACGACGGGTACCCGCTCGCAAACAGTTGGAGCAAGAGCGTGACGACGGAGACGATCAAGATGATCGTTCCCGAGCTGCGGGACCGGGGATATGAGTTCGTGACCGTGTCCGACCTGCTCGGCATTGCCAGCTACGCCCCGCTCGACCACGAATGAGTCCGCCGCTCGTTTCGGTGATCATCACGACGAAGAATCGATGTCAGTTGTTGCTCGAGGCGGTCGAGAGCGTTCGGCAGATACACGCTGAAGGATTCGATGTCGAGATCCTCGTGATCGATGACGGATCGACTGACGACACGGTCGAGCGCCTGGCGGACCTTCCTGTTCGGTGTATCTCGACCGGCGGTGTGGGCATGGCAGCTGCACGGAATCGAGGTATCGAAGCGGCGTCGGGCCAATTCATTTCGCTGCTGGACGACGACGACTTGTTCCTCCCTGCCGCGATCGGGTCGCAGATGCAGGTCTTCGCCGAGAATCCGGGGTATGGCATCGTGTTCGGCCAGGCTCAGCACGCAGACATGGACGGTGTTGCGTATGGCGATCCGTTCCCCGATGGTGCACGAGAGTCCGGTTGGATCTTCGAAGACCTGCTCACGTATTTCCCCCAGATCGGCACCGCTGTCACGCGCACATCGGTTGCGCGCGAGGTCGGCGGATTCGATGGTTCGTTGACCGGTGACAACGATTGGGATTGGTTTCTCCGGATCGCGAAGCGCCATCAGGTCGGCCGCATCGCAGTACCCGTCATCCTCTTTCGTCATCGTGGTGAAGCGCACGAATCGCTTGCATGGCGCCGTTTTCCGGCGATGATCACGATCTTCAAGAACCGGACCGGATCACTACCGCCGATCCAGCAGATCCGACTTCGCCCGATTCTGTGGCGACATCGAGGATGGTGGGCGTCAAACTTCCTGATGCATGCCGAGATCAATCGCTCACATGGCGAACGGGCACGCGCCCGCCAGAGCGTGATATATGCGTTTCGGGTCTCTCCGCCGCACGCGATGTTGGGATTCCTTCGGGGGCTGCTTCGACGACGGGGCTCGGGAAGTTAGCGCAGGCCGCGAGGGCAAATCCGAGCAGCACCATCGTGCGCGGATCCCAGGCGATGTCGACGAACGCATAGATGGCGTACATCGCGACGTACGCCACGGCGACCGCCATCGTCGCAACGTCTGGTCCGGCCCGCTGCCGTCTGATCCGTTGTGCCCCGACCATCATCGCCCGGCTGAACAGGTAGAGCATCGAGACGAAACCCGCGAAACCGGTCTTGATCCAAATCCAGAGGACCGAGTTGTGCGGGATGTACTGGTAAAACTCGAAGAAGCTGATGTCTGGCAGCGGCACGGGCCGGTAAAAGGTCTGCCCGAAGCCCAGGCCGAGCACCTTCGACTGACGGATGGTGAAGTTGAGATCGAAGTTCTCGATCTGGCGATACAGGTCCGAACTCTTGTCGCGCTGATCGACTGAATTGGGTGAAATGACCGATTTGATTGCCTGCGCCGGGAAGCCAGGTCCGCTCGTGACGTTCCAGAACGCGCCCGTGTAGCCGATCACGACGATGGTGAAGATCGGGACGACCTTCCAGAATGTCTGCCGCTGCCGCCAGAACAGCACCACGAACAACAAGATGACGGCGCTGCCGAGAGCGACGATCGCAGACCGTCGCTGGGCGATGAAGTAGTACCACAGTGTCGGCACCAGCATTGCTCCGAGGAGAAGTCGTCGCCACGCGGTCCCACCTCTGACGAAGCACGCCGCGAGAAAGAACACGATCAAGACATCGGCCGCGAGGCTGGCGCCGTGTTCGCCCAACGCCTCGAGGCTCGACTTGTCAGCCGTGCTCAGCGTGCCGTAGTAACTCAGCGAGAAGAGCGCCTGCCCGACGACGCCGAACAGACCGATCCACAACAACCGACGGTACTGCTGGGCAGTGCGGCAGACGTTCGACACCAGGAAGTAGATGATGGGCAGGTAGATCAAGCCCCTGACCTCGTAGACAGCGACCCGGGTGTTCCCGCCGGTACCGACGCCGTGAACCAACCCGATGAAGACGAATCCGGAGAAGATCATCAACGGTCGAAAAAGCGGTCCGGTCACGATGCGTGTGCCGGGCACGGCGATTCTCCTCGCGATGACACTGGCCATCGCAACGATCAGCGTGATCTCCAGAGGTGTGACCGTCAACGAGTTCGACAGATAGAGCAGTGATTCGTGGCTGGAGAAGTTCTTGGCAAACGGAAACCACGACACGGTGATCGAGTCACCGACGAGCGCGAAGAAGACCGTCAGGTTCAGCCCCGCGACCGGATGGATGATCCACGCAGCCAGCGTCACGAGCAGTGCAGCGACGGCGACTGAGAAACCGTTGGCATTGCTGCGCCATGCGAGTGCAACGAGCAGCAGGCCCAGCATCATCATTCCGATGAAGGCGATGCTCAACGACCAACCAAATCGACGACTCTGTTGATCGACGCTGGTCGACTGGCCGAGCACCGTCTCTGCAGTCATTGGATGATGCTCAAGCTGAGAAAGCTGATGCCGACGACCACGCAACAGCCGAGCGTGATGTACGGATGGCGGGCCGCGGACCGACCGTTGGCCAGACCTCCCAGGATGAAGGACAACAAGAGAAAGCCGACGAGCACCTTCACGGCGTCACCTCAGGAGCGGACGCGTGCGCTCACGCGAAGAAGTGGCTGAGCCGACGAGGAATTTTGGACTTGAATTGGTTCATGACGACGCCAGCCGACGGAATTGACGTCAGCTCGTCCGTCGCGGACCTGACCTGCTGAGTCGTGGTCACCCCGTACCGAACAACCAGCAGGTATGCGTCCACCAGCCGCATCAAGCCGAGGCACTCGCTGCCGGCGAGTACTGCAGGCATGTCGATGACGATGCGGTCGAACCGCTCTTCGAGCTGATCGACGATGCTCGGCAACAGCGGGCTGCGGGCGTAGCGCCCAGCGTGCGCCAGGGAAGTGTTCCCCGCATTGAGAATGTTGAGTCGTGCGTCCTCGGTCACGACGAGAGCGTCGTTGAGGGTGGCGGATCCGGCAAGAACATCCACGATGCCTGCCTTCCGTTTGGTTGTCGACTTGGGATCGCGGCGTGGCCGAGCTCGCGCCCAACTCAGGTCGATCCAGCACACGTTCGCGTTCAGATCATTGGCCATCAGCGACGCCAAGGTCCGCGAGATCGTCGTGACCCCCTCGCCGTGGAGGGCGGAGACGACACCGAGACGGACCGGGAGCGCCCCGGGGTCAGCGACAAGACGCCGATTCAGCATGTAGCGCAGTGGTTCCGACAGGGTCGCCGGCAGCAGGTCGTCGACCACACTGAAGTTGTCCGGAACATGCTGCAATTCGGTGAACAGATCTGGTCGGTTCCGGGCGACGGCGGCGTCGGCGCTCTCGACTGCCGACGACGGTCCTGCCGTCGCGTCGCGACCCGGGTTCGCCGATTCGACGTGGTTGTCGCCCCGCTCCGCGCGTCTGGCCATTCGGTCTTCTGAAAGGCGTCGAGTCGGCAGAGCAGCGAACGGGTCGGCACTCGTCGTTGGCTGCTGTACCTCGTCACTCATCGAAACTCTTCCGTTCATGGTCCACCTCGGTTGTCAATGTTGATGTATTGCCGAATGGAAGCCGTCTCCGCGCTGTGTGAGCAGCCTTTTTGAATTGCTCGCGTTCGCTCTCGTCAAATGTCCGCGTCACCCACAAGACCAGGGCATATGCCGCGAAAGACAGCATACCGGGAATCAAAAAGAACTTCTCTCTCAGTGGCCAACCGACCGCGAGCATGGCGCCTGCACCGACCAAGCAACGCAACATGCGCAACACTGTCGAGCGGTTGATCAACCCTGGCGCGATCTTCCACAATGCGGCCACCAGGATGAAACCTTCGGTCGCGACATACGACAGAGCGCCACCCATGGCGCCGTTGTGGAATGTCCGCTCGGTCCACGGGACGAGCACGATGTCGAGCGGGACGCTGGCGACGATGGCGACGACCATCACGCTCGTCCAGAATCGGATTCGGCCGGTGGACTGTGCGTATCGACCGAGCAGGATGATGATGAACTCGAAAATTGCCACGACGCCGTAGATCTGCAGCACTGGTCCGGTCTGTTTGAACTTCGATCCGTACAGCAGACCGACAAACGATTTGGCGACGACGATGGTGCCGATGCCGACTGGAACAGCCAGAAGGACGAGCGACCGGAATGTTCGGATGAGGAGCGCTTCTGCTTCGTGCGGCGCCCGATGGTACGACTCGGCCATCGCCGGGAACAACGCTGTTGTGAGCACCACCGGAATGAACAGCAGAGACCCGAACAGCGTGTCGGCCGTTGCGTACCATCCGATCGCTTCTGGCCCGACGAGCTGCGAGATGACAATCGTGTCGATCTGCTGATAGATGACGAGCGTCGCGTCGGCGAGGAGGAATGCGCCACTGATGCGCAGCAGCAGCCGGCCCTTGAGCGGCGAATCGTACTGACCGGGCGGCAGCGACGAGGGGTACACGTGCCAGATCTGGTAGAGCCCGAAGATCGTGAAGGCGATCCCCGTGGCGGCGATTCCGGTGACTCCGCCACCGGCAACCAGCACTCCGATGACGCCAACGGTGAATGCAAGCTTGTTGATGACGTCGACGCGGGCCGTCTTGCCCATTTCCCGCAGGCCGAACATCGCGCCCGTCAGCGCCGTGGTCACCAGGGCGAAGACGGTGGAGATGCCCATCAGAAGGGCGATCCGGACCGTCTGCCGGTCGTAGCCGCCGAACCAGAGGAACAATCCGACCAACGGCAACACGGCCACGAACGCGACCGCCCGAATTCGTAGCGATCGCTTCAAGAGCGAATCTGCGGTGCGCGGGTCCTTGGCGACTTCGACCGTCATCATGGTGCCGGTGCCGAATGCGGCAAGCAGGATGATGATCGTCCACAACGAGGTTGCGAGCCGCAGCTGACCCTGCCCGATCGGCCCCAGGAATCGTGGCTGGACGGTGGTGACGACCGTGGCGAGCACCCACGTGAACGTCTGCGACACGAAGAGCGCGGCAGCGTTTCGTGCAACGGATCGCCGCGGAAGACCGAATGGTTCGGGGTCGGGCGCGGCTTCGGCCGTCGTCATGGGGCGACGACCTCACCAATCAACAATCGAGTGGCCACCTGATGAAGTGCCCTCGTCGCCGAACTTACGCGGTGGCCAGCGACGAGCCGGGCCGCTTCGTCTTCGACTTGCCACGGCGTCCGCGGCCCGAGAGTTCGCCAACGGTTGGCACCGTGGCCACGACGTCGAGTCCACACGCCGCCCGGATGTCTTCGGCCGATCGAACGCTGCGGTCGAACAGCGTTGAAATCATCACGAAAGAGCCGATGATCAGGAGCCCGAGGATGAGGTAGATCGCGACCATCAGCGCTCGTTTTGTCTTGATCGGTTCAGGAGCTGTCGGAGTCGTGGGCTGGTCGACGACCTGAAGTCCTTCACCGACGGAGCTTTTCGACTGTTGTGTCAGCAGGTTGGCGTCTTGAACCTTGTTCTGGGCATCGGTCACCTGCGCCTGAGCCCGCGTGATGTCATCGTTGAGGCGCTGCAGTTGCAGTTGATCGTCGAATGAGCGGAGCGTCCCCGCCGCCGGCGCCGGATTCGCTTTGATCCAGTCAGAGGTGGCCTTCTCTGCGGCGTTGACTTCTGCCTGATACGTCGTCACGAGATTGGACCAAAAGGCGGCAGCTTCGGTGCTGTCTTTGATCTGCACGTCGAGAACGCTCTGCATGAATTGATTGATCGTGGCTTGCGCGAGTTTGAAACTCGTGGTGGGGTCGGACGAGGTCGCTGTGACAGCCAACAGGCGATTGCCGGTTGAGACCGCAGAGACGTTCGAGCGGACCTTGAGCAGCGCGTCCAGGCTCGGTGTGGCTGAGCGGTCCATACCGGACGCGTTCAACACCTTGATGGTGAATTGATCGGTACGAAGCAGCTCGTTGATCTGGCGAGTCGTCGCTTGGGACGGCGTTTCGTACGATGCGACGTCCGAACCGCGCTGTGTTGTCAGCGAACTCAGCAGCGCATTGTCGGCGACGTTGACCACGCCGATGGATTTGTACTGGGCCTTCACCTTGGACGCCTGATACACGCCGGCACCGACGATCAACAGCAACGGAACAATGCACAGCAGCTTGTGTCGGAAGAAGTTTTCGAGGAGGCGGAACCAGAACCGCTTCGCAGAGCGCTGCGCGCCATTGGGCTGTGAGGCCAAAATGAATTCGTCGTACGCCATCCGGGAATCCTAGTGCGCTGGTCTCAGCCCCGGCCGTCGCGATCGTCAAGATACTCTCTGACACCCAGTCGGTCGAAGTCGGAAGCCAGGGCGCCGCTCACCGCATCTCCGGTTGGCACGGCGCCGATTCGACGCGCAGCACGGATCAGACCGATCAGTGACGCCATCGCCACTGCGGTCACGCTCGGTGAGCGGGAGAGGTCGAGCGTCACCGGCCGACCCGACGCCGCGGCATCGAGCGCTGATTCCCACGAACCCGTTGCGTTGGTCGTGGCGGCGACGATGACTTCCTTGGTCGAGGTGTCGACCGCGAACGATCCGCCGCCGCGCATCCGCCGAACGGTGCGGAGGTAGCGGGCAAGGTGGGGAAAGAAGACATATCCGTCGCGTGCATACCGTTTGCCGAGTCGGGCTGGTTCCTGGGCGGCCCTCACGACCCATTCGAGGCCGACCTTCTGCACCCATTGCGGAGCTCGTTTGCGGCCGCCGACCAGGAAATCGAGGGTTCCGCCGACCCCGATCATGACCGGGACGCCGAGACGGGGACCGTAGAGGTTGATGAATCGTTCTTGCTTCGGGTTCCCCAACGCGACGCAGAGAATATCTGCGTCGATCGCAGCGATTGCGTCGAGGACGTCCGGATCGACAGCCGTGATGTCTCGCATGAACGGGCCGCTCACACCGCTCACCTGCGCGCCTGGGTATCGCTCGGTCAGCAATGTGGCAGCCTGCTCGGCGATGCCTTCGGCGGAACCGAAGAGATGGATCTTCCAACCGGCACGAACGCTGGCCGCCGCAAGCGCCGGCACGAGATCAGCCCCTGCCACTCGTTCGCGCAGCGGCATCCCTGCTGCTCGCGCCCCCCAGATGACGGGCATCCCGTCCGGGATGCAGACGTCGGCCCGTTGCAGCAGCTGCTGTACCTCCGGATCGGCGATGGCATTGACGAGGAAGTCGACGTTGACGGTTGCGATCTGGTGCGTTCGCCCAGATCGTCGACCGTCGTCGACGAGTTCGCCGACGGCCTCGATCGTCTCGCTCATCGTCACGTCGTCGATCGGAATGCCGAACAGCAATGCGGGCACCCGCGTCAACGGTCGGTGCGTCATGTCGTCCATTCTCACGGCTGCTCGTTGTTCCGGGTCGTCCTCGTCCAGGAGACATCGTCCGGCTTCACCAAGACCCGCGCCCACAGGGCGGTCTTCCAGACGATCATCCGCGGCGCCTGGAGGAGTGAGCGGTACACCGATCGTGGTGCTCGTACCGAGCGCAGGCCGGCGACCACATGAACGGCCAGCACTGCTGACGATGCAGCGCTCAGGACGAGGTTGACCCGATCCAGGCGACTGCCGCGCAGCACGCGAAGAGCCAGGGCGCCGACGCCGACCACACCATTGGCGGCGACCAGGACCGACAGCGGCGGCACCAGGTGATCGAAGACGGCATCGATCTCAGCGGTCGACCGTCGACCGCGTTGATGGAGAATGCGACCGACGAGCGCCGGGACGTACCGTTTTGCCATCTGAATCCGACCGAGCTCCCACCGCTCGTTCTGAGACGTCGCCGCGTCGAGGCTGCCTGGCATCTCCGCTTCCAACATGGCACCTGGGACGTATGCGATCTTGTGGCCGTCGAGAAGGAGTTCCATCTGGAACTCCATGTCCTCCGTCAGATGACCCGACCACCGGCGCCGCATCATGAGGGATCGGTCGAATGCCATCCCGTTGCCGTACAGGCCGCTCGACCCTCCCAGACGGGCGCGTCCGAGTGGGCGCAGGTGATGACGACACGTCAGCGCGGCATAGCGGAGCGAGGACGCGATGGATTCGCCGACATCGCGAACACCATAGAAACCCTGCGCGGCCTGATGTCCGCCGTCGAGGGCGACCGCCATCTCCTGCAAGAACGCAGGATGCAGCGTGGTATCGGCGTCGACGATCACCAGGCTGTCGAATGACGTGCCCGCCGACACGAGACGATCGAACAGCCAATTGAGAGCCGGCCCCTTGCCGGGCGCCGCCGGATCGGTCCGATCATGGGCCGCGTAGCCGAGCCGGCGGACGACAGCGGAGGTCTGATCGGTGCAGTTGTCGGCGACGACGTGAACCTCGAACCCAGCGGGTGGGTAGTCGAGATCACGAAAGCTCTGGAGCGCACGTTCGATGACAGCTTCTTCGTTGTGCGCCGGGACCGCGATGACGAACCGTCGAGCGGACGTGGCACTCGTCGAAGTATCGGGAAGCTGTGATCCGCCAACCAACGCGCTGGCCGTCACGACTGCGAGGTAGCCCGACAGCACCCCGACCGTGGCTGCCGCGAGGCTCGTCGACGCATCGATGATGACGGTTCCGGCACGCGCAAACGCGATGGTCGGTGAAACTGGATACGCCACGCGTTCACGCTAGCCTCCGAGGCCTATGAGGCGGCGGACTGCGGACCTGTGGTACGACGCCACATGCGTCGCCCGTGCACGGTGGTTTCTGCGCCACGCCGACGAGCTCGACGGTCGGGTCCGCGTGCAGGGCACCCCGCGGGTCGTCAACAACGGTCGGATGATCATCGGCCACAAGGCCCGGTTCGACTCGCGTCTGGCGACGCTCGAACTCGTTGCCGACAGCGGGGGTGTGCTGGAGATCGAGGAGCGCGCGTTCATCAACTTCGGGTGCAACATCGCTGCGTCCGAATTGATTCGCATCGGGGCCTACTCGCAACTCGGTCCGTACTGCATGCTGATGGACAACGCGTATCACCACGTCGAACCCGAGTTGCGCCACGAACGGCCCCCGTCGAAGCCGATCATCCTCGAACGGAACGTGTGGCTCGGCGCGCGCACGATCGTGTTGCCCGGTGTCACCATCGGTCACGATTCGTGCATCGGCGCAGGCAGCGTCGTCACCAAGGACATCCCGCCTCGAACCCTGGCCGCAGGAGTCCCGGCAAAGGTGATCCGCTCGATCTGAACAACGTCGGACGTCGTATCGGGCTCACCGCGACTTCGGCCGTGAGCCCGACACTGTCCACTCAGGGAACCGTTGTCGCCGCGATCAGGATCACGTTGACATTGGACACCACAGTTCCCGTCGCGGTCGGGTACTTGAACTCGATGGTGTTCGAGCCGCTGTGGATCTCACTGAGCGAGACGGGAACCGCAATCGTTCTCCACACGAAGGTCTCGCTGTCGAACGGCCACGGAGTGTCGTGCCAGGCTCCGCCGTTGACTCGCACGCTCGGCACCGAAGCGTCCCAGGGATACCAGTTGAACGCGACGAACTGTTTGGTGGGTGTCTGCGTCCAATAGACGCCCGGCGCAGTGACACCCGTGACATCCGTTGTCACGCGGTATCCCAGGTTGACCCCACCTTCGCTCGAGGGCGTCAACGCGTCCTGGACGTCGAACGTCAGGTCGCGATACGGCGTGGGTCCGTCGAAACCGACGTTGTCCCAGGCGAACGTGTGGTCGCATTGGGGGACGCCGAAACCAGGCTTGCAGGCGTTGTAGTGGATGTCTTCCATCCAGATCACGCCACGGGTCAAGGGCATCGCGACGTCGGCGAAGGCAATCAGGCGAACTGCAGTGGAGCCGGGATCGGACGCCCACACTTCGGCCCGGTTCGCATTGATCCGGACCTCGAAGTGGTTGAGGCCACCAGTGGGAGAGCCCTTGTTGATGCAACCAACCGACGTGAACGGGATGTCCTGCTCGACGAAATTCCGGGTGATCATCATGTTGCCGACACCGGTCTGATTGTCGGCGCAGCCATCGACGGCGAATCCGAAACTGTTGGCGGCGTAGGGCGCCTGAGAGGCGAGGTGTCCGTGCGGAGCCGGCACCGGCTGATCCGTCCACCAGAATTCCGGCCATGCATTGTGGGGGCCGCCTGAATCAGCGGAGACGTCGAATGTCACCGTTCCGGTGCGACCGGCGATGTCGAACGGCTGTTTGGGGTACATCGCGAGCGTCGTCTGGCCGCCCTGGTCCGAGACTGCCTCGTACACCCGACCATTGCAGATCTTGACGTCATTCGGAGCCGTCACCGGCTGATCCGCTCCGCACCCAACCATCGTCGCCGTCGGCCAGCGGTTGAATTCGTCCTGTGTCCAGTTCGTCAGCGAATTCGTCCGCGAGACACCCCAGACGGTTGCGTCGAGGTCCCCGCTGCGAGTCAGCGGATTGGCATTCGCTGCGCCGAACGAATCACAGAACGCGAACGTCACGGGCTGGCTCGATGTGCAGGTCGTGGCTCCCGGAAGGAGCAGTGTCCCGACTCCGGTGGGGGGCAGTCGCGTCGGACCCCCGGTGCTCCAACCGACCGCGTCGACGACGAGGTGCGTCGCCGTGCCATTGGATGATCGATACTGCAGGCACGCGGTGCCATCGGTGATCGACAGCTTGACCAGTGCGAGGTTGGACCGCAATGCGCCTTGCCATGTGTTGATGGTCGAGGCGAGCGGGAATGTCTGGTCGCATCCCCAGACCGTGACGAAGCCGTCGCCACCGGCGCCGGCCACCGTCACGGTGAGCAAGGCGGCGTCAGCAGTGTTCGGGACGCCGGCACGACCGGCGACACGCAGCTGGACCGTGCTGGTCGACTGCACGATGCCCGTCGGCCATTGGGCAGGATCGCGAGTGTCGAGGAGGCGGGTCGGGGACTGGACTGCGAGCTTTCCTGCTCCCGCGGACCATCCGTAGCTGTCCACCACGAGCTGCACACTGACGTTGGAACGCAGGCAGACCTTGCCGGAACTCAACCCGACGAGGGTCAGGTTGGCGACAGTCTCGCCGGCCGAGAAGTTGACTGTCGAGCCGTTGGTCGTCGTGCCGCACGGGTAGGCGACGAGGTATCCGGCCGCGGCGGGCGTGTCGACAGTGAGGTTGAGCGCAGCCATGGTTGCGTTGGCACCGATGCCGGGCTGACCGGCGATTGCCAACGACCGCTCTTGCCCGGCCGCGAGCGGGTTCTTGCTGACGCGAGTGTCGAGGATTCGATTCGGAGTGGAGCCGACGAAGTCATCGGTGCCCGTGTACCAACCGCTGACGTCGGCGATCACTTGAACCGCGACGTTCGACGTGAGACAGATCCCGGCACTGGTCAGCTTGAGCATCACGGCGTTCGCCGCGGTATGCCCCGGAGTGAAGTTCAACACCGAGGTCGCCGGCATCGGATCAGCGCAGGGCCAGGCCTTGACGAATCCATTCGCCGTCGCATCGGTCGCCGTCAGGTTGAGCACGACGCTGGAGGCGCCTGCAGCGATGGCGGCTGGCACACCGATCGTGATCGTCGAACCAAGGGTCAGCGGTTGCTGAGGCGCACCCAGTCCGATCCGAGTGTCAAGAATCCGTGTCGGTTGTGTTGCTGAAACCGCATTCGGACGGAGTGTCGATGCGCCGGCAGTTGACGCTGTCAGGACACCTGGCACCGTCAACAAACCTATGACAGCCAAGGCAATTCGGGATCGGAGCATGTGACCTCTTCGCTTCATCGCAGGCGCCCGCCCGGCGCTCGAATATGACGGTCACGTTACAACAAATGGCACGCTCGGTGGCGCGACACTGTCCGGACAGGCGTCACGTCCGATGGCCGATCAGCGGCTCACCGGACGCAACCCGACCGTCCCGATCGTGCGATCAGGGGACCGGACCAGCGGCGATGAGGATGAGGTTGACGTTTGCCACGGTCGTGCCGTTCGCCCCGGAGAACTTGAATTCGATCATGTTGTTCCCGGGCTTGACCTCACTCATGGGCACCGGAACCGCGATCGTGCGCCACACGAACGTCTCGGAGTCGAACGGCCATGGCGTGTCGTGCCACTGGCCCCCGTTGACCCGGACGCTCGGCACAGCGGCCTCCCACGAGAACCAGTTGAATGCAACGAACTGCTTGGTCGGAGCTTGATTCCAATAGACCCCAGGAGCCGTGACAGCGGTCGGGTTGGTCGTGACTCGGTAGGAGAGATTCAAGCCGCCGGCAGCCGGATCGGCAGCGTCGGGCACATCGAAGGTGAGGTCTCGATACGGCGTCGGGCCGTCGAAGCCGACGTTGTCCCAGGCAAAGGTGTGATCGCACTGCGGTGTCCCGAAGCCCGGCTTGCACGCGTTGTAGTGCACGTCCTCCATCCAGATCACGCCGCGCGTCAGCGGCAGCGTGTAGTCGCTGAAGGCGATCTCCTTCACGACGGTGGATCCAGGCTCTGACGCCCAGACCTCGACGTGGGTCTGGCTGATCCGAACCTCGAAGTGGTTCAGCCCGCCGGTCGGAGAGCCCTTGGTGACACATCCCAACGAGGTGAAGGGAATGGTTGTGTAGGCGAAGTTCTGAGTGATCATCATCTTGTCGACGCCGGTCTGGTTGCCATCACATCCGGCGATCGAGAAGCCGAAGCTGTTGGCCGCATACGGGTCCTGGGCGGAGAGGTGGCCGTGTGGCGCCGGGACCGGCTGATCCGTCCACCAGAACTCAGGCCAGGCGTTGTGGACGCCAGCCGAGTCTGCCGAGACGTCGAACACGACGGTCCCGGTCCTCGCCGCGATGTCGAATGGCTGTTTCGGGTACATGGCCAAGGTGGATTGGCCGGCGCCGTCCGACACCGCTTCGAACAAGCGGCCATTGCAGATCTGCACGTCGTTCGGAGCGTTGACCGTCTGATCCGCTCCGCACCCGACGAGCGTCGCGGACTTCCAATAGTTCTCCTCACCCTGCGTCCAGTTGGTCAAGGTGTTGGTTCGGGAGACGCTCCAGACGTTGGAGTCCAGGGCACCTGTCCGTGTCGCCGCGTTGGGCGTGGCGACGGTGAAGGGGTCGCAGAATGCGAGAGTCACGGCGTGCGAGAAGACGCATTCACCGCTCTTGCGCACCGAAGCGGCCGGTCCTGTACCACCGACCCCGGGGCCCGCCGGAGCGGTCGTTGTCGGTGTCGTGGGTGTCGTGGTTGTCGGTGTCGTGGTCGCCGGCGTTGTCGTGGTGGAAGCGGGTGGAGTGGTTGCAGGTGCCGGAGCGGTCGTTGTCGTTGTCGTTGTCGTTGGGGCTGTCGTCGACGCGACTGGTGTGATGATCGCCGGTGTTGGGGCGGCAGTGGTGGGCGTGGTCGCCGCGACCGTCACGGGGGTGGTCGGGTGT
The DNA here is from genome assembly GCA_038227995.1 of Acidimicrobiales bacterium. Taxonomy (GTDB): domain Bacteria; phylum Actinomycetota; class Acidimicrobiia; order Acidimicrobiales; family Ilumatobacteraceae; genus WLMZ01. Next base: position 62,367 of record JBBRPP010000031.1, read on the forward strand.
GGATCGACCGGTGTGGTCGGTTCGACGGGGCTCGTCGGAGCGTGGACCGTGATCGGCGTTGGTGAGACTGGGTGTGATCCACCGCCGATCGGCGCACAGCGCGCCGTGACGACGAGCAGGAGTGGCAGTGCGTAGTACCGAGGGCGGCGAAGTACTGATCGAACGGACATATGTTGTCATCGGTCTGTAACGGAATGTCCTTGAGTTGCCGAACCGTTGGTCAACGATCGAGATGACGGCGTGCGGCGTGTGGAGCCGCGCTGCGCATTCTGTGTCGACGCCCGGCGAAGTGGTCGCCGATGCCGGCCGTGAACGGCGAATCACTCCCTGGTCATCACCTATATTCGGGAGCGCGTTCGGCGGCCGAACGGACGAGGCATGACATGGCTTCCGGGAATCGACGGGGACTGCAAAGTTTGCCGTGGATCGGTCCCAAGATTCGCGATCGGGCAACACGTACCGCACCGTAGTTGACGATTTCATGACGATTCGGAGCTGAGCGCCGGTGTCCGTGTCGCTGGATTCAGGGGACAGTTGTCGCGGCAATCAGAATGACGTCGACATTGGACACGACGGTGCCGTCGTCATTGGCGTATTTGAACTCGATCGTGTTCTTGCCCGACTTCACTTCCGAAAAAGAAATGGGGACGGCGATCGTCCTCCAGACGTAGGTTTCGTCGTCGAAGGGCCATGGGGTGTCGTGCCACGGCCCACCATTGACTCGCACGCTGGGTACGACCGGCTGCCACGGGAACCAGTTGAAGGCGACGAACTGCTTGGTCGGCACCTGGTCCCAATGCACATCGGGGGCGCTCAGGGAAATGGCTGTGCGATCGACGAAGTATCCGAGGTTGACTCCTCCGAGCTCGGATACGGGGTCGAGAGCGTCCTGCACGTCGAAGGTCAGGTCGCGGTACGGCGTTGGTCCGTCGAAGCCGACGTTGTCCCAGGCGAAGGTGTGATCGCACTGTGGAGTGCCGAACCCCTCCTTGCATGCGTTGTAGTGGATGTCCTCGAGCCAGATCACTCCGCGTGTCAGTGGCATCGTGAGGTCCGCATACGCGATCATGCGCAAGGCCGTCGAGCCAGCGTCCGTTGCCCACACTTCGGCCCGACCCGCGCTGAGCCGAACCTCGAAGTGGTTGAGCCCGCCGGTCGGCGACCCCTTGGTGATGCACCCGACGGCGGTGAAGGGGATCTCTTCGTAGACGTGGTTGCGTGTCGTCATCATCTTGTTGATGCCCGTCTGGTCACCGTCGCATCCCGTGATGTCGAACCCGAAGCTGTTCGCGGCGAAGGGCGACTGGGCAGACTGGTGGCCGTGCGGCGCCGGCACCGGTTGGTCCGTCCACCAGAACTCGGGCCACGCATTGTGGACGCCGGCCGAGTCGGCCGAGACGTCGAACACGACGGTTCCCGTCCGTCCGGCGATGTCGAAGGGCTGCTTCGGATAAAGCGCAAGGGTCGACTGACCACCACTGTCGGCAACCGCCTCGAACAACCTGCCGTCACAGATCTGGACGTCGTGCGGCGGAGTCACCTGTTGGTCCTTCCCGCATCCGCTGAGCGTGGCAGTCTTCCACTGGTTGATTTCACCCTGAGTCCAGTTGGTGACCGTGTTCGTCCGCGAGACTCCCCAAACGGTCGCGTCCAGGTCTCCGGATCGTGTCTTCGGATTCGGGTCGGGGGCGCCGAACGACTCACAAAATGCCATCGTGACGGCGGTGGAGAACTGACATCCGGCATCCTTTCGCCGGTTTGCGTCAGGTGCCGCCGAGCCGGACGTCGACAGTGCCGTGGAATGCGACGTCGTCGAGCTTTCCGAGGTGACGCCAGGGGTCGGAGCGGCTGTGGATTCGACAGTGGAACCGGCGTTACGAGGGAGATCGCTTCGGTCGCTGCTGCATCCGGTCGTGGCCAGCACGACGGCGGCCAGCCCGCTCAGCAACGGCTTCCGACGGCCGGGTCTCCGTCGTGAATGACCGTGTGAGTGTTCGACCGCCTCGATTGCCCGCATCCGTTCAGTTTCGCAGCTCGAATCGTCAGATTGGCGGCGCGCGTTCGGATCATGTTGTCCGTCAGGCTCGGAAGTCAGTCGCACTCGAATGAACTGCTGCCCCTGCGATGTGAGCGTTACCGGCCGCCAGCGCTCAGGGACTGCAGGCGCTCGATCGTGCGGCGTGAGGTGATCCGGAGGTCGAAGAGCTCCTCGGCGCGTTGACGCGACGCCCGTCCCATCGCAAGCCTGCGCTCCGGCGACGCGACCAGTGAATCGAGCGCGGCATTCAGCGCGCGTTGATCGCCCGCAGCCACGATGTGGCCGTTTTCACCCTCGGCGATGATGTCGGCGGTTCCCCCGGAGTCCGAGGCGACCACCGGGAGGCCCGCCGCCATGGCCTCCACTGTGGCGATGCCGAAACACTCGGCCAAACTGGGGAGGACGAACAGATCCGCGTCGTGGTAGAGGCGCAGCAGTTCGGCGCTGTTCGGCGTCAGGTTGGCGTGAACGAACAGGCCTGGGTGCGGATCGACGGGCTCTCGGGTGACGAGATCGAGACGCACCTGCCCGGGTGGGAGTTGTTTGAACCACTCGACGAGCAGGTTCCCGCCCTTTCGCACGAAATCACCGCCGACGAACAGAACCCGTACCGAACCGTCGGAAGGACGGGGTTCGCCCGATCGCTCCCACAGCTCGAGATCCACGCCAGGCGGGTTGATCACCACGCGATCGGACGGCACGCCGTAGTCGTCGATGAACGATTGTCGAGCCCACGACGACCAGGTCTGCACGGTGTGTACAGCGTGAAAGAGGCGGCGGTTCATCTTGTCCTTCAACAACGCCACGGGAGCCGGGTCCTTGGGACTCATGTAGGACTCCATGCGGTCGATCTGGACCGGTGTCGAATCAAAATCCAGCAGGGTGGGAGTGCGGCCCAGGCGACGTGCGAAGAACACGGCGACGGAGCTGTTGCAATAGATGACGTCGAAATCGGCACTCGTGAGCCCGTGACGCAACTCGATCGAGCCCCGTGACACGCCGGTGACGTAGGTGGGCACCTTCCGGAGCTTCTTCGCGGCCCGTTCGATCTTTCCGTTCGGATCGAAGAAGTTGACCTCCCACCACACCGGATCGATGGACGTATCTGCATCGACGTAGCGACGAAGATTCCGGTAGTTGGTCACATGCCCAGCGATCTGGTCCATCATGAACCCAACACGCAGCCGCTTGTCCACGTATGACACCATCTCTTTCGCGCCGACTTTCGTCACGGTATCGCGTCGCATCTCGCGGTATCCCGTCGCCCTCGGGAAACGTGTTTCGATGCGTCGTGATAATCACAACAACTGTACGTGGCGAAGCCATTGGGTGATCCGACGACGAAGCGGACGACTGTGACCATTTCGTGAACACTTGGCGACCGAGGGGGACGCGTCCGCAGCGTGCATGCGCTTCGGATCGTCGCTCGGACCACATGTTTCGCATCGGACGGATACGTTTGCAGCGTGGCGTCACGGGTCCCCCATCAATGCACATCGGTCGTTCGGCCGGGCACCGTCGATCTCGGCCGATCGTCAGCGTTGCCGAAGCTGCAAGCCAACGCACCGAACGTCGCCGAGTTCGAGCCGAATCGGGCCCGACCATGACGGATCGGCGCGCCTTGTTGCGCTCGCGCATCGCCGAGGAGTTCGGCAACCTCGATGTCCGATTCAGTATTGTGCAGGCCATCATCGGCTTGTTCCCTCCACTTGTGGGGAACCGCAGCCGGGTCCGGCTCCTCCGTTTCGCAGGCGTCAGGATCGGTCGAGGAACGACGATCGGAGGCCCGATCAACATCCATGGTGCGGGTCGACCTGCATCCCGGGTGACGATCGGAACGGACTGCTGGATCAACATGTCGAGCGTCTTCGATGCGTCCCGGCCGATCACCATCGGCAACCGAGTGGCGATGGGCCATCAGGTGATGCTCCTCACCAGCACCCATGATGTCGGACCTCCGAGCGAGCGAGCAGGAGCGTTACGTGACGCTCCGATCGAAATTGGTGACGGGGTGTGGCTCGGGGCTCGATGCACGATCTTGCCCGGCGTCGTCGTGGGCGCTGGTGCCATCGTGGCGACCGGGGCGGTCGTGACGAAGTCGGTCGAGCCCAACACGATCGTTGCCGGGGTACCCGCGCGCGTCGTTCGTACGCTCGATTCCGCACATTGACCTCGCGGAGCAGTTCAACGGTCGGCGTCAGAAGGTCGCCGGTGGGACCTTGCCGCGCAGCATTCGTCTGAATGTGGCGGGATTCCCGGACGCGGTCGCTGCGCCGACGTAGTAGTTCAGCCCGTAGACGGCGCTGAGAGCGGCAGCGCCGATTCGAGGTGAGACCTTGTGTCCAACGAGGGCGACATGACGCAGCCCCCGAGTTACCGCGTGCGTGGGCCTTTCATGGGTCAGCAACGACAGGACGAGGAAGCGTGTCAGCAGATTCCTGGCACCGAACTCGTCGATCATCTTCGGGATCAACCACGTCTGCCCGTGGTCACGGGCGAACGCGATGTCGTTGGCGCCATAGGCCGACGACGTGGCCAGCCACGACTCATAGGAACGCACGGCGTAGTGGAAGGCCTCGGCTGATTCGTCGAACACGAATGTGGCGCCCAGTTCGGAGAGCCTGTAGGCCAGCTCGACATCTTCTGCGCGTCGAAACGTGGTGTCGAAACCGCCTGCCGCAACGAGCAGATCGCGCGGCGCGGACGCGTTGCCGGTGTAGAACTGCCGGAAGGTCGGTGGGTACCGATTGTCCCGCATTGCGGCGTATTGCTTGTACAGCATCGACTGTTCCCATGCGACCCAAGGGCTGTACGCGAAATCTGCCGCGTTGAGCATTGGCCCGATCACGACCGTGGACGTCGAATCGCCGTGGGCCTCGAGGTGCGTCTTCAACAGCCGAGGAGACGGCACGACATCATCGTCGATGAAGAGCACGAGTCGTCCAACGGAGAGCCGGAGCCCGTGGTTTCGGGCTGCCGCCGGGCCGGAGTTCTCCTGCTCGATGTGACGAACTGCGAGCGTTGGGCCTGAACGAAGGAAATCGTCCGTCGCGTCGGTGCAGCCATCGGAGACGACGATGACTTCGAATTCACTTCGATCGAGCGTCTGCTTCGTCAGCCCATCGAGCACCGACTTCAGTCGCTCGACGCGGTTGTACGTCGGGATCACGACGCTGATCGCTGGACCACCTGCGTCATTCATGTCGCCATCCTCGTGGCAATCAATTCGTCGAACACCGAGCGGAGTCTATGGACGGCCCGTCACGTCTCACCCTCGCCGGCTTGGGTGTCGTTGGCGTCTCCATGTGTGTGTCGACGACCGACGAGACACACGTCGGCGAAGACCTTCGGTCAGATCATGAACCACGTGGGGTGCACACGAACAGCTCCTCGTCCGCGAGCAATCCGAACCTGGCGCCGAACTCCGACCCGTTCTCGCGCGTCAGGTTTCGTTGTTCGACGGAAAAGCCGGCGTCCTGGAGCCGATCGACGTAGTCGCGCCCGTAGATCCGTACGTGATCGATCTGGCCGAACTGCCGTTCGCGTTCGGCGGCGTCGGTGACGGATTCGTCCTCGATCGTTTGCTCGTGGACGAACGAAATGGGAACCTGGAGAATTGCCAGACCGTTCGGCCGCAGGATTCGACGCACCTCACGCATTGCACGCCGGTCGTCGGGAATGTGCTCCAGAACGTGACTGCAAATGACGACATCGAAGGACTCGTCTGGAAGCCCGGTGTCGGTCAGATCGATCTGCCTCATTGCCGCCTTCGGATCAAAGTCGCCGCTGAGGTAGGTGATGTTCTGCATCGTGCCCAACAGCGATCCGAGACTGAGTTCCGGCGCGATATGGAGAAGGTCGACGTGTCTCTCGAACACATCGGTGTGGTCGCGCAGGTAGAGGTACGTGTGACGCACTCGATCCATCGACCAACAGTGTGGGCACCACCCGTCGGGGCGGGGACCCATGCCCACGACCTGATGTTCGTGGATCACTGAACCGCCCCGAGTTTGGTGACTGCTCGGGCTATTGGGTGGCTGCCTCGAAGGCCTGCCGGTTCTGACCGTAGTAGAGGCTCTCGAACTCTGCAGGGGTCGTGTAGCTGGCGTCGTCGGTGATCTCGCCGTGCAGGCGT
>JBBRPP010000032.1:0-63254 GCA_038227995.1 Acidimicrobiales bacterium
ATCAACATCAGACACGCCCACATCATGGACACGTCCGTTCAACACTGCGATAGGCATAGACATCGAAATAGGTAACCGTTCTCGCCCTACAAGGGAAGATCCGCAACAGCGGGCGTCTCACCTAAGCCTGACACGTAGGGAAACGCCGGCTGATCCCCGTGCCGGTGTTGACCCCTCGATTGTCATCGCTGTGGGTCGGGCTCGTCACACCGGTGCCCGCCCAGCTCGCCCGTCCGCTTGTCGACTCGCTCGTCAACTCGGTGATCGTCACTGATCGACGCGCCGAGGTGCTCTTCCCGTTCGAGCGGGTCCCGCTCGCTGAAGCGATCCATAGGGCGATCGGACGAACAGCAGTCGGTGACGTTCCGACGAAGTTCGACGACGCGTCCTCACCAGTGTGGCAATCCTGGGCAACCGACCCGGACTGGGCCGGTGGCACCGAACTCACCGACGTCCGTTGCGTCGTCGTGGACGCCGATCTGCACCGCACCTGGCAAGCGCTATGCCGGGTGGGCGGCGAAAACGGTTGGCACGCAGGCGAGTTCCTCTGGAAGGCTCGCGGTGTCCTCGACCAGATCGCCGGCGGACCCGGATTGCGACGAGGCCGCCGCCACCCCGACCAACTGTCAATCGGTGAACCCATAGACTTCTGGCGCGTCGACAACCTCGATGTCGACCGCCTCCTGGTACTGCACGCCGAGATGCGCCTCCCGGGAGAAGCGTGGCTCGAATGGTCCCTGGAACCCCACGGCACACGAACACGCCTCGTGCAAACGGCTCGCTTCCGCCCACGTGGACTACTCGGTCGCATCTACTGGTACGCCGTCGCACCCTTCCACCGCTTCGTCTTCCCCGGACTCCTCCACGGCATCGCCCACGACGCAACAGCCATCTCCAATTCATGAACCACCCTGCGCCAGAGCAGTCAGGAGACCTGGGGCGCACCACGTTGAGACCTCGATGTTTTCGGAATCGGTCCTACTCTCCGGCGAGCAATGGCTCGCCTTCTCAGACCACAACTGGTTACACCGTGTTTCCGAGCGTCAGGGAGTGCGCCGGCGCTCTCTGCCTGAGGGTTACGGTCCGGTTCCTGGACTCAGACATCACGCAAATGCAGATCGAATCGGCACTCTGCGCCTCTTTGCGGAGTCCGTCAAGGTGACATCGATGCAGACTCGAACGGTGCGTCCTCCGGCGGGACTGTCAGACGCTCCCTTGTGAGTGGTCGTGAGCTGCGGTGCGCTGGTGCGTTGGTCCATCTCGAGCCGCAGGCGTTCGATTTCCCTGTGCACTTGATCGAGCACCGTGAGCGTGTCGTCACCAGAACAGAAGCGCTTGAGTCAGCTGGGCGCATCCTTCACAGGAGTGCGTCCCGAGGAGGCGGTGGTGGGGTGAGGACGTCGACGTCGATGCGGGAGAGGAGTTGGTTGATGAGGGGTGGTGCGTAGCGGCGTTGCAGGGTGACGGCGTAGAAGTTCTCGTAGAGGTCGGGGACCACGGCGAGTTCGATCAGTCGGCGGCTTGCGAGTTCGTCTTGGGCGACGACGGTTGGCATGAGCGCGGCGCTGGCGGTGTCCCGGGCGAGGAGGCGCAGCATTGCCATGTCATCGACCTCGGCGCGGAGCCGATATCGGATGCCGAGTTGTTCGCAGCGGGCATCGAAGGTCGTGCGCATCTCGTTGTCGCGTCCGGGGAGCAGCAGCGGCACGCGGGCGAGGTCGTCGGGAAATCTGAAAGGTGCGGTGTCGGGCCGGCCGACGAGGCTGACAGGTTGGCGGGCGATGCGTCGGCATCGCCAGGGGTCGCTTGCGTTGGCGTGGACGCGCTGGTTGCAGAGGACGAGATCGATCGAATGGACGCGTAGCCGGGCGAGCAGTTCGGGCAGGCTGCCCGAGACCAGCACCAGCTGGACGTCGTCACGGTCGAGGACGGGTCGGATGAAGTTCTCCTGGAAGTTTCGTGATGCTGTGGCGACGGCCCCGATGCGCAGTACCTGTCGTTCTTCGCTTCGTCCTCCGCTCAGTACTTCGACGAGCTCGATGCCCGATGCGAAGATGCTGTCGGCGTAGCCGAACGCTACCCGACCCGCGTCGTTGAGGGTGAGTGTGCGGCCGGTGCGGTGGAAGAGCGGTTGGCCGAGGTCGATCTCGAGCTGCTTGATCTGAGCAGAGAGGGCCGATTGCGAGAGGTGGAGCTGCCGAGCGGCTCGGGTGAGGTTGCCTTCTTTGGCGACGTTCCAGAAGTACCGCAGGTGGTGGTAGTTGAGCTGGCTCACGTGTCACCAATCGTTCGGTTTCAGTGAACGAATTGTACGTGAACATGTATTGGACAGAACGACAGGTGATGACGAGAGTTGGTCAGACCGTGTGCATCTCCTCCGAAGGCTTCTCGTGATTGCTCTGCTCGACTCCGTTCCGCTCCCCAACCTCCCGGCATGGTCGACCGTGCTCGCGGTGGCGCCTGCGATGGCTGCTGGGATCACGTCGTTTGCCGTTCGTCGGACCTCCGTGGCGACATCGTGGCGGCTCGGACAGGCTGCGACCGGTGCGATGGGGCTCGCCGCGTTGGCGCTGACGGCGGTGCGTGTCGGGATGGGTTCGATGGCCAACGGGCTGGTGCGCGTCGACAACGTGACGGTGTCGGTCTTGATGTTGATCTGCCTCGTGGGCGCGGTGGTCGTGCGCTATTCGTCGACGTACCTTCGTGGCGACCCGCACGAACGTCGGTACGTGTGCCGCTTGCTGGCCACCCTGGCCGCCGTGTCGCTGGTCGTCGTCGCCAACCAGATTGTGGTGCTCGTCGCGGCGTGGACTGCTGCAAGCGTCGCCTTGCACGGGTTGTTGACATTCTTCGGTGATCGCCCGGTGGCGGTCGCAATCGCCCACAAGAAGTTCCTGCTGGCTCGCTGCGCGGACGCCTGCATGCTCGCAGCGACCGTTGCCTTCGGGCTCACGTTCTCCACGTTGCGGATCGACGAGATCGTCGTGCGTGCCGTTGCATCGGCGGCGCTGCCCTGGGGCGCCCGGGTGGGCATCATGCTCGTCGCGGTCGCAGCCGTGCTGAAGTGCGCACAGCTGCCGTTCCATGGCTGGCTGATCCAGGTGATGGAAGCACCGACTCCCGTGTCGGCGCTGCTCCACGCTGGCGTCGTGAACCTGGGCGGACTGGTGCTGCTCCGCTTCGCCCCGCTCGTGGATCGTGCCGTCGAGACCCGCACGCTGCTGGTGATCGTCGGTGTGCTGACCGCTGTCATCGCCTCGCTGGTAATGACCACGAGAGTGAGCGTGAAGGTGGCGTTGGCGTGGTCGACCTGTGCGCAGATGGGCTTCATGCTGATGCAGTGCGGCCTCGGCATCTGGGAGATGGCACTGCTGCACCTGCTCGCTCACTCGGTCTACAAGGCGCACGCGTTCCTCAGCGCTGGCGGCACGGTCCGCAACACGCAACGCAGGCAGCTCGCGATCCCGCCCGACCCGCCGCACGTCCGCGCGCTCGTCGCCGGCACATTGATCGCCGTCGCTGCGACCGTCGCTGTCGGTGCCGCCTGGGCGCTGAGTCCTGGCACGGCACCGCTGTCGGCGACAGCATGGGTGTTGCTCGGCATCGTCGCCCTGGCACTGGTGCCGCTGACGACACCGCGGCATGGGCGAGCGAACTCCTCACTCCTCGCCCAGGCGGTGGTCGTGCCCGTCGTGTACGTGGCTCTGCACGATCTGTTCGGACGATGGGTGCCGCACGCCAGGACGACGCCGATCGCGTTGCTCGCGGTCACATCGATTGGTTTCGGCGTGCTGTTCGTCGCGCAGACCCTGTTCCTCGTGGCACCGCACGGCCGGATCGCGCGGCGAATCCGGCCCTGGATCTACGCCGGGTTGTTCCTCGACGAAACCTTCACCCGGCTCGCGTTCGCCGTGTCGGCGCCGCCCGCACCGCACGCCCGTGCAACGCCTCTGCCTCGCGCGTGGGTCGTGACAGCCGACCCCGCCCCACTCTGAACGGAACCTGTGATGACAACGACTGTCGACTCCGAAACCCCAGCGGCGGTGCGCAGTGCCATCGACGGCGCATGCGACCGTGTCGCGCCGACCTGGCCTCTCGATCGCTTCATCGCCGTGAACCCGTACTGGGGTTGGCGCCAGCTGCCGATCGGCGATGCCGCTGCCCGCCTCGGAGCGCTCGCGGGCACACCCTTGACCATGCCCCGCGCATGGTTCTATGACGAGTGGGCCTCCGGCCGGATCGCTGACCGTCATCTCGATGCCGCCGCGGTCGTAGCCGGTGACCCCGACCTGGCCGCAGCCGCCCGCGAACTCGTGCACGCCCCCCACCCCTCCCAAACACCGGCACTGACGCGGCTGCCGCTCGTGTCCGACATCATCGATGCGGCTCCGGTTCCCGGACCGGTGCCGGGGCGCACCTGGTCCGATCTCATCGCCCATCAGATCGGCCAGCACTGTGCCGGCCACTTCGACGAGTGGCAGGCCACATGGCCTGGCGACTGCGATCACGGGCTGTTCGCCTCCTGGTGCGCGAGCCCTGCGGTCACCCACGGGTTCAGATGGCGAGACGGCGCCGGATGGGCCCGCCGCCAACTCGACTCGCTCCCCGCCACACCGTCGGATGCGGTCGCGTTCATCGTCCACGAGCTCGGCATCGCCGACGAGGTCTGCGAGGCCTACCTGACCGCTGTGCTTGCTGCGGTCAACGGATGGGCTGCGTGGTGCGCCTATCGGCGGTTCCAGGCGCGGCTCGCCGACCGTGATGATGGAACCATCGTCGAGCTCCTGGCGATCCGGCTCGGCTGGGAGTGGTTGCTCGCCACCGACGGCGACAGCACCGGCGACACGACACGCACGCTCGGCTCTTTGTCGGGAGCGTGGAACGGTGCCGGTGCTGTGGTCGATGCGATGCGTCAGTCGCAGCGGCTCGATTGGGTGCTCCAAACAGCGCTGGAGCGCACCTACCAGGACACCCTCATCGATGGCTTCGCGACAGCGAGACCGGCGGGTGACTCGGCAGGCGTGCAGGCGGTGTTCTGCATCGACGTCCGTTCCGAGGTCTTCCGGCGGGCGCTCAAGGCCACCAGCGCCGCGGTCCAGACCCGCGGGTTCGCCGGCTTCTTCGGATTGCCGATCTCGTACTCACCGGCTGGCGGCGCTATGACACGACCGCAGCTGCCCGGCCTCCTCGCCCCGGTCCTCAACGTCGTCGACGTCGCCACGGACCGGTTCGGCCGCCCGGTGAGCATCAAAAGCTCGGACGTGCTTGCCGAGCGGCAACGTCGGGATGCGTTCCGTCACCTGCCGTCGTCGATCTTCTCGTTCGTCGAGACGATGGGCATCGGCTACTTGGTCAAGCTCGCCAAAGCGGCCCTCCCTCACCGGCACCGACCAGCGAAATGGGAGCACGAGGCGATCGATCGCGCCCACGAACGGGTGCGGCCACGGCTCGCGTTGATCGATGACGACCCCGCTGCCGCTGCCGCGCTCGCTCACCGCGTCCTCACCGGGATGGGACTCCTCGACGGCTTCGCGCCGCTGGTCATGCTGTGCGGCCACGGGAGCCTGAGTGCGAACAACCCACACTCCGCTGGACTCGACTGCGGCGCATGCGGCGGCCAAACAGGCGAAGTGAATGCCCGCGTCCTGGCAGACATCCTCAACGACGGGCCGGTGCGCCGCGAGCTCGCAGCGCTCGGCGTGGACGTGCCGGCATCGACATGGTTCGTCGCCGGCCTCCACACCACCACCACCGACCAGGTCGAGCTGTTCGACACCGACGTCGCCCCCGCCTCGCATGTTGAACGGCTCAGCGAACTGCAAGGGTGGCTCCGCGGGGGCGGTGAGGCGGCCCGGGCAGAGCGCGCCGGTTCGCTGGGCCTCGGCACGCTCGCGGCGTCAACGCAACGGTTGGAACGCGCAGTCATGGAACGCGCGACCGACTGGTCCCAGGTCCGGCCCGAATGGGGCCTCGCCGACAACGCAGCGTTCGTCGTCGCCCCACGGTGGCGCACCCGGCACCTCGATCTCGAGGGCCGCTGCTTCCTCCACGACTACGACTGGAGCACCGACCCCGACCTGGCGGTGCTGACGCTGATCATGACCGCACCCATGGTCGTGACGAACTGGATCAACCTGCAATACCACGCGTCAACGGTCGACAACGGCCGCTACGGCAGCGGTGACAAGACGCTCCACAACGTCGTCGGAGGCAACATCGGAGTCTTCGAAGGCAACGGTGGCGACCTCCGCATCGGCCTCGCTATCCAATCCCTCCACGACGGCCACACGCTGCGCCACCACCCGCTCCGGCTGTCCGTGTTCATCGAAGCGCCACGCACGGCGATCGACACCGTGATCGACGCCCAACCGGTCGTGCGCGACCTCGTCCTCCACGGATGGCTCAACCTGCTCCGCATCGAACCGTCGAACGGCGTCGTCGAGGAACGGACTACCGCTGGCTGGACCTCGCGGCCCGCACACCCGCAGCCGAAAGGGGCGACGCGATGAGCCAGCGGCAACCACGTGTGCGGCGGCGACGTCGGCGTACGCCGGACGACCGCGATGTTGGCGACCAAGCACGACAAGCTGCCATTGATCGGGCCTCCACTGCACGCAACACTCGGGATGTCCGTTGAGACCGTCCAGGTCGACACGGATCGCCTCGCCACGTTCACCGGCGACGTGTGCCGTCCGGGAGGCGCACGGCAGACAGCGGTCGCGAAAGCTCGCCTCGGCATGCGTGCCACCAGGGCACGGCTCGGCATCGCATCCGAAGGCACGTTCGCGCCGCGGTCGGCGTTGCCGTTCGTGATCGCAGCAACAGAGATCGTGGTGCACGCGACGACGACCGCGGCATCGTCGTCGCCAAGGCCGTCACCGAATTCACCGCCGTCACAGTGACAGCCGACACTCGGCCCGGTGACGTAATCGACGACCTGCTCGTGCGGGCACGGTTCCCCGAGCACGGCACATCGTGCGCGCAGCCGGGACCACCGGGGGCCAATCGTGAAAGGCATCCACGACCGCCGAGGTCTCGATCAGGCCATCCAAGACTGCGCCTCGAGGTCGCCTGGCAGGCGGGTCCGGATCGAGACCGACCTTCGAGCCCACCACTGCCCCAGCCGGCGCCCGGTCATCGCCGCAGCCGCGCAACGGTTGGCGGCCCGCCTCGCCGTGCGCTGCCCGGCCTGCGCAAGCCCTGGATCGGGCGTCATCCGCGTCGAGCTCGGCATCCCGTGCCGTCACTGTCGAGGCACCGTGCCGATCACGGGCCTACCTCACCTCACTCAACGGGCAGGTCGACCTTCCCAGCGGGATTCATGAACGAGTGTCCGTGACTTGACCGCGCGGATCTCGATCGCGATCTCGCCGTGGTCTCCGACCGTTTGATTCCCTTCTGCCCCGGTCGGTCACGGTCTGTTGCGTCGTTCTGGGAGCGAGTTGCCCGCTGAATGCGGCACGTCGTGCGCACCTCTGGCTGGGCGCGCGGACGCCGGTCGGCGGGTGCCGGCGATGGCGTGCACGGCGGCAGTGGGGCCACCGTCGAGTCGGACCGAGTCGGCGACGGCCGCGATGCGTTCGCTGGTCTGGTCGCTGGTGATGGTTAGCACGGCGTCACGGAGTTGCTCGGCTGTGACGGTGTTGGGGTCGAGCGCGATCCCGATGCCGGCCCGTTCGATGGCAGCGGCGCCGGCGAACTGGTCGGTGGACATGGGCAGCACGATCATCGGCACGCCAGCGGCGCATGCTTCGGTGACGCTGTTGTTGCCGCCATGGGTGATCAGCACGTCGGCGTGTTCCAGCAGCGCGACCTGAGGCAGGTACTCCTGCACCAGCGCACGGGCGGGCAGCGGACCCAGTGCAGCGACGTCGGTGCTGCCGGTCGCGAGTGCCAGGCGCCAGCCGCCGAGGTGCGCCGCTTGGACGGCGACGCGCAGCACGTCGTCGCGGGCACTGAGGAACGTGCCGAACGCAACCAGCACGAGCGGTCCCTCGCCCATCGACAGGGCAACGTCTGGCGCATCCGCGGCGGTGGCCGGAGCCGCACTCGTCCGCAAGGTTCCGATCGAGACCGCACCGGTCGGTAGCGGGCGTGTCGGGTCATGCAGCGCTGACGGGTACATGTAGATCGTGGGTCGCCCAGCAAGGCTGGTCAGGTCATCGAGGCGCGGCTGATCCGCAGCGGCGTCGTCGAGCATCGCGTTGGAATCTCGGGTCAGATCGGCCGTCGAGTCGGCGCAGGTGCGGACCAGCTCGGCCAGCTCGTCGGCGTCGGGTTGCATGCGTGTCGGCCACGTCGGTGGCAGGCCGTAGAGCTCGCCGGGCGCGGGCAGCGCTGTCGGGTGGCCGAGGACGATGGTGGCCGGGGTGATGCCGAGCGCGTGCAATGCGAGCCGAGCCCCGAAGGCGACGTGATCGACGAGGACCCGGTCGGGCTGCACCTCGGCGACGATCGCGGCGAGCTCGATCATGATCCGATGGGGTTCGAAGAGCAGGTCCTGCCTACGTGCAGCGGCCTGGTAGCGCAACGTCGCGACGGCACCGACCCGGGTCGCGGCGAAGAACTCGCGCAGGTGATCGTCCTCGCCGGCCGGCTGCTCGTCGGCTCGGATCACCCCACCGTTGCTGCCCCTGCCGAGGCGGAGCTCGGTCCAGGCCAGTCCACGACGCTCCACGTTCGCACGCACCGCCGTGCCCGTGGCAACGACGACCGGGCCGGCCGACCGCTGCCACTCGGCTGCGATCTGCAGGATCGGCTCCATATGCGACGCGTAATCGGGGCTGACGACGAGCAGCTTCATTGAACGGAGACGTCGGCGGGGGAGAGCGCCTCGTAGATGTCGGCCAGGCGCTGTGCCATCGTCTCGATCGAGAGCTCGGCACGCACGAACGCTCGCGAGCGTTCGATGCGTCCGCGGTCGTCGGCTAGGCTGGTCGCGCGTTCGACGGCCGAGGCCAGTGCCTGGACCGACGACGTGTCACACAGGACACCGGAGATGCCGTCGTCGATGTAGGTGCGTGGCCCGCCTCGCTGCGGGGCGACCACCACCATGCCGGCTGCGAGCGCTTCCACGATCGCCAGGCCGAACTCCTCTTTGTCGCTGGCGCACACGTACACCCCGCCGGATTCCGCGGCGTGTACGAGCAGATCGCAGACCTCCGCCGGCGGACGGCGGCCGAGCACGAACACGCCGTCGAGCCCGGTGCCGTCGCCCATCGTCGAAGCGGCGCGGATCATGTCGAGCGACGACCGCTCGTCGGGCGAGGGATCATCGATGTCGCCACCGACGATGACGACGTTGAACCGCTCGTTGAGCGTCGGGAGCCATGCGGCCGCAGCGACGATGCGGTGCGGCGCCTTCATCGGATGCAACCGACCGACGCTGAGGATCCACGGCAACGCCCGACGATGGTCGGGCATAGAGGCCAGGACCGACTCGACGGCAGATGCGGTCCCGATGCTGCGACGGGCGATCGCCTGATCGACGGCACCGACATCGACACCTTCGGGCACGACGTCGGAGCGCCGGTCGAGATCGACAGGGTCGAGCCCGACCAGCTCGACGAGCTCGGCGTGCAGGTTGGGCCGCGGCATGAGCGTGAGGTGATCGACCTGTGCACTGAGACGCTCGACCATCCGGGCCCGGAACCAGTACTGGTAGGCGGCGTCCTCGACGCCGAAGCGGGCGCGGTCGAGGCGACCATCGGCCTCAAGTGCATCGAGGACGACGTGCGGATCCGGAGCCGCGGTGAAGACCACCCGGTGCCCGAGACGGCGCGCGACCGCCGATGCGGCGAGGGTGCCCACATCGGCCATCCGCAGGTGCCAGACGACCCGGCGGTCGCCGAGTGCCCGACCGATGGCATCCAGCTCGAGCTCGAGGAGCACCCGGTACTGCCACGCCTCACGCCAGGGGATGGTCGCCGCGGTGCCGTAAGCGATCCGCTCGATGCGATGCCGGTCGGCGAGCCAGCCCGACAGCGTCACGTCGCCGACCCGGTCGGGTTCGGCGCGGGTGATGGTGATCACCTCATCGACCGTGTCGAGCCGTGACAACGACGTGCCCAGCGATCGCAGGAGCGAGGCGATGCCGCCAGCATCGCCGGCCCCAATCGATGACCCGCTCCCGTCGAGCCGGGCGTGAAGAAAGAGTTGGACGATGACAAGGCCACCGTGGACGTGACGGCTCCGGCTGAGGTGGGAGCGGTCGCTGGCATCGGGCAGAGCCAGCACCGTGGTCGGCATCGGCACCCGGTCGGGAGCGTCGCGCGACCATTCGATGAGGGTCCGCTCGGCGAGCATGCCAGTGAAGCCACCCGCCCCCACGAGATCCTGCAGCAGCCCTACCGCCGCCGCAGAAGGGGCACGCGCAGCGAGGACCCACGCTGCGTGGCTGACAAGCGGCTGGTCACCGATGTCGAGCAGTCGGACCAGCACCCGGTCCACGAGCGGGTCAGCGATGGTGCCGAGCGCGTGGACCGCGCCAATCCCTGTCACGTCGTCGTCGTGCTCGATCGAGTCGCGCAGCCGCCTCGCGTCGCGATCCGGCTCCGTGGAACGGACAGCCAAGGCAGCCAGCGTTTCGGCGGCGCGCAGGGCCCTGGTCACGCTCGGCGCCTGGCGGAGCAACTGAAGCGCATCGTCGACCGGGCTCGGCATGACCACACCGATGCCCTGAATCACCCGGGCTCAACCCGCTGTCGAGGGATATTTATCACTAAATCATCGTACCGGCCCCGGGGCCGGTCCGTCAGGGGCTCGGCGCGTCTGAGGGGCGTGTCGGCGCGGGCGGGGTGACGATGTCGACGATGCCGGTGTGGACGTCGTAGACGAGTCCGGTAAGGGTGAACTCGGACGGGAAGAAGGGGTTCGCGCGGAGTGTTGCGATGTCGTGTTGGACTGACGCGTATGGGTCGTTGGGGCGGACGTGGTCGAGGTCTTCAACTGCGATGTCGAAGTAGCCGGCGAGCAGGTCGGGGTATGGGCTGAGGCGGGTGATGCCGCAGTCGGTGTGGTGGAGCACGATCACGTTCCAGCCGCTGCCGGGTTGGTCGCCGTCTGCTTGAGCGACGAGTCGGAGCATGAGCATTTCCTGGAAGAATCTCGGTGTGATCCGGCCGGCGACGTTTCGGATGACGACTGCTTCGCCGGTGTCGAGACCGAGGATGTGGGACGGTTCGACGCGTGGGTCGACGCAGCCGACGACGATGGTCCGCAGTGTTGGGGCGATGGGACGGAAACCCGTGAACTGAGTGGCCGCGTAGTGCTGGTTGCGCTGCATCAGTGTTTCGATCGTCTGCGCTGCCGTCGGGTCGACCTGGGTCGGGGTGCGATCGTTCATGAGAATGCCCTTTCGGCTTGTTCGGTCTCGGTTGGAGGGGTTGTCTTGCCGGCGTGTGCTGGGAGGTAGCGGAGCGCGAAGAGCGAGCCGGCGGCGGCGACGCCGGCGACCACGACGCAGGAGACCGCGAGGCCGGAGAGGAACGCGTTGCTGACCTCGGTGATGTATGCGCCTGCGCGGGCGCCGAGTTGAGGGGCCACCCGACCGGCTGCTGCGACGGAGTCCTTGGTGAGGGCCTGGGCGTCGTGCGGAAGTGTGGCGAACACGGCGCCACGGGCGAGTTTGGAAACGTAGATGGACGTGAAGACCGAGCCGACGACGGCGACGCCGAGGGTGCCTCCGAGTTCGCGGGTGGTGTCGTTGACAGCGGAGCCGATGCCGGCTTTGTCGAGTGACAGGGATCCCATGATCGACTCGGTGGCGGGTGCGGTGGTTGCGCCGAGTCCTGCGCCGAGCAGGATCATCTGGCCGACGATCTCGGTATACGGGGTGGCGGCCGACGCGGTCGAAACCCACAGGAAGCCGATGGACATCGACGCCAGCCCGGCGGCAACGACGACCTTGGTGCCGACGCGATGGACGAGAACAGGTGAGACCACGGAGGCGAGGGCGATCGAGAACGCGACCGGCAATGTTCGGACGCCGGCTTGCAACGGTGTGTAGCGGCGGATCAGTTGGAAGTATTGGGTGATCAGGAACACGAATCCGAACAGGGCAAAGAACGCAGACGTGACCGACACGCTCGCGGCGCTGAACCGTAGGTTCTCGAAGATGCGAACCGGGAGCAGCGGGTTCTCGACCCGGAGTTCCCACGTGACGAACGCGGCGACCAGGGCGAGGGCGGTGGCGAAGCCGGCGAACGTCAACGGGCTGAGCCAACCATTTTCGGGTGCCTCGATGATCGTGAAGACGAGCGCGCCGATCGATGTGATCGACAAGGCGAGCCCGATCCGGTCCAGCCGCGGGATGTGGCTGTCTTTTGATTCGGGTACGAACGCAATGGCGGCGACGATCGCGAGGGCCACGACAGGGAGGTTGACGTAGAAGATCGATCCCCACCAGAAGTGTTCGAGGAGCCACCCGCCTGTGATCGGGCCGGCGGCGACGCCGATGCCGCTGACGGCACTCCAGATCCCGATCGCCTTCGCTCGTTCACGACTGTCCGTGAACACGTTGGTGATGATCGCCAACGTCGCGGGAAAGATCGCTGCCGCGCCCACACCCATCATCGCCCTCGCCCCGATCAAAGCCGCAGGAGTTCCGACCGAGCCGGCGTACGCAGACGTCGCGCCGAACAATGCCAGACCGATGATCAGCGTTCGGCGCCGACCGAATCGATCGCCGAGACCACCAGCTGCGAGGAGCGAGCCGGTGAAGACGAGCAGATACGCATCGACGATCCACTGGAGCTGTCGCGTGGTGGCACCCAATTCGGTCGCCAGGCTGGGCAACGCGATGTTGACGATCAGACCATCCAGGGTGGTGACGAACACGGCGACGCAAGCGACGCCAAGCACGATCCATCGTCGTGAGTTCGGCGGTGGCTTCGTCGGATCGATCTTGACAGTGTCAGTCAGCATGCTTGACACTGTAAAGATTGATCGTGACGGTGTCAAGATCTGCGGCATACTGTGGCCGTGACACGCGCCGCCATCCGTCCCGAGCCGCCGACCGCGGTGGCCTACCATCACGGTGATCTCCCGAACGTCTTGCGTTCATCGGCGGTCGAGGTGATCTTGGAGAAAGGTCTGCACGGGTTCAGCCTGCGCGAAGTGGCCCGACGGGCAGGCGTCTCGCACGCTGCACCCGGCTACCACTTCGGTGACATTCGCGGTCTGCTCACCGCAGTCGCCATCGAGGGATTCGAAACCCTGCACGACGAGCTCGTCCGATCCGGTGCCGGCATCGATGACCCGATCGACCGACTCAAGGCCATCGGACACGGCTACGTCAGGGTGGGGATCGAGCACCCGGCACATTGCGAAGTGATGTTTCGCGATGACGTGTTGGTCGCTGATGACCCAACGTTGACTGCGGCGGGCCTCGCCGCATACGGGGTTCTCGAGGGCTGCGTCGCAGCAATTGCCGAGCGCTACACAGCGGATCTCCCCGTCCAGGATGTAGCGCGCTTGTGTTGGAGCACGATGCAAGGTCTGGTCGAACTGCAATCCAAGTTCGCCTCCTTGGATGCGATGCTCACCCGAAGCCCGACAACACTCGACGAACACGTCGACCGGTTCACCGACCTCATCATCGGTGGCCTCCTCGACCCGCAGCGCCGCCCAAAGCGAGCTCGTCGATGAACCTCGCCGACGCTACCGACGACATGCGTTGACGATCGAAGCGCAAACCGGCGCCTTCAGCGGGCACGCTCAGGGCGGGGAGTGTCGGAAAGACGGTGTAACTGGGATCTGGTCTGAGAGGGTGAGCGATGGCTCGCCGGAGAGTAGGACCAATGTCTGAAGCATCGAGTGTCTCGATGATTGATCAGGAGCTTGCGCAGCAGCTCGTCGACCGAGCCAAGGCGGAGGGGGTGAAATTGGTTGGGCCTGGCGGCCTGCTCGGCGATCTCACGAAGCGAGTGTTGGAGGCCGGTCTGGAGGGTGAGATGGACGGTCATCTCGGCTACGCGAAGCACACCGTCGAGGGTCGTGATGGCGGCAACTCGCGCAACGGCACCCGCACGAAGACGGTGATCACTGATGTCGGTCCGGTCGATATCGACGTCCCCAGGGATCGTGATGGGACGTTCGAGCCGACGATGGTGCGTAAGCATCAACGCCGCCTCGGCGGCGTGGATGACATGGTGTTGTCGCTCAGCGCGAAGGGTTTGACGACGGGTGAGATCTCAGCCCATTTGGCCGAGGTGTATGGGGCGTCGGTGCACAAGGACACGATCTCGACGATCACCGACCGGGTCCTTGGTGAGATCACCGAGTGGCAGTCACGGCCGCTGGACGCGGGGTGGTTTCTATCCGGTGATGTTCATCGACGCGATCTTCGTCAAGATCCGCGACGGCCAAGTCGCCAACCGGCCGATCTACGTGGCCAATGGTGTCACTGTCGACGGCGAGCGTGACATCTTGGGCCTGTGGGCCGGGCAGGGCGGCGAGGGAGCGAAGTACTCATAGTGGGTCCACGTCGGAGGTGCCCGCGCGCGTTGGTGTGGGCGGGTCCGTTCCGATGAGGAGGTCCCGCTGTGGCGAAGTTCGTTGGTGGTGCGGCTCAGGCCGCGTATGTCGATCGTGTCCGTGGTCTGGATCCGGCGCGTTGTCTGGTCGTCCCGGTCGATGTTGGGAAGCGTTGCGCGCTGGCGATGGTCGCTGATCATCACGGCGAGGTCGTCGGTCCACCGATCGAGTTCGACCTGACTCGATCGGGCACGGACCGACTGATCAGTGCGCTCGAGCACGCCCAGCAGCAACGGCATGCGGAGTCGCTACGCGTCGGTGTCGAGGCTGCCGGCCACTTCCATCAGGCGCTGTGTTCCGAACTCGACCGGCGGGGCGTGGATGTCGTCGAGTTGAACCCTCGGGCGGTGAAGCTCGCTCGCGGGCAGGTCGGGTCGATGCGGTTGAAGACCGACCTGCGCGACTGCTTCGCGATGGTCGAGCTGCTGACCCGCGGGCAGGGCTGGCCATTCCATCGCCACGCCGACACGATCGTGTCGCAGCAACTGTGGGTCGCTCGACGCCGACGCGTACTGGAGGCGTCGCGTCGACAACGCAACCAAGTCCACGCCCTCGCGGATCTGGCGTGCCCCGGGCTGATCGACTGCTTCCGCTCCGGGCTCGACGCCCCGACGCTGCGGATGATGCTGTCGACGATCGTCGATCCAACGGCGTTAGCTGCGATGCACGAAGACGATCTCGTCGCTCACGCTGCCGGTCACGGTCGGCGGATGCTGCGCCCCAAGGCCCGGGAGATCATCGCCGCAGCGCTCGACGCGCAGTGCATCGCCCCTGCTCAACGAGCAACCGCCGAGCAGGTCCTGACGCGCGAGGTCGCGGCGCTGGAACGGTTCTATGACGAGCTCGCGATCTGCGATCACGCGCTTGGCATGCTGATCCACGACAGCCCGGCGGCGGTGCTGTGCTCGGTCCCAGGTGTCGGTGTGCTCACCGCGTCCTACTACGGCGCAGCGCTCGGCGACGCAGCGCGGTTCGCCAATGCCGACGCCGCCTACCGCTACTCCGGGCTGTCCCCGTCGAGCTATGAGTCCGCCGGTCGGACTGGTCGGCCATCGATCAGCCGGGAGGGCAACGTTGCGCTGCGCCACGCGATCATCACTCTCGGCCAGGGCGTCTCGATGCACCACCCTGACTTCATCGCCTATCGCAAACGGCTCCAGGCAGCCGGCAAACCGCACCTCGTTGCACTCATCGCTGTCGGGCGTCGAGCGCATCGCCTTGCGTTCGCGATGCTCCGCTCACAGCAGCCATTCGACCAAGGTCGCTGGGCGGACTCGGTGGCGAAGGGCCGACCCGTCACGGCCAACGAGGTGACCACAACGACGTAACCGACCCAACGCCATCATCACGATGCCCGCCACCACCGGCGGGCGCAAGATCCCGGCCCCGAGCCGGGTGCGGGCGGGCAAGGGTCCGAACAACGTCGCCAAGTATCAGCAGCCCCGACTGCGTTATCCCAGCAAGACGCCGGACCCTTCCCGCCACCACGAGCGAGCACGAACAGCCAGCGCCACGAGCGCGTCTACATGAGTCACCGCCGACGGACACCGCCCGCACCCAGACAGCAGCCGGGACCCTCGCAGCCCCGTGCGACACGACCTTCACCTCGCGCGGCCAAACCCCCTTGACAAGCACGACAGAACAGCTGGCTGCAGGTCTTGACCGAGATCCGCAATCGCGGCGTCGCCGACGTCTGCATCGTCTGCTGTGACGGCTTGAAAGGCCTCCCCGATGCGATCTCGGCGACATGGCCGTTGGCGATCGTGCAAACCTGTGTGCTCCATCTGATCCGGCACACGTTTCGCCTCGCCGGCCGCCACGACTGGGACAAGATCGGCAAGGCCCTGCGACCGGTCTACACGGCGCCGACCGAAGCCGCTGCCCGGGAACGCTTCAGCGAGTTCAGCGTCGACTGGGGCGCCAAATACCCGGGCATCATCCGCCTGTGGGAATCGGCATGGGCCGAGTTCGTGCCCTTCCTCACGTTCGAGCTCGAGGTCCGCCGCGTCATCTTTTCCACCAACGCGATCGAGTCGCTCAACGCACGCTTCCGGCGTGCCGTCAGAGCACGCGGTCACTTCCCCAGCGACCAGGCCGCGATCAAATGCTTGTACCTCACGCTGAGATCACTTGACCCCACCGGCCGCGGACGGCAACGATGGGCCGTCCGCTGGAAACCAGCACTGAACGCCTTCGCTCTCATGTTCGAAGGCCGAATCTTCCCCAACAACAAATGACCGACCCAGACTCGGTTACACCGAAAATCCGACAGTCCCCCATAGACGTCCGCCCTGAGAGTTGGGATGCGGTCAATCCCAGCACCGTTTCAGCGGCAGGGTTCCAGCGCACGATTCGACCGGTCAGGTCCTGCAAGACGAGACCCTCAGCCAGGGTGTCCAGAATGATCCGGTTCTGCTGCTCCGACTGCGAGAGCGCCAACAACAGATCTCGTTCTCCCTCACGTTGGATCTCGGCCTCCACCATCTCGGCCAACAGCCGCAACGTCCGACGCTCGACATCGCTGAATTGGCGGGGACGACGATCGATCGCACACAATGTTCCCAACGCCAACCCGGCCGTGTCGTGCAACACGTGCCCGGCATAGAAACGGATCAGCGGATCACCCGTGACCAGCGGGTTGTCCGCAAAACGTTCATCCTGTGACGCGTCGCCGACGATGAACAGATCGTCGGCGCCGACGATCGCGTGCGCGCAGAACGCGACATCCCTGCCCGTTTCAGCGGCGTCGAGACCGATGCGTGCTTTGAACCACTGGCGATCTTCGTCGATCAAACTGATCAGCGCGATCGGTACGTCCAACAACGTCCCAACCAATTCAACGATCCGATCGAATCGCCGCTCCGACGGCGAGTCCAACAACCCGAGCGATCTCAAAGACGCCAACCGTCGATCCTCGTCACCATGAACCCGGGCAGTAGTCACACCACCAACATCGGCACAACCAGCGACTGCTCAACAACCCGACCCGAACCAGTCGAGGCGACAGGCCAAACCCGCAGAAACCGGCCCGGTGGCGTCGGCAGCTGGTTCGTCGCTAGAGGCGAGGCCATGCCTGCGTTTGACGTCTGCTCGTGAGGTCATCGGTCGCGCTCGCGCTCCCAAGCGGGTCG
This sequence comes from Acidimicrobiales bacterium, assembly GCA_038227995.1. Taxonomy (GTDB): domain Bacteria; phylum Actinomycetota; class Acidimicrobiia; order Acidimicrobiales; family Ilumatobacteraceae; genus WLMZ01. The sequence continues at coordinate 17,667 of JBBRPP010000032.1, forward strand.
GCACCCACCGACTGAGACGCGGGACGATCAGTGTCGTGGGCTGTGGTTCAGTCCTGCGTTTGGATGTATGCGGCGAGTTTGTCGAACGCCATCGTCCATCCGGCGGCTCCGGGAGAATCCGCTGGTACGCCGACGTGAGTCAGGCGCATGTTCGTGCGGCCCCCGACATCGTCGAGTTCGATGCGGACTTCGGTCGTGGTCGGGTGGCCGTCGGGCATGCCGAGATCGGCCGCAGCGAGCACGTTGCCGTCTTCGTCGGTCATAGCTTCCGTGTAGGTCAATCGTCGCCCTGAGGTGACCTCGAGGTGTGCGCCGGTGAACCACATGGGCATGATCCCGTTCGGTGTGTGCATCTGCATGCACACGCGACGGAGGCCGCCGGCACGGACGTCGAGTTCGGCTGTCGGGATCGTTGCCCCGTTCGGTCCGTACCACGCGGCGAAATGCTCCGGTTGAGTCCACATCCGCCACACGACATCAGCCGGGGCGTCGATGATGCGTTCGATGATCACCGAGTTCGGCGGGTCGCTGGTGTCGCTCACTGGCGTCGTCCTTTCGTTGGTGGATCGAGTTGCGTGATGTAAGTCGTCCATCCGGTCGAAACGTGCGTCCCAGATCGGTCGGTACCGCTCAGCCCACGACGCGACCTGTTGCAGCGGGATCGTGTCGAGTGTGCACGGCCGGAACTGCGCTCGATGTCCGCGAACGATCAGCCCGGCGTGCTCGAGGACTTTGATGTGCTTGGAGATCGCTGGCAGCGTCAACTCGAACGGGGCTGCGAGTTCGTTGACATTGGCTTGCCCGTTTGCAAGGCGGGCCAGGATCGCGCGGCGTGTCGTGTTGGCCAGCGCAGCGAACGTCTCGTTCAGCCGGTCGTCATCGATCATCGTCGACATAGTTCCCTCGTGGTTTCCATAGGAGCTAATTAACTACTATGGAAAATACATGGCAAGACCACGGTTGTCAAGAGCGCCGCGGGCATAGTGGTCGCGACCCCCGAGGCGCGAGATCTACATCACTTTTCGAGGATCGCTTTGAGTGCGGCGAGATCTTTGCGGTTGGCGCGTCGCATCGCGGGCGCCATCAACGGAGTCACGATCTTCGCGAACCCGGCCGGCTCGCCGGTGTTGCGCAATGTCATCCGGGTTGAATCCGTAGTCAGCGGTTCCCAGGTGTAGCTCGTCTGCATCGGGAACGGGCCCTGTTTGGTGCGCATCACCAACCGCGCGCGTGGTTCGAACTCGACGACTTCGTACGTGTAGCGCAACGTCCGGCCAAGGAACTTGGCGACGAACTCGAACGAGGACCCGACGCGAAGCGGCGGCTCGGTCTGCCAGTCGGCGGAATCGATGTTCGAGTACCACGTCGGCGCGTTCGACGGTTCCGTCGCATAGTCGGCGACATCGCCCACCGGGCGCGAAATCGTGGTGGTGGTCTGGACATCCACTTTCATTCCACCCGCTCCTTCTGTACAACACGCAGCGCGTCGATCGTAGTCATGTGAGCCGCCCCGCTCCGTCTGGCGGGCCCCACGCGCCGCGGCCAGCGCAGAATCCCCCGGACGCGCAGGCTCTGGTGAACCGACTCGCCTCGCTGAAGCTGGTTGGACGGCTGACGACCCGCGCACGAAGCGGTTCCATGACGCGAAGAACGCGTCGTTGATCGTAGAGAGGGCAATCCCATTCATCGCCGAGCGCGACACGTTCGGCAACTTCACGAGCGGTTCGGCGCAAGTCCAGAATCGTGCTCATGTCGTTGCAAGTCTGTCATCGGTCGAGCATCGCTTTCTCGGCAATCCCGACTGTGGAAATTCGGTTGTCGGCCTTGTCGCTGGTAGCGGAAACCAGGGATTGTCAGCGTGTCTCTCGGCGAGCAGTGCGCCGCTACCGTCTCGTGCGTCTTCGGCTACGCCGAAGCGAGTTGCGCAGCGGTCGGTTGTGGCGTGTCTTCTGGCTGGCGGTGTCGATCTCTGAACCACATCACATATCCCCCGACGGCGAACATGGCCCAGAAGGCTGCGTTGGCGCTGGGGCTGATGATGGCGGGCGCGCCGGCGGAGATGTTGTTCCAGTGCTCTTGGAGCAGTGCGACGAGTGCCAAGACAGCGAAGCCGATGGCGGCGACCAACCCAGCGATACGTATCCGTGCGGCGACGATCAAGGCGACACCGAAGGTGATGGTGAGGAGTGCGGCGAGTCCATTGAACCAGAGAAGTTTGAGTTCCATTTTGGCGTTGCCGAACATGGCGACTTGGCGGGTGGCGAAGGCGACGTTGCGAGCGAGGAACCATCCGATCGCACCGACGACCACGGCGATGGTGCCGAGCACCACGAAGGCCCGATCGCGGGCCGATCGCGGGCCGGCGAGTGCCATGTCGATGCGGGGTGCATGCTCGCCGGGCGGGACGGCGAACAGCATGAGGTGCAAGAAGAAGATCAGGGTGTAGCTCCAGGGCCATTCGTTGGTCCGGTAGGCGACGGACAGAAAGATCGGGATGGCGTTGAACGCGCCGATGAGCGCGACGAGTCGAGTGCGGTAGCCGATCAACAGCAGCGCGGCGAGGGTTCCGTCGGTCAGGATCACGATCCAGCCGAAGAGGTGGAAGTGGGGCAGGACGAGGTTCTCGGTGATCGACTTCCACACCCCCCAGACCGGGGTGTCGACTGCTGAGCGAGTGTATTTGTAGAGCCCGCCTTTGCTGTCTTCACCGAAGTTGGGGGCAACCTTCCAGTGCAGGTTCGCGAGCCAGAGCAGCCCGGCTGCAATTCGTGCGGCGGCCATCACGAAGTAGCGCGTTCGCGTGTCCATCGTGTCGAATCGTTCCCTTCGCGTGGCGGGTTTGATCGCTTGTTCGGGTTCCACGAAAGGCCTCCTTGACACAGGTGTGCGCTCCGATCATGACAGGACGTCCGGTGGCGTTCTGGGTGTTGCGCGAAAGTTTCGATTTCTGTCGAGCCAAGGCTGGCGCGCTGTCGTTACGGTCCGGGTCCGTGAAACCTGTTGGAGACGTATTTGAACGGTCGGAGACGATGTCCTACAGCGGGTACGGTCCTCACCGGTCGCGGCCGTGTCATGCCTGATGTCGTGCTGCCAGCGTTGAACGAGGCCGCGGCCGTCGAATGGGTGCTGAACCGTCTGCCTGTCGGCTATCACGCAATCGTGGTCGACAACGGTTCGACCGACGCGACCGCGGAGATCGCACGACTGCACGGCGCCGAAGTGGTTTCGGAACCGACTCGGGGTTTCGGGTCGGCGTGCTTCGCAGGTTTGAGCGCAGCGACAGCTGACATCGTGTGCTTCATGGATTGTGACGCATCGCTCGACCCGATCGGACTTCCGTTGTTGGTGAGCTATGTGGAACGAGGCGACGCGGATTTGATGATCGGTGCCCGTGTCGCCCGAAAGGGTGCATGGCCGGCGCATGCCCGGCTGGCGAATCGGGTGCTGGCGTTCGAGACGCGGCGACGCACCGGGCTCGGCATCCGCGATCTCGGCCCGATGCGGGCGATGCGACGCGAGGCGCTGCTCGGCCTCGGGTTACGTGATCGACGCAGCGGTTGGCCACTGGAGATGGTGCTGCGCGCGCATGGTGCCGGGTGGACGATCCGCGATATCCCGATCGACTACCTGCCGCGGGCAGGACGATCGAAGGTCACCGGCACGATCGCTGGCACGGTCCGTGCGGTCAAGGACATGGGACGCCTGTTGCGCGACGACGGTCGGAGCTGACTGGTGCATTTGACAGTGATCGCGAAGGCGCCCGTGGCCGGTCTCGTCAAGACTCGCCTGTGTCCGCCGTGCACGCCGGGTCAGGCAGCCGACATTGCCGAGGCGGCGCTCGCCGACACCTTCGACGCGATCGTGGCGGTGGTCGCCGGGTCAGACCTCAGGCCCGTGCTGCTCGTCGATGGTGAAGCACCCATGTTCACACCTTGGGAATTCGACGTGATCGCCCAGCGCGGCGACGGCCTCGAACAGCGTCTGTGGCACGGGTTCGTCGATCTTGGGCCGGGTGTCATCGTCGGCATGGATACCCCGCAGGCCGTCGCTGGACTCGGCACGGCTTTCGGATGGCTCGAGAACGGCGTGGATGTGCTCGGGCTGGCCGTCGATGGCGGCTATTGGGCGATTGGTCTGTCGTCGGTCGATGAGCGGTTCCTTGCCGCAGTCTTCGATGGTGTGCCGATGAGTGCTTCGCACACGGGAGCGCATCAGCTTCGACGGTTGCATCGACTTGGTCGACGCGTCCACATGTTGGCGAGCGCACGCGATCTGGATACTCCCGCTGATCTCTTCGCTGCAGCAGACGCGAAGCATCCAGGTCGGCTGGGCGCAGTTGTCTCAGCTGTCGCGGCGAATTTGGTGTGACCGGAGATGGAGCCGACCGGCTCCGCTTGGGTCATGCTCAACGGATGCCGAGACTGGCGTCGGCACCTTCGGGGAGACCGCGCAACGTCGCGAGCAGCGCCGTCGCCGGTATCGAGAGCGGCAGGATCGTGCGGGTGAGCAGCAGATCGGTGTCGAGGCGACCGGCGCGGACAGTTGGCCCGAAGCTTCCCCAGAACGCCCCGTCGGCTGCGATGGTGAGCTCACTGGGGATGTCGCGAGCGGCAGCGAACACGCCGAGGTCGCGTTCGTCGGCCCGACCGCGACGCACGATCGGGCGGACGATGTGGTCTTCGTCGAGCACGCCGAGCGACCGGACGAGCGCACGCAACGGGTCCAGCGTCGGACTATCCAACGGTCCCGCTGTCGTCGTGGCGATCCGGACCCGGACGCCGCTGACGATCAGCCGGGGGACGACATCGACGACCTTGTCGAAGTTGTCCGGGCCGCGAGCCATGTCGTTGAGGTCGGGGAGATGCGAGTCCAACGAGATCTGCACCGCGATGTTCGGGTGCGCCAACGGTGCGGCCCGTGCGAAACGGTCGCCGGCAAGCAGCGTGCCGTTGGTCAACAAGATGACGGGAAGGTGTTCGGCCATCGCGGCGACGGTCTCGGGCAACCACGCCAGCAGCATCGGCTCGCCGCCGGTCACTCCGATGCCGGTGAAGCCGAGTGCCTTGGCCTCGACTGCGACGGTGAGCATCTGTTCGGCGGTCAGTTGTCGGCGTTCACTACGCGGCGACGACTCGGTCAGGCAGTAGGAGCAGGCGAGGTTGCAGTGGTAGTTCGAGTAGATCCACACTCGGCCGGGCATCTCGCCCGACGCGACGGCCTCGGCGATCGACGCGGCGTTCACGCCAGACCTGCCTCGGCCAGCCGGGTGGTGACCGCGACCGAGGTGGGTAGGTCCAGTCCGGTTGCGAATCGGTTGAGGAACATCGTCGCGCCAACGGTGACCGTCAACTCGACAAGAGCGTGTTCGGGCCAATGCTCGCGAGCTGTCAACCAGACATCGTCAGGGATCGGGCCGGTCGCACCGGCAAGCGCGTCGATCCAACCGATCAACGCACGCTCAGCCACCTCCGGGAAACCTTCTTCGAGCGCGATGTCGCCGCGGAGTCCACGGATCTCATCGATTGACAGCCCGACGTCGAGCGCGACCGCGCTGTGAGCGTGAATGCAATACCGGCAGCCCTGCAGGACCGACGTGCGCAAAATCGCCAACTCCTTCGCGCGAACCGACACCGACCCGGCACCCAATGCTGCGCCCACGAAGTTCAACGTCGGACCGAGCAACTCGGGCACCGTCGCCAACGCGGCAACGATCGGACCAGGGTCGCCGTCGGCGAAGTATTGCTGGGCTGTGATCGGCGCCTGATCAGCGTCGAGCAACTGAGATCGTGACATCGGATCATCTTTGCCGATCAATCGAGTGTCGGGTGACCTGAGTCGGGTGTTTCGCAAACGTTTCGATCCGTCAGCACCCGGCGGTGCAGCGTCCCAAGATCTCGAGCAAACGGTCCGGGTAAGAGGTGTAGATGCCATCGACGCCGAGGTCGACGAGCAGCTTCATGTCGGCGACGTCGTTCACCACCCACGTCAGAACTGCGATTCCGTGCTGATGCGCCCATTCGAGCGATGACGCGTCGACGAGTTGTCGGCCATTACTGCGGAAAGGAGGCTGATCGACAGTCACCGCAGGGACGAAGTTCGGGTCGTTGTTGGCGCGGGCGTCGCGGGCCGCGTAGACGTCGCCCATGATCGCGCTCGTACGCACGTCCGGGCACTGACGGCGGAACTCGAGGATCTGTTCGTCGCTGTTCGAGCCGACAAAGACGTCGTTGAAACGTCGATGACCTCGCAACAGGTCACAGACGGGTTTGACGATGTCGAGCGATTCGTCTTTGAGATCCACCGACAGCAGTGTGGTCGGGAACGTGTCGAGAATTGATTCGAAGGTCGGGATCGTGACGTTCTTGCCGCGATACGGGTGTGAGGCGTTGGCGGCGGTGGTTGGGGTGAACGACCAGCCGGCGTCGAGCGCTGCCAGCTGTTTGTAATTCATCGCTCGGACCGATCCGGCGGTGCCGGTGATCCGATCGACGGTTGCGTCGTGGAAGACGATCACGACATCGTCCTTGGACAGGCGAAGATCGACATCGACGACGTCGGCGCCCATCGCGATCGTCCGCTCGAACGCGAGGAGCGTGTCCTCGGGGAACAGGCCGTCGCCGCCACCGTGAGGGATCACCAACGTGCGCCCGGTCCGGAACGGGTTTGAACCATCGCCCTGCTTCTGTTGCTCGCTGCTGTCTGGCGGTCGTGTCGCGCTGCTCTCGTTGTGCCAACGCACGACCACGACCGCCGCGATCACGCCGACCGCTGCCAGGGCGGCTGCCACCTTGTCCCTTCGTCGGAACCGTTGAATTTTCACACCTCCCAACGGACCAGCACGCGAACAATGAACACTATGGCGACGGGGCCGCAGCTGCAGCGCGGCCAGCCGTGACATGCCCGTGGACGCCTAAACTTTTGCGAAACTCCGGTCGACGTCCGAAAGGCAGTGGCGGCGGGATCTACGATCGCGGCGTGTCTGCTCGGGTGCTCGTCGTCGATGACGAACCAATGGTGCGAGAGGTTGTCGCCCGCTATCTGGAGCTTGACGGTGTGTTGGTCGCCGAAGCGAGCAACGGTACCGAGGCCATCGAATGGTTGGAGTCCAACACGCCTGATCTGATCGTCCTCGACGTGATGCTCCCTGAAGTCGACGGGCTCACCATTCTGCGACGCCTGCGCCTGACCTCCGATGTGCCTGTGATTCTGCTGACTGCGCGGTCGAACGAAGTCGACCGGATCGCCGGTCTCGAACTCGGCGCCGACGACTATGTCGTGAAACCCTTCTCACCCCGAGAGGTCGCAGCCCGGGTCCGCACGATCCTGCGGCGCGGCAGGATGCCCGACGCCGCCCGGGCGGACAATTTTTGTGCCGACTTCGATGGCCTCACGATCGACTCGGCGACCCGTGAGGTTCGAGTCGACGGGGTCATCGTGGTATTGACGCCGAAGGAGTTCGACGTGATCGCTGTGCTCGCCCAATCACCTCGTCACGTGTTCAGTCGCAGCCAACTGTTGCGGCTCGTGTGGGCGTCGTCACCCGACTACCAGGACCCGGCCACGGTGACGGTCCACATCGGCCGTCTGCGACACAAGTTGGAAGCCGATCCGCAGCGTCCTCGCTGGCTGCAAACCGTGCACGGCATCGGCTACCGGTTCGAGCCATGACCGACATGCTCGCTATGGAGATGACGCTCGGGTCCGTCATCACCGAGCACCCTGAGCTGGCCGCGTTCGCATTCGGAGCCCTCACACTCGGCACGGTCTCGGTCGCGTTAGCGCTGCGCGCCTATCAACGACGCGCGCGCCGGTTGAGCAGATCATTGTTGATCTTGGTGCTCTCGGCACTCTTGATCGCCGTCGCGGCTGCGACGGTCGCGTCACGACTGATGGTCCTCACAGCTGGAGAGCTGTCGGCGGTCCTCGATGTCACCGCAGTGTCCGCAGGGTTCGCCGTGTTGCTGGTCCTGATCGTTTCGAGATCGATTGGTCGCGATGTGCGCCGCCTCGAAAGCGCTGTACGCAGAATCGAGTCCGGTGACCGGGTTGTGAGCGTGTCTGGCCAGCGCGCGGACGAGTTGGGCCATGTCGGTTCGGCCATCAACGATTTGGTCGGTCGACTCAAAACCCTTGAGGACGAGCGGGCAGCAATCGAAACCGAACGACAAAACCTGCTGAGCAACATCGGTCACGACCTGCGTTCACCGTTGGCAGCCCTGCAGGCCGCGACCGAGGCATTGATCGACGGCGTGGCTCGCGACCCGCAACGGTACCTCCGGTCGATGCTGCGCGACATCGAAGCACTCGGTGCCCTGATCGAAGACGTCGCACTCCTGGCCCAGCTCGACACAAAGCGTCTCGACCTCGAACGACTCCCGATCAACCTCGTCGAGATCGCCGAGGCCGTCATCGACTCGTTGGAACCGGTCGCAACCGTCGCCAGCGTTCGCATCGTCCTGATCGATCCGGGACCCGTGCACGTGATCGCCAGCCCGGTTGCTCTGACACGCATCATCCGCAACCTGATCGACAACGGCATCCGCCACGCTCCACCCGGAACCGACGTCACGGTCAACATCTCCTCGGAAGGCGCGGCGACGGTACGCGTCAGCGACGCCGGCCCCGGTTTCCCCGGCGACTTCCGACCGTCGGCGTTCGACAGATTCACCAGAGCCGACGCAGCCAGAACTCGCGGAACCGGCAGCGTCGGTGGGCTCGGTCTGGCGATCGCTCGCGGGCTCGTCGAAGCCCATGGCGGGCAGATCTGGATCGAGAACTCCAGCCCGACATCGGTCGCGTTTCAGGTTCCGCTGCCGGTATGAGCTTTGCCGACGCCATCACACCCGAGCACCCTCGCACAGGCGCGTCGATATCGGCTCGGGTCAGTCGCCGACAGCCACCGCACTTGGCCAGCTCCGTGCTCTACTTCGGCACCTCTCACGCTGTACCCGCCTCCCTTTTCACCGCCGCAAAACACGCATCTGTTGTCGAACCGGCGAACTGCATGTGGGTCCAGCTCACCGAACAATTCGACCTTGTCGTCATCGACGGCCGCACCGTCGAGATGAACACTCCCGAGACACGCAGGGCCGTCCTCCACGCCGCGGTCCAGCACCTCGCCCCGGGAGGACAGCTGATCGGAGCCTTCGCACTACACGATTGCCACGCCGAGCTCTATGAGCAGATGTGCGCCGAGTTCAACCTCGAACCCGAAGGCCGCCAGACCGACGACAGCATTCACATCGCTCACCGTCGAACGTGTCAGACAACCATCCATGACCTCGTCTTCGAGGCCCGTTCACGCATCACACGCATCGCGCCCGCCAGCCTGCACGCAGCACTCGACAGTTCGCATCCGCCGACCGTCATCGACACGCGCACGAACACCGATCGTGAACGCTTCGGCGTGATCCGCGGATCGATCCACATCCCACGCACCACTCTCGAGTGGGCCTGCGACCCGACCAACGGCTACCGCCACCCAGCGATCACCTCGCGCGATCAATCGTTGGTCATCGTCTGCAACGGTGGTTACAGCTCCTCACTGGCCGCCGCAAACCTTGCCCTGCTCGGATTCGCCGCAGTCAACGACTTGATCGGCGGCCACCAGGCATGGGCCCGAGCAGGCCACGAAGTCGTCCCACCCGACCACACGTCACTCGACTACTGATCCGACATCGCGACGGATCATCAACGCGTGAACGAACCGCTGGACCGCACCCGAAGGCGTGACATGATCTCGTTCGAACGACTCGACCAGCTCGAACCCATCGGAGAAGACCGACTGCAGCGTGGCGGCTGAATGGCGGGCAACCGACAGGCCACTGCACGACGTCGGCCCGTCGGCCGCGAATTCGGCCAACACCAGATGGCCGCCCGGACTGATCGACGCCGCCGCCGTCGTCGCGTACATCTTCTGGTCCGCGGGATCGGTGAAGAAATGAAAGGTCGCCCTGTCATGCCACAACGCAACTGCGTGTGGGAGGCGAACCGTGCGAGCATCAGCGCGGACCATCGTCACTCCTTTGGCGCGTTCACCGAGGCTCGCACGGAGTTGGTCGAGAGCCGCTTGAGCGATGTCGACCGCGATCACCGACCCGTAACCGCCGTCGATCAGTTCGCCGATCAACGGTGACGAGCCGCAACCGACCACCACCACCGGGTCCGACGGCGCCGTCACGCGGCGCACCAACTCGCGTCAAGGCGCCCCCGTTGGTTGATACCAACTGGCCGACACCGCATCACGCCCGATCCACGCCGACTCCCAATGCGATCGCTCGTCCACGACCGCAAAACCTAAGCGGTACCCGATGCACTGTGCCGCGATGAAGTCGAAATATTTGCGAAAAGCGCAGACGACGACGAACGCCGGGGACGGGAGTGTCGGTGTGCGGCAACGTGGGCTCGACGGCGTTGGGGTGAGGCGGAACCAATTGATGGCCTGTCAGTGGCTGCTCGACTGCCGAGCGAACTCGAACTGGCGGGGTGTCGGCTGATCGGTGGCGATCAGGTTGTCGGGGATCGCATCGCTGCAACCACACCATGAGCCCAGCGTGTCGTTGTTCAGGTCGGTTCCGCGACCCACCCGGTCGAGGGCCGCAACACGGTGCCCGGAGGCCGGCAGGCAGCCGACAGCGGCATCGACGACCGCCGTGTCCCACTGTGACCCGGCGTGTTCCTGGAGGACTCCGATGGCACGCTCGTGTCCGAGGCCTTCGCGGTATTGGCGGGTGTGGCTGATCGCGTCGTACGCATCGCAGACACTCACGATCCGGGCGAGGTACGGAATCGCGTCGCCGGCCAGTCCGTCGGGGTAGCCGGCACCGTCGATGCGTTCGTGGTGTCCTCGCACGATTGGTCCGATCTCGGCGAGCACTCGTGATCGTTCGACCAGTATCTGACCGGCGACGGTGTGTCCTTTGACGACTTCGAATTCGTCGGCGTCGAGTCGGCCGGGTTTGTTCAGGATCGAGTCCGGGATGTTCAGCTTGCCGAGATCATGCAAGAGTGCGGCGAGTCCGAGTCGGTGGATCTCAACGCCTGAAAGTTGCAGGTGCCCGCCGACTCGGATGGCGTGTTCAGCTGTGCGCACGACGTGATCGCGGGTGATGCCGTCCTTGCGGTCGAGCATCGCGACGAACTGGTGCACGAGTGGTTCCAGTCCGAGCTCGAACGCGGAGAGCGGCTCATTGATGGTCAACGGACGGATGAGATCGGTGAATGCACGCTTCTTTCGGTAGGCGATGAACGCGCCGAGCGCGAGCGCGAGGACGCCGACGACGTCGAAGACGTGTGCGAGCCAGAACCCGGGAGTGAACGGTGCCCTCGCGACCCAGACGAGATTCGCCGTACCGATGAACGCAAATCCGAGTGCCACGATCAAGGGACGCCTGGAACCACCGATCCATGACAGCCGCAGATGCCGGATCGAGAGCGCGAGACAAGCCGCCAGCGACAAGGCGGCGACGACGATCGACGATGCTGCGCCGAGGCGAGGTGCCGGCAGCATCGACGGGCGGATCAGCAACCCTGTCGACAGCAACAGCAGCACGACGAGGTTGACGCCGACCCATCCTTTCCACCGTCGGGATATCCATCGACTGACTGCAGCGCGCGGGACGACGAGCGGTGCGACGGCGATGCTGGCCAGTGGCAGCCCGACGATCACCGACGACATCGTGGCCGAGTTGGGGCCGTAGAGAACGCCGGGCGTCGTCAGCCCGTGGACCAACGGGAGCACGGACACGACCATCGAGAACGCGGCAAGGATGCCGAGTTCCGCAACGTCTGACCTCCACGCGGCAACAAGCACCGCCATCGACGCGACCGCGCACAACGACGCGGCGATGACGACGATCGTGAACAGCGCCGTCGGGCTCACCCAGATCTGCCGAGATCCCGGAATCAGCGCAGCAGCGAGTTGGGTCGCGACCAGCCAGCACCACGCCACACCCCAGAGCAGCAGCCCGGGCCGTGTCGTTTCGCGAGAATTTTCCGATTCCACCGAAAATCATCGGCATGCTCCGTCGCGATCTGAACCGCAAACGATCGCGCTCGACCGAACAAATCGATCACGACGGCGCAGCCGTGCCAAGCTCGCGCTGTACGACGCGAGGAGACGATATGAACGGTGATCAGGCAATGCGAGCCCATTCGTCATCGCTGCCAGGCCCGACGTTCGACTCGCCCGCATTCGTGACGCCAGGCCCGCTCGCGTCGGCGACGGTCGCGATCGTCACGTCAGCGGCGCTGCACACCCCCGACGACGACGCGTTCGCTGGCGGCGACACGAGCTTCAGGCTCATCGACCGCGCCCGACGCGACCTGATCCTTGGCCACTGGAGCCCCAACTTCGATCGGTCGGCGTTCGTCATGGATCTCAACGTGGTCTATCCCATCGACCGGCTCGAGGAACTCGCTGCCTCCGGTGTGATCTGCGCTGTGGCGCCGCGTCACGTGTCGTTTGCCGGTAACCAGCCCGACGATGTCTCGACGATCCGTTTCGACAGCGGGCCAGCGGCCGCGGCGGCGTTGCTCGCCGACGGTGTGGATGTTGTGTTGCTGACGCCTGTTTGACCGTTGTGCACGCGCACCGTGAGTGTGCTCGCCCACGTGTTCGAGGCCGCCGGGATCGCGACGATCGTGTTGTCATCGGTTCGGGAGATGGCGGTCAAGACGGCGCCCCCGCGGACGTTGCACTGCGAGTTCCCGTTGGGCCGTCCGCTCGGCCGGCCAGGCGACCCCGAGTTCCAACACGACGTCCTCGCCCGCGCGTTTGCGCTGCTCGACGCCCCGGTCGGGCCAGTGATGGTCGATCACCCCACCGTCATCGAAACCGACGCCGAGCAGGTCTCCTGTACGTTGCCGCCACGGTTCGACCCGGAACTCGCACCGGCCGTCGACGAAGCCAGAGGAATCCGCCGCGCGTACAACCGGGTCAGAGTCCGGCGCGGTGTCTCGTCGGTCGGCCGGGTGATCGATGCCGACGCCGTTCCCGCCGCGGTGGCCGCCCTCGTCGCGATCGCTGACGGTGCCGATTGGCGCACGGTCGAGTTGCCGGGCGGGAACACCACGGCGTTATGCCACGACATTCGCTGCTACTACGAGGAAGCCGCGCTGGATCTCGTGACCGGCCCGCTTCCCGGCCCGCGGGCGCTCGAGGATTGGTTCTTCGAACAAACTGAGACCGGTCGCGTCATGCTCGCGGCCCGAGACGCGATCCGTGCCTCGGGAGCGAAAGCCCCGGTCTGGTTCTACATGACGCCGGCAACCCGCTCGCAATGAAAACAGTGCACGGCTCGGTGGGGGTGACCTCAGGCGGAGATCCTGTCGGTCTGGGCTTCGTCGTGATCTCGGTGTGGTCTGCGCCGGTGTGAGACAGCGATAACGCCCAATCCGACGGCAACCGCCGATCCGAGCGCGACCATCAATCTCCACGCGCCTTGATGTTGCATGAAGGTCACGAGTTGGCTCTGCCAACTCTCGATCTTGCCGGTGACCGGGTTGGTGCCGGCGCCGGTGATCGCGGCGTACCAATACCAGGTGAGGTAGATGCCGGTCAGGATGATGAAGGCCCCGGCGGCCCGATCGATGTAGCGAAGCCCGTTGCGCAGCACTCTTAGCAGCCCGCCGCTTGCGATGGCGAGCGTCATCGTCAACGCAGTGACGACCAGCGCCATACCTGCACCGTAGAGGGCGACACTGGCGACGCCGCTGACGAAGCCCGACACCGCGAACGAACCGAACACGGCCGAGACAAGGAAACCAATCGTGCAACCGATCGAGGCAACCGCGTACGCCGCGCCGAACACGAACATGCCGACAAAGGTGCGCTTGCGTTCCAGGCCTGCGCCCACGCCGGCAGTGCTCAAAGGCGGCTTCCAGCCGCGCACCATCATCACACCGACCACCATCAGACCGACCCCGACGACAAGCGAGACATACTTCGCGTTGTCCTGAATCTGACGTGTCACAAGACGCGAGATCGTTCCGACGACAAGGAACACAGCAATGAAACCAGCAGACGTCGCCAAGCTGACCACGAGCCCTCGTTGCACACTGGCCCGATGACGGTCAACGCCGCTTCGTTGGCTCTCGAGGCCGAGGAAGTACATCAGATAGGCAGGCAGCATGACGAACCCACACGGATTCACCGCAGCGAACATGCCGAGCAGAAAGCTGTACGCGAAATTGCCGTCGAGCGCGATCACCGAAGCCTGGCCACTCAGCCGGCGGCCGCCTGCGCAAGCACGGTTTGAAGGTTCGCTTCGTCAACAGCGCCCAGGAACACCTGCGAATCGCCGTTCGGCTTGACGACGACAAGGGCCGGCTGCGCGGGGACACCGAATCGCACGAAGACGGTTCCGGGGTCGTCACTGATCTGGGGGAACGACAACGAATGCTTGTCGATGAACCCTTGGAACGACGCGTCGTCGCCGGTCCATGCAACGCCGACGAAATCGACCCGACCCGCCCACCGTTGTGCTGCTGCCTCGACCGAAGCAGCTTCTGCGTTACAAATCGTTCAAGTCGGCGCCCAGAACCAAAACGCCGACGCCCGACCTGCATACTGAGCGCCGGCGAAGGTGCCGCCCCCGACCAGTGGCGCACTGAACTGCAGCAGCTTCGGGACGTCGACCGAGCTGGTCGCCGCACCCGATACGGCGGTTGTCTCCTTCGCCGATGGCGACGTGCTCCCACAGCCGGCCAACGAAACGAGCAAGACGACGCCCGCCAACCCGCGGCGAATCGCCCCGCGCTTGGAACGCGCCTGCCCTGATGATGCTTCGACAAGATTCGTCACCACTCCATTGTCCACCGATCAGCGTGAGACACCCTGTCGGGCGTCGCCTTGTTTCGCGAAAGTTTCGCGTCGCCGCGTTCGATCCCGGTTCTGTCCGTCATGTGCGAGCGTCCGCCGCTCGGATCAACTCGTCAATCGGCGGTCGAGCGTCAGGTGTCGATGGGAGCGAAAGGTAGATGATCCGACCGCTGCGATCGGCCACCAGGTCCGCCCCCAACTGGTGGATGTCCTCGGTCGGTCGGCGGAGTCGGCGCCCGTCCCGCAAGAGGCGTACATAGGCGCGGATCGTGCCGGGCGACCAGATCTGTCGGATGGTGCCCCGTTCGGCGCCGACGGCGCGATAGAGGCTGCGGTCGGGATCGGTCACAACCGCGAACGGGAGGTCAAGATGGTCACGGTACGTGGCAATGCGAGATGGGTCGGTGAAGGTGACGACAGCGACGGTGGTGTCACCGAACCGGTCGAGGTGGTCGCGGACCGCGATCACATGTTCCTGGCAGGGCAGTCAAGCAAGGTGCCGATGCAAGATGAGGACGAGTGGCCGGCCGAGATGGTCGCGGATGCGCCACGGACATCCGTCGGCGTCGACGAGGGCGAGATCCGGGAGCATGTCACCGACCACGAGTCTGTGCGACGTGTTCATCAGGTTTCCATCGTGTCATCCGCCCAAGACACGAATATTGTTTCGGATTGCCAGGTTCATGCCGGAGTCGTTCCAGGATGGGCCGCGATGAGTCGCTGATCGACCCAACCATCGACGCGAAGCCATTGCTCGTCGAGCCAGACGGTCCGCCCAGCCGGATCGGACGGGATGTCGCCCGCCGCGATGCGCCACGCAGTGACGTCGATCGGTCGGACGATCGGCGCAGCTCGCACGAGGTCGGTGAAACCGGCAAACTGATCGAGGCCAGCGTGCGCGACGACCACGACATCGGCGGTCGGCATCGCTTCCAACAGCGCGAGGACGCCCCCGGGGCGTGGTGGCAGGACGTGACGCAGCCCTGCGAGTCGGCGCCCGCGATCGGGGTCGATGCCGGCGATCTTGGCAAGGAACCGGTCGCGCAACTCCGGCCGGAACAGCCGCCCCTCCGGGTAGATCACCATCACCGTCGACGAGTCGATCCCGACGCGGAGGTGCTGAAGCATCGCGACTGCTTCGGGGCCGTTGTCGCGAGGAATGAACACCGATCCAGCGCGACGGTAGATCAGATCGAAGCCCGGATCAGCGAGCAGTTCGGCCATGATCACACCCCTCGTGTGATAGCCGAGTCGTTGGTAGAGCAGCGTCGGAATCGACGCGTCGACGATATTCACGTGCCGGCACAGAACGATCACCGGCCCAGGCGTGAGCGCCCCGATGGCCGCAGGCTCGAGCTCGAGGCGGACGCCAAGAATCTGTGCGGCGCGGCGGGCCAACACCGCGACCGACCACGCTTGGAGGCGCTGATGGCGCAGGATCGACGCGTCGCTGCCGAGCCGGGTGCCGAAACCAGCGACCACCCACAGCAAAGGCGCGAGAAGGATCTCGGCGCTGTCATTCAACGCATACTGCATCGCGAACAGGATCAACCGTACGGTCGGGAACCGGCGACGTCGTCGGGCGAGATCGGCGATCGCCGCAGCGGGCAGCAGAATCGGTGACGCGATCAGCAGTCCGGCTGTCGCGGCGAGCATCGCAGGGATCGTGCGGGAGCGTCGCTTCCATCGCACCGAAAATGGTTCGACGTCTGCTGCTACGACGCCATCGACTCCAAGTCTGGCGGCAGATGAGTCGGTGTCGGTTTTGTCGGTCCTCGCCTCATCGCCACTCATTCAGTCTCCTCGAATCTGTTCCACAACCCGACGTGGGTGCAGATCCTTCCATCGAATGTCGACGGTTTGATGGAGGTCCGAACGAGCCCCAGGTTCGAGAGCTGTCCGCCCAGACCGGAACGCTACGTTCTGCGATGCTGTTCTGATGTCTCGACCCGAGGATCACGCAGCGGCATCGCGACTCGTCCGCCTGGTCGGCGTCTACGACGCGGACAGCACCCTTCGCGGTGAACTCGCCTACTGGATCGGAGCGCGCCTCGGACGCTCACACTGCGCCCTGTGCGAGATCACACACGGACTCGTCCGCGAACGGGACGACTGGAGAAGCTGTCGAGCCGGCCTGCCAATCCCGTTCGACACCTTCCATCGCGATGACCAACCCGACGCCATCCGCACCGTCCTCAACGGTGTCTACCCCGCCGTCGTCGCCGAAACCGCGGCCGGTGTCGTCGTGCTCCTCGACCCGCAACAGCTCACCGCATGCAACGGCTCAACCGAGCGGCTCATCGCAGCGATCAACGACCAGGTCGACCGCGCCGGACTCGCGTGGCCGAGATGAACCCGAACACCGCAGTAGTCGACGAGTCACGGAGCGAAGAGCTCTGCGAATGAACCGGGCGGCGCGCGAGCTCTTCGACAGCTGGTATATCCAGGAATACTTCGACCTCGTCATCAATATCGAAACGAAACATCCCGGGCACGGCTTACGCCGAGCCCGATCGAGCACCGCGAACGCATACCGGTTTTGGAGCAAGGTCGAAGCAGACGGCAACCCCACGAACTGGATCCTCCGCGAAGCCGACGGTCTCCGACAGACCCGAACAAACACCGGCATCTCGCCGAACCAAAGTGAGACATCCGAGTCGGCGACCAGCGAGAAGTCCAAGATCGCTCGCCCGGCGCTGCAACGACAGATGACTGCGAGGGCGGTACTCACAGTGGTGACGGCTGTCGCCCTCGGCGCCGAACTCCTCGCAACTCGCCAATGACGCGGATGGATTACCTTTCGCCAGCTACACCACGTTGACGCCTCGATCGAGTGTTCTTCGTTCTCAAGCCAGACTCGACCGAATCCGCAGTCGCCTCACAAGCCGCACGACACTCAAACAGGAACATGGTCACACGCATCATGTCCGTCGTCGCTGCCCGTTCAACTCGACGGGCGAGTGCGACCCGAACGCGATCGCCGATCTCTATATGGCGGTCGCGACGCCACACGGGACCCACCGCGATCACATATGCGCCGTCGATGGTCTCGATGATGGCGCGGACATCGTTGTCGTCGACGTGTCCGGCAACGTGGTGGACGGGTTTGGCGCCCCAAACCTCGTCCGGATCGAACGGCAGACGAACGATCGCCCATCGAGCCCGGATGCACCGTCATGTCGCCGTCCGCCCTTTTGCCGCCCTCACGCAGAGTGGCCGGCAACTTGTGGGCCGTGAGCTGGTCTTTCGCGATCGATACTTCGCTGCTGGGGGGTGAATCACCCCCGCATTCCCCCGTCCGAATCGAACGCACTTCCCCTGGTCACAGGGTTGCGATCATTTCTGGGGGTATTTTGCCGCCCTCACGCTTGATTGATAACCCCTGGTCAGAGCCTATTTTTGGACAAAGTGGAGCTGGGGGGAATCGAACCCCTCCGCGGGTGTGTGGGTCGTACCTGGTCAAGGGCAATCGTCCCTGGCCAGTGTCCATTTTCGAGTGTCCTGAAGTGACCGCCAGTGACCTGGAATGGCCTGGATTTGACGCCTTTTTCCGCCCCGTCCGCCCTTTTTCCGCCCTCGGTGGGACCGCCGGTCAGACGCGCACAGGTGGTCAGGACACAGTGTTCCCTGGCCGTGATGTGTTCAATGGTGATGACACCGGGGTCCATCGCCAGGGCTCCAAGCTCGATCCGACTGCACGCACACCGGTCTACAGAGGCCAGTCTCTCCCGCGCGCAGCAGGAGCGGTCATCGGTGGGAACTCCGCGTGTTCGCGCTGAATGTGCCCGCTGCCGGGTTGTCAGATGTCGCGTGCGCGGAGAGAGAGGGCTGACATCGCGAGTCCCATGGCCACCCAGGCAATGAGCACGGTCAACCCGGTCCAGGGGCTGAGGGTGTACGGGGTTTGCAGGCTGGAGACAAAGCTGCGGCCTGCTTCGCTAGGGAAGTATTGGGCGATGTCTTTGCCCAAGTTGCCGAGCGCGTTGCCGAAGATTCCGGGGAGTACGAGGATGATGGCGAAGTAGGTGACGAGTGCGCCGGGGGTGTTGCGGACGAGCCATCCGCAGGCTGCGCCGATGAGGCCGATGCACGCGAGGTAGAGGCCGGTGCCAAGGACGAGGCGGAGCACGCCTGGGTCGCTGAGGGAGTAGCCGGTACGCGAGTGGCTGATGATCGCTTGGCCGCTGACGAACGCGATCACGCAGCAGGGGATGATCGTGACGGATGTGACGGTGACGAAGACGATGGTCTTGGCGGCGAGCACTGGGGTCCGCTGTGGGACTGCGGACATGGTGGAGCGGATCATGCCGGTGCTGTATTCGCCGGACACGAACAGCACTCCGAGTGCGCCGATGAGCAGTTGGCCGAGGTAGTAGCCCTGTAGCACGGCGGACGAGACGATGTCTTCGGGGTCGAGCGCGGCGCTGATCGTGCGGGTGTTCCAGCCGACGATCATTGCGATTGCGACCATGCCGACGCACGCGCCGGCGAGCATGAATGCGCTCGACCGAAGGGTGCGGAACTTGATCCACTCGGAGACGACGGCTCGGCTGACCGTGACCGGTTGTGACTCGACGACGCGCTGACGCGTCGGCGCCGTGGGGGCCGTGACGGTCATCGGTGGTCCTCGTCGCGGATGGTGTGGGTGTGGAGGTCGACCGCTTGTTCGGTGAGCACCATGTACGCCTCTTCCAGCGACCCGGCTTGGGTGGCGAGCTCCAACAGGGTGATCTGCGCTCCGGCGGCGGCGATGCCGATGTCGTCACTCGTCATGCCATCGACGTCGAGGGTGCCATCGGCGATCACGGTGATCGTGGTGGCGTGCCGGTGCAGGATGTCGGAGAGGCTCGCCGCTTGGGGCGAGCGTACGCGGACTCTGGTTGCTCCGGCGCTGGCGATGAAGTCGGCCATCGACTGGTCGCGCAGCAGCCGTCCCCGACCGATGACGATGACGTGGTCAGCGGTGAGTGCCATCTCACTCATCAGGTGCGACGACAAGAACACGGTGCGGCCTTCGTCGGCGAAACCGCGGAGCAGGTTGCGGATCCAGCGCACGCCGTCGGGGTCGAGGCCGTTGACGGGTTCGTCGAGCAGCAACACGTCGGGGTCCGCGAGCAACGCGGATGCGATGCCGAGCCGTTGGCCCATGCCGAGTGAGAACGCTCCGACTCGTTTGGCTGCGACGTCGCTGAGGCCGACCATGTGGATCACTTCGTCGACGCGTGCGCTGCCGATGCCTGCGGTCGCGGCGAGAGCGAGGAGGTGGTTGCGCGCTGAGCGGCCGGGGTGGACGCCGCGGGCTTCGAGCAGTGCGCCGACCTCGCGGAGCGGGTGGGTGTGCTCGGCGAACGGGCGTCCGTTGACGGTGATGGTGCCGTTGTTGGGGGCGTCGAGTCCGAGGGTCATTCGCATCGTGGTGGATTTGCCGGCACCGTTGGGCCCGAGGAACCCGGTGACGACGCCGGGTTGCACGGTGAACGACAGGTCGTCGACGGCGATCTCGTCGCGATAACGCTTGGTGAGGTGCTGCGCCTCGATCACGCCGGCACCGTACCGATCGATCGGGCGGGATGGGCGGTCGAGATCGGAGTGTGTGCCCGTTGCAAGTGTCCCGTTCTGGGGAGGTCGGCCATGGCGGATCTCACGCTCAGGCGAACTTGATGATCGATGCGACGCCGGCGACGACGCAGTAGATGGCGAACGGGGTGAGGGTGCGGGTGTGGAAGAAGCGGGTGAGGAAGCGGATGGCGAGGTAGGCGCAGATGCCGGCGACGATGCTGCCGACGACGACCTGGCCGCGGATGCCGTTGCCGAGCGGGCCGAGCAGGTCGGGGAGCTTGTAGACACCGGCGGCGAAGATGACCGGGGTGGCGAGCAGGAACGAGAAGCGGGCGGCGTCTTCGTGGTCGAGGCCACGCAGAAGTCCGGCGACCATCGTGATGCCGCTGCGACTGATGCCGGCGAACAACGCGGCGATCTGGCTGCTGCCGACGACGAGGGCGTCGGTGGTGTTGACGGTCGCGCCGTCGCCGAGTGCACCTCCGCTGGCATCGCCGGCGGGTGCAGTGTGGGTTCGCGTCGTGGCTCGCCGCCGCAGCAGTTCGCCGGTGGCGAGGATGGCGCCGTTGATGGTGAGGAAGATCGCGGCGGCGAGTGGCTTTGCGAACAGGGTTCGCAACCCATGCTCGAACGCGAGACCGACGACGCCGACGGGGATGGTGGCGATGACGAGCAGCCATGCCATGCGCTCGTCGGAGGTCTCGATGCACCGGTGCCGTATCGAGGTGATGAAACCGCGGATGATGCGTGCCCAGTCCTTGCGGAAGAACACGAGGAGAGCGATGGCGGTGGCGACGTGGAGGCCGACGAGGAACGCGAGGTAGAACGATTCGTCGGCTGACTGCCCGGCAACGAGCGAGTCCCAACCGAGCCATGCCGGCACGAGCACCGAGTGACCCAGGCTGGACACGGGAAACAGCTCAGTGACGCCTTGCAGCGCGCCGATCAGGATCGCTTGGAAAAATGACATGTCGATGCTGTTCCGATCGTTGCGTGGTTGGCCGCCCGTGGGCGGCTATTCGTTCTCGTCGATGAGGACGGGTTGGCGACGCTGCTGGATGGTCATCACGATGACCACGGCGAGGATCGCGGCGAGGAAGATGATGCTGGTGGTGGTGGTGCCGAGCCCGAAGCCCTTGCCGGTGCCCGGATCGGCGTCCTCAGCGATCTGGCGGGGCTGGGAGAGAAGGTCACCGATCGACGCGCCGAGCGGGCGGGTGAGGACGTAGGCGGCCCAGAAGGCGAGGATCGCGTTGAGCTTGAGCTTCCAGTGGGCGAAGCCGATGAGCGCGATCAGTCCGGCGAACAGGGTGACCGATTTGCCGTAGCCGAGGTTGTACTTCTCGGCGATCAGGTCGCCGGCGGCGGTGCCGAGCGCGAACGTGAACAGGATCGCGGTCCAGTAGAACGCCTCGCGCTTCGCGGTGTGGATCGAGTGGATCGACAGTGTCTTCTCGCTCCACTGCCAGATGCCGAATGACGCGAGCATCAGGATGGAGAACACGATCGTGCTGGTGGTGAGCGACACGTGGAAGTTCTCGACCATGTTGTCGGTGATCAGTGTGCCGACGACGCTCAACAAGACGACGGTCACCCAGTAGACGGCGGGGATGTACTCGGGCACCCTGAACTGCACGACCAACGACACGATCAGGATCGATCCCATCACCAGGGTGGTGCGGGTGAGGTTGTCGCCGAGCTTGCCGTTGAGGTAGTCCGCGAAGGTTTCGCCGACGGTGGTGCACAGCACCTTGATGATCCAGAAGTAGAGCGAGACCTCGGGGACCTTGCTGAGCTTGGCGCGCAGTTCGGCGGAGGGGTGCAACATCGAGGTGTGGTCGGTCATCATCGTCCTTCAGGTGAGTGCCCAGGCGATGCAAGCACGACGAGGGTGAGCCGCGGGGCCGCTTCGTCTGAGATGAAGGTAAGAACTCCCCGTCAGGTCGTAGCGGCCCTGACTCGTTGGAGCACGATGTCGATCTGCGGGTGGCGGGTCGTGCGTCGCATCACCAGGCGGCCGGGGAGTGCTTCGACGAGTCGCTGTGCGAGCGGAAGTCCAAGGCCGCCAGCGACCGTGCAGGGGTCGACGGGTGGCTTCGCGGCCGGTTGGAAGCCGGGACCTTCGTCGGAAACGGTGATCGTCACCGTGTCGGCGCGTTGATGAAGTTCGATACGTGTCTCTCCGCCGCCGTGGGTGAGGGCGTTGTCGAGGAGCACGTCGAGTGCTTGCCGAAGCATCAACGGGTTGCCCCGCACCTCGGGTGAACTGGAGGCGTCGGCGACGGTGAGGGGACGGCCGACGAGCGCGAATCGTCCGTGCCAGGCGGCGGTGATCTCGTCGAGGATCGGGGCGAGGGCCGCCGTCGATGCCTGGTCGGGCTGCGGAGTACGGGCGATGGTGAGGAGTTCCGTGATGGTGCGTTCGAGTCGTTCGATGTCATCGAGCGACTCACGGAGCACTTCGGTGTGGTCCGGCCGCGGCAACTCGAGTTCGGTCTCGATGGCCGCGCGCAGACCGGCGAGTGGCGTGCGGAGCTGATGGGAAGCGTCGGCGCTGAATGAGCGTTCGCGGGCGACGAGGTCGTCGAGTCGGGCGGCGGTGGCGGTCATCGCGACTGCCGCTTGGTCGATCTCGGGGATGTTGCTGCGCGGGACGTCGAGCGAGAAGTCGCCGTCACCGAGACGCACTGCGGCATCGCGCAGGTCTCTCACAGGGCGGGCGAGGCGTCCGGCGATCACGTAGCCGATGCCCGCGCCGACAGCGACAACACCGACAGCGAGCGAGCCGAGGACCAGCACGATCCGCTGAGTGCGGGCGTCGCTGGGGGCGGTGGACTGTTCGGCGCGGATGGCGCCGATGATCGCCTCGTCCGCCGAGACCGGGACTGCGACGACCCGAACCGCATCGGTTTCGGTGTCGGTGACGTGATTCGCGAGAGCGCCCGTAGTGGCGACATCCGCGGTTGCCGGCCCGGTGCCGGAGACGAGTTTGCCGTGGAGGTCGTACAGACCGAGCTGGATGCCGACGTTGTTCGGTGGTAGCTCGACCGGGTCGCTCCGGGTCGCGAAGTCCTCAGGCACGACGCGGGCGGCGAGGATCGCTTGGCGTTCTACGCGGAGCATCGCGTTGTCGTCGACGAACCGCTCGACGAGGAAGGCGAGCGGTACGGCGAACAGGGCGATCGCGAGCACGGCGATCGACAGGATCGCGAGCAGGATGCGTCGTCTCACGGGAGCTCGTAGCGGTAGCCGACACCGCGCAGCGTCGTGAAGCGGCTGTCGGCATCGGGTGCGTCGATCTTGCGGCGCAGTGCCGAGATGTGGAAGTCGAGGGTCTTGGTGGACCCGTACCAGTGCTCGTCCCAGACGTCTTCCATCAAAGTCTCACGGGTTACCGCGCTGCCGACGTCGGCGAGGAGACGGACGAGCAGGTCAAACTCCTTGGCCCGTAACCCGACCTCGGACCCGGCGATCCAGACACGTCGTGCGCGCAGGTCGACCGTCAGGTCCCCGAACGTCGTGCGTGACAGTGGCTGGGTGTCGCTGCGACGAAACTGGGCGCGGATGCGGGCGAGGAGCTCGGCGAGCTTGAACGGTTTGGTGATGTAGTCGATCGCCCCGGCGTCGAGGCCGACGACGATGTCGAGTTCCTCGTCGCGTGCGGTGAGCATCACAATCTCGATGCTCGGGTCGAGTCCGTGGATTTGGCGGCACACGTCGAGGCCGTCGATGTCGGGCAGTCCGAGATCGAGCAGCACGAGGTCCGGTCGAACGGCCGTCACTTCGTCGATGGCGCCCTTCCCGGTCCGGGCCCACACGGTGTCGTAGTCGTTGCCCTCGAGGGCGCGCACCAGCGTCGATCCGATGCGTTCGTCGTCTTCGACGATCAGGATCCGCTCACCGCTCACGCCACAACGGTACGGCAATGATTCTGCAGCGTGAACCCTCGGGGCGCAGTTCTGGCAGTCCGCTCACCTCCAGCGGGGAGTCCGCTCGCCACGCCCGGCTCATCATCACCACACGGCGATGATTCGCGAAAGGAGTTCATCATGCGCATCACATCCACGATCGGCGCGGTCGGCGTCGCTGCCGCCCTGCTGGTCACAGCGTGCAGCAGCAACTCGAGTACCTCGTCACCGTCGGCGGCCCCGACCAAGAACACTGCGACGGCTCCGAGCGGCGACGTCGCATCGACGCTCAGCTCGGCGCCTGCGGTCACGGAGCTGGCGACCTCGCCCGCGTCGACCACGACGCCGACGACGACGCCACCGACGACACTGCCCGGCGCCGTCGATCCGAATGCACCAGAGGTCGTCGAACCGGGCGACATCCCCGACAACCAGGTGTTCATCCCGTTCGCTCCGTCGGGTGGCGTCTACACGGTCAAGGTGCCCGAGGGCTGGGCGCGAACTGAGGCGAACCGCGTCGTCACCTTCACCGACAAGTACAACTCGATCGCGGTTGCATCGTCCACAGCGGCCGCAGTCCCGACGGTGGCGTCAGTGAAGTCGGACGGAATGTCGGACGTGGCGTCCGATCCGACTTTCACACTGATCGACGTCACGACGGTGACCCGTAAGGCGGGCACCGGAGTGCTCGCCACCTACGAGATCGGCAGCGCCCCCAACCCGGTGACGGGCAAGAAGGCGTTGCTCGCCGTCGAACGCTACGTGTTGTTCCACAACGGGACGATCGTCACGATGACACTGTCGGGAGCGAAAGGCGCCGACAACGTCGACCCGTGGAAGATCGTCAGCGACTCCCTCACATGGAAGTAACCGGGCTTCGATGAGCGTTGTGCGGAGCGTGAACACACCGGAGCCGATCGTCGAAGCGATCGATCTGTACCGCTTCTTCCACACCGGTGACGACGAAACCCTGGCGCTGCGAGGCGTGTCACTTCGGGTATACCGGGGAGAGATCATCGCGGTGACCGGTCCGTCGGGCTCGGGAAAGTCGACGCTGCTGTCATGCATCGCCGGACTCGACGAACCGGATGGAGGCAGCGTGCGGATCGACGGCGAAAACATGTCCCGCCGCGCCGAAGCCGAGCGCTCCTCACTACGTGCCCGCAAAGTCGGCATGCTGTTCCAGACAGGCAACCTTGCCGAGCATCTCAACGTCGAGCACAACATCCAGTTCGCGCAGCGGCTGATCGGCACACCCGATCCGGAACGCATCGCCGCCTTGCTCGACGAGGTCGGCCTCGCTCACCGCTCGACCGCAGCGCCGAACACTCTTTCCGGTGGTGAAGCAGCCCGCGCCGGGCTGGCCGTCGCGCTTGCCAACCGGCCCGTGGTGGTGCTCGCCGACGAACCAACCGGTGAGCTCGACCAGACCAGCGCTGAGCGAATCTTGGAACTGCTCCGCCGACGCGCCGACCATGGCGCGGCGATCCTGATCGTCACCCACAACCCGCACGTTGCCGCATTTGCCGACCGAGAAATCCACCTTGCCGACGGGCGGATCTCATGACCACCGATCGCCGACCCGGCGCCCACGACGACGGCGACGACGACGTCGTCGTCCGCGCGACAGACGTCGCTCGAACCTTCGGCGCGGGCGTGAGCGCCGTGGTCGCCGTCTACGGGACGACCTGCGAGGTGCATCGCGGCGATCTGATCGCATTGAGCGGACCGTCCGGGTCCGGCAAAACGACGCTGCTTCACCTCCTCGCCGGACTCGACCACCCCACCACAGGCGTAGTCGAGTGGCCTGCCATCGGAGGACACCAGGACCTGCGACCTGGCCCGATCGCGATCGTGTTCCAAGCACCGAGCCTGCTGCCACCGCTCGACGTTATCGAGAACGTCGCGCTCCCGCTGCTGCTGCAAGGCATCGACCGCCGCGCGGCCCGCGCTGCCGCGGGCGAGGCGTTGCGCCAACTCGACCTGGACTCTCTCGCGCTCAAACTTCCCGAAGAGCTCTCCGGCGGGCAGGCCCAGCGTGTCGCGGTCGCACGCGTCCTGGCCGGCCGCCCCCAACTGATCCTCGCCGACGAACCAACCGGCCAACTCGACCACACCAGCGCCACCGCGGTGATCGACGCCCTCATCGCCGCCGCAACCGAAACTGGCGCCTCGCTCATAGTCAACACCCACGACGCCGCCGTCGCCGACCGCCTCGACCATCACTGGTCGATGCTCAACGGCCGACTCACCACCGAGGCCAGAGCATCATGCTGAACCCCCACCCCTGCCGCACCCTTCGACTGCACATCCTGTGGACGGCAGCGCTCATCCGCCACCGCACCGGCCGACTCGCCGGCACAACCGTCGGCATCGCGCTCGCCGTCGCGCTGCTCGCCTCCCTCGGCGCGTTCTTGTCAGCGTCGAAAGCGACCATGACCCAACGAGCCATCGACACCGTCGCGGTCGACTGGCAGATAGAGGCGCAAGCTCGCGCCGAGACCGCCACGCTCAGCAGCGACATCGCCGCAACCCCCCACATAACCGGTGCCGAGACCGTCGCGTTCGCCAACACTACCGGGTTCGAGTCGAGCAGGGCTGGCACAACCCAGACCACCGGGCCAGGACAAGTGCTCGGCATCACCAACACATACCGATCCACGTTCCCCGGCCAGTTCCGCAACCTCATCGGCGCCAACGACGGCGTGCTGCTGTTCCAACAGACCGCCGCCAACCTCGCCGTCCAACCCGGCGACACGATCTCCATCGGCCGTGCCGGGCTGCCACCCGTCACCGTCACCATCGACGGCATCGTCGATCTGCCACAAGCCGACTCACTGTTCCAAACCGTCGGAGCACCCATCGGCGCACAGGCCCAAGCACCACCCGACAACGTCGTCATCCTTCCCGCTGCGCAGTGGTATCAGCTGTTCGACCCCCTTGCTGCCACCCGACCCGACCTCATCCACACCCAAGTCCACGCCCGCCTCGACCATCACCTACCCTCCGACCCGGCAGCCGCGTACAGCGACGTCACCGGCCAAGCCCGCAACCTTGAAGCACACCTCGCCGGCAACGCACTCGTCGGCGACAACCTCGGCGCCACCCTCGCCGCTGCCCGCAGCGACGCCCTCTACGCCCAAGTGCTGTTCCTCTTCCTCGGCACCCCCGGTGCAGTCCTCGCCGGGCTCCTCACAGCGGCCGTCGCTGCGTCAGGACGCGACCGGCGTCGCCGCGAGCAGGCACTGTTGCGCGCCAGAGGCGCCACCACCCGACAGCTTGTCGAACTCGCCACCACCGAAGCCGTACTCGTCGGCATCATTGGGTCCGCACTCGGACTTGCGCTCGCCGCGCTCGTCGGCCGAGCCGTGTTCGGCACCACCCGATTCGGCGCCACGACATCCGCCACGCTCACCTGGTCCATCGCTGCGGTCGTCGTCGGTGTCGTCATCGCCGCGATCAGCGTCACCGTACCCGCCCGACGCGACGCACGAGAACTCACCGTCACCGACGCCCGACGGGCCCTGCGCCGGATCGGCAACCCCCGCTGGATGCGCTGGGGCCTCGACCTGGCCCTCCTCACGCTGGCCGCGGTCGTGTTCTGGCTCACCTCGCGAAACGGCTACCGACTGGTGCTCGCCGTCGAAGGCGTCCCGTCGATCTCGGTCAGCTACTGGGCGTTCGCCGGGCCCGCCCTGCTGTGGATCGGGGCCGGGCTGATCAGCTACCGGCTCACCAACCTCGCCGTCGGACGCGGCCGGCAACTCATCGCCAGACTCATCCAACCGCTGTCCGGTGGCCTGTCCGACACCGTCGCCGCCAGCCTCCAACGCCAACGCCGCCTGGTCGCCCGCGGCGCAGCACTCGTCGCGCTCACCATCGGCTTCGCCGCATCCACCGCGATCTTCAACGCCACCTACCGTCAACAAGCCGAGATCGATGCGATCCTCTCCAACGGCGCCGACGTCACCGCGACCACCTCGCCAGGCACGCACATCTCACCCAACTCGACCCAGGCACGCACGATCGCGTCCACGCCCGGCGTCCACCACGTCGAACCCATCCAACACCGCTTCGCCTACGTCGGCGCCGACCTCCAAGACCTCTACGGCGTCAACCCGTCCACGATCGCCGCCGCCGGCCGCCTCCAGAACGGATACTTCCAAGGCGGCACCGCACAACAGCTGATCGACAAGCTCGCCGCCCAACCCGACGCCGTCCTCGTGTCCGCCGAAACCGTCCACGACTTCCAACTCCTCCCCGGTGACGCCATCACGCTCCGCCTGCAGAACGGCGACACCAAGCAATACATCAACGTCCCATTCCACTACGTCGGTGTCGTCAAAGAGTTCCCCACCGCGCCCCACGACAGCTTCCTGCTCGCCAACGCCACGTACGTCGCCGCCAAGACCGGCAGCGACGCCGTCGGCGCGTTCCTCATCGACACCGGCGGCGCCAACATCACCACCGTCGCCGACACGTTGCGACAACAACTCGGCACCACCGCGACCATCACCGACCTCAACTCGAGCCGGCAGGTCGTCGGCTCCAGCCTCACCGCTGTCGACCTCGACGGACTCACACGCGTCGAACTCGGCTTCGCCCTCGCTCTCGCCGCAGCCGCAACAGGACTCACCCTGTGGCTCGGCCTCGCCGAACGACGCCGCACCTTCGCCATCGCCACCGCCCTCGGCGCCAACCAACGACAACTCGGCGCCTTCGTCTGGGCAGAAGCGACCATCACCACCACAGCCGGACTCCTCACCGGCACCGTCGCCGCATGGGCACTGTCCAACATGCTCGTCAAAGTCCTCCACGGCGTCTTCGACCCAGCCCCCGACTCGCTCGCCGTGCCATGGACCTACCTGACGATCATGCTGGCCATCGCCCTCACCGCAACGGCCACCGCAGCACTCGCCGCGATCCGCACTTCCCGGACGCCACATCTCGAGCTCCTCCGGGCCATCTGAGCCAAGTGCTCATCGCCGCGGTGCGTAACGTCACCGCGGAAAGATCCGCCCATCAGCCCGTTTCAGAGAGTCGACGGCGACCATGCTCGAACCCGCTGAGAACCCTCAACCGACCGTCCCGGTAGCACCTGCAGCTCGGCATCCATCGAACGCGCGGCTTCTCGGCTGGGTGGCGTTCTGGTCCGGCATGGCCCAAGAGATGGTCTACCCACTGCTGCCAACGTTCCTCGTCGTTGCACTCGCAGCATCTCGAACCAGCCTCGGCACGATCGAGGGACTCCTCGCAGTCGGCGTGACCATCGCCCGACTGATCACCGGCCGCCGCGTCGACCACGGCGACTCGCCCCGGCGACTCACACGGATTTCGTACGCGATCTCGCTGATCTCCCGCCCAATGATGGCCCTCGCCACAGCCGTGCCGATGGTCGGAGTCCTCCGAGTGGCCGACGGGTTCGGCAAGGGTGGCAAGGACGCCCCACGCGACTTCCTCGTAGCCGCCGACGCCGAGGACACCACAGCTGGCCGCGCCTTCGGATTGCAGCGGATGCTCGACACCCTCGGCTCCGTCGCCGGGCCACTCGCTGTCGCCGGCGTGCTGTTCGCCATCGGACACGGCGAGACCGGCCTGCGGATCGCATTCGGACTGTCGGTCATCCCGGCAATCGGCGCCGCCCTGTGCCTACGGCGCGTGCACGACACCGCACCCGTCATCCCCGATCCCGAACATACCAAGATCCCTCTCGGCAAACCGTTCGTCGCCCTAACCATCGCCGTCGGCGTGTTCGGCCTCGCCAACTCCTCAGACACCCTCCTGCTGCTCCGAGCCCAGTCCGCAGGGTTGTCCGCAGGTGAACTGGCCGTCCTATAGCACCCGGCATGGTTCGCAGCGCCATCACCGGAGTGATCAGACTGTCCAAGGCGTCGTACCGGAAGATGCGCCAGAACCTTGCCTGGGCAGCCGGATACAACGTCGTCTCCATCCCGCTCGCCGCCGGCGCACTCTCTTGGGCCGGCATCACCCTCGCACCGGCGATTGGTGCCGTGATGATGAGCCTGTCGACCATTGTGGTCGCAGCAAACGCCCAACTCCTCCGACGCGTCGAGCTCTGACGTCCGACCTCAGCGTCACCCGTGCGGGGATCACGGCACCACATTGTCGAGACTCGACGAGACAATCAATGGCTGTGAGATCGTGTTCTACGTTGCGATCGTTGTCGTTGTGGTTGTCGTTGTCGGCGCGGCCGTCCTCTTCAGACCAGGCGCCACGCGCTGAACAGTTGGATTGCGACTCGGTCGCTCGGCCGACGGGCCTGACGCTCGGACTTGGCGCTGAACGATCCGCAACTTGGTCCTTGACCTTCAGGTAGACCTGAGGGTTTACGATCCTCGGGTGACCGTCGCCTACAAGATCAAAGACGTCGCGGCGCGGAGCGGGTTCTCCGCCGCCACGCTGCGCTACTACGAAGAGATCGGCCTCCTCCCGGCCTCGACCCGGACGCCCGCCGGCTACCGCACCTACGACGACCGCACCCTCGAACGGTTGGCGTTCATCGCCCGAGCCAAGCAACTCGGCTGCAGCCTCGACGAGATCGCCGAGCTGGCACGGGCCTGGGATGGCGGAACGTGCGGACCAGTGCAGGACCGTCTGCGCATCGCAGTTGCCACCAAACTCGCGACAGCACAGCAGCAAATCGTCGACCTGTTGACCCTGACCACCGAACTGCAACAGGCAGCCCTCTCCCTCGAAGCGCACCGCCCCGACGGCGCATGCGATGACAGCTGCGGCTGCATCAGCGTCCCCGTCGCGACGGGAAAGACACCGATCCCGCAGTTCGTCAGCCTCGGGGCCAAGCCTGCGCTTCTGAAAGAAGGAGTGCCTATCGCCTGCACCCTCCGGTCCGACTCGCTGAAGGGCCGGATCGAGGACTGGCAACGACTCCTCAGCCACGCCGCCGGCCGCGAGCCGATCCCACAGGGGATCCGCGCCATCTTCAACACGACCGTCCCGTTCGACGACCTGATCCGACTGACCGCAGCAGAGCACGACTGCTGCCAGTTCCTCAGCTTCTCGATCACCGTCGACACTCGCGGGATCGGCCTCGAGGTCACCGCGCCCGCCGACGCTCTGCCGGTCGTCGAGTCGCTGTTCGGAGCCGCGAGATGAGCTCGAAGAAGGAAGGAGCGGCGATCGTCGGTGCCGCAGCGTGCGCAGCATGCTGTGCCGGACCGATCCTCGGGTTCCTCGGAGCGATCGGGCTCGGCACCTTCACCGGCGTCCTTCTCTTCGGCGTCGCTGGACTGCTCATCGCTGCAGTCGGCGCTGCGATCGTCATGAGCAGGCGGCGTCGACGAGCGATTACATGTATGACTGCGCCCGAAATCGGGGCGGTTGAGATGCCGATCATCAGAACCCGGTGACCAGCCCACGACCGATGCTGAGCTCGCGCCGACCACGCCGGTCACGATTCCGATCCTCCGTTGAAGCGAACGCATCGGCCAGCTCACGGCGTTGGCGCGAGACGCTCATCCTGGAACGGCGGCGCCGTGCAATCTGCGCTCGAGTCGACCTTCTGCCCGACCGAAACGAATGGGGCAGCACGACTACTTCAGCGCCAGCGCCAGCGACACCGCTCGCTCTGTGCGAATCCCCGCGCGACCGTGCCGTCATTGGGCGATCACCAACGCGAGGAACGCGGCCAACCCGGATGTGGCGCCGTGTCGCCATCCGCCCTTTTGCCGCCCCCACGCAGAGTGGCCGCCGACTTGTAGGCCGTGACCTGGCCTTTCGCGATCGACAATTCGCTGCTGGGGGGTGAATCACCCCCGCATTCCCCCGTCCGACCGGAGCGCATTGCCCCTGGTCACAGCCTTGCGAGCGGTCCTGGGGGTTTTTGCCGCCCTCCTGCTTGATTGCATAATACCTGGTCAGACCCTATTTCTGGACAAAGTGGAGCTGGGGGGAATCGAACCCCTCCGCGGGTCTCTGCGTCGTGCCTGGTCAAGGGCTATCGGCCCTGGCCAGGACACGTTTTCGGGTTACCGCCAGTGACCGCCAGTGACCTGGAATGGCCTGCATTTGACGCCCTTTTGACGCCCCGCCCGCCCTCCTGCCGCCCTTGTGGAGGAGCGTCAGGCAACGTGGAGGAAGTGGCGGCGTGCTTCGCGGATGATCTCGCTGGTGGTGGTGTCGTCGGCGGTGGCGCGGGCTTCGACGGCGGCGCGTAGTTCGGGGTCGAGGCGTACGGGCACTACTTCGGCGGGGCCGGAGCCCATCGGCGGTCGGCCGCCGCGGGGTCGCAGCGTGGTGAGGTCGACTGCGCCGCGTACGAGGTAGGGGCCGAACAGCCAGCGTCGGTCGCCGGCGTCGGTGATCGGCTTATCCCCGCGACGTGCCGACGACGGGGCTGGTCTTCTTCTTGGTCATGGTTTGGTCTCCGGTGGTTGGGGGAGCAACCCGCAGTAGTGGGCTCGCATCGGCATCGCGTGGATGACCATCTCGCGTCCGTCGTCGAAGTCGAACACGGTCACCTCGAGCATGCTGGCGGAGCGATCGGGTCCGAGGACGAGGGTCCGCAGCGGCGAGTCGTCATTGCCTATGTCAGCGACCACGATGGCATGGCGCTTGTCATCGGCCTCCACACCGTGCTTGCTCGCCGAGTGATGAAAATCGACGCGTGCAAACCGTATTACACGATCTGGTTGAGTGCAACGCTCGATCGCGTTCGGCTTCCTCGTCCCTGTGTTCCTTGTCGACGACGCTCGAAAACTGGTCAGTAGCGACGTCACAAGCGCGCAGTTTTCGAACGTCATCGACATTCTTCGTGACGTTGGGTATCACGTTCGATCTGGCGTCGCTGGTGGACAAGCCCGGTCGTCGGGGCCGGCACGCTCTAACCGTCGATTGCAGCCGCGATGGTTGCTGCCGGCGTGATTTCGGCTCTCGTCTTTCCGATCATCAGTTCGGCGTTGCAGGCACGCGCCGCACAACGTGTGGAATCGCAGTTAGAGGCGGCCGACGTTGCACTCTGACGATCGACGCTGACTATGCTGATCACCCCGGCAGCGCACGCTCATCGGGGTCGCCAACTCGTCTCAGGCGAGTGTTTCAGACTGGGAGGTGGGGGATGTCAGAGGACGATGCCGAGCTTGTTGCTGCCCTGCGTCGTGGCGACGAGATCGCCTTTCGGTCCGTCTTCGAGCTCTACCATCCTGCGCTGGTAAGGGCAGCCCGCACCTACGTGCGCACCCAATCCGTTGCCGAGGAGGTCGCCCAAGACACGTGGTTTGCCGTCATCCGCGGCGTCGGAAGCTTCGAGGGCCGGTCGTCGTTCAAGACGTGGTTGTTTCGGATCCTGTTCAACCAGGCTCGGTCTCGCGGCGCACGGGAGTCGCGCACGACACCGATGAGCAGTCTCGCCAGCGACGACGAGCGCAGCGTCGCGGCCGATCGCTTCGAGAGCCGATCGGACCGCTACCCCGGGCACTGGCGAGCGGATCCGGCAGCCTGGGGTTTGCTTCCCGGTGACGTCATCGCCACTGCTGAGACGTACTCGGTCATCGTCGATGCCATCGCACTGCTGCCTGACACGCAGCGCACGGTGATTTCGTTGCGTGACGTCGAGGGCTTCACGCCCGACGAGGTCTGCAGTCTGCTCGATCTGTCCGAAGGCAACCAGCGCGTGCTGCTGCACCGTGCCCGGTCACGAGTACGTGCCGCCCTCGAGCTGCACCTCGAAATCGTAGGAGCAGCATGACCCGCCCCATGGATTGCATCGAACTGGTCGAGTTGGTGTCGGACTACGTGGACGGCGCACTCTCCGAAGACGACCGAGCGGCTTTCGAGCATCACCTCACCGACTGCGATGGCTGCGTCAGCTACGTCAGCCAGATGCGCGAGACGATCCACCTCACGGGGGCGCTACGGGTCGACGATGTCCAGCCCGACGCACGCGAAACGCTCCTCGCCGCATTCCGCGACTTCCACCGCAACCAGGGTTGAATGCGTCGGATCAGGCCGTTCGACACCGTAACCGCAGCGCCTCGGCCACCGACCACGCCTGAAACGGGCAGCCCGTCGCCAGATGGGGCGCTCGACCATCGGCCGTCTCTGACACCGAACCCAGACCCCATTCACGTAGATGCAGCCCAAGCGCGTCCACATCGTCCAGCCCGTCCACTGCGATGCCGTGCGTATGCGCAGCATCGACAAATGGTCCGAGCAGCCATGGCCACACGGTGCCCTGGTGGTAGGCCGCATCGCGCTCGTGCGAATTGCCACGATGGATGGCCGAGTACGCGTCATCGTCTGGACTGAGTGATCGCATGCCGATCGGAGTGAGGAGATGATCTCGGCACACCTCGACAGTTGATCGGGGTGCGCCGGGACCCCACGGCAACGATGCTGCGAGCAGCTGGTTCGGCCGGATGGACCAGTCGTCGTCAGGGCCATCGACCACATCGAACAGGCCGAGGCCATCGGGCCGCACGAATCGCTCGGAGAACGACAACGCAGCCGCGTCGGCGAGATCGTCCAACCGCTCGTGCGATCGACCGAGCCGCCGGCGGAGGTCGGCTGCGACCCGCAGGCCGTTGATCCACAACGCATTGATCTCGACGGCCTTGCCTGTTCGAGCGGTCACGGGCCGGCCCTCGATGCGGGCGTCCATCCATGTGAGCGCGACGCCGTCAAAACCCTGCACGAGCAGCGAATCGAGTGGGTCCATGCCGATGCCGTAACGCGTTCCTCTGATGTGGCGCTCGACGATCTCGTCGACGGCATCTGCGACGGACGCGGCGAGAGTGTCGTCGTCGGTGGCGCCGAGGTGACGACCGACTGCGTGGAGGAACCACAGGCTGGCGTCAGCGGTGTTGTACTCGAGCGTGCCGGTGTCGGCGGTGTTGGCCAACATGCCCTCTGAGACAGTCGTTGCGGCACGGATCAGGAGGGCTCGACCTTCGTCGAAACGACGGGTGCAGATGAACAATCCGTCGTACGACGTCATCGTGTCGCGTGACCACGCGCCGAACCAGGGATAGCCGGCGATCACACCTGGCGAGCCGTCAACGTGGGTGATGAACTGGTCGGCGGCAATCACCAGCAGCGACGTCTGGTTGTCTGCGGCCTGCGCTGCTGCGACGAGTCCACGAGCGCGAGAGCGCGCCCGACTGACGATCTCGTTCGCAGGATAGGCGGGGTCGGCGCGCGCAGCCGTCGCTGTCAGCAGGTGCGCCTCGCCGATTGCAAGGTCGACCGCGAAGGCACCCGCTGCCCACAGATCTTCGGTGTCGCTCAGTCCGCGGGCCGCTTCCTCACGGAGATGGGCGCCGCGATACCACTCGCCACCTGGTGTCCACCCGTCGCCGCGCACGCGATACGCGCCCTCGAAATCGAACCCTGCCACGCTGTGCTCGACACTGGGTTCACCGTTGGCATGGCGTTCGCCGTGAGCGTTGCGCCACGTGCACAGTGGTGTCAGCTCGAGGCGTACGGGGTCGCTGCCCGCCACGAGCCGATGCGTCACCGCGACCGTCGCCTGACCATGATCCATCGCGATCTCGCGCCGCACCATCACCGCGCCGACGGACCACGTCCACCGCGGCACGCCGTCGAGGAGGTCGAAGCGAGCGAGCAATTCGTGGCCACGCGGATCGATTGAACCGCCGGCCCATTCGTGCGTTGCCAGCCGTATGCGCTCGCCGTTGACCACGAGGACGGGGTCGAGCGCAGCCAGGGCGAGTTGTCGCGACGCGCCGCTGTCGGCGGCAACCACGAGCAGTCCGTGATATCGCCGGGTGCGAAGGCCTGCGACCGTACCCATTGCATACCCGCCGAGTCCGTCGGTGACCAGCCACTCGCGCTCCGCACTGCGATCGAGGTCGCTGCACTCGTGCGGTCCGAACGTGATGAGCGTGTTCGGCGTGGTCATCACGCGCCTCGACGGATGATGAGGTCGGCGACGAGTCCGGTCCATCCGGTCTGGTGCGATGCGCCCAGGCCTGCGCCGGTGTCGCCATGGAAGTACTCGTGGAAGAGCAAGTTGTCGTGCCAGCGCGGATCGCCCTGCAACAGGTGGTCGTTACCGAAGCACGGTCGCCTTCCTTGCGCGTCGTTTCGGAACAGACCGATGAGACGGTCCGAGAGTTCATCAGCGACCTGACCGAGCGTCAGCATGTGACCGGACCCGGTCGGGCACTCGACGGGGTGGTCCTCGCCGAACAGTCGAGCAAATCGCCGGATCGCTTCGATCAGCAAGAAGTTCACCGGGAACCAGACCGGGCCACGCCAGTTCGAGTTGCCGCCGAAGAGGCCGCTCGTTGACTCCCCCGGCTCGTAGTCGACGCTGAAGTCCATCTCGGCCAACCGCAGCTCGAAGGGGTTTTCGCGATGTGATGCGCTGAGCGCGCGCAGTCCGTGCGGCGACAAGAACTCGGTCTCGTCGAGCATGTACGCGAGAACCCGATCCAACTGCTCCGGCGACACGATCGATAGCAGCTGTCCACGTCCTTCCATGCGTGTGTGCATTTGCGTCGCGCGCTTGGCGAGCTCCGGCTTGTTCTCGGCGAACCAGCGCGCGTGACCCGCGAAACCAGGGAGTTGGTCGAGCGTCGCCGAACCCAGCGTGGTGACCGCAACGATCGGCAGCAGGCCGACGATCGAGCGGACCCGCAACGGGATGCGGCCGCCGTCTTTGAGATGCAGGACGTCGTAGTAGAACCCATCCTCTTCATCCCACAGACCTCGCCCGTACATCGCTTCCGCGATGTATGTGAAGTGTTCGTAGAACTTGGTGGCAATGTCCTCGTACGACGGATTGTGCTCGGCCAACACCAAGCTCATCTCGAGCAGGTCGAGGCAGTACATCGCCATCCATGCGGTGCCGTCGGACTGCTCGAGATGGCCGTCGACAGGAAGCTGCGCCGAGCGATCGATCGGACCGATGTTGTCGAGCCCGAGGAAACCACCCTCAAAAACGTTGTTGCCGAATGTGTCCTTGCGATTGATCCACCACGTGAAATTGATCAGCAGCTTGTGCATGATGCGCTCGAGAAAGTCGAAGTCGTTCGCGCCGTCGATCTCGAAGACGCGCATCGCCGCCCACGCATGCACTGGCGGATTCACATCGCCGAATGCCCACTCGTACGCCGGCAGTTGACCGTTCGGGTGCATGTACCACTCGCGACACACGAGCAGCAACTGCTCCTTGGCAAAGGATGGGTCGATGTGCGCGATCGCAACACAGTGGAACGCGAGGTCCCACGCTGCGTACCACGGGTATTCCCACACATCCGGCATCGAGATCACATCAGCGTTGTTGAGATGCCGCCATTCTGAGTTGCGGCCGTGACGTCGTTGCTCCGGCGGCGTCGGTCCAGCCGGGTCACCGTCAAGCCATTGCTGGACATCGAAGTGGAACCACTGCTTGGACCACATCATCCCGGCGAACGCCTGGCGCAGGATCATCGCGTCTTCCACGCTGATGTTGGCTGGTGCGACCTCGGCATAGAACTCGTCGGCTTCGGCGCCCCGCCGAGCCATCGTCTCGGTCCATTCGGCATCGATCCCGAGGCCCGTCGGGCTGAGCCGTAGGCGGATCACTTCCGTGGCGCCCGATGCCACAGACACGACGTGCCATAGCGCTCCCTTGGTGCCGACGCCATCGGCGTTGACCGAGTCGAGGCCGTGGATCACGTGATCGTTGATGCCGTCCTTCGGCGCCCGAACGTTCGAGGACGCGCCCCACAGGCGAGCACCGTTCGTCTCGTTCTCGCACAGCAGCGCCGTCACGGTCGGGTCGTCGCAGCGCAGGACCATCGGGCCCAACTGATGATGCTCAGACGAGAGCACACCGTGTTGGCCGGTGATCTGCGGCCGGCGATCATCGAGACCCCACGACCAGGTGTTGCGGAACCAGAGGGTCGGCAATACGTGGATTTCGGCCGCCTCTGGTCCGTTGTTTCGGATCCGCAGTTCGATGCACCAATCGTCCGGCGCTGCCTTGGCGTAGTCCGCCGTGATCTCGAACGAGCGTCCATCGTCGAAGATGCCAGTGTCAACGATCTCGAACTCCGGGTCGAGTCGACCGCGCGAGCGGTTCTCTTCGAGCAGCCGGCCGTACGGGAACTCTGCCTGCGCGTACTGGTAGCGCCAACGCATCCACGAATGCGTTGGTGTCGAGTCGAGGTAGTGCCAGTACTCCTTGGCGTCCTCGCCGTGGTTGCCCTCGTTGCCCGTGAGGCCGAAGATCCGCTCCTTCAGGATCGGGTCTCGGCCGTTCCAGAAGGCGAACCCGAAGCAGAGTCTTTGCTGGTCGTCGCTGATCGCGCCGAGGCCGTCCTCGCTCCATCGAAATGCTCGGCTGCGGGCCTGGTCGTGGGAAAAGAACTCCCATGCCTCACCGTGCTCGCTGTAGTCCTCGCGGACGGTGCCCCACGCCCGCTCGGCAAGATATGGGCCCCACGTCTTCCAATGTGGTGACCCACTCAGATGCGGAGCACCCAGTCGATCGTGTTCTGCTGTACTCATGAGATCGATGCTCCAGTGCTGTTGGTGACGGTGGTCAAAACCGCAGCGGCGGCGTCGGCGATGTGATCCGCGACGCGCAACGCGTTGGCGATGATCGTCAGTGTCGGGTTCACGGCAGAACTCGACACGAAGAAGCTGGAATCGACAGCAAACAGGTTGTCCACGTCGTGGGCACGGCAGTTGACATCCAGCACGGACGACAGCGGATCGTGCCCGAATCGGAGTGTGCCGTTCTGGTGGGCTACGCCGTTGATGCCCAATTTACCGCCGATGTACTGGGTCTTCTCCATGACCTGGTCATCGCATTGCATCGCGTCGAGCAGCCCAGTGAACTTGTCACGCAGCCGCGCGTGGGCCTCCAGATTCGTCGGCCGATAGCTCAACTGGATCTGCCCGGTGGCACCGACCGTGACACGGTTATCGGCCATCGGCAGGTCCTCCGTGGTCAGCCAAAAATCCAATGAACGCGACGCGAGATCGGCCGGATCCGGTGCGTCGGGAACATCGAGCGACATCGTGAACGCGTCGCTGCGGCCCAGCATCTGCATCGCCCCGAGCGGGAACTCCCACTCGCCGTCGCCGTAGTAATAGTCGTTGATGCCAAGTGTCTTCTGGAACTCGGTCGGGTTGGGTGTGCGTGAGATCGCAATCAACGACGAGTTGTTGTGCAGCATCAGGTTGCGGCCAACCATCCCCGACGAGTTCGCCAGACCGTTCGGGTGGCGTTCGTTGGCCGAGCGCAACAACAGCGCCGCCGAGTTGATCGCACCAGCGGAGGTGACGACAACGTCAGCCGTGTACCGCTCGATCGCGCCATTGCGCTCGACGACGACGCCAGTGATCGATCTTCCATCGGCCGAGGTCTCCAGCTTCGACACGTAACTGTTGGTGAGCAACTCGACGTTCGGATGTCGAAGCGCGGGCTCGACACACACCACGTGTGCATCCGCCTTTGCCTGCACTAGGCAGGGGAACCCATCGCAGGTGCCGCAACGAACGCAGGCACTCGTCTGCGGTTGCTTCTCGTCGATCATGATGCCCATCGGAAGGGCGAAAGGATGCAGGCCCGCGCCGCGGAGATCGCTCCGCAATTGGGCGATGCGCGGTTCGTCGGAGATTGCACCGTGCGGGTAGTCACCGGACGCCCACGGATCGAACGGGTCAACACCACGCTCGCCGTGCACTGAGTACAGATGCTCGGCGCGCTGGTAGTACGGCTCCATGTCGTCGTAGTTGATCGGCCATGCCGGCGACACGCCGTCGACATGCTGCACCTCTGCGAAGTCACGCTCTCGCTTGCGAAACAGCACCGCTCCGTAGAACTTCGTGTTGCCCCCGACGTAGTAGTGCTGCTTCGGCAGGAACTCACGATCGCCATGGACATCACGCCACTTGCCGCTGTTGCGGTAACGCTGCTTGCCCCAGATCTCGACAGAGTCCCAGTTCTGCCGCTCGCGTGCCAGGTAGTCCCCACGCTCGAGGATCAGGATTCGCTTCCCGGTCGGTGCCAGCGTATGGGCGAGCGTGCCGCCACCCGCGCCGGACCCGATGATGATGATGTCGTAGTCGTTCATGTCGAACGCGTTCCCCTTGATCTGACGTGTTTGGCGTTTGGTGTATGTGTACCGGCTCGGTCAGAGCACGGCCAGTGGTGCGATCCAAGCGCCTGTGGCACCGCAGGCCAGGTCCACGACGGTGCCGCGTTGGACCAGTCGTGCGGCGGCGAGCACGCCTTCCGGTCGGATTTCGTTCAACGATCTGCGCTGGGTCTCAGCGCCGTACCGACTCGGCCACGAGTCGCTCATTCCGACGACCAGGTGGTACGGAAGTCAGCGAAGAGCGTGAGACCGCCGTCGACGAAGATCGTCTGGCCGGTGACATAGGCCGCCTCCTCGCTGCACAAGAAGGCGGACATCGCGGCCATCTCCTCGGCGGTGCCGGCGCGGCCCATCGGGATGTGTGAAACGACCATTGCGCGCTTCTCTGGATCATCGACCCACGAGCGGTTGATCGGTGTGATCGTTGCGCCTGGCGCAACTGAGTTGACGCGGATGCCGCGACCGGCGTACTCGAG
The DNA here is from genome assembly GCA_038227995.1 of Acidimicrobiales bacterium. GTDB lineage: Bacteria > Actinomycetota > Acidimicrobiia > Acidimicrobiales > Ilumatobacteraceae > WLMZ01. The sequence continues at coordinate 58,522 of JBBRPP010000032.1, forward strand.
TGCCAAGGTGCGGGTCAGGTTCTGCATGCCGCCTTTGCTTACCGAGTAGCCGAGGAACCGTGGCTTGGGAATCTCCTGGTGAACGCTGGACACGTTGATGATCGACCCCGGCTTTCCGGCGCCGAGCATGTGTGCAATCGCCTGCTGTGCACATAGGAAACTGCCGCGCAGGTTGACGGCGAGTACGCGATCAAAGTCCTCAACCGGGAGCTCGTGCGACTCTCCCGACAGCTGGATGCCGGCATTGTTGATCAGGATGTCGATACCACCGAAGTGGTCGATGGTCTGGGCGAACATCTCCCCGACCTGGTCGGCGACGGACACGTCGGCTTCGACGAGGAGCGGACGGTGCCCTGCGTCGCGCATGGTACACATGCACGACTCGACCGAGGCGTCGATGATCTCCCGCGTCATCTCTGCACCTGCCGGCGGGCCAACGTAATTGATGGCGACATTCACGCCTTCATCGGCAAGCCGTACAGCGATCGCTTGACCGATGCCCGAGCTCCCGCCGGTCACCAGCGCTGTCTTCCCCTGCAAACCGATCATGACTGTGCCTCCTGCGGCGAACGTTGTACGACGCTTTCAGTCGGTCGACAACTCTGTTCGTTACAGGTGAATCTTCGAAGTTTCAAAATGGTTCGGCTTGCACCTCGGCAGCGACGCGGTTGATTGTGTAACGAAACGACCGCAAGGTGGACTGACCCTCATGAATGAACGCCAGCTGACTCGAACCGCTTTGCAACGTGTTGCCGTTCACATCGTCGCTCGGGCGCGAATCGCCGAGACCGGTCGGTTCTCATTGCGGGTCACGCCCGGCGGCTTTGGAACACCTGAATTCGGTGCGGACTACCGACGTGTGCGGGTAGCGGGCACCGACCTTCTCATCGAGTCCGATACGCCAGGCGCAGCGTCGGCGCGGCACATGCCGATCGGGGGTTCGACGCTGCGGACGCTCGCCGACTTCGCGGAGGTCGACCTGACCGAGACGCTCGACGTCGGCCACGACACACCAGTGGTCGGTGACCTCGATCAGCCGTTGGTCATCGACGCGGTCGCCGCGGCCGTCGTCGCCTCCTGGCACGGGCTGGTCGCAGCGATACTCGACAGCGTGCTCTCCGAACTTCCTGCGTCCGCAGGTGCGACGGTTGCCCGCCTCTGGCCCGAGCACTTCGACGTTGCGTTCGACGCAGCGACCAAGCCCGGCGATCGGGTGAACCTCGGCGGATCGCCCGGCGATGGCTACTCAGACGAGCCCTACCTCTACGTCGGCCCCTTCTCGGGCGCCAGGCCCGGGGACGCAGACTTCTGGAACGCTCCGTTCGGTGCGGCTCGAACGCGCAGCGAGCTCGTCGCCGTCGGCGGCGAAGCCGGTCTTCTCGTCTCTGGGGCAGCCTTCCTTCTCGGCGGCTATGGTCGGTTCGCCTGACGCGCAACAGGAGTTCGCCCAATGACCCCCATCACCGTCGCTCGCTGGAGCACCCTGATCGATGGCACGCCGACGGGCGTGCTGGTTGCCGATGTCGACCTCGTGATCGTTCGTTACGGCAACGAACATTCGGTGCTCTATGGCCGTTGCCTTCATCGGGGCGCACTGATGGCGGACGGCACGGTCATCGGCGACAACCTCGTGTGCGGTTTGCATGGCTGGGACTACTCGTACCGCACCGGTATCAGTTCGTATGACGACAGCGAGCGACTCCACCGTTTCGCCTCGTGGGTCGATGTGGCAGCTGATCAGGTTGTGGTCGACGTCGATGAGATAGTCGGGTGGGCAGGCGAGCACCCGCAGCCGTACGACCGAACCGCGTACCAGGGCGCCTACCAGGACCCACACGGCGCATCGGAGGAACCATTCGTCGGTGACATCCGCGAGCTCGCCACGAACGGCCTCACCAAGGTCGGTCATCACGGTCCGCTGACGGCGATGGGGGTGCCGCGCGACCTTCTCCCTGCGGGGACTCGATCCAGATCGTCACGGCCCAGCTCTCGACACGTCCACTCCTCGACGACGAGACCGTCGGCACCGACATCACGATCGGTCCTGGGGCGGTCATCCCGCTGCGCCTTGAGCTTCCGCTTTTCGTCTCTGACATGAGTTTTGGCGCACTGTCGCAGGAGGCGAAGGTGGCGCTCGCTCGCGGCGCCGAGAGGGCCGGCACCGGAATCTGCTCAGGCGAAGGAGGCATGCTGCCCGAGGAGAAGGCGGAGAACAGCCGCTACTTCTACGAGTTGGCGTCGGCCCGCTTCGGCTGGTCGCTCGACAAGGTCCGCGACGTGCAAGCGTTCCACTTCAAATTCGGCCAAGGCGCCAAGACCGGCACCGGCGGCCACCTACCCGGCAACAAGGTAGTAGGCCGCATCGCCGAGGTACGCGGACTGCCCGAAGGCGAGGCGGCCATATCGCCCGCGACCTTCCCCGACCTGCGCACCGTGGCCGACTTCCGCGCTGTGGCCGCCGAGGTACGCGAGATCAGCGGCGGGGTTCCAATCGGGGCCAAGCTGTCGGCACAGCGCATCGAAGCCGACCTCGACACGGCGCTCGACATCGGCGTCGACTACATCATCCTCGACGGGCGTGGTGGCGCCACAGGGGCGGCCCCGAAACTCTTCCGCGATCACATCTCCGTGCCCACCATCCCGGCCTTGGCTCGAGCGCGGCGGCACCTCGACAATGCGGGCGCAAGCGGGCGCGTCACCCTCGTCATCACCGGAGGCCTGCGCACGCCCGCCGACTTCGTCAAGGCGCTCGCCCTCGGGGCAGATGCCATCGCCATCTCGAATGCTGCGCTCCAAGCAATCGGCTGCATCGGGATGCGGGCATGCAACAGCGACAACTGTCCCGTGGGCATCGCCACACAAAAGCCGGGGCTTCGTCAGCGGCTGGTGGTCGATGAGTCGGCACAGCGACTCTCCCGTTTCTTGCTCGCAACCGTCGAACTGATGACCGTACTGACGCGTGCATGTGGACACCGACACGTGTCCGAGCTGTCCATCGACGACCTCACGACATTCGACCGCGAGATGCATCATCTGGCCGGCGTGCCCTACGGCGGACTCAACCCGTGACCGACGACGGAGCAGAACACTCGCGACCACCTGGCACCATTCGGCGACCGGACAGAGCTGGCATCATTTGGTCCGCCAGATGAATCATCACCGTTCGCGTTCGGCGGCTGGGATCGAGCAAACGGACGACAACAGGAGCAGACCATGGCGCGCAGACCAGATCGATTGACGTTCACCGGCAGCCGAGGCACGCTCCTCGCCGGCCGACTCGATCTTCCTGCGGGGCCCCCTCGTGCGTTGGCCCTGTTCGCTCACTGCTTCACCTGTTCCAAGGACGTGGTCGCGGCAGGAAGGATTGCTGCCGAACTGAACGCCCGCGGCATCGGTGTGCTTCGGTTCGACTTCACCGGGCTCGGATCGAGCGAAGGCGACTTCGCCAACACCGACTTCTCCTCGAACCTCGATGATCTTCGCCTCGCAGCGGGATGGCTGCGCGAGCGTCACATGGCGCCACAGCTGTTGATCGGTCACAGTCTCGGTGGTGCCGCTGCCATTGCGGTCGCTGCTGGCATCACCGAAGTGCGAGCGGTGGCCACCATCGGTGCACCGGCCGATGTTGCACACATCAGGCGGTTGTTCGGCACGCAACTGCCCGAGATCGAGCATGAGGGTCGCGCAGTCGTGGAGATTGCGGGTCGGAGCTTCACGATCCGCCGCGAACTGCTCGACGATCTGACGAACCACTCGGTCGAAGCGTGCGCGGCCGAACTCGGCGCAGCGTTGCTGGTGGTGCACTCACCGACTGACAACACTGTCAGCATCGACAACGCCGCGCGTATCTATGCGGCAGCCCGACATCCGAAGAGCTTCCTCGCTCTCGACGGCGGTGACCACCTACTCACCAACCCGAAAGATGCCGTGTACGTCGGGCGGATGATCGCCTCTTGGTCGGAGCGGTTCCTTGTCGATGAACACCCAGCGGCACCCGTGCCGAGGGCGTCGGCTCCGGTGGTCGTCGCAGAGACTGGCCAGGGCACCTTCTTGAACCATGTCGTCGTCGGCGATCACCGCTTCCTTGCTGACGAACCCGTCGACATCGGCGGGTTCGACGCTGGTCCGTCGCCGTACGACTTGCTCGGTGCTGCACTCGGAGCGTGCACCTCGATGACCTTGCGTCTGTATGCGGACCGCAAGAAGCTTTCGCTCGATCGTGTCACTGTTGAAGTGACGCACGCCAAGACCCACGCCCAGGATCTCGACTCGTGCGTCGAGGGTGCCGGGCCGCTCATCGACCACTTCCAACGCCACATCACCGTTGCCGGCGACCTCGACGACGACCAACGCACCGCGTTGCTCAGAATCGCCGACAAATGCCCGGTCCACCGCACGCTCGAGTCGAGCGCGCACATCTCGACCACGCTTGCAGACCGGAACTGACCAGCGCCCGAGCTGAAACAGCCGTCGTAGGTGGGTCGAACTGCGCCGTGGATGAACCAACCGTCTGCGGGATGCTCCACGAAGCCAGTGGCCGGGCCGAGTTCGGCGACATCTCGGCTGGCTCACATGGCCACGCCGTGTGGACCGGGACTGTCGGAAAGATGGTGTAACTGGGATCTGGTCTGAGAAGGTGAGCGATGGCTCGCCGGAGAGTAGGACCAATGTCCGAGCAAGGAATTGTGGATCAGGAGCTTGCGCAGCAGCTCGTCGATCGTGCCAAGGCCGAG
>JBBRPP010000033.1:0-62556 GCA_038227995.1 Acidimicrobiales bacterium
AACCGGGAGAAGCGGACCATCGCGCTCAACCTCCCATGCCCGCACGGTCACCTCAACAGGGAACACGACAGCATCGGAGGCGCTCATCGCACACCTCCCGAAACGCATTCGCACGAATCGAATATGGCATCTGTGCCGGTGACGAGCGCCTCATCGGTATCGGACGGTGTGCCATGAGCACAAACCGGGTCGATCCATGCGATCACATCGAACGACGGGGGGGAGAGAAGTGAGCTGGCGAGCTGATGGTGGTCCATCACTACCTCCGAAGGGAGAGAGGGAAACAAGCGGGTCTGCGAGACCGAGGACCGGATCGGTGCCGCCGTCACCTTCCCCAAGGTGGCAGTCACCGATCCGGTGAGTCCATACAATCAAAAATACTCGCCGTTGTCAAGTATTTTCATCTGTAAAGGCAAGACATGTTCGGCGCTCGGCGCACATGTGCAGAAGAGGTTCAGTGCGTCCCATTCATCGCTCATGGATCACGCGTACCAGCCGATATTCAAGGTGTGAGGGATGAAGCGAGCACCGAGACTGGGCACAACATGGTCTCGGCAGCGACTGGCGGGTGCTGTCGCGCCATCGCACACGCACGGCGGCGGTCTACAACTGGGGGACACTTCATACCAGTATCGAGGGCAAGATCATCCGGCGCGACAGCCGTGGCATCGAGAAGGTCATCGTTGAGGGCACCTGGCACGAAGCCGCTCGATGCGCTACGTGACTACACGTCGATTCAGCAGAGCAGCGCTATAGACCCTTGGGTCGGCGCGCGGACGTTCTTGCCGAGATGCTGCCCCGCATTGGAATAGCGCGGGCGTCCCAGAAGCCGCCGCCTGTGCCCAGCCTCGAGACTGTGCCGTCATCTCGACAACCCGAGGTCCTTCGCCTGGCTAATCCCTGATCCACCGATCTGGTTGGGCGGATCGCTGTGGCGATGTTTTCGCGGTCGTGGTGGGGGTTGGGTGACGGTTTGGGGGTCGCGGCGGCTTGTGGGTTCGTGGTGGGGTGTGGTGAGGTCAGCGTCTGATCGGGTCGGTTCGTGTTCTGGCATCGGGCGTGATTGGGGGGCGCCGTCAAGTCTTGTGCTCAGGTGATGATGACGATTGAGCGGAGCCGGGCGAGCGCGGTGTTGAACTGTTCTTGGCATGGCCAGCGGGTGGGGAGGTGGAGGGTGCGCCGTCGTGCGGGGCGGGTGATTCGTCCGGGGAGGCGGAGGTGATGTCGGCGCAGGGTGTCAGTCGCGATGATCGTTTCTTGGAGCCCGATCCTGGTTGTCCAGCGGGCGAGGTTGTGAGCGATCACGTTGAGGCCGAGCCAGGCTGCGTTGGCGCCGAACTTGCCGGATGGGAGGTGGTTCAGTCCGACACCGTATTTGAGGTCGCGGATGACGTCTTCGATGACGGCATGGCGGCGGTGGTCGGCTTCCACGTCGAGTGTCGCGCCCGGGCGGTCGGTGATCAGGCCGTGGTAGGAGAACTCGACAAACAGGGCGAGTTGCGAGCCTGGCGTGGGGCGGACCCGGCGCACGATCAGGCGCAGTAGCGGAGCTTTGTTGCCGAACGGCCGGTAGGTGGTCTCGGCGACATCGGCGCCGTCAAGGAAGGACGGGATCGACACCTATTCGTCGTCGCCGATGGTGGCGATTGCTTTGCGGAACGCGGTGTTCATCTTGACGGTGATCGGGAACCCGACGTCGGCTTTGCGGCACGCGGCGCCAACCGCGCCGGTGTAGAACCCGGAGTCGGCGCGCAACGTCAACGCCCCGGTCGCCCCGGCGGCACGGGCCCGGTTGAAGGTCTCGGTCAGAAACGAGCCGGCGCCCCGACCAGAGTTGGCGTTGCCGCCGCGCAGCCGGGAATGCACGACATCACCGGTCGCGGCGACCGCGGCGATCAGCGGGTGATAGCCACGCACCTTGGTGTGAGTGAACTTCGACCCGCCCTGCTTGGCGAGCCCGTATGTTTCACAGATCGTTGAGTCGACATCAATCGTCGCCGGGGCGTCGCCCGGCCCACGCCCGCCGCCCACGCCCGCCCGAGCAGCACCCCGGCGACCTTGTCGAGTTGGCGGGCATGACCCCAGCTGAAACCGTGCAACAACGTGCCCAACGTCGATGGGGCACGCAGCCCACGGCCGTGCACCATCGCGGTCGCCCCGGCACGTAACACGTCGCAGTCATCGATCGAGTCGCCTCCGGCCAACGCCGAGTGGACGATCGTCATTGCTGTGAGCCCGATGTTGGCCCGCCCGGCACTCGCGCCGAGATCGATGTGGGTGTCGAACAACTCGCGCAAGCCCAGATGCTCGGCCAGAGTGGCCGGCAGGATCAGCCCCGCATCGGCGACCAGATGCCCGTCATCGAAGGTCACCTCGATGCTGTCCAGAGTGTGAGATGATCGCATCGAAAAGGTGCCTCCGATTTCGGATCCATGGCCTGTGTAGCAACAGCCATACTCCCAGGTCAAGGCACTGTTTCCGCGGATGCTCCCCGCTCAACCAACCATGCTCACCGGTGGATCAGGGCTTAAGAGCGCGCGCCAATAGGCGGACATCCCTTCGCCCGGGACGCACCATTCACCGCATCGGCCCTGGTCGGGACATTGGACCTTCTGGTGCAAAGCCCCAGGTCGCGGCCTATTGGCGCGCGCTCTAAACAGGTCCATCTGGACTTCTATGTCGACGACCTCGAGGCGACCGAGGCGAAAGTGCTCGCGGCCGGCGCCTCGAAGTACGGCTTCCAGCCCAACTCGGACCACTGCTACGTCTACGCCGACCCGGGCGGCGTGGGCCTGCTCATCTCCGGGATGAGCGTGGGCGGCGTCATCGGCGCCGCCGGCGCTGGAGTTGTCGCCCGACGGTTCGGAACCGCCCACGGATGCTCATCTGCGAACTCGCGGCCGCCCCGTTCGCTTTGCTCATCCCGCTCACCAAACCCGGCGCCGGGTTGCTGTGTGTCGTCGTCGTCGGCGGCATCGGCGTTGGCGCCGGCAACGTCAGCGGCAACGTCATCGAGAGCAGCTTCCGGCAGACCTACACCCCGCGACACCTACTCGGCCGAGTCGTCGTCACCATGCAGTTCCTCAACTACGGCACCATCCCCCTCGGCGCCCTGCTCGCCGGCGTCCTCGCCACCACCCTGGCCCTTCGACCCACCCTGTGGATTACAGGCAGCGCCCTCGTGCTCGCCAGCCTGATACTCCTCACCGGACCCATCCGACGCCATCGCGACCTACCGATCCATCCAGCGCCTCACTGAAGGATCAGATCATCACCGTTCAGCGATCGGCTTGCGGACATCCGATGAGCGTGCGACCTTCGGCAACGACATCTCTGAACGAGGCCGAGAGTCAACCCAGTCACGGGCGCTGCGCCACGACCACCTCCGAGCTGACCGACCACGCCGTCAGGACCTCACGGTGGAGTGTTTTCCACTGGTCTTGATCGAGTAGGTCGAGTAGCTCGATCGGTCGGCAACCTCCCACCAGGGACGGTCGGCGAGACCACACCCGCGTCCACGTATCAGACACCAAGCGCGATGCGTGGCCAGTTCCTGGAGTGATGCTGACCAGGCACAGCAACCCGGCGGGCGCGAGGATCCGGTGTGCTTCGTCCAACCATCGGCGCGCGTCGTCTCGCGGCATCAGGTCGAGCACGTAGTTCGCGATGAACCGATCGGCCTGCGCATCATCCAGCGGGAGTGGTGGATCTCCCTCCATGCGGGTCACCGAAGCGCGCGCGACCCAAGGCCGAAGCCGCGAAGCCGCAATGTCCGCCATCCGTCCGCTCAACTCGAACCCGCGGTAGCTCGCCCCTGCCGGCAGCTGTGCCCGCAGCAGCGTGCGGGCAAAGCGCCCAGTGCCACAGCCCAACTCGACCACCGCGGCTGCGGTCTCGAACTCTGCGCGCTCGCGGAGACGGTCGGTCGGCGGATCCTCGTAGAATCGTTGGGTGTCCTGACCGCGGCCAATGCGATCGTAGTAGGTGCGGATGGCCCGCCTTTCGCTCATCTGCCCAAGGATAGAGCGCGAAGGCACACTGCTCGCGGGCGTGCTCGATCGACTGACGTGGCTTGGCGACAGGCGACCAATGGTCCAACTCGACCGGGGTCGGCCCGTTCAGCCGGGGATCCCCTGCGGGACGGGCGAGTCGGCGGCTCGGTGGGTCTGGGACGCGACCCTGACGGTTCCCAATCGGGAAACTAGGTGAGTCCTGAAGTAGTCCACGTCGTCGACGAGGCCGAAATCGTGCTCCGCTCAGAATCGCCGTGGAATCGATATCCACAGGTCGGCAAGGAAAAACGGCGGCAGTTTCAGACCCTTCCAGCGCGTTTTCAATCGGCAACCGAATAGATCAGGGGTCACCTAGCCCTTTGGGTACTCCGCGCCGGCGGAAGGCTGTGAAGCCGACCGCGACGAGGGTCACGGCGACGCCGGTCATCACAGTGAGCGCGCTGGTCTGGATCCCGCCCGCCGGTGGGTTGCCCACGTGCGTGGTCGGCGAGAGGTCGAGCACCCACTGGGGCAGCTTCAGACCGGGCCCGAGGAACGCGATGAACGTGATCACGGCTAAGCCGGCCCAGGCGAGCCCGAACCACCGGGGACGCAGACCGTAGAGCGCCAGGGCCAACCCCGCGAGCACCAGCTCGGCGGGCAGGTGGGCCAGCCCCGACCCGAGGATCGGACCCAGCTCGGCCGTGTCGCCGACGGACAGGGCGGTGGTCAGGCCCAGCACGATCAGCGAGCCGACCACGACCACGACCAGACCACCAAGGACCACCAGCGCGTGCGCGGCCAGCCAACGGGTCCGCGACAAGGTGCCGGAGAGTCGCGTCTCGAGTCCGCCCTCGGCCTCCTCGCCCCGCAGCGTGCCGATCGCTGGACGACGTACCCGGCCGCGATCACGGCCAGGTAGACTTGGCCGCCGAGACGAATCCGTCCCTGGGTCGGCCGCCGGCTATGCCCATGGCGGTGCTGAGCGCCGGGTTGCCGGCCATCGCGTCGACAATCTGCTGGGACAGTGCACCCATCATCCCGGTCAGCAGCACGCCGCGCGGCGGCCCGCTCGGGGCCCGGGCCACCTCGGACCACAGCGCTGCCGAGGTCGCGCCCGGCCGCCAGCCGCAGCGCGCCGCCACCGAGTACCAGGCCGACCGCGACCGGGATCACCAGGGCCCACCACCGCTGGACCCCGAACGGCGCGGCCTTTTCCGCCCAGCCGAGCGTGGACGCATCCGTCGGTCAGGTGCAACTGGTGCGGCTGTCGGTTTTAGACGACGTAGGCGGCATCGAGCTTGGATCAGCCCGGGACCGGCCGGGGCGCCTGAACCTCGAGGCTCTTTGTGATCTCTTCGACCGGCGTCTGACGTGACCGAGTCGCCTACATCCGAGACCGGACTGGATCCATGCCGACAGCGCGTCGAGTCGGTCAGTAACTCCAGCCCCGCCGGGGCCTGAGGTCGACACCGGAATCGATAAGCCGGGCCCTCACGGTTGCTGGGCTGACGCCGAACGCCTCAGCGATGGTGGCGATGCTCTCCCCGGCCGCGTAACGCGTCGCGAGCACGATGGGGTCGAGCTTCTGAGCGTGCTTGCTCGGACGACCTTTTGACTGCCTCTGGACGCCCGCTTCAATGAGCCAGCGGCGCGCCGTCTCGAAGGCGACGCCGAGCTCGTCCGCAAGTGCCGGCACACTTTTGAGGCGGCGATAGCTCGCCTCGAGTCGGCGATCTGGTGGACGGTCCGTCATCCGCTCATCATGCCAGCGAGGTCAGTCCCGTCGCAGTCGACAGACCAAAATACTCTCGTCGGCGTTAGGTCCCGGAGAACGAGCTCGAGCTTCCCGCATGGATGCTCGAACTCGATTGTTGCGTCGCATGCGTCACGAAATCGCGATTCGAGAGGCATGTGTCTGTTCAATTCGGGGTGTAGTCCTTGCGGGGTCCTCGATCGATCACGCATCGGTCAGTCCGAACCGAGCAGGGTCAACTGGGCGCGATCGGTCACGCGCGGTTTGCGTGCCGGCGTCCGCGCCGCGGTCGCGTCGACAGTCGCGTTCGCGTCGTGTTGGGGGATGAGTTGGACGATGTGACCGGTGGTCACGTACTCGTGCAACGCGAACTTGGGGACGCGCAGGAGATCACCGAGTCGCAAACACGCAAGACCGTGCGTGCCGCCACTCGAGGTATAGGTCGCAGCCATCTCGTATGCCTTCGACCGGCCGATCCGCAACACGCGCGCGGCTTCGTCGATGGTCAACATGATCGGCAACGCGTCCCACTCACCGGTCGGCTCGTTCATCCGACCCTCCCGTACGAAGACAGACCGACACGCCACCAGACACGAAACGGATCCCGGGCGTGAACGTAGACGCAGATGTTCCGCCGGCCAGCCCGGTCGGCTCTTTTCGCTGGTCTTCGATCGGTTCGATCATCAACAGCCCTCCACCAACACATGCCTCGCGAAATCCGATTTCGTGACGGGATCCCTTCAACAACGGGGTCACGACGTCGACGGAAAGGAACTACCTCCCGAGGTCGTCACCCGTTACAGAGCACCAATCGGGCTGAACGCACAGATTCCGTCGAGGAGCGGACGCCACGGAGACGCGCGTGCGCGTGGACGCTCCAGCACTCCACGGACGAACCCGCCGGCCTGGCCGGATGTGGGCCTACGAAGGTTCTTGAGTGAGCCGGTCGACGATTGCCTGCCGGCTCTGAGGCAGGGCGTGTGCGTAGACCGTCAACGACATCTCCGGACTGTGGCCAAGGATGTCAGCGATCGAGCGGAGCTCGCCGATGTCTTTCGCGTTGTTGACCATGTGCGTCGCCGCGGTATGCCGCAGACCGTGCGACGTGAGGCGAGGAATGTCGGCTTTGTCCACGAGCAGTGCGAGGGAGCGGTCGTACGCGCGGGGGAGGACGTGTCGACCGTGGCCTGTCGAGATGATCAAGTCGTTGTCCTCCCAGACCTCGCCGGCGACGAGGCGCTCTTCGGCTTGCTCGGCCCGGCGCCGGGTTCAGCACACGAACTGTCTCGGTCCACAGCGTGACGAGTCGCCGGGATCGCACGTTCTTGGCGTCGCCGAGCACGGCGCCGCGGTTGACCGCGACCAGGCTCTCGTCGATCCGCAAATGTGCGACCACCGATGTTGAGGTCGTCCCAGCCACGCGCCAGCGCGGTTCGCTGTGAACCGTTTTGCTAGCCGCCCACGATGGCGACTTCGGCGTGGGATGTGCGCAGCGCCGCACGCCAAGACGTCGCTCCGCTGTCAGCCGGGCGCTCAATGAGGGATCGTCCTCGGCGCGAAGGATCGTCGGGACGAACCTGCTGGCGGTCTCTTCAAGATTCCATCCAATGGATTCGCCGACATACGGCAACACAGGCCACCAGCGGACGGACTGGTCAGCGGCCGGAGCGCTAGTCGATGGCACTATTCAGCACTCGGCGGACGACCGAAGGCCGACGGTCGGTCCACCGAGGCCGACGAGGACGGGTTCGTCCAGATATGGGGCGCGAACGATGGAGGAGGAACCGAAGCCCTGCTCGGGTTCAAGAACAGATCAGGGGGTAGCCGGTGCTGGACGTGCGATGCAGAGTGGCTGTGAGGACGGCACCGGTTGTCGAGGTCGCGGTGAACACGGCGGTACTGGCGCTCGTGTAGTGCAGCACACCGTCCTGCGACGGGTTGCCCCAAGCGGGCGGAGGGTTACCGTTGTGGTCGCTCAGCACGGGGACCGCGTCCCACCAGATCCCATTGATCATCGCTCCGTTGACACCGCAGTGTGTGTACAGGCTGAACGGCGTGTCCGCCGGGGAGATGAGGCGAAGTCCGGTGAGCCATGCTTCCGGCGACCCGGCGGCGGGCTCGGCGCGGTATGACCATGCCTCGGAGCCCTCGTGCCATTGGCCGTCCTGTGAACCGCCGGGTAGCGAGACGGAAACGCAGCCGTCGACCTCGCTGCGGATCGTCACGGTCTGCCAATGAGCGTCGGGTGAAGGACTACACGTGACGAATTCGGGCGGCAACGCGGACGCTTCGAACACCTGGACACCGTTCACGTCGACGACGGTCAGCACAGATGGCTGGCCGTCCCAGGACAGCGTCCCGACGAACCGCACCGTCGTGCCGGCGGGTGCTCCTGTCGGGACCGCGATGGTGACGGCGGCGACAGCTGGGTAACGGATGCGAAGCGCGACGATCGCAGCGTCGAGGTCATCGCTGGCCGCGAATGTCTCCGCGACGTCGAAGAGGCCGAAAAGTGGTATCGGTGCTGGCGTCGCCTCCGTTGGTGTCTCGGTCGGACCGGTCACGGTCACGGCCGTCGTCGGCGTCGTTGGGGGAGAGTTGATCGTGACAACCGTCGTCGTCTGCGTCGAAACGGTCACCAACAGCGTCGTTGGTGCTGTCGCAGGAATGCGCGCCGTCGGAGGTGCGTTCGTGCCGACCCCGCCAGTGGCCGAGGCCGAGGACATTGCGGTTCGGTCAGATTGACCGCACGCAGTCAGGCACAAGAACGCAAGCAGGCCAAGGACAAACCGATTCACGAACATTGGACGAAGCCAGAACGGCCCAAGTTCCCGACAATCGAAACAAACGCGCAACTCGACGGGGTGGTCTGGTCGGCCGGTGAAGAGGTGGTCGGCGTGGTTGAGGGCTTCCGTGCTTCACCCGGCGACGTTGAGCACCACCACCGCCAACACAAGCACGCTCTGCCAATATCGGCGCCAATCGACCTTGACGTTGTCAATGGATTCGGTTCCCGGCTTTACTTCGGACCCTCGTCGCGTTGGACGGGGCCAAATGAGCCTCGGTGCTCGCGACTGCACCAGAGCTATTGTCGGGTCAGCTGGCGTCGCCGAGCAGCTTGCCGACGATGTCGGCCGCTTGTTGATCGGCGCGCTGGGTCCGGTGCGCGTAGATCTTCATCGTCGTGGTGCCATCGGCGTGGCCCAACCTCGCGGCCACGGTCGGAACGGGTACGCCGGCGTCGAGGAGTTGCGTAGCTTGGAAGTGGCGGAGGTCGTGCAGCCGAACTGAGGCGCTGATACCGGCGGCCACTCGGGTTTTGGCCCAGCGAGCGTTCGCCGAGTCCGGTCGCCACGCCCGTTGCCCGGTCGGATCCATCGCAAAGATGTAGCCGGCTCGCCGCTGATCGCTCGACAACCCGCACGCCGCGCTGGCGTACTCGGCGTCGGACCATCCGGAGGCAAGCGCGATCACAGTGTCAGGATCGAGCATGACGGTTCTTGCTGACCGTGACTTCGTCGGAGAATCGCCACGTGACCCTGGGAGCACGGTGTAGCTGCGCGAGACGTCGAGCGTGCCAGCGTCGAAGTCGACATCCGACCAGCGCAGCCCGCATACCTCGGCTCGGCGAGCGCCCGTTGCAACCATCACGCGGATGAACAGTCCGAACAGCGGGTCGAGCGCTGTTGCCGCTGTCATCAGCGAGCGGACATCGGCGATCGACGGCGGATGCTGTTCGCGCTGGGGTTGCGCAGGAGCGGATGCCAGCTTGGCGACGTTGCGTTGGATCAGGCCCCAGCGCTCGGCCTGATTGAGCGAGGCGCGCAAGATGGCGTGGATCTGGCGGATCGTGGCTGGGGCGAGGCCACGTTTGCGCAGTTTCGTGTACAGCGCATCGATTTCGAGCGTCGACAGCTTCGAGAGTCGGATTGCGCCGAGCACGGGGACGATCTCGCGGTCGACGTACTGGCGGTAGTGATACAGGGTGGTCGCGGACCGACCGAGCCCGGTGATGTGCTCGATCCAACGATCGAGCAGATCGGCCAGCGTCGGGTCATCGAAGGAGACCTGCCCGTTGGCCACGGAGGTCTCCAAGGCGGCGAGCGCTGCCTTCGCCTCACGCTTGGAGGTGGTCTTGATCTTGCGAATCACACGTCGGTATCGGCCAGTGGCCGGGTCGAGGCCGGCGGACACCGTGAGCTCCCAACTGCCCGGCGTGCGTTCTCTCATCGTTCCCATGTGAATCGTCCCTTCGCGGCAGATTCGCGGCTGGAAGACTTTACCGACTTGGCGGAGGAGCTCAAAAAGTGCCTCTGAGCTGGGTGTTTTGTAGTGCGCCCCCTGGGTTTCGAACCCAGAACCTGCGGATTAAGAGTCCGTTGCTCTGCCGTTGAGCTAGAGGCGCGTGTGGTCGTCCGAGTGTATGTGCACGCCGGAGCGAACCCAACAATCGCACGTTCTCGACGCGATGTCGCGCCGATTTCAATCGACTTCGACAGAGATCTGTGGCGCCCCGAAGGACGACACAGAACTCTGATTCGGGTGACCGACGGGGCTCGAACCCGCGACCCTCAGTACCACAAACTGATGCTCTACCAGCTGAGCTACGACCACCATGAAGGGCAACAGTCTGCCACGCGGTCGCGTCCTTCACACCCCTGAATATCAACCCGCCGACGTGGCCCGCGACTCGTGGAAGCGTGCTCGCCGTTCGTCCACGTGACGTTCGTCGACAACGAATTCCATTGTGTGATAGACTCTCGACAACGCATTCCGCAGGGAGATGGTCATGAGCGCAACGGATTCCACGCTCACCAATGATTTGACAACACGAGCCCGCGACATCACACGTCGCGAACTCGCCACCTACGTCACTCGAACCAGAGGTTCGCAGTTGGCGACCGAACGGGCTCGGCAGGTCATGCCGATGGGCGTTCCGTCCAGCTTCCAGGCCTACGACCCACACCCGATCGTGGTGACTCGGGCGCAGGGCAGCTGGATGGAAGACGTCGATGGCAACCGTTACACCGACTACGACATGGGTTTCGGGGCCCTGTTCGCCGGACACTGTCATCCGCTCGTGCGGGCGGCCGTCGAAGCCCAACTCGACAACGGCACGCTCTTCGTCACACCGTGCGAGACCAACGCCGACGTCGCCGAGATGCTCGGCGCTCGCTATGGGCTGCCGATGTGGCGCTTCACCAACAGCGGTACCGAGGCCACGATGGACGCGATCCGCGTTGCCCGTGGCGTCACCGGACGCGACAAGATCGTCAAGGTCGAAGGCGGCTACCACGGCCACCACGACGAAGTGATGATCTCGATGAAGCCGCCGCTCGACAAGGCCGGCCCGGCTGACAACCCGACACCGATTCCCGGCACGGCCGGCATCACACAGGCCGTGCTCGGTGACACGATCGTCATCCCGTACAACGACGCCGACGCGCTCGAGCGCGCCTTGCGCAGCGGCGAGGTCGCCTGCTTCATCGTCGAACCGGTGATGGAGAACATCGGCATCTGCAAGCCGCAGCCGGGTTACCTCGAAGCCGTGCGCGAGATCACCGAGCGCTACGGCACGTTGTTGATCTTCGACGAGGTCAAGACCGGCATCACGGCCGGGTGGGGTGGCGCAACGGGTGCGCTCGGTGTGCTGCCCGACCTCGTCGCGCTGGCCAAGAGCATCGGCGGTGGATTGCCCCTCGGTGCATTCGGCGGCCGGGCCGAGTACATGGACCAGATCACACAAGGTCGGGTCATGCACCTCGGTACCTACAACGGGAACCCGCTGTGCATGGCTGCAGCGAAAGCCGTCCTCGGCGAGATCTGCACACCGGAGGCAACCCAAGGCTGCATCGATCGCAACGAGCAGCTGCTGGCCGAGTGCGACCGGATCATCGCCGTCGCAGGCATCGAGGCGCACACCGTCCAGTTCGGCGCCAAGGGATGCATCACGTGGGCTGCCGAGCCGATCCGCAACTACCGCGATTACAAGGCCACCAACTTCGACCTCGCGTTCGCACAGTGGATCCACGGCATCAACCGCGGCATCCTGCTGCCGCCAGGTCTCGACGAGCAGTGGCTGATCTCGATCATGCACGACGAAGCCGATGCGATGCGCTACGCCTCGGTGTTCGAAGAGTTCGTGGCCGAACTCGTCGCCTGACGAGAACTGCTCAACGGGACTTCGAGCTCGCCGGGCTTCAGCTCCAGCGGCGCTCTTCGCGGTACGAGGTGCGCCGGATCGGTTGTGACCAACGGTCACGCCGCTTCGACGCGGCAGCGCCGGCCAGGCACGCCAGCCCGGCGCCGGCGAGCAACAACACGAGCGCGATCAGGAGCGGGAGCGAATCCGCGGCGAGGCGTGGTGCAGCGCCGATCCATGGGTTCTTCGTCAGCAGCGGCAGGATGAACGAGGGCACGACGTAGCCGATCAGCACCAGCACCGCCGCGATCGCCAACAGCAGGAATCCGAGCGATTGCAACAGCTCTGCCTTTTCCGGGTGAGCGGCGAACCCGAGGAGCAGGAGCGCGATCGCGAGTAGACCGGCGATCGGCACCATCCACTTCAGGACCTGGCGCATCGTCGACAACGCCGAGACCTTTTGGATCGGCAGCGTCACGGTGGGCGCGCTCGCCGCCAGTTCGTTCCCGACCAACGGAACCATCTGGGCTGCGGTGATCTGGACCGGTTTGTCGCTGGCCCCGATCAGCTTCGCCTGCGCATCGCTGACCACGTTGGCGAGCAGCTTGGCACCCTCGGCGCGATCGATGTTGGCCAACACCAATGCCTGCACGGTCGACTGGGGAAGACCGAGCTGTGCCGCTGTGGCATCCGCAATGAGCTTGGCGACCTGGGTCTTGATGTCCTTGTCCTGCAAGACGGCCTGTGCGGTGCTGCGCGTGTGCCCCGGGTTGAAGGCAGTGAACTGCAGCCAGAACCCGCTCACGGCGAGGCTTCCGACGATCGACGCCAGACCGAACAGGAGACCAGCAAGAGAGCGTCGCACGACGACCATCTTCGCATCTCCCAGGCAGTGCCGTTGCGTCGTGTAGCGCGCTGTCGCCGAGTTGTCGCGGAGTTGTCGTCGCATCGTCGTCGCATCGTCATCGAACGGCGCGAGTCGTGGTCGTTACCATGGCCGCGTGTCCAGCGATCGTTCCGTTCCCAGTCGTCCGACCGTGGGAGTTCTGTTCCGTCGGGCGCTGCTGTTGCGGTGCGCGTGGTGCGGCTCGCGGCACGGATTCCTACGCGGCTGGTTTCGACGCCATCCCAACTGTCAACACTGCGGGATGTCGGTGCAGCGCGGCGCCGATGGTTTCGAACTCGGCGCCGCCACGGTCAACGTGATGCTGACCCTCGGCGCGTTGATCCTCGCCGGGGGAGTGTCGATCGTGCGTTCCTATCCCGAGGTCGCCGTCGGACAACTCATCGCCGTGCTCAGTGTCGTGGCCGTGGTGCTTCCGATCGTGCTCTATCCGTTCAGCTACACGTTGTGGTTCGCGGTGGAACTGCTGATGGATCCGCCGTCACCGGAGGCGATCGCGGACGCTCGCAAACGAGTGTCCGACGTTGCCGCGAACAATGCTTGATCGAACGCTTGTACGAAGTTACACTCCTGTTGTTCTCGAACAGCAGCGGTGCTGACGAGGGTGCCCGACAGCGATCCCGAACGAGATTCCCAATGAGTGTTCGAACTCTGTCACACCCCTTCCGTATGGTGCCGCACAACGAATCGGGCCCGTCCAAACGGCTCCACTGAGTGCAACAAACCACACCACACCCCACATCAAGCGGGCACGAAGAGACAGGAAGAATCATGGCGATGGAGCGTGAGAAGGCGCTGGAGATGGCGCTGGCATCGATTGACAAGCAGTTCGGCAAGGGGTCCATCATGCGGATGGGCGAGAAGACATCACTCGGCATCGACACCGTGCCGACCGGCGCCCTGGCGCTCGATCTCGCACTCGGCATCGGGGGTCTGCCTCGGGGCCGCGTGGTCGAGATCTTCGGGCCGGAATCCTCCGGTAAGTCCACCCTCGCGATGCACGTCGTCGCCGAAGCGCAGCGCAACGGCGGCATCTGTGCCTACGTCGATGCCGAACATGCGATGGATCCCATCTACGCCCGGGCGATCGGTGTCGATGTCGATCAGCTCCTGATCTCCCAGCCCGACACCGGTGAGCAAGCGCTCGAGATCGTCGACATGCTGGTGCGCTCCGGCGCACTCGATGTCGTCGTGATCGACTCGGTCGCGGCGCTCACGCCACGGGCCGAGATCGAAGGCGAGATGGGCGATACCCACGTCGGTCTCCAGGCCCGTTTGATGAGCCAGGCGTTGCGCAAGCTCACCGGCAACCTGAACAAGACCAACACCATCGCGATCTTCATCAACCAGCTCCGCGAGAAGATCGGCGTCATGTTCGGTTCGCCGGAGACAACCCCTGGTGGCCGGGCACTGAAGTTCTACTCGTCCGTCCGGCTCGACATCCGTCGCATCGAGAGCATCAAGGACGGCGCCGAAGTCGTTGGCTCCCGTACCCGGGTCAAGGTCGTAAAGAACAAGGTTGCGCCGCCGTTCAAGCAGGCCGAGTTCGACATCATGTACGGCAAGGGCATCAGCCGCGAAGGCTCGCTGCTCGATCTCGGTGTCGAGATGTCGATCATCAAGAAGTCCGGGGCATGGTTCACCTACGAAGGGGAACAGCTCGGTCAGGGTCGCGAGAACGCCAAGAACTACCTGCAGGCGAACCCCGAGATCATGGTCGAGATCTCCGAGAAGGTTCGCCATCAGGCCGGCCTCAGTGGCGAGATCGACACCTTTGGTGCTGCCGACGAAGAGCCGATCTCGATCGAGTCCTGACTCGATCGTGCGCAGGCGGTCGTCGCGGTCGCGTTCTCGACGCGACCGCGACGACGACTTCTGTCGGCGCGCGTTAGACGACGTTCAGTAGCGCTTGTTGACAGTTTCCAGAATTTCCTGAAAATTTCCGTCGACATCGTTTCCGGGACATTACGGGTTCGATCGTGCTGTGAATGACCGTTGACCGTGAGTCCGGCGGTCACTATGGTGACGGGCAGTGCTCGTGAAACGCGGCACTCACACACTGGGGAGACGTATTCATGGATTTCAAGGTTCTCGACCGTGCTCGACGTGGTGCCGGTCCTCTGCAAGTCGAACTGGTCGAGGCGTATGCCCAAGGGCGTGTCTCCCGTCGAGTGTTCGTCAAGCGCGGCACCCTGATCGGGCTGTCCGCGACCTTCATGGGCACGATCATCGCCGCCTGCGGCAGTGA
The DNA here is from genome assembly GCA_038227995.1 of Acidimicrobiales bacterium. GTDB lineage: Bacteria > Actinomycetota > Acidimicrobiia > Acidimicrobiales > Ilumatobacteraceae > WLMZ01. Next base: position 15,043 of record JBBRPP010000033.1, read on the forward strand.
TGCGAAGAAGGCCACCTCCACGACAGGCGGCGCAACCACGACGTCGGCCGGCGCTACGGCGACCACCGGTGGATCGACCGCGACCACTGGCGCAACCGTCACGACGGCCGGTGGCACAGCCACGACCGCGGGCGGCGCTGCCGTCCAGGGCGGCGTCATCAAGGTCGCCAGCCAGACCCCCGCCGCACCCCTCGATCCCATCGCGATGGCCGACCTCGGCTCGTACGGTGTGGTCGCCCAGTGCTTCGAATTCCTCTGCACCCTCGGTGACACCGACATCGCCCCCGGCCTGGCCGAATCATGGTCGCCGAATGCCGACGGCAGTGTGTGGACCTTCAAGTTGCGCAAGGGTGTCAAGTGGCAGAACGGCGACGACTTCACGTCGGCCGACGTCGCCGCCACGATGGACCGCCTGGTCGCCGCGAAGAACGCGGGCCTCGCCGGCATCATCGACAAGGGGGCGGTCAACACGTCCGATCCGCTCACCGCGGTCTTCACCTTGATCGCCCCGAACGGTCTGTTCCCGTACCTCGTCTCGGTCTTCAACGCTCAGTCGTTGATCACCCCGAAGGGCTATGCCACGGGCACGTTGCTCGACAAGCAGCCTGATGGCACCGGCCCATGGAAGATGACGAAGTACGACAAGTCCAGCGGGGCGACGTTCGTGCGCAACGACACGTGGTGGGGCGGCAAGACACCGCTCGACGGCTCCGAGTGGATCTTCTCCGACGACCTCGCCACGCAGGTCGCTGCCGTCCAGGGTGGCGCAGCCGATGCGATCGTGCAGTTCTCGGTCGTCGGCGGCGACGCCTTGCTGGCCGACTCGAACTTCAACGTCATCGCCTCGCGTACGTCAGCTCATCGCGAGATCTGGATGCGCTGCGACACCGGTCAGTTCACCGACAAGCGCGTGCGCCAGGCAATCGCGCTCTCGCTCGACCGCGACCTGATCATGCAGCAGCTCTTCAAGGGCAAGGCCGACGTCGGCAACGATCACCCGATCGCGCCGATCTACCCGTTCTTCGACGACTCCGTGCCGCAGCGCAAGAAGGACATCGAGGGTGCCAAGAAATTGCTCGCCGCAGCGGGAGTCAGCAACCTGAAGGCCGTCATGAACGCGCCCAAGCTGGAAGAGATCCCCGACCTCGCGGCACTCGTGCAGAAGGGTGCGAAGGACATCGGCGTCGACATCCAGCTCAACATCGAGAGCACGAACACGTTCTACGACGAGTGGTGCAAGACCTACACCCCGATCTGCGACGGCGGCCAGGAGTTCGGCATCGTCGACTACGGCCACCGTGCCGTCCCCGACGTGTACCTCAACGCCGCCTATGCGACGGGCACGTGGAACTCGGCCCACTACAAGTCCGATGCCTTCAACGCAGCGTTCGTCGAGTACCAGAAGGCGCTGACGGTCGAAGACCACAAGGCAGCGTGCAAGAAGCTGGAAACCATCGCCAACGAAGACGTCCCGTACGCGATCCCGTACTTCTACAACGTGCTCTCCGGCTACTCGAAGAAGTTCACGGGTGTCAAGGTCAGCGCGCTCGGGCAGATGTTCCTCGAGGGCGCCAGCAAAACCGCCTGATTCAGGTCCACTGATTCAGTTCACCGCAACGAGTGGCCGGCTCCGCAAGGAGCCGGCCGTTCTGGAAGGCACTCCATGTCGCGTTACTTGCTGAGGCGTCTCGCTTTGGCGTTGATCACCTTGTGGATCCTGGCCACGATCGTGTTCGTCATCGTCAACGTGTTGCCCGGCAACGTCGGCCGCGCCGTGCAGGGGCCGTTTGCGTCAGACCAGACGGTCCACGATTTCAACCACAAGATCGGCGCCGACCGACCGTTGATCAGTCAATACATCACGTCGATGCGCCACCTGGTCACGTTGAACTTCGGCAAGTCGTACGCGTCCGATGGGTCGGTCACAACGCTGTTGAGAAAGGCGCTGTTCCGCTCCGGAAAGCTCGCCTTCTTGGCGCTGATCATCACCGTCCCGTTGGGCATCATCGCCGGTCGGTTCGCGGCGAAACGAAAAGACAAGTTCGCCGATCGATTCATCGTCATGACCGGCCTCGCGACGTCGTCGATCCCTGAGTTCGTGACTGCGGCCATCCTGCAATGGATCTTCTGCATCGAGTTGACGTGGGGTCACGTGCTCGCCAATCCACCCGACGGAACCTCGGTGATCGGGCAACTGCGCTATCTGCTCACGCCGGCCTCGGCGATGGTGATCGTGTACTTCGGGTACATCGCACGCATGACCCGGGCCGGTGTCATCAATGCACTTGATGCCGACTACAGCCGCACGGCAACCATGAAGGGCTTGTCGGGTCGCACGGTGATGCGTCGACACATCATGCGCAACGCACTCGGTCCGACGATCTCGGTGGTGGGCGTCCAGATCGGATACCTGTTCGGCGGCATCGTCGGAGTCGAGAAGATCTTCAACTATCACGGACTCGGCTTGGCGATGCTCGATGCGATCGGCGCCCACGACATTCCCGTCCTGCAGGCCGCCGTGCTCTCGGTCGGCATCGTGTACATGGTCGCCACGCTGCTGGCCGACCTGCTGATCGCCTATCTCAACCCACGAGTCCTGATCGAGGCCAAGTCATGAGCATGTCTGGGATTCCGCCTGCCGGTGACTTCAGCGCGCTGGCGGCGACCACGCCGGCGCCGGATGTCGCGCCGCCCGCGGGCAAGATCGTGTCCGATCGCAAACAGGCCCGCCGCGAGAACTGGGCACTGATCCGTCGCCGTCCGGGCTTCATCATCGGCAGCTTCATCAGCCTGGTCTGGATCGTCTGTGCGCTGGGCGGGAGTCACATCACGCCCGACGATCCGATCAACGACATCTTCCCCACCCATCTCAAACCACGGGTCGGTCACTTCTTCGGTACCGACAAGATCGGACGCGACATCTTGTCTCGCGTCATGGCCGGTGCTCGCGACGTCTTGATCATCGCTCCGCTGGCCGCGGTGATCGGAGTCACACTCGGCACCATCGTCGGGCTCGTGATGGGCTACAAACGGGGGCTGATCGACAGCATCCTCAGCCGCATCGTCGAGGCTGTGCTGTCGCTGCCGGTGCTCCTGATCGCGCTGCTCGCCCTGACGACGCTGGGTCGCTCGAACACCGTCGTGATCGTGGTGGTGGCACTGCTGTTCACCCCCGTCGTCGCTCGAACCGTCCGTGCGGCAGTCCTCGCCGAACGTGACCTCGACTACGTCACGTCGGCCAAACTGCGCGGCGAATCGTCGAGCTTCATCATGTTCCGCGAGATCCTGCCCAACATCACCGGTCCGATCATCGTCGAGCTGACGGTGCGAATCGGTTATGCCGTGTTCACCGTCGCCACCCTGGCGTTCCTCGGCGTCGGTCCGAAACCACCCTCTCCCGACTGGGGATTGCAGATCAGCGACGAGTACACGCTCGTTGCCGCGCACATCTGGTGGCCGACCCTGTTCCCGGCCCTGGCCATCGCCAGCCTCGTGATCGCGGTCAACCTGATCGCCGACGCCGTTCAGTCAGTGTTGTCAGCATGAGCGCCACGATGTCCACCGCAACACCCGGTTCGGTTGCCGCGGCGCTGTCTGTCGAAGACCTCCAAGTCTCGTATCGGGTGCGCGGCATCGACCGTGAGGTGCTCCGCGGCGTGTCCTTCTCGATCGCGCCCGGTGAGGCCTACGGCCTTGTCGGCGAGTCCGGCTGCGGCAAGTCGACGACTGCGTATGCAGCGCTGCGTTATCTGCCTCGCAACGGCAAGATCACGACCGGTCGAGTGTTGGTCGACGGCAGCGATGTCACCGCCATGAACAATTCGGCCCTGCAGCGCTTCCGGGCCTCGAAGGCCTCGATGGTGTACCAGGATCCCGGCAACGCACTGAACCCGTCGTTGCGGATCGGCAAGCAGGTCGTCGAATGTTTCACGTTGCTCGGGCAGTCGCGCCAGCAGGCTCAGGTCTCCGCGCTTCAGGCATTGAAGCGAGTGCGCATTGCCTCGCCCGAGAGCGTGATGCAGCGCTATCCGTTCCAGCTCTCGGGCGGCATGCAGCAGCGCGTCGTGATCGCGATGGCCTTGGCTTGCGACCCGAAGTTGCTCGTGCTCGACGAACCCACCACCGGACTCGACGCAACGGTCGAAGCCGAAGTTCTCGATCTCGTTCGTGCACTGCGCAACGAGAGCGACGCCGCCGTCTTGCTGATCGCGCACAACCTGGGCATCATCCGCTCGATGTGCGATCGAGTCGGTGTCATGTATGCCGGCAAGATCGTCGAGGAAGGCCCGAGCCAACAGGTCTTCGACGACCCGCAGCATCCGTACACGGTCGGATTGCTGCGCTCGCTGCCACGCCAGGGCGTGCGCAAGACCGATCGTGCCCTGGCAACGATCCCCGGCATCCTGCCCTTGATCGGTGCCGATCTGCCGACGTGCGTGTTCGTCGATCGTTGCCCGCTCGCCGACGAGACGTGTCGCACGATCGTTCCCCCGGTGGTGGCGATCGGTGACGGCAACCGCTTCACGCGTTGCCATCACGCCGATCGAATCAGCGAGATCGTCGAGGCACCACCGGCGGTCGACATCACCATGCTGCTGCCCGCCGATGGCCAGACCGACGTGCTCGAACTGTCGCATGTGTCCAAGACGTTCCATCAGCGGGGTCACGCGATCCCGGCGCTGGTCGACGTCGAACTCAGCTTGGCCGAGGGTGAGACGCTCGGCATCGTCGGCGAGTCCGGATCGGGCAAGTCGACATTGGCCAAGACGATGCTCGGCGTCGAGTCCGCCGACCATGGTGGTGTGGTCTCGCTCGACGGCCGCGGTGTCGCACCGAATGCCACCAACCGGTCGGCCGCTGACAAGCGCTCGATGCAGATGATCTTCCAGAACCCCGACTCGGCGCTCAACCGGGCGTGGTCGGTGCGGCGGATCCTCGCCCGCTCCGTCCGCAAGCTGACGGGTGTCGGCGGTGAGGCAGCCAACGATCGGGTCGAGAAGCTCGCCGCGCACATGCGCCTCACGCCGCGCCATCTCGACCTGAAGCCGCACCAGTTGTCGGGCGGTTTGAAGCAGCGCGTTGCGATTGCCCGAGCTTTCGCCGGCGACCCCCGCATCGTCGTCTGCGACGAGCCGACGAGCGCGCTCGACGTCTCCGTCCAGGCCGCGATCTTGAACCTGCTCGCCGAACTGCAGTCCGAGCAACGGACCAGCTACGTCTTCATCACCCACGACATGGGTGTCGTCCGCTACCTCGCTGATCGGATCGCGGTGATGTACCTCGGCCGGATCCAGGAGATCGGCTCGACCGATGACGTCTTCAAGGGCCCACATCACCCCTACACCGAAGCGTTGCTCTCGGCAGTGCCCAGCGTCGACGGTGAAGAGAAGGTACGCATCCGACTCGACGGTGAGATCCCGAGCCCGGCCAACCCGCCAACCGGCTGCGTGTTCCACCCTCGTTGCCCGCGCGCGATCCCCGGCGTGTGCGAAGTGACCGAACCGGCGCTGCTCGAAGTGTCTCCCGGGCACTCGATGCGCTGTCACATCCCCATCGACGAGCTGCGTCGTCTCCAGAACATCAGCTGAGCATCAGCGGCAGGGCGAAACCCCTGCGCGGCCGACCGAGACCGAGAGACGCCGCGCGACCGACACACCATTAGGCTGGATGCCCTATGAGTCGCAGCTACACCATCCGTACCTATGGGTGCCAGATGAACGAGCACGACTCAGAGCGCATCGCCGGGTTGCTCGAAGCCGACGGGCTGATCCTTGCCGCGAGCGAGGACGAGGCCGACGTCGTCGTCGTCAACACGTGTTGCATTCGTGAGGGCGCCGACACCAAGACCTACGGCAATCTCGGCCACCTGAAGAGCTGGAAGGACAAGGTCGACGGGCGCCAGCTGGTCGTTGCCGGCTGCATGGCGCAGAAGGACCGCGAGACCATCCGCACGCGTGCGCCGTGGGTCGATGTCGTGCTCGGCACGCACAACGTGCATCGCGCCGGTGAGCTGATCGACCAGGCCCGGACGTCGGGCCCGATCACCGAGATCTTCGACGAAGCGGTGATCGACGATCACGCCTTGTTCCCCAGTGCGTTGCCGGTGCGTCGCGACAGCAGTTTCAATGCGTGGGTCACGATCCAGATCGGCTGCGACAACTCGTGCGCGTTCTGCATCGTGCCCGCGGTTCGCGGTGTCGAGATCAGCCGCCCGTTCGACGACATCGTCGCCGAGGTGCAGCAGCTCGCGTCGCAGGGTGTCACCGAGGTGACGCTGCTCGGGCAGAACGTCAACAGCTACGGCCGCGATCTCGCGCTGGCGATGCGCACCGGGGGCGATACCGATGTTCGTATCCGGCCGATGTTCGACGAACTGCTCCGTGCGGTCGGCGCAGTCGACGGAATTCGACGCGTTCGCTTCACGAGCCCCCACCCCAAGGACATGCGCCCCGAGACCTTCGCCGCGATGGCGGCGACTCCCGCGGTCTGCGAGCACCTCCACTACCCGATGCAGGCCGGCTCGGACCGAATCCTGTCGGCAATGCATCGTGGCTATACCGCCGATCGATACCTTCAGCGCTTGACCGAAGCCCGCCGTGTGATCGCTGACCTCGCCGTCAGCACCGACATCATCGTCGGATTCCCGGGCGAGACCGACGACGATTTCGAACGTACTCTCGAGGTCGCCGCGGCCGCCGAGTTCGACTTCGCCTTCACGTTCATCTTCTCGCCGCGTCCGGGTACCGAGGCAGCGACCATGGAGGCTGACTTCGTCGACCCATCGGTCGCTGCCGTTCGTTTCGATCAGCTCAAGCTCGTCGTCGAACGCAGTGCGCTCCGTCGCCACCGCGACCGCATCGGGCGAGTCGAAGAGGTACTGGTCGAAGGCCCGTCGCGGAAGAACCCAGGCGTCATGACCGGCCGCACTCGTCAGAACAAGCTCGTCCACTTTCCGTCGCCGCGTCCCCTGCGCGCCGGCGCATATGCGTCGGTGCGCATCGTCACCGCAGCCCCGCACCACCTCGGTGGTGAGTTCGTCGAGTTCCTGGCCGAACCTGCTCACAAGATTCGAATCCCGGTGGTGGCGGGCTGACCGCACCATCAGGTCAGCGCGTCGCCCAGGTGGTCATCCTGGGCCCGACGGCCAGCGGAAAGAGCGATGTCGCGATGGCGCTGGCCGAAGCACGCGGCGATGTCGAGATCGTTGCTGTCGACGCGATGCAGGTCTATCGCGGGATGGACATCGGCACCGCCAAGCCGTCGCTCGATGATCAACGCACGTTCCCACACCATTGCATCGACCTCGTCGATCCGGATCGTTCGTTCACGGTGTCGGAGTACCAATCAGCGGCTCGCGTCGCGCTCGCATCGATCGCCGACCGGGGACACACGGCGGTGCTGGTCGCCGGAACCGGCCTCTACCTGACGGCGACCATCGACGACCTCACGTTGCCGGGGGAGTGGCCTGCGATTCGGGCTGAACTCGAAGCCGACGCAGACACCGAAGGAATGTTCGTTCGGCTTCGCCGGCTCGACCCTGCAGCTGCAGACAGGATCGAGCCCGGCAACCGCCGCCGACTGGTGCGCGCGATGGAGGTGACGGTCGGCAGCGGCCGTCCGTTCAGCAGCTTCGGCCCGGGGACGGCCGCCTACCCGAAGATCGGCACCCCGCAGATCGGGCTGCGGTGGTCACGAGAAGCCTTGACCAAGCGAGTAGAACAGCGCGTCCATGCGATGGTCGAACGTGGTCTGCTCGACGAAGTCCGAGGTCTGCTCGAACGTCCCGGCGGCCTGTCGCGTACGGCACGGCAGGCGCTCGGCTACAAGGAGTTGATCGCCGTGGTCGAAGGTGAAGTGCGCCTGACCGATGCCGTCGCCGAGGTTGCGCTGCGCACCCGCCAGTTTGCCGTCCGCCAAGAGCGGTGGTTCCGTCGAGACCCACGCATACGCTGGGTCGACATCACTGCCGATCCGGTCGCCGACGTCCTCCCGATCGTGCAGCAGCACCTCTCATGATCACACTCACCAAGCACCACGGCCTCGGCAACGACTTCCTCGTCTGCGACATGGCGCAGATCCACGGTGCCGCGCCCTGGGCTGATCGTGCCCGGCAATGGTGCGATCGCCGTCGCGGCGTGGGGGCCGATGGGTTGTTGCTGATGACCATCATCGACACCGACGAGCTGTCGATGGTGTTGCACAACGCCGACGGCAGCCTGGCCGAGATGAGCGGTAACGGCATCCGCTGTTTGGTGCAGGCTGCGTACATCGCCCAAAATCGCTCGGGACCCGTCACGTATCGGGTCCACACCGATGGCGGAGATCGGGTCGTCGAGGTCACTCCGATCGACGCATCCACGATCGAGGCCAGCGTTGGGATGGGCGCCGTCTCCGAGATGGCCGAACCATCCGGGTGGGCCGAGATCGGCACCGATCCGATGCGTCCCGTTGCGCACCTCAACACCGGGAACCCGCACACGGTCGTCGCGGTCGACGACGTGCACTCGATCGATCTGCTGTCACTCGGCCTGCGGATGCCACACATCAACCTCGAGATCATCGAGCCCGGCCCCGAGTCCTCGGCGGTGCGTATGCGCGTCCACGAACGCGGCGCCGGCATCACCGAGGCGTGCGGCACGGGAGCTTGTGTCAGTGCGTGGGCGGCGGTCCAATGGGGTCTCGCAGAACCGGTCGACGGGGAAATTCTCGTGCACATGGATGGTGGAGATGCGAGAGTTCGTCTGCACGAACCCGAGCCAGGTCACGTCACACTGGTCGGCCCGGCGGTGCTGATTGCCCGCCTGCAGATCGAAGACACATGACGACTCCGTACCAAGAAGCCCTCGGCGCGACGCTCATCGAGCGCAGCAAACGGGAGAAGATCGTGCTCGTCGCGGTCATGCTGCCCAAGCAGACCGAGGAACAGGTCGATGCCAGTCTCGACGAGCTCGCTCTGTTGATCGACACGGCGGGGGCTGATGAGGTCGGACGCCTGACGCAGCGTCGCGACGCGCCGGACCACACGTGGTTCATCGGCAAGGGCAAGGTCGACGAGCTCCGTGAGATGTGCCTCGCCGAAGACGCCGACACCGTGGTGTTCGACAACGAGCTCGCCCCAGCCCAGCAGTACAACCTGGAGAAGGCATTGGGTCGCACAGCAATCGACCGCACCGCCGTCATCCTCGACATCTTCGCCCAGAACGCGCACACGCTCGAAGGCAAGGCCCAGGTCGAGCTGGCCCTGTTGCGCTACCGCCTGCCCCGCCTGCGCCGCGGCGTGGCAGGCAACCTGACCCAGCAGGGTGCCGGGATCGGAACCCGCGGACCGGGCGAGACCAAGCTCGAAGTCGACCGTCGCCGCATCATGCGGCGCATCACCAAGCTCGAACAGGATCTCGTCGAGTTGCAGCACACGCGCGATCTGCAGCGCAAAGGCCGCAGCAAGAGCGGGCTCGGTGCGGTCACGATCGTCGGCTACACGAATGCCGGCAAATCGACGCTGCTCAACCAGCTGACCCAGGCCGGCGTACTCGTCGAGGATCGTCTGTTCGCGACGCTGGACCCCACGACCCGCCGGCTGTCGCTGCCGGGCGGCGAACCTGTCTTGCTCACCGACACGGTCGGCTTCGTGCGCCGTCTCCCGCACGGTCTCGTGCAGGCATTCAAGAGCACGCTCGAAGTCGCTCGCGAGGCGGACTTCCTGGTCCATGTCGTGGACGGCAGTTCGGCCGATCCCGAGGGCGAAATCGAAGCAGTTCGCAAGGTGCTCGGCGAGATCGATGCGCTCGGCGTCCCTGAGATGCTCGTGTTCAACAAATCCGACCGTGATCCCGACGCGGCCAAGCGACTGGTGGAAGAGCACGAAGGCTCGGTTTCGCTGAGCGCGCTCACTGGCGAAGGCACGAAGGACTTCCTGCAAACCTTGGCCGATCGTCTGCGCTCGCTGGCCACGGTCTTCGAACTGCTCGTGCCGTTCGATCGGGGCGACGTGTTGGCCGCGGTCCATCGCGAGGGCGAGGTCGTGTCGACCTCGAACGAGGCAGACGGCATCCGCATCCGGGCGCGGTTGGCTCCGGCGTCAGCCGGCCGGCTCGACGAATTCGTGGTTCACACCGACTGATCGGCCACCATAGAGGGATGAGTACAGGCTTCGTCCCTCCGCCATACCCGTACGACCGCCTGGACCGCTTCAAGCCGTTGGCCGAGAAGTTGCCGGGTGGTCTCGTCGATCTCTCGATCGGCACGCCGTGCGACGCTCCGCCGGCCGCAGTGATTGCCGCGCTCTCGTCATCGAATGCCGAACGCGGATACCCACCGAGCATCGGCACCGCGCCATTGCGAGCCGCTGCGCAAGCGTGGATGCGCCGCCGTTTCGACGTCGACGTTCCCGTGGCGCAGATCGGCGCATGCGTCGGCACCAAGGAGTTCGTCGCCACGACAGCGCAGTTGCTGCATCTGCGCACGCCCGACCGCGATGTGGTGCTCTATCCGGCCGTCGCCTACCCGACCTATGAGATGAGCGCCATTCTGGCCGGATGCCGACCCGTCGCCGTCGCGTTGCGCGCTGACGGCACGCTCGATCTCGCCAGCATCTCCACCGACGATGCAGCCAAGGCGTTGCTGCTGTGGATCAACAGTCCCAACAACCCCACCGGTGACCTCGACGATCTGGGTGCGGCCGCTGCCTGGGGGCGGTCGAACGGCGTGCCCGTGTTCAGCGACGAGTGCTACGCAGAGTTCACGTGGGACGGACCGCCGCGGACGATCCTCGAGCACGGACTCGATGGGGTGGTCGCAGTGCACTCGTTGTCGAAGCGATCCAACCTTGCCGGCCTTCGCATCGGCTTCTACGCGGGCGACGCCGACCTCGTGACGTATGTCCAAGAAGTTCGCAAGCACGTCGGGATGCTGGTGCCCGGCCCGGTGCAGGCGGCCGGCGCGGTTGCCCTCGCCGACGACGATCACGTGACGGTCCAACGCGATCGCTATCTCCGCCGCCTCGAGCGGCTCGGCAACGCCGTGGCGAAGTGGTCCGGCTACGAGATCAGAATGCCCGCAGGAGGGTTCTATCTGTGGTTTGATGCTGAGGACGGATGGGCGTTCGCTGAACGGCTCGCAGAACAAGCAGGTGCATTGGTGAGTCCGGGAGATTTCTATGGTGCAGGTGGTGCCAACAACGTGCGAATCGCTGTGGTGCAGCCCGATGACCGGATTGAACTCGTCGTCCAGCGGATGGCGGTGAGCTGATGTCATTTCAGCCATCACCCGCCGCCGCGCCGCCGCGCCGCACTGGTTTGCTCGTGCTCGGCGTGATTCTGCTGATCGTCGGTGTCGGCGTCGGCGTCGTGTTGTTCCTCAGCAGCAGCTCGCACTACGACGATGCGGTCAAAGGTTTGCAACGCGCACCAATCGGCTGCGACACCGAATTCAAGTTCACGGGAACCGGCACCTTCTACTTCTACGCGGAGACCAAGGGCAAGATCGGTGAGCTGCGCGGCGACTGCGAGAACATCAACAGCTCGTACGACCACGCCTCGTCCACCGTCCCGAGCGTCGATCTCACCCTCGTCGACGGCAACGGCGACGACGTCAAACTGTCCCGCAGCACGAGTGCCAGCTACGACACAGCCGGGTTCAAAGGCCAGGCAATCCGGTCGCTGCAGCTCGATGCTCCGGGCGACTACACCCTGTCCGTGTCCAGTGATGCCACCGATTTCGCGATCGCTGTCGGGCGGGATCCAAAGTCTGATGCCGATTCGTCGCGCAACATCGCCATCGCGGTGTTGGCTGCCGGAGTCGTGCTCGGTGCGCTGTTCATCATCCTCGGCCTGCGTCGGAAGCCGGCCCCGGCCGGTGCACCTGGGACTGCGTACCCAACTGCTGGCGGCTACGGAACGCCGCCGGGCAGCCCGGTCTTCACCAATCCCGGCCAGGCGCCGCCACCCGGTGGCGCTGCCGGTCCGCCAACTGCGCCACAATATCCACCGGCCCAATACCCGCCGACACAGTATCCGCCGACCCAGTATCCCCAGTCGCCGCCGGTCGGCCCACCCGGACAGTATCCGCCCGCACCGGGGCAGCCCGGCGGTTGGGGCGCACCACCCCAGTGACCGCCGAACGGTGATCGGGCCGTGACGATCGATCGTCAGAGCCGACGCATCACCGTGACCACCCGACCGAAGATGGCGACCTCGTTCGCTGGGAACACCATTGGCGACAGGCGCGGGTTGGACGGCATCAACGTGACGGTGGAGCCCTTGCGGGTGTAGGTCTTGACGGTCGCCTCCTCGTCGCCGATGCCGGCGATCACGATGTCGCCGTTCTCGGCGGTTGCCTGCTGGCGAGCAACGACGAAGTCGCCGTCGAGGATGCCCGCATCGATCATCGAATCGCCGCGGACGCGCAGCATGAACAAGTCGCCCTCGCCCGTGAAGTCGACGGGCATCGGCAACAGCTCTTCCACGTTTTCCTGTGCGAGCACGTCGGTGCCAGCGGCGACATCGCCGACAAGCGGGATGTGCCGCACTGGGCGCCGTTCCATCGCGACGCCCGAGTTGGGATCGAACCGCACTTCGAGCGCACGAGGCTTCGTGGGATCGCGGCGCAGATAGCCCATTCGTTCGAGGCTGGCGAGGTGGCTGTGCACCGTCGACGGTGAGGTGAGCCCGACGGCTTCGCCGATCTCGCGCACCGACGGGGGGTACCCGCGCTCGCGCATGTTGGCCTCGATCACGTCGAGGATCTGGCGTTGCCGAGCGGTGAGCAGCACGTCGTTCATGGCGCAAACGTACAGGCGTTCGACGGGCAAGTCAAACATTCGTTCTGCAAACGCCTGTTCGTCGAGGGGTTGACATCGAACGATTGTTCGTGGCACACTGCGTACACCTGTTCGTCGAACAGACGATCGAACACCCTTCTCTCGGACGGAGTACACCAGTGACCGCAGCCATCTTCCCCACGAATCATGGCTTCGGTGCGTTCGGACCGGTCCTCGAGCCGCAGTTCGACGTTCGGTTCGGTCCTGGTCGGCCGTCGCACTCGGTGTACGTCCGCCGCCGGTTGGTCGCCGGTCTGGTGACGGCGTTCGTCATCTCGTTCGCTGGGCTCGCTGCCCACTCCGCTCTGGCGGATCGCGGGGGTGTACCTGCCTCCACCCCTGCGATCCGTTCAGCATCCGCTGCAGTCGGCGATGGTGCCCCCGTCGCCACCGCTGGTGCCGGCACCGCATCCGCATCAGCATCAGCGTCGGCAGTCTCTTCGGCCGTCGTTGCGTCCACGTATCTCGTCCAGGGCGGCGACACCTTGTGGAGCATCGCCCAACGATTTCATGGTTCGCACGGTGTGAGCAGCTATGTCGACAAGCTCGTGTCCGCCAATCACGGCACGGCGCTGCAACCCGGCCAACTGCTGACCTTGCCGTAGCAGTTTGTGCGTATCCTGGCGGCGTGCATTGTCCGTCGTGCCACGCAGATGACACCAAGGTGATCGATTCGCGCGTCTCCGACGAGGGTGCCGCGATTCGCCGTCGGCGCCTGTGTCCGCAGTGCAACCATCGCTTCACCACCTATGAGCGGCTCGAAGAACTGCCCCTCACGGTCGTCAAGTCGAACGGTGGGCGCGAGTTCTTCGATCGGGCAAAGATCACCAAGGGCGTCCGCTCGGCGTGCAAGGGTCGGCCGGTCAGCGATGAGCAGATCAGTGCGTTGTCGGAGGCGGTCGAGGACGAAGCGCGTTTGCACGGCAACGAGGTCTCCAGCGTGGCGATCGGGATTGCTGTCCTCGATCGCTTGCGCGAGCTCGATGACGTCGCGTACCTGCGGTTTGCGAGTGTCTACAAGAACTTCGGTGAGGCGGGCGACTTCGTCGAAGAGCTGCAATTGCTGCACAAGCTGCAGTCCGCCGAGAACGTGTCCAGCCACAACGACTGAGCCCTCGGCAGCAGTGTTCAACGGCCAGCAGCGGGTCAGCGCTCGCGGCGGACGTAGCGGCTGAACAGAAATCCGTCGTCTTCGAGCACGTGGACCAGCGTCAGGACCCGGCTCAGATCGGCGCTGCCCTTGGTGATCCGTGACCCGGCACCCCCGACGAGGCGTGGCGATGTCGTGATCGCCAACTCGTCGATGAGGTCGGCTTCGGCCAACGAGCCGTTCAACGATGGCCCACCCTCGGCGTGGACGAAGCTCGGGTTGCCAGGCAACCGTCGGATCGCTGACGCGAGGTCGATCTCGCCCACGCCGGCACGCACCGTCTCGACGGCCAGCGGCGCAAGGTCCTCGGGGACGATCAGGAAGCCGGCCCCACTGGTGAACAGGGGACGGTCGAGGTCGACATCGCCGGATCGGGTGACGACGCCAATGCGCTGCCCCGGCTTCTTCGGCGGGCCGTAGCCCTCGGAGCGCACCGTGCCGGCACCGACGATGATGACATCCGCCAGCGAGCGAAGCGTGAGCAGGACCTCGCGGTCGACAGCGCTCGACAGACCGCCGGAGACGCCGTCCAGCATCGTCGAACCGTCGACGCTCGCGACCATGCAGACCTCGATCCACGGTCGGCCCGAGTCGGGACGAGGCCGGCTGCCACCGTACGCCTCGGCCACGGTCGTGGGTCCACCTGGTGAAGGGAAGAGTCGCTGCACGGCGCGATACTTCCACCATGACCGAAAACACGTCGAATGCTGAATCGTCGACCACGCGGACAGCGTTTCGCACGTGTCCGCTGTGTGAGGCCGGCTGCGGTCTCGAGATCACTGTCACCGGCTCCGCCGTCACGCGCATCCGCGGCGATCGTGATGATGTGTTCAGTCACGGCTTCATCTGCCCCAAGGGATCGACGCTGAAGCAGCTCCACGAGGATCCTGATCGTCTTCGCAAGCCGCTCGTGAAGCGCAACGGCGTGCACGTCGAGGTCGAGTGGGACGAAGCCTGGCGCGAGGTCCAGCGCGGCCTCACGTCGGTGATCGAACGGCACGGCCGGGGGGCGATCGCGAGCTATAGCGGCAACCCGTCCGCACACAGCCTGTCGGCCATCACCTTCGGGCGCACCCTCTCGCAGTCGATCGGCACTCGCCAGCACTACAGCGCGTCCACCGTCGACCAGATGCCACGCCAGGTCGCGTCGGCGTACATCTTCGGGACGGCGGTCACCGTTCCGGTTCCGGACCTCGATCGCACCGACTACCTGATGATTCTTGGCGCCAACCCGTACGCATCGAACGGCAGCTTGTGCACGGCGCCGGACTTCCCCGGCCGGATCGAAGCGATTCGTGCTCGCGGGGGCAAGGTCGTGGTCGTCGATCCGCGCCGCAGCCGTACCGCCGACGAAGCCGACGAGTGGCTCCCCATCCGGCCCGGCGCAGATGCACTGTTCCTGATGGCGATCGTCAACGTCCTCTTCGCAGATGGCCTGGCCAACCCAGGTCCCGCCGTCGCGAGGCGACTCGAGGGACTCGCCGAACTCGAAGTGTTGGCGTCGGCGTTCACGCCCGAGTTGGTCGAGGCTGCCGTCGGGATCGACGCTGCGACGACGCGTCGTATGGCTCGCGAGCTCGCCGCCGCGACGACGGCCACGGTGTACGGCCGGATCGGCATCACCACCACCGAGTTCGGTACGACCGCGTCGTGGTTGATCGATGCGATCAACATCCTGACCGGCAACCTCGACCGACCTGGCGGTGCGATGTTCGCGATGCCGGTGGCTGGCGGGCCGTCGACCAAGGGCGCATCCGGAACCGGGAAGCCGTTCCAGATCGGTCGCGGCCACACCCGTGTGAAGGGTCTGCCCGAGATCATGGGTGAATACCCGGCGGCGGCGCTGGCCGACGAAATCCTCGAAGCCGGCGACGGTCAGGTCCGGTCGCTGATCACGGTCGCCGGCAACCCGGTGCTCTCGACACCGAACTCGCAACGTCTCGATGAGGCATTGGCCGACCTCGAGTTCATGGTGAGCGTCGACATCTACCTGAACGAGACGACTCGGCACGCAGACGTGATCCTGCCGTCGCCGTCGCAACTCCAGAAGTCACACTACGACGTGCTCCTGTTGCAGTTCGCGGTGCGCAACGTCGCCAACTACAGCGCCGCTGTCCTGCCGCTCACCGACGGGCAGCCCGACGAATGGGAGATTCTCGCCACGCTGGCCATGATCGCCCAGGGCGTCGACGCCGATGCGGCCGACCCGGCGGCCGCCGACGAGTTGGCGATCACGTCGCTCGTACGTCACGCGGTGAATGACGCGCATTCACCGATCCACGGCCGAGACGCCGACGAGATCCTGGCCACGCTCGCTGCGACCGGCCATCGCGGCCCAGAGCGCATGCTCGATTTCCAGTTGCGCACCGGTCCGTTCGGTGAGGCGTTCGGGACCAACCCCGGGGGAGCGACGCTCCAGATGCTGATCGACCATCCCCACGGCGTCGACTACGGCGCGCTCGAGCCGCGCCTCGACGAGATCTTGCGCACGCCGTCGGGTCGGATCGAACTCGCTCACCCCGCGCTGGTCGCCGACGTGCCCCGGCTGCGGGCTGCCGTCGACACCCTTGCCGAACGGTCGATGGTTCTGGTCGGCCGGCGCCACCTTCGCTCGAACAACTCGTGGATGCACAACATCGAGGTGCTGGTGAAGGGCAAGCCTCGATGTGCACTGCAGGTCCATCCTGACGACGCCGCATCGCTGGGTCTGGTCGACGGTGGGTACGCCACCGTGACGAGCCGGGTCGGTCGCGTCGAGGCGGCAGTCGAGGTCACCGACTCGATCCGGCCAGGCGTCGTCAGCCTCCCGCACGGTTGGGGGCACGGGGTCGAGGGCACTCGGTTACGCGTGGCCGCCGAACGGGCAGGTGTCAACTCGAACATCCTCACGGACGACGAGGCCATGGATCCGATGTCGAGCACGTCGGTGCTCAACGGGATACCGGTGACGGTGGTTGCGCTCGCCGCTCGCTGACGATCAGCGCGTTGCGCCGGTCGACACGTTGCCCGGCTTCGAGTCGGCCGTCGCTGCCGACTCGCCCGTCTCGGCCTTCGCCGGTGTGCGGGCCCATCGTGTCCCACATGCCGCGTGCGCCGTGTAGAAGGCCCCAGCCAACAGGACGACGTCGCCGATGCTGAACACGTTGGCGAGTGGCCAGCCGGACGGTACGGCGAAGATGTCGCCGAACACGAGCAGGCGCGGGTGTGCCAGCGCTCGCGAGTTGGCAAACGCAGTGGACGAGGTCACCAGACCCGACGTGCGCACGGCCCACGCCGACGCCGGCATGACGCCGCCGTTGGCGACGATGGCGACGAGGTTGAGCAAGCCGCCGAAGCCGACGGCGGTCAAGCCGCGGGTGCGCCGGTTGACGACGAAGAAAGCCGCAGCCAAGGCGTATGTCGCGAGGTGCAGCGCCTGGCCGACCCACCCACTGAGCTGACGTTCGAACACCGACACGAGCAGCGTCTGACCCACCAGTGCGATGATCAACAGCCACGCGCCGCGCAAGCGCAGCCGGGTCATCGCGCTCAGGCTTCCGCCGGCCAACGGCACGGTGGCCAGCACGGCGATGAAGCCGGCGACGATGATCATGACCGGTTGACGAGTTGCAGGTGCGTGCGCGGCGTCCGCTGATCTCCCAAGCGCTCGGCCTTGTAGCGCTGCAGCCAGCTGTGCACCAGGGGAGCCGGCATCGGCCGCGCGATCTGGAACCCTTGGATGTTGTCACAACCGAGATCGGAGAGCAGTTGCCACGCGACCTCGGACTCGACGCCCTCGGCGGTCGTCTCGAGGTGCAGGTTGCGAGCCAGCTCGATGATCGAGCTGACGATCACCTTGTCGTCGCGATCGGTTTCCAGATCGTGGATGAACGATCGATCGATCTTGACGCCGTCGAGCGGCAGGTGACGCATGTTCGACAGCGACGAGTAGCCCGTTCCGAAGTCGTCGATGACGATGCGGGCGCCGAGCTCGCGCAGCTGCCGGAGCACTTCGCGGATGACCTCGCGCTTGGTCATCACGGCGTTCTCGGTGATCTCCAGCTCCAGCACCGTGCCGGGCAGGTCCATCTCGACCAGGGCCGCCGCGACGAGCGCCGGGAAGTGTGCGTTGTGCAGGTTCTGGGCCGAGATGTTGATCGCGACGCGCAGGTTCCATCCACGTGCCCGCCAATTGCTGACATCACGCAGCGCTTCGGTGAGGACGAAGGTGGTGATCGGCTGCATCAGTTCGGTCTGTTCGGCGAGCGGCATGAATTCGGCCGGCTGGATCAACCCGAGTCGGGGGTGCTGCCACCGCAGCAACGCTTCCATTCCCAGAACCTGACCGGTGTTGCATGCGGCCTGAGGCTGGTATTCGACGAAGAGCTCGCCACGTTGCATCGCTCCGGAAAGCTCAGCGATCAGATTCAGGCGGCCGATCTCATGGCCGGTCTCTTGGCGGCTCTGCAGCTGCACGCCCAGCGAGTTGCGCTTGGCCGCGTACATCGCGATGTCTGCAGCGCGCAGCAGGGCGCCCGACGTGTTGTTCTCGTCCGAGATCATCGCCACGCCGACGCTCGCGCTGAGCTGCACCGGAAAGCCGAAGCTCTCGTATGGACGGGCCAGCTCCGCATGCAGCTCTCGAGCCCGAGTCATCGCATCGGCGTGCGATTCGATGTCGACCAGCATCGTGGCGAATTCGTCGCCTCCGAGCCTCGCCGAGATCTGCGCGTCGCGGTGCAGTGCGGTGAGCCGAGTCCCGACCTCGCACAGGATCTGGTCACCGATGTGATGTCCGAGTGTGTCGTTCACGGCCTTGAAGCCGTCGAGGTCGAGCACGAAGACCGCGAGCTGGCCCGACGCGTGCTCGGTGTCGGCCACCTGCGCGTCGAGCTGATCGACGAAGGCGCGCCGGTTGTAGAGATCGGTGAGCGGATCGTGGGTTGCCTCGTGTTCACGGTCCAGCGACCGCCGCGCGACGAGATGGACGATGAGTGCGGTCAGGAGCGCCAACGGCAGGAGCAGGACGCTGCGCTCGGAGATCACGACGACGCTCGGAGCGAGCGCCAGCAGTGCGCCGTCGGTGCGGCTGTTGGTCGTGACACCGGCCCTGAGCATCTGGGCGAGGGTCATCTCGCCGGACAGGACCAGCGCGATCCACATCATCGCGCTGTTGACGAGCAAGAGCGTCACGCCGGCGGCGATCACGGCGACCAGCCACATCGGGCCCAACGACCGCGCCGGATCGGTGAGGACATGTCGCTGGTTGGTGAGATCGAGAACGGCGCCGGCTGCACCCAGGCTGAGGCCCAATTGGGCGGCGTTGAACACCAGCCGGCTGATCTGCTTGCGCTGAACCGCGTCGGCAAGCACGCTGGCACCGCAGAGAGCGACGACGGCCACGAACGATGGCTCGATCAGGAGGATCGCAAACGCGAATGCCCACGACGACGTGATCTGGCCGCTCTCGTCGAGGCGCAGGAACTTCAGCGGGAAGACTTCACCCGCCAGCAACAGGACGGCGAACGTCAACGTGATCAAGGGGGAGTGCATCGCGATGTCGCCATGCACGTACATCGCGACCAGCATCGACGCCGCAGCGGTCGCTGCGAAGACGATGTAGATCGGAAGCCACGCCGGGTGGACCGGGCGTGCTGGCAGACCGTCTGGCCGGCTCATACGGAACTCCGTATCGATCGGCAACCGCCGTGCGGTCACCTATCGATTCGGATCGGTCAGCTCCACTTCCATGGAGCGGCCATCACGGCCACGTACGCACCGAGCGCACAAATGGATGCAATCGCCGTCAACCTCGTTCGAAACTGTGTCATGTCCTGCCCCTCGCCTATTCGCACCCACCGTGCTGATGGGGCGAGAATCATGGTATGGGAATGTGCTGAAAGTGGCAAGAAGAACACTCTCAGAATTGTCGTAAGAAGACCGCTACCCTCCGTGGCCGTTTCTCAAGGGTTGGTCAAGATCTCACCGACGTTCCAACGGTGGCCAGCCAGGCCCAGGTCGCGGGCACCAAGGAGTCGACCTGTGGACAACATTGCGGGTGGAGACGTTCCATCCACCGGTCATCCACTGCCCGTCCACCGTCAATTCAGAGCTAATTCACATGGTTGTTCCTCTTTCCCTCCACAGGGCCCGACCCGTACGCTGTGCCACGTGAACGGCTTGCGGTGACGAGGCACGGATGGGAGAAGCGCCACGGCAGGGCCATTCGCTCGACCTCCGCGCAACTCAGGACATGCGTCCTGAACCTGTGTCCTCGTACCGCGGCCAGTTCCATGGGCGGCGGTCGCGAGCGACAACTGTGGAAAAGTTGCTCTTGACAGCGGTGTAACTACAATGGTGTAATCTCCTTTCCTTGCTACTGCTTGTGTCCGAGTCGGGGCTCGGTGCACAACAGGTACAACATCTAGTGGTTGGCGGCCTACCGGCACATCACCCCACATGCGGTCGACAACGGCGTCGACATGCGGCGAAATCCCCACCCGAATGTGTTGCTCACGCAGCCGTGTGAGCCACGAATCCCACGAAATTCCCGAATCAACAACTTCCCGAAGCACATCGGAATCCGCTGCATCACCACGAGATCTGCGAGATCCACCGAATCCTGAATCCCTGAAAGAGGAATGCAACCATGTCCTTGGCGCCCGAACGACTGTCCATCGGCCTCACCCGGCATTTCACGTCTCCCGGCGTGCACCCCTACGACCAGGTGGCGTGGGAACGGCGCGATGCCCGGATCAGCAACTGGAAGGACGGCACAGTCGCGTTCGAGCAGGTCGGTGTCGAGTTCCCGGTCGGTTGGTCGCTCAACGCGACCAACATCGTCGCCCAGAAGTACTTCCGCGGCACGCTGGGTACGAACGAGCGCGAGCAGTCGCTGCGCCAGGTCATCGACCGCGTCGTCGACACGATCACGACCTGGGGCGTCGAAGGCGGCTACTTCGTCGACGAGGCCGAGGCCGACACCTTCAGTGCCGAGCTGAAGTTCATCCTCGTCACGCAACGGGCTGCGTTCAACAGCCCCGTCTGGTTCAACATCGGCGTGAAGGGCGTGCCCCAGCAGGCCAGCGCGTGTTTCATCCTCGCGGTCGACGACACGATGGACGGCATCCTCAACTGGTACCGCGAAGAAGGCACGATCTTCAAGGGTGGCTCCGGATCGGGCATCAACCTGTCGAACATCCGCTCCAGCCACGAGCTGCTGCAGGGCGGCGGCACGGCCAGTGGTCCGGTCAGCTTCATGCGCGGCGCCGATGCTTCGGCCGGCACGATCAAGAGCGGCGGCAAGACCCGTCGCGCCGCGAAGATGGTCATCCTCAACGCTGATCACCCCGACATCGAAGAGTTCATCTGGTGCAAGAGCAAGGAAGAAGCCAAGGCCCGCGTGTTGCGCGACGCCGGCTTCGACATGGATCTCGACGGCAAGGACTCGTTCAGCATCCAGTACCAGAACGCGAACAACTCGGTTCGCGTCAGCGACGAGTTCATGGAAGCAGTCATCGCCGACGCCGACTGGAACCTGGTCGCCGTCAACGGTGGTCGCGTGATCAAGACGATCCGGGCTCGCGACCTGTGGCGCCAGATCGCCACCGCATCGTGGGAGTGCGCCGACCCCGGCCTGCAGTTCGACACCACGATCAACAAGTGGCACACCGCTCACGCCACGGGCCGCATCAACGGCTCGAACCCGTGCAGCGAGTACATGCACCTCGACAACTCGGCGTGCAACCTGGCCTCGATCAACCTGCTCAAGTACCTCGACGAAGAAGGCACCTTCGACGTCGACGCCTACCGGCACACGATCGAAGCCGTGTTCACCGCGCAGGAGATCCTGGTCGGCCGGGCGGACTACCCGACGGCATCGATCGGTGAGACCAGCCGCCAGTTCCGCCAGCTCGGCCTCGGCTACGCCAACCTCGGTGCGTTGTTGATGGCGCTCGGCCTGCCCTACGACTCCACCCAGGGTCGGGCGTGGGCAGCGTCGCTGACCTCGTTGATGACGGGCCACGCGTACGCCGTCAGCGCCCGCACCGCGAGCCGGATGGGCCCGTTCGCCGGCTTCGCCGAGAACGAGTCGCACATGCTGAACGTGCTCCGTATGCACCGCGACGCCAGCTACACGATCGACGGCGCCGACGCGGTGCCGGCCGAGCTGATGTTCGCCGGCCAGCAGGCGTGGGAGACCGCGGTCCGTGACGGCGAAGAGTACGGCGTGCGCAACAGCCAGGCATCGGTGCTCGCACCCACCGGCACGATCGGCTTGATGATGGACTGCGACACGACGGGCATCGAACCCGACCTCGGTCTGGTCAAGATGAAGAAGCTGGTCGGCGGCGGCAACATGAGCATCGTCAACCAGACGATCCCGCGGGCGCTGCGCAAGCTCGGCTACTCGACCCAGCAGATCGACGAGATCATCGCCTACATCGACATCGAGAAGAGCATCCTCGGTGCGCCGCACATCTCCACCGAACACATCGCCGTGTTCGCCTGCAGCATGGGCGACAACACGATCCACTACGAAGGTCACGTCCGGATGATGGGTGCGACCCAGCCGTTCCTGTCGGGTGCGATCTCCAAGACCGTGAACATGCCCGAGGAAGCGAGCATCGAAGACATCGAAGCCCTGCATCTGCTGTCGTGGGAGCTCGGCCTCAAGGCAGTCGCCATCTACCGCGACAACTGCAAGGTCGCGCAACCGTTGTCCACCGGCAAGAAGGGCGACGCCACCATCGGCGCCGATGGCATGTTCACCCAGTCGGCAGAAGCCGTGGCCACCGAAGCGGTCGCCAAGATCGTCGAGAAGGTCGTCCATCGCCCGATCCGTCAGAAGCTGCCCCGCAGCCGCCGCGGCCGCACGTTCGAGTTCCGCGTCGCGGACTGCAAGGGCTTCGCCACCATCGGCGAGTACGAGTCCGGCCAGCCGGGCGAGATCTTCCTCACAGTGTCCAAGCAGGGTTCCACCCTCAGCGGCATCATGGACGCATTCGCGAAGAGCATCAGCTACGGCTTGCAGTACGGCGTCCCGCTGCGGGCCTTCGTCGAGGCATTCACGAACATGCGCTTCGAGCCGGCCGGCATGACCGATGATCCCGACATCCGCTTCGCCTCGTCGATCATGGACTACCTGTTCCGCCGCCTCGCCCTGGAATACCTCACCTACGACGAGCGCTCCGAGCTGAGCATCTTCTCGGTCGGCGAGCGGCTGCAGCCGACGTTGCCCGGTGTCTACGAGAGCTCGATCGAGACCCGCAGTGGCAGCGACATCGCCATCGACCCGAAGAGCATCCCATCAGCCGGCGACCTCGTCGCCCAGATGGAAGCGGGCCTCGCCCCGGCCGCACCGAAGAGCGATCACACGCCGTCGGCGGGTCTGCCCAAGATCCGCCAGAGCGACGCTCCGATGTGCATGCAGTGCGGTGTCCAGATGAACCGCGCCGGCTCGTGCCACGCCTGCCCGAGCTGTGGCAGCACCAGCGGCTGCAGCTGACGTCCACGCTCTGATCGGGTGTCGATTCGGTGGTCAGTCCACCGGATCGACACCCGATCCGTCGTTTTCGGCTCAGCTGGTGCGCGACATTCCAGCGATCACTCCTCACGTGCGTTCGAAGCGGGTGATCCGATGGACACCTGCGTTGGCCTCGTCGTCGGGACCTCGCACGAGTGTGTAGGGGTGCGTGAACGCAGCGTCGAAGCTGGCCTGCAACCGTTTCTGGGTCGACGTCTCACCGACGTGCTGCCACATCGCCAGTGACTCCCACACGAACACGATCGTGACCTCACCCGGCCGGCGGTCGTCGAGGAGGACCTCCTTGGACAGGAACGGGATTCGCTGCGTTCCGTCGACGAATGCCTCGCCGAGCGTCCAGATCTCATGGTCGATGCGCACGAACTCGTCGACGTGTTCGGGTGCCATGGCGAAAACCAACACTTCCACCGGACGGCGCTCGCCGGCGTCATACGTGTAGTGGTCCGCCTCTGGCACGGACCCCACCATACGGCCGTCGCTCCGCCAGGCCGCGTTGCGGCGTCCTAGAAGCAACTGCTCGTTCGGCCGATGAAAGAAGCGTTCACATTCACGTGAATCAGTGCCGATACAAGAAGTACAACTCATATGCGCGCACCACTCCGACCACAACCGTTGCCGGCAGGCAGTGGCGGAGCCGCGCTCGTGAGCAGAGCCCAATTGCTGTTCGGCCTGGAGCAGGCCCAACTGCGCGGATGCGGTGTCGGTGTCGTGTACCTCGACCTCGATCGCTTCCACCAGGTCAATGCGCGGTGGGGCCAGCGGGTGGGCGACCGGTTGCTCGAAGCGCTCGGTGATCGGCTCGCCGGCCAACTTCCTCCTGACGCCTTGCTCGCTGCGATCGAAGGCGACGCCTTTTTGGTGGTGTTGCCCGATGCCGATTTCACGCGTACCAAGGCGCTGGCCCAGTCTCTGCTCGAATCCGTCCGCAAGTCGGTGATGATCGATGCCTTCACCGTGTCGGTTGGCGCCAGCGCTGGATTCGCGTTCGATCGCAGCGTCGACCACGCCGTCGATCTCGTCGAGCAGTCCTTCCTTGCGTGCCGACGAGCGAAGGCAACGGTTCCGGGCACCGCGGTTGGTTACGAGGTCGCGATCGGTGTCGACCATGTCCGCAAGCAGCGGATGGAGGACGGACTCCTCCGGGCGATCGGCGAGCACGAGCTGCGCCTGTACGTACAGCCCACCGTCGACCTGCGCGACGGCCGCGTGATGGGTGTCGAGGCGCTGATTCGATGGCAGCATCCGCTCGATGGGTTGCTGATGCCGGGCGAGTTCTTGCCGGTTGCGGAAGCCGCTGGGCTGATGGTGGCGATCGGCGACTGGGTGCTCGACGAAGCGATCGCGCTGGCGATGCGCTGGCGGTCGAGTGGAAGGCCGATGCGGGTGTGGGTCAACTTGGCAGCGCAACAGCTGGCAGACGGTGACCGGTTGTGTGCTCGCGTGCGGGCCGCGCTGGCCGAGCAACGGATCGACCCCGCCGATCTCGGCTTCGAGGTGACGGAGTCGAGCTTGCTGGAAGACTTGCCGAGCGCCGTCGGTGTGCTCACCTCGCTTCGTCAGCTCGGGGTCGAGATCGCACTCGACGACTTCGGCACCGGCTATTCGTCGCTGTCGTACCTGCGTCAGTTGCCGGTGACGGCGGTCAAGATCGATCGCAGCTTCGTCGGTGGCATCGGTGGGTCGCTGGCAGACGAAGCGATCGTCGAAGCGGTCATCGACCTCGCTCATGCACTCGGTCTGCGGGTCGTGGCCGAAGGCATCGAGGAAATCGCGCAGGCAGACGCGTTGATCAGCATGGGTGCCGACGAGGCGCAGGGGTTCCTGTTCGGACGTCCGGGTCCGCCGGAAATGCACGAACAGAACATCCGCCGCGCGTGGTGCGGCACGGCGGCGCCGAGAGCGTCGACCGGACTGGTCGTCGACCCGCGGGCGGCCGAGCTGCCGGGCTTCGGGTCGCCGCGGGCCAGACTGCTGCTCGCCGCGCTGGACACGGCGCACGATTCGATTCTGGTCACTGCCGCAGCCGGCATCGGGGCCGGCGGCCCGCCGATCGTGTACGTCAATGCTGCATTCGAGGCAGAGACCGGGTATCGGTCGTCCGACGTCGTCGGTCGCACCGCCGACGTGCTCTTCCCCGACGAGCCCAACCCGGACATCGCCAAATGGTTCCAACAGGTTCACAACGAAGGGCGAGCCGCGACCACCGAGGTCGTCAACCGTCGGGCGGATGGATCGACCTTCCTGTGCGAGTTGACGCTGAGCCCGATCGTCGACGAGCGCGGCGCGCACACGCATTGGCTGCACGTTCGCCGCGACCTGACCCAGCGGCGGGCCGTCGAAGGTGATCGAGCCCGATTCCAGGGCCTGATCGAACAGTCTGCCTCGTTGGTGGTCCTGGCCGAGTCGGGTGGTGCATGGGTGTATGCAAACGCTGCCCAACGCGCCGCTCTCGGCATGGACGTCGACGAATCGCTGGACGGGGTCACGATCTCGACGGTGTATTCACCGCAGCAACTCGAGCAGTTGTTCGTGGAGGTCCTTCCGAGCCTGCAACGCGACGGCCGGTGGTCCGGGCCGGCGATCTACACGAACCGCGTCACCGGTGAGATCACCGAGGTCATCAGTGACATCCAGGTGCTGAACGACCCGCTGCGCCCCGGGGTGAAGGTCTACGCCTCGGTCAGCCGAGACGTCGGCGCGATCAATGCGATGGAACGCGCCGAGACGCGCCGGCGCGAACTCGGGAGCTTCGCCGCACAGTTGGCCCAGCGCGCACTCGACCTCGGCCATGACGAGCTGCTGGAAGGCATCAACACGGTGCTGGCTTCGTTCGGCCAACTGTTGCGCGGTGACCTCGCCTACCTCGACATGGTCGATCTCGACGAAGGCCTGCTTCGTCCACTCGGTGGGTGGACGAGCGATCGGTACCCGAATCGCACGATGCCGCCGAGTGAGATCGATCTGGCTCGGTTGGCGCGTTGGATCGAGCGGCTCAGCTCGGCCGGCGTGCTCATCGGCGTCCACATGGACATCGAGACCAATCCCTGGGCACGTGAGCTGTCGCAGATCTTCGAAGGTCAGCCGATCGGATCGAACATGTACGCGCCGCTTCGCGTCGGCGGCGTCCTCATCGGCGTCCTCGGGTTGGGGAGCATCGACGAGGACCACGAGTGGACCGGCGACGAGGTCGACACCATGCAGCAGGTCGCCGACACGCTCGCCAACTTTCTCAGTCGGCAGCGCTCCGACCGCGCCCTCCGCGCCAGCGAGGCGTACCTGACGGCGACCCTCGGCAACGTGCGCGACATCCTGGTCGTCGTCGACAACGAGGGCTGGATCAAGTCCATCAACGCACCGATCGCCGAAGTCAGCGGCCTGGCGCCGAGCGAGGTCATTGGTCGTCATTTCCTCGATCTCATCCATCCGGATGACCACGCGATCTCCGTCGAGGTGTTCACGCTCGCACTCGCTGGAAGCCAAGAGCTCCCGGTCGTCGAGGTGCGGTTGATACACGTCGATGGATCGTCGGCATGGTTCGATGTCGACTCGACCGGCACGTTCGACGAGACCGTCGGAGGCTTCGTCGTGGCGCTTCGCAACGTGTCGTCGCAACGGGCACATCAAGCCGCTGTCGATCGTCGTCTCGAACTGGAACACGTCCTGCTGGGAGTGTCGCACTGGGCCATCGAGGCCGACTCGGAGGAAATCCTCGATGGACTCGACGTCCACCTCGAACAGCTCAGTCGTGTGCTCGGCTCGGACGCAGCGTTCGCCTCCTTGCTCGATGACGATCAGCTGCGCGTCGTCGCGCGGTGGCAGGGCGATGCGGCGACAATGCCATATCTTCAGCCATGGAAGAGTGTTTCGACGCCCGCAATCGCAGAACGCCTCCGGACGTTGAAGCCGATCGTGGTGGAAGATCTGCGCGCGGTCGACGAGGCGTGGGGTGCCGAGTGGCAATCCTTGCCGGGCACGGATCGAAGCATCCTCGGTGCCCCGTTGATGTCCGGTGGCCGGTGTCTCGGTGTGCTCGGCGTCGCGATGACTGCAGGTCCACGAACCTGGATGAGCGACGAGATCGCGCTCGTCCTGCGCGTGTCGGAGACTGTCGCCGCGGTGCTCGCGAGGCAGCGGGTGGAAGCCTCGTTGCGAATGAGCGAGATCCGGCTCGGCGCGTTGTTGAACGGGTCCCAGGATCTGGTGGTCGTCGTCGGCGACGATGGCACGTTGCTGTACGCCAACGCGGCTGCTGAACGCCGCCTCGGCTACTCACAGGAGGCCTGGATTGGGCGCAGCGTCACCGAGTTCATCCATCCCGACGACCTGCCAATGGCGGTCGAGAGGCTGACGACTCTGTTGACCGACCAGCCGACGATCTCGACCACGGTTCGCCTCGTCGCCCGTGACGGGAGCATCGGTTGGTGGGAGATCTCGGCCGGAGTCGCACGCGACCCAATCGCCGGCGGGCGCGTCCTGACGGCTCGGGACGTCACCGAACAGCTCGCTCTCGAACGCGACAACATGACCCGAGTCGAGCACTTGCGTTACGCGTTCGACGTCGCCCAGGCAGCCCTCGACCTCGACGCTCAGGAGTTCCTGGAGCACTTGCCACAGGTGTGTGCCGATGTGGCGGTCATGCTCGCGGCCGACTTCGTGTACGTCGACCAACTCGACGAGAACCGACAGGTCCTCGTCAACGTTGCCGGATTCATCACCAACGGCGCTGTCCAGGGCGTCGGCAGCGGACAGAGCCTGCCGTTCGCCAGCGTGCCGATGTGGATCGAACGGCTGCGCAACACCGACCCGATCGTGGTCTGTGATCCGCTCGCCTGTTGCGAGCCGTGGCTGGAGGAGAAGCGGCGCGTGCTCGGTCCGGAGGGCGCAATGATCGCCGTGGCGATGTCGGCCGCCGGCGAGCTGTTCGGTGTGCTCGGCGTCTCGATGTGCGAGGTCGGACGCGAGTGGAGCGAAAACGAGCTGATGTTCCTGCGCATCATCGCCGAGACGATCGCCCACGTCCTCGAGCGCTCACGCGTGGATGAAGCCTTGCGTGCCAGCGAAGCCCGTTTCCGTCTGCTGTCCGAGACAGCCGCCGATCTGGTGCTGCTGTTCGATGGTGAAGGAAAGGTCGTGTACGCATCGCCGTCGTCGGTCGATCTCGTCGGTTTCAAACCGCATGAACTGGTCGGTCGCAGCACGGCCGAACTCGTCCATCCTGACGACTTCGGCGAGCTGATCCGGCTCAGCCGGCGCTCGACCCGCAATGGGCAGTTCAACTCCGAGGTTCGACTGCTGAAAGCCGACGGCACATACGTGTGGGTGGCCAACTCGACCTCCACCGTCGTCGACCCGGATACCGGGCGGGCACTCGAGTTCCGGGCGAGCGTTCGCGACATCACCGATCGCAAGCGGCTGGAGGCCGAGCTCGAACGCCAGGCGCTGCACGACCCGTTGACCGGTCTCGGAAACCGGATCCTGTTGCAGAGTCGGCTCGATGTGGCGGCCGGCGGGCGGGCCGTCTCCGGCAACATCACCGTACTGCTCGTCGACCTCGACGGGTTCAAGGCCGTGAACGACACCTATGGCCATGCGATCGGCGACGAGGTCCTGCGAGTCATCGCGGCGCGGCTGCGCAGCCTGACCCGCCCCAACGACACTCTGGCGCGAACGGGCGGTGACGAGTTCGTGTTGTTGTGCCCCGACACGAACGGCGTGGCCGCGATCGCGATCGGTGAGCGAATCGTCCGCGCCGTCAACGAACCGTTGGTCACCAATGGGATCACGATTCATCTCGGCGCCAGTGTCGGTGCGGCCCATCAGGCCGGTCCGGGAGCCGATCCGGACTGGTTGTTGATCGAAGCTGATCACGCGATGTACGCGGCGAAGCGCGGTGGTCGGAACTGCGTTCGCCTGGCCGACACCAGCGGCCATCCGGCACCGGTGGCGTCAGCGCTGAGCTGAGGGAGCGGTCTCGACGGGCGGTCGATCGCATAGCCTGAAACGATGACCGTGACCGACCAACGCAGCATCGATCCGAAGGACCTCGGGGCCATCGGTGTCAACTGGGACCTGGCTCCGCTGTTGGACGGTTCCAGCGTCGACGATCTGCTCGATCGTGCTGACGCCGCCACCGACGCGTTGGTCGCCTCAGGTCGCGGCAAGATCGCAGCGATGTCGGCGGCAGAACTGGCCGACTTCTACCAGCGGTACGCGACGATGATCGAGCAGTCGAGCCGCGCCGCTGATTTCGCCGGCCTCGTCTTCGCCCAGGACACGTCGGACCCGAAGAACGGCGCATTGATGGCGAAGGTCCAAGAGCGCAGCACCGCGATGAGCACCAAGCTGCTGTTCATCGACCTCGAATGGGCCGAAGCCGACGACGCGCACGTCGATGCGATCCTTGCTGATCCACTGCCGAGCCTCGACTTCGTCCGTCATTACCTCCGCTCGGCGCGTCGTTACAAGGAGCATCTTCTCTCCGAACCGGAGGAGAAGATCCTCACCGAGAAGAGCGTCACCGGCGGCAGCGCGTGGGGCCGGCTGTTCGACGAGCTCACGTCGGCGATCCAGGTCCAGCTCCCGCAGCCAGATGGCAGCAGCGAGACCGTGCCGTTGATGAAGGCACTGGCGTCGTTGCAACACCCCGATCGAAGCGTTCGTCAGGTCGCGCAGGGCGCGGTCACCGAAGCGCTGCAGCCAGGTTTGCGGACGCGGGCATTCGTGTTCAACACGTTGCTCAACGACAAGTACGTCGACGACCGGCTGCGCAACTACTCATCCTGGATCAGCAGCCGCAACCTGGCCAACGAAGCCAGCGACGACAGCGTGCAGGCACTCGTCGACTCCGTGGTCGCGCGATACGACATTCCACAGCGTTGGTATGCGTTGAAGGCCAAGATCCTCGGCGTCGAACAGATCGCCGACTTCGATCGTGGCGCGTCGATCGCGACGACCGAAGCGCAGATCCCATGGTCCACGGCGACCGAGGTCGTGATCGACGCGTATTCATCGTTCAGCGGCGAGCTTGCCGGCATCGTCCAGCGCTTCCTGCGCGAGAACTGGATCGACGCCCCGAACAGTCCAGGCAAGCGCGGCGGCGCATTCTGCGCGTACACCGTGCCGTCGCACCATCCGTACGTCTTGCTCAATTGGACCAGCCGAACCCGTGACGTCGCGACGCTGGCGCACGAACTCGGTCACGGGGTGCACGGCTACCTCGCCCGCGAGCAGGGCGTGTTCCAGATGAGCACGCCGCTGACCTTGGCCGAGACTGCGTCGGTGTTCGGTGAGACGGTCACCAGCAAGCGCCTGCTGAGCACACTCACCGACCCGAACGAGCGGTTGGCGCTGTTGGCAACGATTCTCGAGGATTCGATCGCAACGGTCTTCCGCCAGATCTCGATGAACCGCTTCGAGCACGCCGTGCACACCGCGCGGCGGACCGAGGGTGAGCTCGCGGTCGAGCGCTTCAACGAACTGTGGGCAGAGACGCAAACGGCGATGATGGGGCCGGCGGTCGAGATCACCGAGGGCTATCGCTCGTGGTGGTCCTACATCCCGCACTTCATGCACACACCCGGCTACGTGTATGCGTACGCGTACGGACAACTGCTCGCGCTCAGCGTGTATCGCCGCTACGAACAGGAGGGCGAATCGTTCGTGCCGCAGTACCTCGACCTGCTTCGCGCCGGTGGCTCGATGAGTCCCGAGGATCTCGGCCGCATCGTCGACTGTGATCTCGCTGACCCGGGCTTCTGGACCGGTGGATTGGCGATCGTCGACGAGCAGCTGACAGCGGCCGAAGAAGCTGCGACGGCTGCCGGTCGCGGCTGACGCGTCACTGCCGCGGCTCAGTCCTTGGCGAACATCGCTGTCGCCTCGAGCAGCGGCGCAACCAAGGCGCGGTTGCCTTCAGCGTCGAACGTGAGGTCCGCGCCGCTGATGCGCCGAGATGCAACTCGACAGAAATCGACGACGTCGGCGACGATGCGGACGTCGGCCGGTCCCATCCCGCCCGGGCCGTTGAGCCCGATGTCGCCGACGCCTCCGCCGGGTCCGAGCAGGACGATTCTGGCGACGGCATGCGGTGCCCCGCGAGCCACGGTGACGCCATCGATCGCACCGAGGAGGCGAGCCGACATCAACGCCAGACGCGGGCCGTCGAGGCGGGGCAGTGGCCGGCCGAGCGCCGCACAGATGTCTTCTGTGTGAGCCCACAACTCGAATGTCCGCAACAGCAATGCGCCTTCGACGCCGACCGGCAGTTGGTGCAGCGCAAGGGTTTCGTCGCGGTAGTCGGCCCGACACGCTTCGACGAATCGAAGTGCGCTGGTGAACCAGATCGTTGCCAGTTCGCCGTTCGGTGTCGATCGAAGCGACTCGGCGACGACTCGGGAACATGCGGCGTGGTCGAAGTCCGCGGCCG
This sequence comes from Acidimicrobiales bacterium, assembly GCA_038227995.1. GTDB lineage: Bacteria > Actinomycetota > Acidimicrobiia > Acidimicrobiales > Ilumatobacteraceae > WLMZ01. The sequence goes on from JBBRPP010000033.1 coordinate 46,961, forward strand.
GGTCGGCGACCGGCTCGCGGTCGAGGGCCCGCTGGCAGTAGTCCTCGATGCCGGCGAGGTGGGCGATGACGCCGTGCACGGTGCCGTACGCGGTCGCGGTCTGCGCCTCCCAGTCCGTTGGTGAGAGTGCTTCGAGCAGATCGTGCAGTTCGGTGGCGGTCGTGATGAACGCATCGAAGGGGTCGGTGCCGTCTCGCCCGAGCAGAAGAGGTTTCCCTTCCGCCCGCGCGATCCTGGCCGCAGCGTCGATCGCGGCAAAGGCGTCGTCGGGGGCATGCTCGGCGAGGATCGGCTCGAGGGCGTCGCCGATCGCGTCGGGATCGATGTTCATGTCGAAGATGTCGGTCATGCGGGGGCCATCCGTTCGTGCAACTCGATGAGCTCGCGGAGCTTGTTCAGGGCCAGTCGGAGGCGAGACTTCGCCGTGCCCTCCGGTATGCCGAGACGCGCCGCGACCTCGCGGTAGGTACATCCCCCGTAATAAGCGAGCTCGAGCGCTTGTCGTTGTTCGCTCGGGAGTCCGACGATCGCATCGCGGACGCGCTGCGATGCCCGAGCATCGAAGTCGGCCTCGACGATCTCGGTCTCGTGGCTCGGCGCCATCACCCCGGCCTCGCGTCCTGCGCGTTCATCGCGAGCGGTCGCACGCGACGTCCGGCGTACGGCGTCGATCGCCCGTCGATGCGTCACCACGCCGAGGTACGACCGCAGCGATCCTCGCGACAGGTCGACCGCGTCGGGGTGTTCCCACAGATGCAGGAACACGTCCTGCGTGACGTCCTGGGCGCTGGCGCTGTTGCCGGTGACGCGCCGAGCGAGGCCGAACACGAGTGACGAAAAGCTGTCGTAGATCGCTCGGAGCGCGCGTGAATCACCCTCCAGCAGCCTCCCCAAGAGATCGGCATCGTGCGATCGTCCAGCGTCCGTGGGCCGAACGATAACCGCGCTCAGCATGGTGTTCGGAACGCTGGACGCGATGACGCGACGATCATGGCTGGTGTTCGTCGCCGGGGTGCGACCGGATCACCGGTCGACCGAGATTTCTGCTGATCGGCTACCGTGCTGCGGCGATGGCGACACTCCGATTCAGCTTCGGCACGATGGGCTCCGGCAAGAGCACGCTCGCGCTGCAGATCCATCACAACCTGGCGTCGCGCGACCTCAAGGGTCTGCTCCTCACCAAACTCGATCGCGACGGCACGCAGATCACCAGTCGGTTGGGGGTGTCGGCCCCGGCGATCGAAGTGCATCCGACGCTCGACATCGTCGCGCTCGTCACTGCCTACGCACCGTTGTCGTTTCTCGTCTGTGACGAGGCACAGTTCTACACCGTCGAGCAATGCGATCAGTTGGCCCGGGTCGTCGATGAATTCGGGGTTGACGTCTTCGCCTTCGGGCTCATCACCGATTTCCGCGGACTGCTCTTCGATGGCACCAAGCGGTTGCTCGAGCTGGCCGACGACCGTGTCGCGCTGCAGGTCGAGGCGCGCTGCTGGTGTGGTCAACGGGCAACGCACAATGCTCGCCTCGTCAACGGTCGAGTCGTGTACGAGGGCGAGACGGTCGTGGTCGGCGACACCGAGGACGAGCCGGAACAGCCGTTGTTCGGTGACGTCGTGCGCTACGAACTGCTCTGCCGCCGGCACTACGCCCTCGGCCAACTCTCGTAGCGGCTACTTCCAGCTGCAGCGGAGGCGCTTGATCCCGTTGATGAACGCGCTCTGGAGATAGTCGGGCTCGCTGATGATCTGCATGTTCGGCAGACGGGTGCGGATCTCGTCGAACATCACGCTGATCTCGCGCCGCGCCAGGTTGGCACCGAGGCAGAAGTGCGGGCCACCGGCACCGAAACCTGTCTGAGCCGGCTGCAGCGGGCGGCGGACATCGAAGGCGTACGGGTTGTCGAAGACCCGCTCGTCGCGATTGGCCGACGCGTACCAGAGCACGACCTTGTCACCGGCTTTGAGATCCTGTCCGCCCAGTGTCGTGTCCTCGGTGACCGTGCGCCGGAAGTGGATGACCGGCGTGGCAAAACGCACGATCTCCTCGACGGCGGTCTTGGTGACCCCGTCGAAGTCGTCGAACCAGATCTTGCGCTGATCGGGGTAGTCGGTGAGTGCACGCATGCCGTGGCTGATCGCGTTGCGCGTGGTCTCGTTGCCGGCGACGGCGAGCAGGATGAAGAAGCTGCCGAACTCCTGGGCGGTCAGGCGCTCGCCATCGACCTCGGCCGTCATCATCGCGCTGGTCATGTCCTCGCGCGGGTTGATCGCTCGATCCTCGCCGAGCGCCTGGGCGTACATGAACATCCCCATCGCCGCGCCCATGAGTGCCTCCAGCGTGCCGCCGAACTCGGGGTCCCCGGCTCCGAGGATCACGTTGGTCCAGGCGAAGATCTGCTTCTCGTCCTCTTCGGGGATGCCCATCATCTCGCAGATGATCTTCAGCGGCAGGGGAGCGGCGATCTCCTCGACGAAGTCACATTCGCCATCGGGATACCGCTCGAGCAGTCCGTCGACGATCGAGGCAGCCTTGGTCTTGACGTATTCCTCGACGCGGCTGATCTCCTTCGGTGTGAATCCCTTCGACACGATGCTGCGCAGCCGAAAGTGCTTCGGGTCGTCCATGTTGATCATCGACCCGAAGAACTCGTTCATCTCCTGTGGCAGGTCGCCGATGTTGCTGCCCTGGCCACTGCAGAACAGTTGCGCGTTGCGACTGGCGGCCCACACGTCTTCGTGGCGGGTGAGGGCGTAGTAGCCGGGACCGCGCGGGAACGGCGAGTCGACGAAGTCCCACTCGGCGAAGAACGGCAGGCCGGGGGTGTCGCGCAGCACTTTGAAGGCACCCTCGCGAATGTCGCGTGGCTGGGTCCAGAACACCGGGTCGGAGAGGTCGAATGATCCGAGGGGAACGTCTGCCAAAGTCATCTCGGCAATCTAGAGCGGCCGTAGCCTGCAACACATGTTGGAACCGCATCAGATCGAGCGAGCCCTCGTCATCACGGCCCACCCCGACGACGTCGACTTCGGCGCGGCCGGTTCGGTCGCGAACATGACCGACGCCGGCGTCCACGTCACCTACTGCCTCGTCACCGACGGTGATGCCGGCGGATTCGACCTCAGCATCTCGCGACCGCGGATGGCCGAGATCCGTCGCGAGGAGCAAACGGCGGCCGCCAAAGAGGTCGGTGTGCACGATCTCGTCTTCCTCGGTTTCGGTGACGGCCGAGTCGAGTACAACCTGCCGTTGCGCGCCGCGCTGTCGAAGGTGATCCGCGAGGTTCGTCCGCAGCGTGTGATCACCCAGTCGCCGACGCTGAACCTGACTCGTATCTACGCCAGTCATCCCGATCACGTCGCGACCGGCCAGGCGGCGATCGCAGCGGTCTATCCCGACTCACGCAACCCGTTCGCGTACCCAGACCTGCTCGACAACACGATCCCGGCGTGGACGGTCCCCGAGGTGTGGATCATGACACCCAGCGCTGATCCGGCCGCCGTGACTCACGTCGAAGACATCACCGCGAACGTGGATCGCAAGATCCGGGCACTGCGCAGCCATCACAGTCAGCATCGTGATCCGGACGGTCTCGAGGACAGGGTGAGAGGCTGGATGCAGGCCGCCGCAACGCAGTTCGGGCTGCCCGACGGGCACTCCGCGGAAGCGTTCCAAGTGGTCGACACCCGGTAACGTTGCCCAGGTCACAACTCAGACCTCGTCTCACAATCTCAGGTCGCATCCACAGGGGGATCCCATGTCCGAAGCCGTCATCGTCGCCACAGCCCGCAGCCCGATCGGCCGTGCCAACAAGGGCACGCTCACCACGCTCCGGCCCGACGACATGTCAGCCCAGATCATTCGGGCGCTGATGGCCAAGGTTCCCTCCGTGCAGGCATCCGATGTCGAAGACCTGATCATGGGCATCGGTCAGCCGGCCGGCGAGGGTGGCTTCAACATCGGTCGCATGGTCGCGATCCTGTCCGGACTCGACAACGTTCCCGGCGTGACCGTCAACCGCTACTGCTCGTCCAGCCTGCAGACAATCCGCATGGCCGCGCATGCGATCATGGCCGGCGAAGGCGACTGCTTCATCGCCGCCGGTGTCGAGACCGTCAGCCGCTACTTCGCCGGTGCGAGCGACACTGCTCCGAACCCCACCTTCAAAGACGCCGGCGCGCACACCAAAGAGCGTGCTGTCGGTGGCCAGCCCTTGTGGGCCCCGCAGCCAGGCCTGCCCGATGCCTACATCGCAATGGGTCAGACGGCCGAGAACGTGCGCGAGACCGAAGGCGTCAGTCGCGAAGACATGGACGCGTTCGCGAAGCGTTCGCAGGATATCGCCAGCGCCAACATCGAGAACGGCTTCTTCGAAGACGAGATCACGCCGCTCACACTCGAAGACGGCACGGTGGTCTCGAAAGACGATTGCCCGCGTGCCGGCACCACGCTCGAAGGTCTCGCCGGTCTGAAGCCGGCGTTCCGCCCCGACGGTCAGGTCACCGCGGGCAACGCCTGCCCGCTCAATGACGGTGCTGCCGCCGTGATGGTGATGAGCGGCGAGAAGGCCAAGCAGCTCGGCCTCACCCCCTTGGCTCGCATCGTCTCGTCCGGCGTGTCCGGTCTGAACCCCGAGATCATGGGCCTCGGCCCGGTCGAGGCCGTTCGCCAGGCCCTCAAGCGGGCCGGAATGACCATCAACGACATCGATCTGGTCGAGATCAACGAAGCCTTCGCGGCGCAGGTTCTGCCCTCGGCGCGGCATCTCGACATCCCGATGGAGAAGCTCAACGTCAACGGCGGCGGCATCGCGCTCGGCCATCCGTTCGGCATGACCGGCGCCCGGATCATGACAACGCTCATCCACGGGCTCCAACATGCCGATAAGACATTCGGGCTGGAGACGATGTGCGTCGGCGGCGGACAGGGCATGGCAATGATCGTCGAGCGTTTGAGCTGACAATGTGAGGACAGGGCGCTTCTCGATCGTCGCGGCAGCCATCGTTGTCGGCTGCCTCGGCCCTGTCTCTTCCACCACTGCGCATGCCAGCCTGCCATCGGTCGGCGTGTGTGCAGCCGACCACGAGCTGATGCTCGGGGATACCGGTGCGAGCGTGATCTGCCTGCAGTTCGCGCTCGGCATGATGCACCTGACGGACAACCCGATCACGGGCACGTACGACCAGGCCACGGCCGATGTCGTGAAATGGTTCCAGGGCACTCATCCGCCGCTGCTCCCCGACGGCCGTGCCGGTCCACAGACCTTGGTCGCGCTCGGGATCTGGTCCGGCACCACGACCGGCACCGCGACGGCCGGTTCCACGATCGGCACGGCTTCGGGCGTGACCACCACCGGTTGCACGGCCGACGCGACGATCAAGCCCGGCGACGCTGGTCAGAGCGTTGCGTGTCTCCAGGACACCCTGCGCGAACTCGGTCTGTACAGCGGCAAGACGACCGGCAAGGACGATCTCGCAACCGTCGGCGCGCTCGAGGCCTTCCAGAAGGACACGCCGCCACTGCGGGTCGACGGCTATGCCGGCCCGCGGACGCTCGCCGCGATGGGGATCTGGTCTGGTAACGCCAACGGCGCATCGGTGTACGCAGCGGCGGGGTCACAGGTTCCAGGCTTCGCGCCTCCCGGTCCGTGGCCAGCTCCGCTGCAGTTGCTGCCGAGCTGGAACGAGACTCCCAACGGCATCCCGTACTTCGGCAATCACAACCCGTGCTCGCTGGCCGATGCCGACATGATCGCCTATCAGTTCGGCAAGGACGGGGCCGACGTGGCCACCCAACAGTGGGCCGTCTACATCGCCTCGCGTGAGGGCGGCTGCGCCTACAACCGGGTCAACATCAATCCGGCGACAGCCGATGATTCGCACTGCACATTCCAGCTCAACGTGCTGTCGGGGACATTCGCACCGGGCGGGGAGCTCGGCCGGCGGGGATGGACCCCGGATTCGGTGACGGTGTCAATGCAAGCGTGCGCCGACGCGGCCAGCGATCTGTGGGTCTATTGCGGTCGGGGTCCGTGGACGCCGCCGTATTCGTGCCGGCCGCCCTGGAAGGACTCGGCGCTCACCGCCGACACGACGCCGATCGTGATCGGTGGCACGGGTACCGGTGGGGACCTCGGCGGTGGCGACGTCTCCGGTGACACCGCCGGCACGAGCGTGACCGTCATCCCGACTTCCCCCACGACTCCGGCGACGGTTCCCACGGGCTCGACCACCACCACCCCCGCCGACGCCGGCACACCCGCGCTGGTCCCGTAGTGTTCGACCCCGCTCGGAATGGGGGAGCGCGCCGGGTTTGCCTCGTTCAGCCGGGCGGGCCGGGCGCGGTTCGTCACTTCCCGGTCCATCCTGCATCTCTCCACGTCAAGAATTCTGGCGGGGTGCCACCGGGTCGACGGGGCTCAGTCGTGGTGGCGGTCGACGTTGTCGGTGCTCACCAGACGCGCGGCGCGGTCGTACGTGAAGTAGTTCCACGTCCAGTTGAGCACGACGTTGGCGCGGTTGCGGAAGCCCATCAGGTACAGGATGTGCAGGCCCAGCCATGACAGCCAGCCGGGGAAGCCGGAGATGCGCAGCCCGTTGGGGAACTCGGCGACTGCATCGTGTCGACCGATGGTCGCCATCGAACCCTTGTCCCGGTAGCGGAATTCGACGGTCGGTTGCCCGGCGAGTCGCCGGATGATCTGGCGGGCGACATGATGGCCCCCCTGGATCGCCGGTTGGGCGACCTGGGGCAACGGCGCGGCTACAGCTGCGGCGATGTCGCCGATTGCGAAGATCTCCTCGTGACCGGAAACGGCGAGGTCGGCGCCCACCACGATCCGTTGGCTGTGAGTCAGTTCGACACCGAGCATCGCCGCGAGCGGATTCGCCCGCACACCTGCCGCCCAGACGACGGTATGGGCGTCGAGGCGACGGCCGTCGGCGAGGTGTACCGATGTCGCGTCGATGTGGTCGACGCCGATGCCGGTGACGACCTCGACGCCGCGACGGACCAGCGTTCGCCGGGCTCGCGCGCCGCTCTTGAGCTGGAAGCTGCTGAGCAGTCGATCGGATGCCTCGACGAGCACGACCTTCGAGCCGCGCACGTCGAGATCGGGGTAGTCCTTCGCGAGCACATGGTCGAACAACTCCATCATCCCGCCCGCCATCTCGACGCCTGTTGGTCCACCGCCGCATACCACGACACTCAGGGTCGCCGGGTCGACAGCGCCGGTCGTCGCGGCCGCAGTCTCGAACTGACCGAGCACGTGATTGCGCAGCGCGACCGCGTCCTCGACAGACTTCAACGGGAAGGCGTGCTCGTTGACGCCGGCCACGCCGAACGAGTTGCTCACGGCGCCCGCCGCGACGACGAGTGTGTCGTAGGGGATCGGATCGCCCACGCTCACGTGCACCAAGCGCGCGGCGACATCGATCGACGTGACCCTGGCCATCCGGAACGTCACGTTGCGCTGGCGGCGGAAGATGCCGCGGACGGCGTAGGCGATGTCGTCGCTGCCGAGTCCCGCCGTCGCGACCTGATAGAGCAGCGGCTGGAACGTGTGGAAGTTGTTCACATCGACCACCGTGACGTCGACATCGGCGTCGCGGAGACCCTTCGTGACCGCCAACCCTCCGAACCCGGCACCGATGACGACCACTCGATGGCGACTGCTCATGCTTGCCACGTGACGACGGCGTCGCTCAGCTCGGGCCACAGCCGGAGGGCGTCAGCGGACCACAGCTCGAAGCGTCGATCTGTCAGGGCGACCAGGCTGGTGCGTGCCACCGGGTCGATCCACATCATCGTGCCGGCCCCGCCGAAGTGGCCGAACGCCGCAGGGCTGTTTCGCCTGCCCATCCAATGCGGGGATTTGGCCCCGTGGATCTCGACGCCGAGTCCCCATGGACAGGGCCGGTACACGCCGAGACCGGGAAGGACGCCGGGCAGGTCGGCGAACTGGGCGGTTGTCGCGCCGGCGACTGTCGCGGGATCGAGCAGTGTCGGCCGAGTGATCTCGCCAATCAGGGCGAGGAGATCGCTGACGGTGCTCGACATCCCGAACGCCGCCGAGCCGTGCAGCGCGGTCGCTGTCATGCCCAGGGGATCGAGGATCGCCTCACCGACGTACGTGTGGAACGGAATGCCCGTGGCCTCGACGAGCGCGGCGGCGGCCATCTCGATGCCGGTGTTGGAGTAGATCCGGCGGCGACCGGGCCGGGCAACCGGCTCCGCGCCGTCGAAGCCGTATCCGCCTGCATGGCTGAGCAGATGGCGGAGCGTGCAGCCGTTCTGCCCGATCGGAGTCTCGAGCGTGATCGAGCCTTCTTCGACCCCGATCAGGATCGCCCACGTCGACACGATCTTGGTGATCGACGCCAACTCGAAGCGGCGGTCGATGTCACCGTGCGATTGCCGCTCTCCGTCGAACGTCACCGACGCCGACGCGACGTTCGCAACCGGCCATGTCTCGATCTGAACCAGCGGGTTCACCACGGATCGAGGTTCAGCTGAGGCCGTTGGTGCGAATCAGGTCGGCGGTGCGGAACGCGAGGTCCAGGCTCTGCCTTCCGTTGAGGCGGGGGTCGCACACCGTCTGGTAGCGATCGTCGAGTTGAGAATCGAGGATCTTGTCGGCGCCGCCGACGCATTCGGTGACGTCGTCACCGGTGAGCTCGATGTGGATGCCGCCGGGCCAGGTGCCCTCAGCCGCATGGGCCCGGACGAATCCGCCGATCTCGTTGCAGATGTCGTCGAAGTCGCGGGTTTTGCGTCCGCCGGTCGCGGTATAGGTGTTGCCGTGCATGGGATCGCACGCCCACACGACCGGGTGGCCGGCATCGCGGACGGTACGAAGCAGCGGGCGGAGCTTCTCCTCGACGTGCTTCGCGCCCATCCGGCTGATCAGCGTCAGACGGCCGGGAACCTGCGCCGGATTCAGCGCCTCACACAATTCGAGGACGAACTCGGGGGTCGTCGTCGGGCCGATCTTGCACCCGATGGGGTTGCCGACGCCGCGCAGGAATTCGACATGGGCGCCGTCGAGATCGCGGGTGCGTTCGCCGATCCACAGCATGTGCGCCGAGCAGTCGTACCAGCTGCCGGTGAGGGAGTCCTGCCGGGTGAGCGCTTCTTCGTAGCCGAGCAGCAATGCCTCATGGCTGGTGAACACGTCGACCTCGTGCAGGCGACTGTTCGATTCGGTGTCGACGCCGCAGGCTCGCATGAAGCGCAAGGCACGATCGATCTCGGCCGCCAGTTGTTCGTACTTCTGGCCCTCGGGGCTGCTCGCCACGAACTCCTGAGTCCATGCGTGCACCCGGTTGAGGTCGGCAAAACCGCCCTTGGTGAAGGCCCGCACCAGGTTCAGCGTCGATGCGCTCTGGTGGTACGCCTGCACGAGGCGATCCGGGTCGGGGACTCGAGCTGCAGCTGTGGGGGCCGAACCGTTGACGATGTGACCGCGGAAGCTGGGCAGTTCGACGCCACCGATGTTCTCGAAGTTCGACGAGCGCGGCTTGGCGAACTGGCCGGCGATGCGACCGACCTTCACCACGGGAACGCCGAGCGAGTAGGTCATCACCACAGCCATCTGCAGGATGACGCGCAACTTCTCGCGGATGTTCACCGCTGAGAACTCCTCGAAGCTCTCCGCGCAATCACCGGCCTGCAGCAGGAACGCGTTGCCGGCTGCGACTTTGGCCAACGACGCCTGCAGGTTGCGAGCCTCGCCCGCGAACACCAGCGGCGGAAAGGCCGAGATCTGCTTCAACGCGTTGTCGAGCGCCCCGCTGTCGGGCCAATCCGGCTGTTGCGCAGCCGGATGGGCCTGCCATGAGGAGGGGGTCCATGAACGCGCCATCAGGAGAACCGTAGCGGGAAAGGTCTGTGGGCCATCAGTGATTTCGGCCCGAGACGATCAGGCAGCCAGGATGCGGACGGCGTCTTCGCGCAGACCGGCCACGGCGCGGCTCACGAGGCGACGCGCGGCCTCAGCCGTGACGCCGAGGTTCTCGCCGACTTCGCGGAAGCTCTTGCGCTCACCGTCGAGCAGGCCGAAGCGAGCTTCGACTGCGTAGCGGGCTCGCTTGTCGAGCGTTCCGAGCAGTTCGTCGAGCAGGTCGCTGTCGACCATCGCCATGACGGCGTCTTCGGGCGTGCCATCGCCATTGGCCATGAGATCGCCGAGGGTCGCGTCGCCGTCGTCGCCGATGGTCTTGTCGAGCGACACGGGCGTCGTGAGACGGTGCAGTTCGGCGTTGCCGAGGTCGAGCGTCTCGCCGTCGCCGCTGGCCTGACGCAGCGCAGCGCGCAAGCTGGCCGAACGATCGCCGGGGATGCGGATGAGGCTGGCCTTCTGATCGAGCGCACGGCCGATGGCCTGGCGGATCCAGAACGTGGCGTACGTGCTGAACTTGAAGCCACGGCGCCAGTCGAACTTGTCGACGGCGTGCTCGAGGCCGAGGTTGCCTTCCTGGATCAGGTCGAGCAGATCCATGCCCTGGGGCAACGGGTAGCGGCGAGCGATGCTCACCACGAGGCGGAGGTTGGAGCGGATGAACCGATCCTTGGCCTTCGCTGCCGCGTTGACCGCGGACTTCAGTGCTGCAGACTTCTCGCCTTTGGCGATGCGGTCGGCGGCCTCGCGGCCGGCTTCGATGGCGCGAGACAGTTCGCGCTCTTCTTCTGCGTTGAGCAAGGCAACCTTGCCGATGTCGTTCAAGTAGAGACCAATGGAGTCGTTCATGGCGGGCTTCAACCGTTCTTTTTCGATGTTCGCATTCCGGTGGGCGGGCGGCCTGCCGACACATACAGTGTTGGCTTGCGGCGTCCGATCGCCGACACAGATTCGTCAGATTCGCAACGATTGCGAATTTTCGAAGAATCTGCCTGTCCACACGGGGGTTTGGACAGATTTGAAGGTATGTACAGGGGGGGAAGTCCAGAGTACACCATCGGTCAAGGCCTGTCAGGTCGAATGGCCGCGCGCGGTCGTGTGACTCCTGGCGTCCAAAGGAGATGCCCATCTCCTAGACTCTCGCTCCGTGCCGCGACGTCTTGGTTTGTTCGGTGGCACGTTCGACCCGCCGCACGTCGGTCACCTCGTGACCGCGGTGAATGTGCGGCATGCCCTCCGACTCGATGTGGTGGTGTTAATGGTGGCCAATGTGCCGTGGCAAAAGGAGCGGAGCCGGCGGATCACACCTGCTGAGGACCGCTTCGCGCTGGTTCAGGCAGCGGTTGCCGATGTTCCCGGCCTGGTGGCCGGACGGACCGAGATCGACCGTGGTGGCGCCAGCTTCACGGCCGACACGCTGGCGACGCTGGCTGCAGAGAACCCAGGGGCCGAGCTGTTCACGATCGTGGGAGATGACGCCGCGGCGGGGTTCACGACATGGGACCGCTACCGCGAAGTTGCCTCGCGATCATCGCTGGTTGTCGTCGATCGCCCTGGTGAATCCGTGCAACTGGCCGATGAGTTCGAGTGGACCCGCGTCGAGGTTCCGCACCTCGAGGTGTCGAGCACCGACCTCCGCTCTCGATTCAGCGACGGCCGTCCACTCGACTACCTCGTCACCGAGCCCGTGCTCGACATCATCCGCGATCGAGACCTGTACGGAGCCGCGCTGTGACCGCGTCGCCCAAGCGTCGCCGCAACCGCACCCTTGCCGGAGCCCTGTCCGGGGTCCTCGTGCTGGGTGCCGCGCCGACGATGGGATACGTCGGATGGCATGTGCTGCGCAACTCCAAAGCCGGCACGACGGTGCGAGCGATTCCCGAGGTCGCGTTCCCCTCGACGCCCACAGCGATGATCGCGATCGTCGACGACAAGAATCTCGTGACGTCGTTGGCACTCCTGGTCCTTGCACCTGGCACGGGCAAGGGCGGCACATTGGTCGCCGTTCCCACCAGTGCCACTCGGGCCCAGAGCGATGCCGACGACCAGGTTCCCATCGCCGACAGCATGATCAACGGTGGTGAGGCCGGTCTCGTCGCCGATGCCGAATCGCTGATGCGCGTCACCGTCGAATACGACGCGGTGGTCGACGCGTCGAAGACGGCCACGCTGCTCGGTCCGTTGAAGAAGCTCACCACCACACTGCCGAACGACGTCGTTGACGCAACCGCGGACGGCACCACGCAAACGCTCTTCACCCACGGCACCGCGGATCTGACGCCCGTGCAAGCGGCGTCGGTCCTGACCGCCGCCGATCCTGCCCAGCTCGAGGCCAAGCGGCTGCCGAACGTGCATGCCGTGTGGAATGCGATCGCTGGCGCAGTCGGAACCGGAATCGATCCGGCGGCAGTGCCGGCGACTGCGCCGGCCGACATGGCGTCGTTCATGCAGCACTTCTTTGCCGGTCCGGTCCAGGTCTTCAACGATCTCAGCACCGATCCCATCACCGGCAAGGAGAACCCCGACAAGATCGACGTCGGCCGGATCAACATCGCGTCGGTGGTGCTGTTGATGGCCGGGCTGGCTCCGTCGGCGATGATCGCGCCGTATCCGACGGTGAACTTCCGGATCGAGAACGGCATCACGCCGGCCGACATCGCGGCCGCAGGACTGAAGGGCATCACGCCGGTCGACGTCACCCGCAACCTCGTCGAGCGCCTGATCTTCTTGCAGGGCAACGTCATCTCGGTGTCACCCGAGGTCTACACGCTCGACACCAAGAAGGTGCCGGACACCACCACGATCTTCGCGACCGGTGGCGCCGATCAGCAGGATCTCAACGTCTTCACCACGAACCTCGGCAAGGTCGAGTTCAAGAAGCCCGTGTTCCAATTCCCGCTCGTGGGCGTCGTCATCGTCGTCGGCCGTACCTACCTGGCGGACATGGCCAAAGCCCAGGCCGACAAGGGTTCCACCACGACGACGGTCGGCGGATCGTCCGTTGATTCATCGACGCCCGGCGCGAGCAGCGCCGATGTGTCCACCGCGGACAGTACCGTGACGTCCTAGATGACTGCCGATCTCAACCCGCTCGATCTCGCCCTCCTCGCCGCGCGCACCGCCGACGAGAAGAAGGCCACGGACACACTCGTGATCGAGGTCGGCCCGATCCTGGCCGTCACCGAGTACTTCGTGATCACCAGCGCGTCCAACCGTCGGCTCGTCCGTTCGGTCTCCGACGACATCGAAGCGGCGGTCCGTGCAGCGACGGGGCGTTCACCGCTGCGCGTCGAGGGCGCACGCGAGCAGCAGTGGGTGCTGATCGACTTCGGCGACATCGTCGTTCACGTCTTCAGCGACGAGACTCGCTCGTTCTATGAGATCGAGCGCCTGTACCGCGATGCGCACTTCGTCGAGTGGCGTGAACCTGCCGCTACCGTCAGTGACGACTGACACCATCGCATTGAACGATCGATGACCTATCGTCGATCACTGAGATGAATACGATGCTTTCCGGTCCCTTCGACACTGCGCAACTGCCGCGGATCGCTCCCGCTCCTGTCACGGTGACGGTCTCGCGCTCGATTGCGCCCGGGCGCGAAGAAGAGTTCGCCGACTGGAGCGACCTGATGGTGGCCAAGGCGCGGGCGTTCCCTGGCTGTCTCGGAGCCGGGGTGCTGCACCCAGGCCCGAACGGCGGCGACTGGCAAATCGTGTTCCGCTTCGTCGATGGTCTCGCGCTTCGCCTGTGGGAGCGCTCGCCGCAGCGCACCGCACTGCTGGCCGAGGCCGATCAATTCGTGACGAGCGCTCGCGTGCATGCGACGGTCGGAGTCGAGGACTGGTTCGACATGAAGACCCGTGCCGAGCCGCGTCGCCCATTGTGGAAGCGGATCATGACGGACGTGTTGTGGGTCTATCCGGTTGCGATCCTTGCATCGGTCTTCGTCGCACCGATCCTCGCTCGGGCTTCCCGTGTTCGAGCGCACGTTGCTGTCGGTCGGCCTGATCACCCTCGTGATGCGCCTGGCCGTCGGACCGTTGCGGAGTCGCCTGCGCTCGCGGCGGCAGATGTAGCGAATCTCGCGGCAACGCGTTTTGACGGCGCGGGGGTCGCTGGTAACTTCATGTTCCCGATTGCGGGGCTGTAGCTCAGTTGGTAGAGCATCTCCATGGCATGGAGAGGGTCAGGGGTTCGATTCCCCTCAGCTCCACAAGACGTAAGTGCTGGTCAGAGGCCATATCGAGTCTCCCAGGAAGTGATGCAATCCATCCCAGTGAGTAACGGGGTGAGCAACATGACTGGCAATTTGTTGACCGTGGCGTGAGTCATCGCGATGATCACGCCGGCATCGTCTCCGACAGAGCCGAGTGCTCTGTCTCTACCTGAGCAGGTGGCGGAACTCTTCGTCGAGGTTGAGCAGGCGTTGCCAACGTCGAGGAGTTGGCTCGGCCGTTCATGGAGGGCATCGAGCGGCTGCATGACTTGATCAACTACAGCGGCTGCATGGATGAACCGATCGTCGACCTGGACGCGCCACGAACGACCGGAAGGATCGTGCGATCGAGTTGACGATGCGGTCCCGGCGTGCGGTCGACATCGTCGTCGCTTGGACGGGAGCGCACACCGCCGGCACGCGGGCGGACGTGGCGACCGTCGCGGTTCGTCAGTTGATGGAAGCGGTCGTCGAGGCTGACACCTTTCAATGGGTCGAGCGTGAGGCCACGCAGCGCTTGTACGACGGCCAGATCGGACCGACGAGATCAACGCCCGTTGCGCGGTGATGCTCGATGAGATGAAGGCGACAGCCGACCGCCGTTCCCCACGTCAGCAAGCGTTTTCGGGACGATGGTCTTTGTAAGAGCATCGTCTCGAGGGGTGGCACCGGGTTGGGAAGGCTCACCAGTCGTCGAACTGCGATCTCGCACCTGACCGGTCGGTGTCCAATCTGGACACGGAGACGGCCCCGGGCTTCGGCTCGGGGCCGTTGCGCGCTGCGCCACATAAGGCCAGGTGGCATTCGCCCTCTGGGACGTCAAATTCGCCTGGATGGGGTAAGGGTGCGGCCGTTTCGCAGCTTGCGACGATCACGGGCGGTCGTGTCGGCCCAGACGCCATGCTCGATGCGTTGCATCGCGTAGTCGAGGCATTCGACGCGGACCGAGCAGGTCGCGCAGATCGCGCGAGCCTCTGCCGTAGGTTCGCCGCGAGTCGGGAAGAACTGTTCAGTGTCCATCCCGCGACAGGCTGCGTTGAGCATCCAGCGCGGGCGGCTGACGAAGTCGGAGAGATCGATTCCGACGAGCGCGTACGGGTCGACGATCACGCCGCGTCGATGAGCGCGTGGCCGGCGGGGACGTCGACCGAGTTGGTCGTGTTGAACCCGATCGTGACCTGGTTCCCTGCCCATTGCATCGACGTCGGATCCGAGGGGATCGACGCGCGCCCGATAGTCATCGTCATCGTTCAGTGCCTTTCAAGCGTGGTAGGGGTGTGGTTGTTGTGGGTCGGGCGCAGGCTCCTCCGTGCAAACGGTGAAAGAAACCTCCGGTACAGCCTTAGCCTGGATCCACCGATCGCTTGGGTTTGAGGTGATGCGCGTATCCGCCTGAAAGGTCTCCTGGCCTGGGACGATGTTGGTTCCTACACCTCATCGTTCGACAGAACCAGGAGACACTTCCAGTGACCTCAGTATCG
>JBBRPP010000034.1:0-55823 GCA_038227995.1 Acidimicrobiales bacterium
CGTCCTCGACCACGCCTACACCACCCAACCCCACCGATTCCGCAAACCACCGATCGCGCCAATCGTCCCCGACACCGCCTGGATCAACCAGCCACCAGAACCCGACACGAATCTGTCTCAAACCGCTTGACAGGTTCCGACTACTCCGCCAATGTCACACCCGCGCACTACAACGTCACCATGACCGACAATGCGGATTCGACATCGGCGCCCGAGCGCCTCTGTGGGTGGTGCGACCACACCTTTCCAATTGCCCGACGACCTGGGCGTCCCCGCATCTACTGCAATGCATCGTGTCGCCAACGGGCATACGAGCGGCGACGCGGCCTCGGTGTCCTGCCCCCACCCGACCGCATCATCATGAACCCCAACGGTCCAACGGGTCACATGCGACCGGCCGCTCCGGGTTACGAAGGCGGACAAACCAGCATCACGGCTGGCTCACCGACCCATGCGATGCGGCCTGCCGGCATCTGCGATCGGATCGGCAGGCGGTTGACACTGTGCGGGGTCCTCGCCCACCCGATCACACGCCGGTTCTCGACGCTGGGCTCGGACGCCTGCTTGACGTGCGCCGCAGTCGAGGCTCTCCGGCCTTCGAACCAGCCGGTTCGGCTCACGGCCGACCTCGCCGCGCTCCGGGCCATCGTCGACGAGGCGGCGATCGAATTCAGTCGCTCAGAACGGTCGACGCATCCGATGCGTGGGGCGGGCGACATCCTCGCCGACTTGCTCGAACGAGTCGCCGGATTGTGGGTCCATTCGAGCCAGTTGGCCGCCTGAGGTCGACGTCACCCGACTATTCGGGACCGGAGCCTTCACCGACTTCGGCGAACGACGGGACGGGGAAACCGGATCGCTGCATACCGATCTCGATCCGGCGATTCAGCGTCTCCAAGACCAAGACGCGAGCGAACTTCTTCTGCTCGCCAGGGATGATGTCCCACGGTGCGAGTTCGTGATCGGTCTTGGCGAACATGTCCTCGGCCGCGCCCTCGTAATCACGGTTGCGCTTGCGATTGCGCCAGTCCTCGTCGGTCAGCTTCCATCGCTTGAGCGGATCCGAATCACGGTTCTGGAAGCGGCGCAGTTGTTCGTCGTCACTGATCTGCAGCCAGAACTTGACGAGGATCATCTCCTCGCGCACCAGGGTGCTCTCGAACTGCACGATCTCGTCGTACGCCCGTCCCCACTGCTCGTCGGTGGCGAAGCCCTCCAGCCGTTCGACCAGCACTCGGCCGTACCAGCTGCGATCGAACACGGCCATACCACCGAGGCCCGGAAGGTCGCGGTAGAAGCGCCACAGGAAGTGCCGTCGCTTCTCCTCCAGGGTCGGGGCAGAGAACGTCGACACGCTGTAGTGCCGAGGATCGAGCGGACCGACGATGTGGCGGATCGCGCCACCCTTGCCGGCCGCATCCGGTCCCTCGAACACCACGAGTAACGCCGGGCCGCTGACTCCCGAGCCGAGTTGCCCGCCGAGGTGAAGGCGCAGCTGCAACAGCCGCCGCTGAGCGAGCTGCATTCGCTTGTCGAACTCGCGGCTTCCGAGGCGTTCGGTCATGTCGAGTTCTGCCAGGCGACCCATCAAGGCGCGATCCTACGAGCCGCTCGTCCCTCCAACCAATCATCGCCGCGCCGATCGCGGTGTTGCTGCCAACGGCCAGGCGCGCGACGCTGAACGGATGACGCCCCCTCCCGTGCACGCCGACATCGCTCGCCTCGGCATTCTCATCGGCGCCTGGTCGGGCCATGGCCACGGCGTCTACCCCACGATCGACGACTTCGACTACACCGAGACCATCACGTTCGGCCACGTCGGCAAGCCGTTCCTCGCCTACGGCCAACGAACCCGTCACCTGACGGACGGACGCCCATTGCACGCGGAGTCGGGCTACTGGCGGACGCCCGCCGACGGTTCCGTCGAAGTCGTCATTGCCCATCCGACCGGCATCGTCGAGATCCAAGAGGGCACGCTCACATCGTCCGACAACGGACTGGAGATCCGGCTGCGCTCATCGTTCGTCCACGGGACCGCATCGGCCAAAGCCGTCTCGCTCGTGGAGCGCGACTTCTCGATCGCCGGCGATGCCCTCACCTACGCCGTCCGCATGGCGGCCGTCGGCCAGCCCCTGACACACCATCTGAGCGCTGAATTCACCCGCGATCCAGCCAGCTGAACGAGCAGACTCACGCGATGGACTTCGCTCGAGAACTCTGGCTGCGGATCGAGACCCTGCACGCGGTCACGTACTTCGGCGACGAGACCACTGAAGGCGCAGCGGTGCTCGGGCTGAACGGCTTCTGGTCGAGCTACTTCGCCTTTCGGGCCGCACCGATGGGAGCCGTCAACAGCGGCGTGGTCGAGGCCACGTTCTTCAACTTCGCGCCATCGTTCGTGCAGCGGTGGGTACCCGACGTCTGGAGCCACGCCGCGCCGCCTGCATCCGTCGGGGCACGACGCGAAGCCGCAGTTCGAACGCTCACCAGAGTCACGACCGACGAGGCCGCGTTGGCAGCACTGCACTCGAACTCCGTGTTGGAGGCTGCGGTCGGCCGAGCCGTCGCCGCGGGTCGGCCGCTGTTCGCTGCCAACCGAGACGTGCTCCTTTCCGATGAGCCTGTCGCGCGTCTGTGGCAGCTCTGCACCGCGTTACGCGAACACCGTGGCGACGGGCATGTCGCTGCGCTCACCGCCGCCGGTCTCGACGGCTTGGAGGCCCACGTGCTCATCGCGATCGAGCAGGGCAACTCACCGGACGATCTGCAGCGGACTCGCGGCTGGACCGCCGACGAGTGGGACGCGGCCGTCGACCGGTGTCGCATCAAGGGTCTCGTCGATGCCGACAGCGGTCTCACCGATGCGGGTCGGTCATTGCGCGACGACGTCGAGGTGACCACTGATCGGTTGGCGGCGCAGCCATTCGAGTCGCTGACAGCTGACGCACGCCAGGCGTTGCTCGATTCGTTGACACCACCCGCGCTGGCGGTCGTGCGCTCCGGTCTGATCCGCTTCCCGAATCCGATGGGCCTTCCACCCCTGAGTTGACATTGCAGCGATGACGGCCGACGCGGCCAAACCGTCACCGAGCATCACCGCGCATCAGTTCACGTTGCGGCTTCGACCTTCCCAGTACGGCGCACGCAGATCTTTCTTGAGGACCTTGCCGCTCGGGTTGCGCGGCAACGTGTCGATCCATTCGACGCTGGTCGGGCACTTGAACCGGGCGAGGTGTTCGCGCGCATATTCGATGATCTCCTGCTCGCTGACATCGACCCCGGGTGCCTTGACGACGATGGCCTTGGCGGTCTCGCCCCACTTCTCGCTGGGCACGCCGATCACGGCGACATCGGCGATCGCAGGATGCGACATCAGCGCGTTCTCGACCTCTGCCGGATACACGTTCTCGCCACCGGACACGATCATGTCCTTGACGCGATCGTGGATGAACACGTACCCGTCGGCATCGACGAAGCCGGCGTCGCCGGTCTTGAACCAGCCGTCAGCGGTCACCGATCGCTCGGTTTCCTCGGGCAGGTTCCAGTAGCCCTTCATCACCTGCGGCGAACGGATCCAGATCTCGCCGACCTCGCCGCTCGGTTGTTGCTCGCCGGTGTCGTTGTCGATGATCGACACCTCGACGCCAGGCCCGGGCCGGCCGCAACTGCGCAGCCGGTGCTTGTTCGGACCGTTGACATCGTGGTCGTCAGGGTGCAGGTGGACCACGGCACCCGTCGTCTCGGTCAGCCCGTAGGCCTGCCAGAACTTGCAGCCGAACACGGTGACGCTCTTGGCCAGAACCTCTTCGCTGATCGGCGACGCGCCGTAGACGATGACCTGCAGGCTGCTGTAATCGGCTTCTGCGGCACCCGGCACCATCAGCACGAACTGGAGGACCGCCGGCACGACGAACCCATGCGTGATGCGGTGCTCGGCGATCATCCTGATCAGGGCTGCCGGATCGAGATCGCGCACGATGATGCTCGTCGCTCCCTCGTACATCCCGGCGACCGCCCATCCTCCACCACCGATGTGGAACAGCGGCATCGCGACGAGGTTGACCGAATCGGGCGTGAGCTCCCACAACTCCTTCGCCATCGGCAACAGCCCGAAGAAGTTGCTGTTGCTGAGCATCACGCCCTTCGGGCGTCCGGTGGTGCCTGAGGAATACAGCTGGAACGCCGTGTCGTCGGACGTGGCGATCGCCCCGGGATCGACCGCCTCGTGCGTGCTGACCCACGTCTCGTAATCGAGGTAGCCGGGGTGGCCACCGATCACGACGATCGTCGTCACGGTCGTCAGGTTGGGAGCGATCGCATCGAGGATCGACACGAAGTCAGGCCCGATGAACAGCACCTTCGCCGCTGCGTCGTTCACGATGTACTCGACTTCCGGTGCGGCGAGGCGCCAGTTGACGTCGACGCAAACGGCGTTCAGCATCCCTGCCCCGAAGAACACCTCGAAGTGCTCGATCCCGTTCTTGTCGAGGAACGCAATCCGGTCCTGTACGCCGACTCCGGCAGCACGAAGACCTTGCGCGACTCGTGACGACCGATCCAGGAGCTCGCCCCACGATTGATGGCGATCACCGAGGACGAGCGCCGTGTTGTCAGCGCGTTCGACACCGTGAACGCGAATGATGTCCGAAACCGTGTTGATCCCCATGCGGTCGAACGCTAGTAGTTGCCGCCGTGCCGTGCGTCACGTCGCTCACCGCAATCACCGCAATCACCGCGCGCACGCGACTTCGACTCAGCGGCGAGTGAACCCCAGCCGGAAGCTGCGGACTGCGCGAGCGAAGATGTTGGGCTCGACGTCGGGCTCGGTCAACGGCGTGAGGTCGGTCATCCGCGCCGACATCTGGGTCAGCAATGACTGCAGCGTTGCCCGGGCGAGGTTGTTCCCGACGCACAGGTGGGTGCCGAAGCCGAACGAGATCTGCGGATTCGGGCTGCGCCTGATGTCGAACGTGAACGGGTCGGTGAACACGGCTTCGTCGCGGTTCGCCGATGGGTAGAGCAGGATGATCCGATCGCCACTGGCGATCGCTGTGTCGCCCAACTGTGTGTCGGCGCCGGCCCGTCGGAACATGTTGTTGAGCGGCGTCACCCAGCGCAACAACTCTTCGACAGCGGCCGGCACGAGTGACGGGTCGGCTGCGAGCGCCTCCCACTCGGCCGGCTGGTTGCAGAACTCACGGATGCCGTGACTGATTGCTGTGCGCGTCGTCTCGGCGCCACCGGAGATGAAGAGGCCGACCTCGTGGGCAATCGCCATCGGCGGCAGCGGCTCGCCGTCGATGCGACCGTGGATCCACAGCGAGATGAGGTCATCGGCCGGGCACCCGACCTTCGCCGACGCGATCTCGCCGAGGCCGCCCATGAACTCGCGATTGGCCTCCATGAACTCGGTGAAGGTGTGGCCGTCGCGCTCGCGCATGTCGATTCGCATCAACCGCTCGCTCCAACTCTTGACCTCGCGCCACATGTCTTCGGGATAGCCCAGCAGGCGGGCGGTGAGGCGCGCCGGCAACTGACCGGCGATGGATTCGACCAACTCACACTCGCCGTCGTCGATGATCGCGTCGAGCAACTCGGCGACGAGCGCATCGATGTCGGGCCGCCGTTGAGCGACCTCGGCCCGGGTGAACTTGTCCTGCACGAGCATCCGCTGCTAACGGTGCCGCGGGTCGTCCTGCGCGATCATGTTGATCTCGTCCGGCGACCAGATGGCGCGATATCCGAGGCCGCTCAGGAAGACGTTGCTGCGCCGCTCGACTTCCATGATGTCGGCGTGCCGGGTGATGCCCCACAGACCGTTGCGCTGATCGCGGTAGACCGGTTCATTGGCACGCATCCATGTCCAGGTGTCGTGCGGATTGCTGCGGTAGAACTCGGGGTCGAGGAGATCGACGACGAGCCGGTCGACTGCCTGCGTATCGGTGGTCATTCAGTGATCATGCCATCAGCGTTGCGAGCTTGGCGTGGTAGGCGGCGATGTTGGCTTCCTTGATCGATTCGTAGCCACGAATCATCTCGGGCAGCTCGGCGATCTCGAGCACGACGGCAGCGTCTTTGTCGCTGCGGACGAGTTGCTTCATCATCGTCGCGTAGTCCGCGTGCAGCTTTCGTTCGGCGCGACGGAGGCTGCTGTAGCCGGGCAGGTCGAGCGCAGTTCCGCGCAGACGACGACCCGCACGCAACCCCATCATCAGTGGCGTGGCCCAGCGGCCGAGCTTGAGCTTGTTCTTCATTCCCATCGCCCGCAGCATCGGCGGGTGCAGCTGCCATTGCACTTTCGCACCGCGGCCACCGACCGCTTCGGCCGCAGCCTTGGCTTCGGGCGACAGCAGCAGCCGCGCGACTTCGTATTCGTCCTTGAACGCCATCAACTTGTACAGGTTGCGGCCGACCGCATCGACGATCTCGGGCGAGGCTCCGGCCTGGCGGATGTCGTCGATCACAGCCAGGTACTGCCGCGAATAGGCGGTGGATTGATAAGCGACGAGGTCGGCGGCGCGGTGCGCGATGGGGTCGAGTTCGACGGCGTCGAGCCCACCGGCATCGGCGTCCGCGGCGCGCTCTGCATCGAGACCGGCCGCTGACGCGACGGCCGCGGGATCGACGACCCAATGGCGGCCCCAGCGGAGTGCAGCCAGATTGCGTTCGACGGCGACCCCGTTCAGCTCGATCGCTCGCTCGAGGTTCTCAGTACTGATCGGCAGCACTCCGGACTGGAACGCAACGCCCACCAGGAACACGTTCGCCGTCGTGTTGTCGCCGAACAGTCCGACGACCAACTCGTTTGCAGGCGCGTAGCGGTTGAGCTCGGCGCGGCTGTTGGAGTCGAGACGGTCCTCGAGCTCGGTGCGGCCGGGATACGGCAGGCTCGGGTGCAGGACCATCTTGCCGGTGGGGGTCGCCGACGCCGAACCGACCACGATCGTGCGGCCCTTCGACGCTCCCTTGAGCTGTGCATCCGCAGCAGCGCCGAGGAGGTCGAATGCGAGCATCACGTCGACGCCACCCTCGGCCGCCTTGTTCGACCCGACCAGGTCGGCGCGACTGAGCACGAGGTCGCTGACGACGGGGCCGGCCTTCTGCGACAGTCCGGTCTGATCGAGCCCGCGAACCTTGAAGCCTTCGAGCATTGCCGCGGTACCGATGATCTGGCTCACGGTCACCACACCGGTTCCACCGATGCCGGGCATCCGGATCACCAGCTCGTCGGTCGGAGCGACGATCACCGGGGAGGGGAATGACGTCGGCGCCGGCTTCGCCCGGCCGCGCTTCGACGCGCCATGGGCGGACCCGGAGTTCGCGGCTGCAGCTTTCGCGAGACGCCGAGCACCGCGCTTCGAAGGCGTGATCGTCGCGAAGCTGGGACAGTCGCCGTTGATGCACGAGAAGTCGAGGTTGCACGAGCTCTGGTCGATCTTGGTCTTGCGGCCGAATTCGGTGTCCACCGGCTGGACAGACAGGCAGTTGCTCTTCTGTCCGCAGTCGCCGCAGCCCTCACACACGCGTTCGTTGATGAGCACACGGAACGTCGGCGTCGGGGCCAGGTTGCGCTTGCGCAGCCGGCGCTTCTCGGCCGCACACGCCTGATCGTGGAGCATGACGGTGGTCCCAGGAACGGCCGCGAGAACCTCTTGGGCCTCGATGATCCGTGACCGATCCCACGCAACGGCGCCCGCCGGCAGCGACACCGATTCGTAACGATCGAGGTCGTCGGTGGTGATGATCACCTGCTTCACACCTTGGAGCAACAGGATGCGCGCCATGGTCGGCACATCGACTGCGCCTTGCGGATTCTGGCCGCCGGTCATCGCGACCACACCGTTGACGAGGATCTTGTAGGTGATGTTGACGCCGGCCGCGACGGCCCAACGGACTGCGAGCTGTCCGCTGTGCGCATACGTACCGTCGCCGAGGTTCTGGATGAGGTGCGGCGTCTCGACGAACGGCGCCATACCCACCCACTGCGCACCCTCGTTACCCATGCATGTGAGGCCGACCAGATCACCGACGCGATCGGCCTCCATGAAGCCGACCATCGAGTGGCAGCCGATACCGCCACCGACCAATGACCCGTCGGGCACCTGGGTACTGATGTTGTGCGGGCAGCCGCTGCAGAAGTACGGCGTTCGATCGAGCGACAGCGGAATCAACGTCTTCGTCCGCTGGGCGCCCGGCAGCGGTGCCAGACGGTCGTCGGTCAAGCGTTGAGCCAGCCGAGATCGCAGCGGCCCGATGATCGAATCCGCGTCGAGCGAGCCGTACGACTTGAGCAACGTTTGGCCGCGTTCGTCGTGCTTGCCGGTGATGACGGGTCGATCGGGTCCGGACCAGAGGGCGTCCTTGAGCAATCCCTCGACCGTCGGGTTCTTGTCCTCGACGACGAAGATCTCCTGCACGCCGGCCGCGAACTCACGCAGCACCGCGGCATCGATGGGGAACGGCATCCGCAATTGCAGCAGCCGGATGCCCGCAGCAGCGATGCTCTCGTCGGAGGCCAGCCCCAACATGCTCAGCGCCTGACGCAGCTCGTGGTACGTGTGGCCACACGCGGTGATCGCGATCCATGCGTCGTGCGGATCGACGACGATCGTGTTGAGATGGTTGTCGGCGCCATAGCGGCGGGCGACTTCGATTCGAATCTCGAACAACTCTCGCTCGAGGTCGAGCGTGTGCGGTGTCAGCAGACCACCATCGGC
This sequence comes from Acidimicrobiales bacterium, assembly GCA_038227995.1. Lineage (GTDB taxonomy): Bacteria > Actinomycetota > Acidimicrobiia > Acidimicrobiales > Ilumatobacteraceae > WLMZ01. Next base: position 8,718 of record JBBRPP010000034.1, read on the forward strand.
GTGAGGGACGAACGGCCGGCCCTGATAGTTCATCGACGGCATCACCGGCTTGACCCGGTCCAGGCCGAGGTCGACCGTACCGGTGCCATCGGCGACGGGTGCGACGACCTTGAAACCAGCCCACAGTCCGCTGGCCCGCGAGAGCGCGATCGCGTGTCGACCGAGATCGATCGCGTCCTGCACGTCGCCGGGCGTGATGATCGGGATGTGCAAGCCGATCAGGGCTGCATCGGATGAACTGGGCAGTGTCGACGACTTCGCCGCGGCGTCATCGCCGATGAACGCAACCGCTCCGGAATTGCGGTGGACGCCCGCGAACACCGCATGGCGAATCGCGTCGCTGGCGCGGTCGACGCCCGGTGTCTTGCCGTACCAGAACCCGATGATTCCGTCATGACGGCAGTCGGACTGTTCGGCGGCCAACTGGCTGCCCATCACTGCGGTCGCGGCCAGTTCTTCGTTCAGCGCGGGCGTGTGCACGTAGGTGAATTCTCCCGCGACCTTGGATGCCGCGTCCGCCTCCTTGTCGAAGCCCGCCAACGGCGAACCGGGGTATCCGGACACGAAGGCCGCGGTCGCGAGGCCGTTGAAGCGATCCACACGCATCTGTTCCAAGGGAAGTCGAGCCATTGCCTGGACCCCCGACAGGAACACCCTGCCGTCGTCTCGGACGTATCGATCGCTGAGTTTGTAGCCGCCAAACGTTGGTTCGCCGATCTTCGACGGGGCAATGTCTGTCACCCCTTCATGCTGCCGTACTTTTCGCAGGCGCGCTGACAACTTCGTGCGAAACGTTCGCTGCACCACGATCGACGGGCGCTTCGGCCCTACGCGTTGACCTTCGACCAGGTGCCGCACTCGGCATCGGCCGCGAACCCGGCATCGCCCGCACTGATCGTGACGAACGCCGTCGCATCGATCGTGAAGCTGAACGTGCCGCGAACGGCGGACGGCATCCCGCTGAACGAGCTGAGGCGGTCCCAGTGGCAGCCCTTCAGGGCCGCCGCCGTGTACGTGCCCGCGACGATGTCCGAACCGACCACGTGTGCGCCCGGCGAGATCGTCGTGGCAGCCGCGGCGGGCGCGACGTACTTGGCCAACTGACCGCACTTCGCGTTGAACGAGAACGCCGCGTCGGAGGGGTCGACGTCGACGATCATCGGGCCGGCGAAGTCCTGGAACCCGTTGGCGATGATCTCGTCGGTCGTTCCATCGGTGCCGCTGAGTCTGGCCCACGAACATCCGAACACGGCACGTTCGGCGATGAAGCGTCCGGGTGGGATCTGGGTGAAGGTCGCATACGTGCCGGCGTTGAGCGTGAGGACTCCGGGCGGCGGTGGGATCGTCGGCGGTGCGGGTGTCGTGCGCGTGTCCAACAACCGCGCCGGCGTCAGACCGACGAACGACCCCGACGCGGGGAACCAGCCGAGGACATCGACGACCAGATCCGTGTTGCCGGCCGCGTTGTAGATCGACACCGCACCGTCACGACCGATCGGCACGATCACCATGTTCGGTGCGGTCTGTCCGGCGACGACGTTCAGGTTCGATGCGACCGGCCGGCTCGCGCCCGTCGGCCACACGGTGAGGAACGACGACGACGTGGGGTCGGTCGCCGTCACGTTCAACGCGACCGCTCCGGCGCCCGACGGCACGCCACCGCGGCCGACAACGCTCACGTCGACCGCACTGCCGCCGGGCACGGCACCGAGTCCGGATTGTCGACCATCGGTGATGGATTGCCCGGGTCGCGTGTCCATCAGCCGCGCCGGCGTGAGGCCGGTGAACCCCTGGCCGATCGCGAACCAGCCGAGCACATCGACCACGAGGTCGACCCGTCCTGCTGATCCGAACAGCGAGACCCGACCGTCCGCGCCGACAGGCACGATGACCATGTTCGGGGTCGTTCGCCCATGGTTGAGGTTGAGGTTCGACGCCGTGGGTCGCGACAGACCACTCGGCCACACCGTCACGAACCCATCGGCTGTCGGCAGCACCGCGGTGACGTTCAGGGCCACCGAACCAACGCCGGACAGCGGCACGCCACCTCGTCCCGAGACCGCGAAGTCGATCGATCCGGGTCCCGTGAGCTTGCCGGAACCCGCGCCGGCACCGTCGATCGTGGATTGTCCAGGTCGTGTGTCCAGCAGGCGTGCGGGCGTCAGTCCGGTGAACACCTGGCCGGCGGGGAACCAGCCGAGCACGTCGACGATGATGTCGCTGAAGCCGATCGAGTTGAAGATCGATATCTCGCCGTTGTCACCGACAGGCACGATCGCCATGTTCGGCACGGTCTGACCTTTGACGAAGTTGAGGTTCGAGGCAGTCGGCCGCGTCAGACCGGACGGCCACACCGTCACGAAACCGTCTGCTGTCGGGTTCGTGACGGTTACGTTCAATGCGACGGAACCGACGCCCGTGGCGGGGACGCCGCCACGACCGACGACGGTCAACTCGGTGATGCCGGCCGGGCTGATCGCTCCGATGCCTTCGAAGTCGCCATCGATCGTCGGGTAATCCGATGCGTGCACTGGGTGCACAGGGCCGGCCGCAGCGCCGCCGACGATCGCGGCAACGAGCAAGACCCCCGCTGTCAACACGCGAGCTCTGGCACGACGTCGGGCTCTCATCGCCTCAAGCATTCCACTCCCATTCATCAATCAGGTGTCTGCCGCGCGTCGTCGACCTGAAGGGCGAGCCATCGGTGGCCGCCGCAGTCATCGACGCGAACTGTCTGCGCCACCCTGCCGACATCTACATTCGAGGGATGACATCGGGTTGGAACTTCGCCGAGATCTGGGAACGTCACGCAGATCGCTTCCCCGACGCAATCGCACAGGTGCAAGGCGATCAATCGTTCACATGGGCCGAGTTCGACCATCGCGCCGACGGCATCGCCGCCACGCTGCTCGGCGCTGGGTTGCAGCATCAGGACAAGGTTGCGCACTACCTCTACAACTGCCCGTCGTACCTCGAGAGCATGTTCGGCATGTACAAGGCCGGTCTGGTGCCGATCAACACCAACTATCGCTACACCGATGACGAGATCGTGTACCTGTGGAAGAACGCCGATGTCGTCGCGGTCGTGTTCCACGGTGCGTTCGTCGACCGGTGCGAGGTGCTTCGTCATCGGATCACCGAGATTCGGCTGTGGCTCTGGGTCGACGACGGCACCGGCCAGAAGCCCGACTGGGCCGTGGACTACGAGGCCGCCGCGACAAGCGCAACAGCGCGCACCATCGCGCCATGGGGTCGCAGCCCCGACGACCTCTACATGCTGTACACCGGCGGCACAACGGGCATGCCGAAGGGCGTGATGTGGCGTCAGGACGACGTGATCGGCAACCTCGACGCGTCGTCGCGCACTCCCCTGCCCGACCTTCCCGGCTGGGATGCCTTGGACGCGAGGGTCACCAAGCCCGGCCCGCGCAACATGCCGGCCGCGCCGTTGATGCATGGCACCGGCGCGTTCGATGCGATGTGGAACCTGACGTTGGCCGGCTCGGTGATCACGATGCAAGGGCGACACTTCGATCCCGTCGAACTGCTCGACACCATCCAGCAGTATCGGATCAACAGCATGTCGATGGTGGGCGACGCGTTCGGGAAACCGATCCTGCGCGCGCTCGATGCCGAACCCGAGCGGTGGGACATCTCGTCGCTTCGTGTGATCGTCTCCAGCGGCGTGATGTGGTCGGCCGAAACCAAGGCCGGGCTGCTGCGGCACAACCCGCGATTGATCATGATCGACAGCCTCGGCAGCAGCGAAGCGATCGGGATGGCCAAGAACACCACGACCAGCGATCCGGTCGCTTCGGCGGTCAACGCCGGCACCGCCAAGTTCATGCTCAGCGACCGCTGCAAGGTGCTGACCGACGACGGTCACGAGGTTCAGCCCGGCAGCGGCGAGCGGGGTCGGGTCGCGCTCCGCGGCCGCACACCGATGGGCTACTACAAGGACCCCGAGAAGTCGGCGGCGACGTTCGTGACGTACGCCGGTGTGCGCTGGAGCATCCCCGGCGACTTCGCCGAGGTCGAGGCCGATGGTAGTGTCAAGTTGCTCGGCCGTGGCAGCCAGTGCATCAACACCGGGGGCGAGAAGGTGTACCCCGAAGAAGTCGAGGAGGCGCTGAAACTCCACCCCACCGTGGCCGACGCTGCTGTCGTCGGATTGCCCGACGAACGCTTCGGCGAAGCCATCACCGCTCTCGTCGAACCAGCGGTCGGAGCCACCATCGTCGAAGCGGATCTGATCGCCCACGTCAAGACGACACTTGCCGCGTACAAGGCGCCCAAGCGAGTGTTCGTGATCGACACGATCGGTCGTGCCGCGAACGGCAAACTCGATTACAAGCAACTGAAGGCGCGGGCCGTCGAACAATCCTGAGGCGCTTCGACGAGAGCCCCGCTGTGTCGGCGCGAACGACGCGGCCCGGATAGGTTGCGCCCAATGGCCGACTCGATCACTGTCGATGACTTCCGCGTCGGCGCAGCCGCGTGGCTCGACGCCAACCGCGAACATGCTCCCCGCGACTATGGCGCCATCTGTCCACCAGATCTGATCGGCGCCGGCATCGACTGGCAGAAGCGTCTGTTCGAAGCCGGCTACGCAGGCATTCACTGGCCCGTCGAGCACGGTGGCCGTGGCCTCAGCGTCGACCACCAGGCTGCGTGGATCGGCCTCTGCGCGCTCGCAGGCGTGCCGCCCTTCCTGAACATGGTCGGCCACGTCCTGGCCGGTGGGTCGATCATGAAGTTCGGGACGCCGGAGCATCGACAAGAGCACCTGCTGCCCACGTTGAACGCGACGCGAGTGTGGTGCCAGTTGTTCAGCGAACCCGGCGCCGGCAGCGACCTCGGCAGCCTGTCGACGCGCGCCGAACGAGATGGGGATCGCTTCATCATCAACGGCCAGAAGGTGTGGTGCAGCGGGGGCCGCTACAGCGACTGGGGCATTCTCATGGCCCGCACCGATCCGACCGCGAAGAAGCACGAGGGAATCTCGTTCTTCCTGTTCCCGATGGGTCTCCCCGGCGTCGACATCCGGCCGCTGAAGCAGATGACCGGTGAGGCCGAGTTCGACGAGGTGTTCTTCACCGATGTCGAGCTGCCCGCCGATCAGCTCCTCGGCCCGCTGCACGGCGGATGGGGTGTCGGCATGGCTGTGCTCACCAACGAGCGTGGGCACATCGGCGCCAGCGTCATCGGCCTCGAACGTCGGCTGGAAGGCATGGCGAAGCTCGGCCAGAACAGCGCGCTCGATGCGATCCAGCGGCAGTCGCTGGCCTGGCTGATGAGCACGGGCAACGCATACAAGGCGATGGCGCAACGCCAAGGCCCTGTGGCATCGACCGCTGCTTCGCTGATGAAGTTGGGCATCACCGAGATGATGTTCGAAGCGTCGATGCTGCGCGGCAACCTCGCCGGCGCCACAGGCCAACTCGACGGCCCGGATGCAACCGGGATGTTGGCGGCGCCCGGTGGACGCATCGCCGGCGGCACCAGCCAGGTGCAACGCAACATCATCGGCGAACGCCTGCTGGGGTTGCCGCGCGAGCCGAAGCCGACCGGGTCGCCGTAGCCCGCTGCCGTCTCGGTGAGCGCGCGTGTCAGCCCGGGACGACGCTGGAGACCAAGCCGAAGCGCCACCACAGGATCGCACCGATCGCGACACCGACCACGCCCATGATCACCCCGATCGACGACAGCTCGGGCTGACGGATGCCATCGGGGTCGAGGTCGACATATCGGCGTGCCGTGAACCCAAGCGAGATCGCGAGCATCGACAGCAGTGGGGCGCGCACGAGCAGGATCTGGATCAGTCCGACCGCAGCCACGCAGCACGCCGCCGCGCCCCAGCGATTCGGCCGGAGTGGCGATGTCGGCGCGGCGGAGGCCGATTCGGCGCCCCGATATCCACTCGGTCCGGCGGAATCCGGCAACGATCGCCAGTCCTGGGGCGCTTCGATCCCCGCTGGAACGCTGACGGGGACGACGGGGAGCTGCGGCGTTGCCGCGTTCGCGTTCGGCGTCGCGACGGGCCACGGCTCGGCGTCGATCGGTCGGTCACCACCGGGAGGAACCAGATCACTCATCGTGCCCAGCGTGCCACACGGCTCGACCCGGACCGGTATGGCGAACGTTGTCACAGGCCTTGTTTACGATGGTCACATGTTCCCGGTTCCCACCAGCCTGTCCCCCAGCCGGGTCGAGTCGTTCCTGTCGTGCCCCCTCGCGTTTCGGTTCGTGAGCATCGAGAAGCTGCCCGAGCCGCCAAGCATCCATGCCACTCGCGGTTCACTCGTTCACCGCGCCCTCGAGCTGCTGTTCACGTTGCCCAACGACGACCGCACGGCTGCCGCCGCCGACGCCGCGCTGCAGACCGCCGCATCCGAATACCGGACTGATCCCGACTTCACCGGCCTCGGCCTGTCCGACGCCCAGTCAGCGGTCTTCTTCAGTGACGCTGCCGATCTGGTTGCTTCGTATCTCGAGATGGAAGATCCCCGCTCGGTGCACGACATCGGCCTCGAACTCCGGCTCGAAGCGCCCGTCGGCGACCTGACGCTGCGCGGCATCATCGACCGCCTCGACCTCGATGCCGATGGTCGGTTGATCGTCGTCGACTACAAGACGGGTCGCGCTCCCAGCGTCAACTTCGAGCAGGCGCGGATGAACGGCGTCCACTTCTACTCGTTCCTGTGTGAATCGCTGCTCGGCCAGCGACCCGCCACGATCCGGCTCATGTACCTCAAGACCGGCGAGGTGATCGAGGCAACGCCGTCCGCGCAGTCCGTACGGTTCATCACGACCCGCACCACAGCAGTGTGGAAGGCCGTCGAGAAGGCATGCCAGACGGGCGACTTCCGGCCCAAGACCAGCACGCTGTGCGGCAGCTGCGCGTTCAAGCAATGGTGCCCGGCATTCGGCGGCAACCCAGATCTGGCCGCGGTCGAAGCGCCGCTGCAGATGGGTACGGTTGTCGCTGCATGATCTCAGCCGACGGCCCGATCGGAACGCGGGTCGTCGCCTTCGACACATGGGCGGACGACCAACTCGAACGACTGCGCGGCAACCCTGCGGCAGATTTCCTGTTCACCAACGCCAGCGCGCTCGGTGACTTCAGCGTGATCTGGCACATCATCGGTCTCGCCCGCGGGCTCACCAGTGAGCAGAGGCGTGATCAGGCGGTGGCCCTCAGCGCCGTCCTCGGCATCGAGAGCGTGCTGGTCAACCAGGGCATCAAGCGTCTCTTCCGGCGCACGCGGCCGACCGAGACCGGCGACGAGCGATACACGATGCGCAAGCCGTCGACCAGCAGCTTCCCCAGCGGCCATGCGTCGTCGGCGTTCGTCGCCGCGGGTGTGCTCACGGCGTGGGGCGGCCGACGCACAGCGCCGCTGTGGTTCGGCACCGCCACAGTGGTCGCGGTCAGCCGCGCCTATGTCCGCATCCACCACGCCAGCGATGTCGTCGGTGGTGCTGCCGTCGGGTTGGTGCTGGGTGCCTTGGCGGCACGCCTCACCCGTGGTCTGCGGTCGCCTCGCGCATGACCGTGGCGTAGCCTCGCGACATGACCGAGATGCCCGCGTTCGATACGAAGATGTCCGACGCGGAGGGGTTGATGTGGCGGATGGAGAAGGATCCGCACCTCTCCTCGACCTTTGCCAACATCACTATCCTCGATCGCTCGCCCGACTTCGATCGCCTCGTGCGCCGGATGGAGCGGGCGATCGTGCAGGTGCCGCGGCTCCGTCAGCGCGTGCAGTCCGCCCCGGCGAACCTCACCGCGCCGGTCTGGGTCGACGACAGCAACTTCGACATCCATTACCACGTTCGCCGCATCGCGGTGCCCAAGCCTGGGACCCTGCGCCAGGTGCTGGACATTGCCAGCCTGATCACCAACGATCCGTTCGACCGCACTCGTCCGCTGTGGACGTTCTATGTCGTCGAGGGTCTCCGCGGCGGAAAGGCTGCGCTGATCGAGAAGTTGCACCACACGATCGCCGACGGTGAGGGCATGGTGCAGTTGAGCTTGGCGTTCCTCGACTTCCACGCCGACGCTCCTGAACCACCGCCGGTCGATGCCGACGCCGCAGATGCCGCGACGGAACACGCCGCCACGTCGGCGAGCTCAGAGGTCTTGCGTGGGCTGCTCGCAGGCAGCCTGCGGATGCCACTCGGTCTCATTCGCCAGGTCCGCGACCTGTTGGCCGACCCGACCCAGATCCCCGAGGCCGGCTCCGCGGCGGCCGATACCGTGCGCGGCATCATCAGCCAGTTGAGCGATGTCGAACAGGCCCATTCGCCGCTGTGGACGCAGCGTTCGCTGAAGCGCCGGATCGAGGTCCTTCGCGCCCCGTACGCCGAGACACGCGCCGTCGCCAAGCAGCTCGGCGGCAAGCTGAACACAGCGTTCCTCACGGTGGCAGCAGAAGCGGCCAGCCGATATCACATCGCCAAGGACGCTCCCGTCGACTTCCTGCGCTCGTCGATGGCGATCAGCACTCGCAGCGAGACCAGTGGTGCCAACGCGTTCTCGCTCGTGCGGATGCTGATTCCGACCAGCGAGATGCCGATCGCCGACCGCTTCACCGCGATCCACGAGGCCTCGCAGGCCGCTCGCGGTGGCAATGGGTCGGCGTCGCTGGAAGCGCTGGCCGCCGTCGCGTCGGCACTGCCGACATCGCTCGTCACACGACTCGCGCGAACGCAAGCCCAGACTGTCGACTTCGCCACCAGCAACGTGCGCGGCGCCCCGATCCCGATGTTCGTCGCCGGGGCGCAACTGCTGGAGAACTATCCGGTCGGGCCACTCGCGGGAGTCGCCTTCAACCTCACGTTGTTGAGCTACCTCGGCAGCCTCGACATGGGTGTCAACATCGACATCGCAGCGGTCGAAGACTCAGAACTGCTGCACCGCTGCCTCGTCGGTTCCTTCGAGGACTTGCTCGCCCTCAGCTGAAGCGGTCACTCACGGACCGGTCACACGCGCTTGGGAGCTTCTGATGCGGGCGCTCCACAGTGGATGCTCCCGCGCCAATCGAGACTCAGAGTGCAGCGACCACCGCGGGCGCTGGATGCGTCAAGAGCGTGCGCACGTCGAGCAACAGGTCGGCGACTTCGCCGGACGAAACGAGTTCACGGCGCAGCATTTCAGCCAGCGCTTTGTCGATGACTGCCAAGGCTTCAGTGATCACTGCCTCGTTCGTATCGGTCATCGAAGGCTCCTCCTGAGTTGGTGCAACGCTGTCGTTCTCGTTGGCAAGGCCACCGTAACCCGAGGGCGCTTGTGGTATGTGCATGGTAACCGTGAACACTGTGTTTCGATTCCGAGTTGGTCGGCGCAGATGTCACAACTCTGCAGATCTTGACGATTGGCGACGACCATCGGCAGGTCCCATGCCCGATCACCAGCCTTCTCATACGAGCCGCCTACCATGCGGGAATGGATCTTTCCGGCAAGCACACGGTGGTCACGGGAGCCGCGAACGGAATCGGCAAGGCGCTGGCCGAACGATTTCACCAGGCCGGCGCGATGGTCGTGGTCGCTGACCTCGACGGCGACGGAGCACTCAGGGTGGCCGCCGCGCTGAACGACCGTCGGCCCGGATCCGCGCTCGGGGTGCGATCCGATGTCGGCACCGAACAGGGCAACATCGACCTCATCGCCGCGGCCGAAGGTTCGTTCGGCACGATCGATCTCTTCTTCGCCAACGCAGGCGTCGGTGTCGGCACCGACATGGAGACCACCGAGCGTGACTGGAACCTGGCGTTCGACATCAATGTCCATGCTCACCGCTGGGCCCTCAAGCATCTGCTTCCGACGTGGCTCGATCGCGGCGAGGGCTACTTCTGCTCGACCGCATCCGCCGCCGGTCTGCTGTCGCAGATCGGCTCCGCGCCGTACAGCATGACGAAGCACGCGGCCGTCGCCTTCGCCGAGTGGATCAGCCTCACCTACGGATCGCGTGGCCTGCGCGTCAGCTGCCTGTGCCCACAGGGCGTCAACACCAACATGCTCAACGCCGGAGACACCCCGGGCGCCGGGCCGGCGACCAGCGTGGTCCGATCAGCAGGCGTCGTCCTCGAACCCGCCGAAGTCGCCGAGGCCTGCCTTGCCGTGATCACGGCCGAGACGTTCCTCATCGCTCCCCACCCGGAGGTGCTCACGTTCTGGGCCCGCAAGGTCAGTGACTACGACCGCTGGCTGGCGGGGATGCGCAAGCTGCAGGCGCGCATCACGGGCGCCTGATCGATGACGATGGCGGACGCGTTGTTGCTCGAACAGGTCGGCTTGCGCGCCGGTGAAGCCGTGCGTTTTCGCCGCGGTGATGCCGGCCGATGGATCTCTGGCCGTATCGCTGGGGTCAATCCCGACGGCAGCATCACGCTGTTCGACGTTCCGCAGGGCGCGGCGCGCTCGCTTCGAGCAGACCGGCTCGAAGTTCGCCGCCCCGGCGGTCGTGGCCGGCTCACGTGGCAGAACGTCGGCGTCGTCGCGATCACGTGGGAACAACTGCAACTGTTCTGACGCGCGACCGGTCAACCCCCACCAAACTGATCCTGTTTTTCGACCTCGGCGGTCGAAAAATCGCACTGGTTTGCAAGCTCGTTGCGAGCCGAGGCCTCTCGGCTTCCGGTGACGGGCCGACCGGCCACAACTCCTACAGTTCGGCGCATGGGAATTCGCCTCGATGCCGCCGACGAGTACATGCACGAACTCGGACCTGAGTCCAACTTCAACGAGAGCATGTACATCAACTGCTTCGATCCGGCGAACCAGATCGGCGCGTGGTTCCGCATCGGGAACCGGGCCAACGAGGGCTACGCCGAGATGACCGTCTGCGTCTACCTGCCCGACGGGCCGGACCACCAGCGCCGCGTCGGCTTCATGTTCAAGCGACCGAACATCGACAACAACGACGCGTTCGACGCAGGTGGCTTGAAGTGGACGATGGTCACGCCGTTCGAGGAGTTGCGCATCGACTACACCGGCAAGGTCGTGCTGCTCGACGATCCGCTGCAGATGGCGAACCCGAAGGAAGCGTTCACCAACAACCCGTACGCCGAGTGCGAGGCACACATCACCTTCACGGGTCAGGGCAAGCCAAGCATGTTCGGTGGCGAGCCCGAGGAATCGCACGAGACGCCGGGTGAAGAATTCGCCAAGGGTCACTACGAGCAACTCGTCCAGGCCCACGGCACCATCCGCGTCGGCGACGAGGAGTGGGAGATTAACGGTTGTGGCTTGCGCGACCACTCGTGGGGCCCGCGCTACTGGCAGGCGCCGTGGTACTACCGCTGGCTCACCGCCAACTTCGATCGCGATCTCGGGTTCATGGCCAGCCGCGTCGCCAAGAAGGACGGGCCCGGCACCCGCGGCGGGTTCGTGTGGGAGAACGGGCAGATGCACTTCTGCGACCACGTCGAGGTCAGCACCGATTTCGAGGGCGACGAGAGCTACCACAACACGATCACCGGTCTGCTGCGGTCGTCGCGAAGTGACCGCGAGTGGAAGTTCACCGGCGAGGTGATGGACCTCATCCCGCTTCGCAACAGACGCCAGGACCCGGATGGCAACTGGCTCGTCACCCGCATCAGCGAGGGCATGACCCGCTGGACGCTGGAGGCCACCGACGAGCGAGCCGAAGCCGTCGGCTACGGGCTCAGCGAGTACCTCGATCAGATCATCGACGGACAGCCCGTCGGCATCGCCGAATAGCCGACGTCCGCGCTCGCGCCGGCGAATCCGGCGCAGCACATCTCAGCCGAGCAAGAACTCGCGGATGTCCGGGAACGCTCGCCGATCCTGGGCGAAGAACCCATGGCCGCCGTCGTACAGGCGCAACTCGGCGTTGGGGATCTGACTCGCGATCGCTTCCCCGTTCGATGGTGGAGCGATCCCGTCGAAGCGACCGGAGGCGACCAGTGTCGGACACGTGATGCCCGGCAACCGGTCGTACACGTCGTGATGGCTGCGAGCCTCGAGTTGCAGTGTCTCGCCGCGCAGAACGTCGGCCGGCTTGTCGGCCGTTCGCCGCTGTGTCATCGCCTCGGCCAGGAACCGATCACCCTCGTGTTCGGCAAGCCACTGCGGCGTGAAACGGGTGTCCATGATCTTCAACCCGATCTCGGCCCGCTCTTGCGGCGGCTTCTCGGCCAAACTGTGCAGCGGATACGACGCGCCGCCTGCACCGCCTGACGACGTGCAGACCAGCGCAAGACGTTCGATGCGATCGGGGTACGTCACCGCCAACTCCTGCGCCACCATGCCGCCGAAGCTGACACCCACCACGCGGTAGGTGTCCCATCCGATGGATTCGGCCAGTGCGGCCGCGTCCGCCGCGTATTCGGCTATCGTGTACGGACCGTCAGGAATCGATGTCAGGCCGAGCCCGCGTTGATCATGTGCGAGCAGATCGAAGTCGCGTTTGAACACGTCGACCATCAGTGCAGAGGTCGCCAGCGTGGCGCCAGACCCGTTCAGGAACAGCAACCGCGGACCGGAGCCGGACCGTTCGTAGAAGATGTCGATCGCGTTCAGGTGCACCGTTGGCATGGCCTGACGCTATTCGTGGTGAGACCCGAGCTGAGTGTCGGGCTGGAATCGACGCGCCGGTAACGTCGACATCGATGAGATCTCGCGGGCCGACGTCGAGGGAGATTCCGGGCGAAGGCCAGGAGAGCGTGTGGGACTATCCACGGCCACCCGCCATCGTGCCGACGACGAGCCACGTCCGAGTCGTCCATCACGGCGTCACGATCGCCGACACCTACGCGTGCCTTCGTGTGCTGGAGACGAGCCAGCCGCCGGCGTTCTACATCCCCCGATCCGACGTGGCGGCGCACTGCCTGCAGGCCGGAACGTCACGGTCGTTCTGCGAGTGGAAGGGTCCGGCCACGTACTGGTCGATCGTGATCCCGCCAACTCCCGGGAATGACGGCACCGTCGTGCCGGACGCGGCGTGGAGCTACGAGAACCCGACTCCGCCGTTCGCATCGATCGCCGGGCACGTGGCGTTCTACGCGCGCCTGGTCGACGAGTGTTGGGTCGACGAGGAACAAGTCGTTGCCAATCCCGGCTCGTTCTACGGTGGTTGGATCACATCGAAGGTCGTCGGGCCGTTCAAGGGTGATCCGGGGACCGAGTGGTGGTGACCGAAGCTGCGACCTTCAGCTGAGGTTCGGTGCAGCCAGGAAACGACGGGCGACGTCGGCGTCGCCAACGACGTCGATAGTGTCCGTGCCGACTCGACGCCACAGCGCCAACAGCAATGCGCTTGCGTGCCCGCGCAACGCCGCGTCGCCTTTGGCGTGCTCGCGGGTCACGTCGAAGCCCGTTCCCGATTCGTTGGGTCGGATGGTCCACTCGCCCGCCACATCACCGCAGTGGATGTGCACCGAGCCGCCGACAGGCTCGGCGTCGTCGCTGACGTCGTCGACGAAGTGGGTGAGGAACTCGTCGATGCCGTCGCTGGCCAACATCGGCTCGACCGACGTGGCGAGGCCCGCTGCTCGATCCATGTCCCACCGGTGGACGGCGGTCTCGTGAGCCATGCGGCGGATGACGAACGCGACATCGTGTTGATCCGCCCACGTCCACACCTCGGTCGCGGGATCCGTGTTCGCCAGGTCCTGGCACAGGCGAGCGAGACCATCGTGATACGTCGGGAGGAGATCGTCTTCGTCGACCCGCACGATGCGGCCGACTTCGTCCCATCGCGTGGCTTGCTGCACAACGACCGAAGCCCAGAAGTAGTGCACCTCGGTGAGATGCCAGACCAAGTCGGCGACCGTCCAACCGGGGCACGACGGAACTGCAGCGGCCAACCCTGCGGCAACCGCGGACTCGGCGAACGCGTCGCCGTCGCGACGCAACGCCGTCAGATACTCAGCCGTCTCCATCGGTCCATCTGATCACACGTCGACACGGCTCGGGAGATCCAACGGCGCGTTCGGGCGCGACTACCGTCGGTCAGATGAGTGACATCCAAAAAGCCCCCGCGGTGGCCGAGAGCGCACACGCCGACATCGCCGCGCTGATCATCGGCGGTGTCGTCGCGGCAGGCAGTCCGGCGGTGTCACCCGACGGTGACCAGATCGCCTTCGTCGTCAGCCGCGTCGACATGACCAAGAACAAGACCAGGGCTCAGGTGTGGCTCACCGCCGCCGATGGAAGCACTCCCCCCCGTCCGCTCACCAGCGGCGACAAGAACGACACCCAGCCGTGTTGGTCACCCGATGGGCGCAGCCTCGCATTCGTCTCGAGCCGCAGCGAGACCAAAGGCGAGGCGACGCTGCACGTCCTGCCGATCGACGGTCCGGGAGAGGTGCGCACGATCGCGACCATGAAGGAAGGGATCGGGGACCTGTCGTGGAGCCCTGACGGTCGCTGGATCGCGTTCTGCAGCCGCACTCGCGACGCCCGGTATGACGAGCCCGACGAGAGCTGGCAACCGCCTCGCAAGATCGAACGCTTCCTCACCCGACTCAACGGCGAGGGCTGGATCTTCGATCGGCCGATGCACGTCCATGTCGTTGCCGTCGACGGAACCACTGCGCCCCGCAACCTGACACCCGGTCCGTTCCAGCACAGCGGTACGTCGTGGCTCGGCGACTCCACCGGGGTGGTCACCAGCGCGCAGCGGCACGAGACCTGGGATCGCGACCTCGCAACCGATCTGTACCTCGTTCCACTCGACGGCGAGATCACTGTGCTCACTCACCAGACGGGCACCTACACCGGCCCGGCCGTATCGCCCGACGGCACCCGCGTCGCCTTCACCGGCAGCGATGACGCCACGATCGATCCGCAGAACGCGCGGGTCGGCGTGCTCGACCTCGCAACCGGCGGACGGCAGTGGGTCAGCGGTCAGCTCGACCGCACGTTCATCACGTCGGCCGGACCGCGCCCGTCGGTGTGGGTCGACGACGCGTCGATCATCCAGACCTGCGAGGACCGCGGCCGATGCCACGTGCATCTGATCGCGGCCGACGGGTCGAGCGCGCCGGATCAGATCAGTGAAGGCGACCGTTGGGTCCGCTCGTTTCACGCAGCCAACGGAACGCTCGCGATGGCGATCGGTTCCGTGGATCGGCCCGCAGAACTGTTCGTGTTGCGACAGGGAGTCGAGACGCAACTCACTCATCTTTCGGACGGATATGTCGCGTCTGTCAAGCCGCTGAGCTGGGAGCGTTTCACCGTTCCCACCACCGATGGCACGCTCGAGATCGACGCCTGGATCATGCGCCCCACCGACTTCGACCCGACATCGACGTACCCGGTGATCCTCAATGTCCATGGTGGCCCGCACACCCAGTACGGCGAGACCTACTTCGACGAGGCTCAGTTCCAGGCCGCATCCGGGTTCGTGGTCGTCATGAGCAACCCTCGTGGGTCCAGCGGTCGCGAGGAGTCATGGGGTCAGGCCATCCTCGGCCCCAAGCACCCGAAGCGTCCCGGCACCGGCTGGGGGACGGTCGACGTCGACGACGTGCTCGCCGTGCTCGACGCCACGCTCGACCGTTACAACTTCTGCGACCGCGACCGGGTCGGGATGCAGGGCGGCAGCTACGGCGGCTACATGGCGACGATGCTCGCCGGCCTCCATGGCGAGAGGTTCAAGGGCATCTGCAGCGAGCGCTCGGTCAACAACATGATCAGCGAGGAGTGGAGCAGCGACATCGGCACGGTCTTCCGCGTCGAGCACGGCCCCACCCACATCGAAGATCCCGCCGAGTACGAGCGCATGTCACCCATCCGTTACGTCCGCGACATCACCGTCCCGATGCTGATCATCCACAGCGAAGACGATCTCCGCTGCCCGATCTCGCAGGCCGAAGAGCTGTTCGTCGCGCTGCGGCTGCTCGATCGCGACGTGACGTTCTACCGATTCCCAGCAGAGACGCACGAGCTCTCACGCAGCGGTTCGCCCGTGCACCGCCGCCAGCGAGCCGAGATCATCCTCGACTGGTTCACCGACAAGCTGCAGTAGGGTCACCGGCGATGGCTGCTTGCCGAATCTGTGGGAACGAGCTTCGCGACGGCGAAGACGTCATCGACGTCGCCGGAGACGCGATTCACCCCGACTGCGCCCGGGCACCGAAGAAACCCGTACGCCGGAAACTCAGCATGTGGGCCTCGATGGGGTCGCGCGGCCAGATGGCCATGGGCGACGTCCAGCGCGACCTGTGAGCCCGCTCCGTCGCGCGACGCGCGACCACGCCTGACATCCGTCGGAGTGAACGTTCTGCCGGTCGCGCCACGCGCGACCACGCCTGACATTCGTCGGAGTGTGCAGGTCGCCGGCGGCTCCAGCGAGACTCAGCCGGCCGCCAGCCAGACATCGATCAACTTGCGGGCGATGCTGATGCCGGGCGGAATCGGCGGCAGCGCGTCACGGCGGTACCACTGGGCATCGATGATCTCGGTCGGGTCGCACACGATCTCGCCACCGGCATAGTCGGCGTGGAACCCCAGCATCAGGCTGTGCGGGAACGGCCACGGCTGGCTCCCCCAGTAGCGGATGTTGGTGACTTCGATGCCGACCTCTTCGCGGACCTCGCGAGCCACGGCTCCTTCCAAGGATTCGCCGGGCTCGACGAAGCCCGCGAGGCAGCTGTACATCGGTCCGCGGAACTGCACGCCCTGGGCGAGCAACGCTTCCTCGTCGGCGCCAGAGCCACGCGTCACGAGCGTGATCATCGCCGGCGCAAGACGCGGGAACGCGAGCAGCCGGCAGGCTGGGCACTTCATCGCCCGCTCGCCAGGCGCCAGTTCGGTCGGCGTGCCGCAACGGCCACAGAACCGGTGCGTGCGCGCCCACTCGATGATCTGGACCGCTCGCCCGGCGACGAGCCATTCCGTCTCCGATGATCGGCCGAAGTAGCTGAACAGATCGGCGGCAGCACCATCGGCCGGGTCGTGCCCGTGGGGAACGTCGACGCCCCACATCGCGGCGCCGTCGAGCAACCCGAGGAAGTGGCGACCCCATGTCGGGTCGGCTGGTTCGTCGTGGACCCAGACGCTGGAACCGACAACGTGCACGTACCGGTGAACGTCCGGATCGGCGGATGGGGGGTTCACGAGGGGCACGAAGGTGGCTGGCGTCTCTGGCACGACGCCAGCATTGCACGGCCGGTAGCTTGAGCCATATGACGAACGTTGTGATTGTCGATGCTGTCCGTACCCCGATCGGCCGCCGCAACGGCGGTTTGTCCAGCGTGCATCCCGCCGAGTTGTTGGGCGCCGTGCAGAAGGCGCTGATCGAGCGCACCGGCATCGACCCGAGCGAAGTCGGCCAGGTCGTCACCGGCTGCGTCAGCCAGGTCGGCGAGCAGGCGTTCAACATCGGTCGCACCGCGTGGCTCGCCGCCGGTCTGCCGCAATCCGTGCCGAACACCACGGTCGACACGCAGTGCGGCTCCAGCCAGCAGGCCACCAACCTCGCCTACGCACTGGTCGGTGCGGGTGTCGTCGACGTCGCGATCGCATGCGGCGTCGAATCGATGAGCCGCATCCCGATCGGCAGCTCGGGTGGCAAGGGTCTTGGATTCGGCATTCCGATCCCGAAGACCTACTTCGGCCAGTACGAGATGACGTCGCAGTTCGAGGGTGCCGAGCGCATCGCCGAGAAGTGGGGCATCAGTCGCGAGGACACCGATGCGTTCGGTCTGCTCAGCCAGCAGCGAGCACTCGCGGCGTGGAACGAAGACCGCTTTGCCGGACAGTTCATCGAAGTCGATGCACCCGATCTGGGCGAGGACGGCAAGCCGTCCGGTACCACCCATCGCGTCAGCAAGGACGAAGGTCTGCGTGACACCACCATCGAGAAGCTCGCGTCGCTCAAGCCCGTCGCTCGCGAGAACGGCGTGCACACCGCCGGCAACTCCTCGCAGATCAGCGATGGCGCCGCCGCCGTGTTGATCATGTCGGAAGAGAAGGCAGTTGCGCTCGGCCTCACACCGCGGGCGCGCATTGTCGACTCATGCCTCGTGGGTGTCGATCCCGTGCTGATGCTGACCGGGCCGATCGACGCAACCGAGAAGCTGCTCGAGCGCACCGGTATGACCATCGATCAGATCGACGTGTTCGAGATCAACGAGGCCTTTGCGTCGGTCGTCCTCGCGTGGGCGAAAGAGGTCGGCGCCGACATCGCCAAGACCAATCCAAATGGCGGTGCCATCGCGCTCGGCCATCCGCTGGGCGCAACCGGTGCGTTCCTGCTGACGAAGGCGCTGTACGAGCTCGAGCGCACGGGTGGCCAGTTCGGCCTCGTCAGCATGTGTTGCGGTGGCGGCATCGGCACCGGCACGATCATCGAGCGGCTGTAACCACGGTTCCCCCGAATCGGTCTCAGCTGAACGGTTCTTGGACGAACGCGAGTCCTTCGACCACCTCGACCGCGGCTTGACTCGTCAGCAGCGACGGCGGACCGACGACCTTGCAGCTCCGGCTGCCGCCACCGAAAATCAGGCGATCACGGGCGACGACTCGCGCATCGACCCAGATCGGAATGTCGGCCGGCAGCGCGAACGGCGTGACACCGCCGATCATCATCCCGGTGATCTCCTGCGTCTGCTCGCCAGCCGCGAAGGACGCCTTCTTGACGCCCATGCGGATGCGGACGACCTTGTTCACGTCGAGCCGCGTCGTGGCCAGCACGACACACGCGACGTATCGGGGCGGGTCCGATTTGCCGATCACGATGATCGTGTTCGCCGAATCATCGGGCGAGTATCCGTAGGCCTCACAGAACGCCGCCGTGTCGGCCAACGCCGGATCGCAATCGATGATGTCGTGCTCGACGCCGAGCGCCGCAACGGCGGCCCGCACCTCGGCTTCGCCAACGCTGGGTGTGCTCATCCGTCCGACTCTAGACAGCGGGTCCCGGGGGGACATCGCCCGAAGCCCGCCCGCATTGCGACACCCTTCCGGTAGAACGGTCCACAATGAAGCTGTGGCCGGGCTGGCTCGTGGTGTTGGCCGGCGCATGCACGTTCGGGGGTCACTCCCCGTCCAGAACCACCACCCTCAACACATCGGGCACGCCCACCTCATCCGGCGGCGTGACATCATCCGGCGGCGCGATCGCTTCGAACGCCACCATCGTTCGCGTGATCGACGGCGACACGGTCGACGCGACGATCAACGGGCACCACGAACGCGTCCGCTTGATCGGCGTCGACACGCCCGAGACCGTGAAGCCGAACACGCCCGTTCAGTGCTACGGCCCCGAAGCGAGCGCGTTCACCAAGCACACCCTTCCGCCCGGAACCCCCGTGATGATCGTGCGCGACGCCGAAGCTCGCGACGACTACGGCCGATTGCTCGGCTACGTCTACCGCAGCAGCGACGACCTCTTCGTCAACCTCGAACTGGCGGTCGAAGGTTTCGCTCGGCCGCTCACGATCGCACCGAACGATGCTCACGCTGCCGACTTCGTGGCCGCCGCCACGGCCGCCCAGGCCACCCATCTGGGTCTCTGGGGCCAATGCACCGGATAGCGTCGCAGCTGTGAAAACGCTGGCCGATCGCCTGGGGTACGGCTCCGATGCCCGCCTCGTCATCATCTCCTGCGACGACCTCGGCTCGTGTCACGCGGCCAACGAAGGCGTGTTCACTGCCATCCGTGATGGCGTCGCATCGTGCGCGTCGTTGATGGTTCCTGCCCCGTGGGCGCACGACGCCGCGACTCGCTACCGCGTCACCGACGACGTCGGCGTCCACCTGACGCTCAACTGCGAGCACCCCACGTATCGCTGGGGACCGATCACCCACGCGCCATCGCTGCTCAGTGGCGAGGCGGGTTTCCCGCGCAACGTCGACGATCTGTGGGAGCACGCCGACCCGGAAGAAGTGCTGCGCGAGTGCCGGGCCCAGATCGAGCGAGCTGTCGCGTGGGGAATCGACGTCACCCACCTCGCACCGCATCTCAGCGCGATCACGCTGCGTCCGGAGTTCTTCGACGTGTACCTCGAACTCGCGGTCGAGTTCCAACTGCCGATCCGCTTGCCGTCGACCATCAGCAAAGACCAGGCCGGCTTCCCGTTCCGCGATCTCGCCACACAAGAGGGCGTCGTCTTCCCCGACCACTTCGATCACGACTGGCGCGCCGGCAGTCGCGAGCGTGTCTATGACGCGATCGAAGCACTGCAGCCCGGTGTCACCGAGATCCACGTGCAGCCAGCCATCGACACTCCCGAAGTCCGCGCCATCACCGATGCCGCCCAGGGATGGATCGACGATCTGGCACTCGTGACCGTCGACCAACGGCTGCGCGATCTGTTGTCCAACAGCGGGGCGATCGTGATCGGCTATCGCGAGCTGCGCGACGCGATGCGCGCCAACACCAACACCTGAAGGCTCGTCGCGCAGGACTCGTCAGCGAACGCCGAGGCGAGCCAACACAGGTGCGACCTCGCCCGACTGCAGCAGTGCCAACAACGGCCCGGTGGGTCCCACCGACTTCAGCTTGCCGCGCATGAATGCGATCGTCGGATCCAGGCCGACATCGTCGGCGGCGATCGACACCACCAGTTCGGCGTCATCAGGGCCCTCGACGGCTTCGTCCTTCTTCCCGAATGCAACCCGGTACTGAACCGTGGTCATGATGCACCGAGCCGGGTCGAGCCAACCGGTACGTCGATACCTTCGAACAGATCGGTCTCTGGCTCGATCGGCGGCACCGGCCCCACGTGCGACGCCGCAAGTGCCCAGTCCTCGTACGGGTAGGCCTCGGCGAGTTCGTCGTCGTTGAGACCGAACCACCACGCAGCGGTCGGGTCGACCTGGGTTGCGTGGGCGCGAAGCGATTCGGTGCGAGCCCACAGGTAGGCGCCGACATCGAGCTTGGTCGTGATCTTGTCGTCGTTGTCCGGCCGCTCGAACCACTTCTCGTCGAACGGCGACGAACCCTTGATTCGCAACATCGCCTCGTGCACCTTCAGGAACCGAGCCCTCGACCAGATCGTGTAGTACATCTTTGCCGGCTGGTACGGCTCGCCGGCGTCCGGGTACCAGGTCGAATCACCGGCGCGCTCGAACGCGAGGACGGAGATGTCGTTGACCTTGACGTGATCGGGGTGCGGATAGCCCGAATGATCGTCGCTGTAGGTGATGATGATCTGCGGCCGCGTGCGCCGGATGACGGCCACCAGGCGGCCGACGGCTTCGTCGATCGGGGCCATGTTGAACGACTCGGCGTGGTTGTTCGGCTCGCTGTCGAGCATTCCCGAGTCGCGGTAGCCGAGCATGATCGTCTCGTCGAACCCGATGATCGCCGCAGAAGCGGCGAGCTCGGCCGGACGCAGCTCGGCCATCTTGACTTTCTCCTGCTCGGGAGTCAGCCCGAAGAACGGACCGCCTTCTTCGCGCAGGGCCGGGTTCTGGACATCGCCCTCTTCGCCGCCGGTGCAACACACCAGCACCGTGTGCACGCCTTGGGCGTGATACATCGCCAACGTGGGCGCGCCCTTGGAGGCCTCGTCGTCGGGATGAGCATGAACCGTGAGGATGCAGCGCCGCTGTTCAGACACGACAACCACGTTACCGGCCAACCCGGGGCCGAGGCTGCCCAGTCTGATCAGCACCGACACCGTAAGCTCGCATGTCGTGCGTCGTTCGCGAATCATCGTCCCCACCGTCGGCATCACCATTGCGCTGCTCGCTGTCGCGGCGTGCAACTCCGATGGCCGCTCGCTGCGACCTGCGGGCCCCAGCGAGACCCAATCCGTGTACACCCCGACCACAACGACGACCATCGCCGGCCAGTCGACGGGCCTGAGCGGCGATGACTTCACGAACGGCCTCGGCTCGGCCAGCATCGGCAACGGTGTCGTCAACACGACTGGCGGTTCAGCGACTGCGGGCTCGGTGGACGTCGGGTCGGGCGCCGCAGATTCGGGCGCCGGCGACGGTCTCTCGCTCGTGCTCGTGCTCCCATGGGCTGACGGCGGAACGATCGACGCCGCCTACACGTGTCACGGCGCCGACGAGTCCCCCGCCGTGAGCTGGCTGGGCGCTCCCGCTGAAGCGGTCGAGATGGCGCTCGTCGTGACCGACAGCGACGCCAACGACTTCGTGCACTGGATCATCGCCGGCCTCGATCCGAAGAACCCGACGATCCCCCGCAACAACCCGCCGATCAGCGCGATCGAAGGTCAGAACGGCTACAGCACAGCCGCCGCGCCATCGATCGGCTGGAAGGGTCCGTGCCCACCCACAGGCGCCACCCACCACTATCGGTTCACGCTGTACGCCCTCAGTCAGCAGGTCGAGCTGCCCACCGGCTCATCAGCGACGGACCTGCTGAGCGTCATCGAAGGGTCGGCGATTGCCAGCGCAGAATCGACGGCTCTTTCTTCGACACCTTGACGAGAACTTGACCTCAAACGAGCCGAGATCGGCTAGACATTGAGTACTACGCGACGGAACAGGAACCATCACCGATCATGAGTGCGCTCCCTGTTGGGCTCTTCGAAACCGACCTCTCCGGTCGTCTCGTTTCCGCAGATGAGTCCTTCCGCGCCCTTGCTCTGAGTGGTGGTCCGATCTCGATCGGTGCGGCCCCATGGGCCAACGCTCACCCTGGCGATCGGGCCGCCGCCGAGCTCGCCTGGCGCCGGTTGCGCGAAGCCGGCGAGCCCCTCACCATCACGTTCCGCGTTTGGACGTCGGGTGGCAAGTTGGTGTGGCTGCGCCTCGACACGACACCGAAGCGAGACCTGTTCGGGCAACACGTCGGCTACACCGGGTGCGTCTCCGACATCACCGAGGAGTACAACCAACGTCAGCTCAGCGAGCGCCTCACCGGGCTGCTCGAAGCGAGCCCCGACGCCGTGTTGATCATCGACCGTCACGGCTCGCCGACGTTCACCAACGACGCGGCCCGATCACTGTTCGGTGTCGCAGACGCTGTCGATCTCGTCCGCGAGCCGGCGATGCGCACGCTGCTGCAAACGCTGCGCGATCAGATCCCACGAGAGGTCCTCAACAGCACGCAGAGCGGCGACTGGAACGGCGAGGCGATCTATCGCGGCCCGGATGGACTCACCCGCACGCTCAACGTCACGGTCTTCGTGCAGCGCGCTCCCGACGGGGCCATCGATTTCTGGGCAGGCCAGATCCGCGACATCACGACGGCGAAGCAGCTCCAGGCAGAGCTGGCCCACCAGGCCACGCACGACGCGCTGACCGGGTTGCCCAATCGGGTGCTGCTGCTGCGCACGCTCGGTGAAGCCCTCGAGCGTGCTCGGTTCCAGCGCCAGCAGGTCGGTGTGTTGTTCCTCGACCTCGATCGCTTGAAGGACGTCAACGACAACGCCGGTCACGATGTCGGCGACCTGCTGCTCGCCAGCATCGCCGGCCGGCTCGCGTCCGCGACCCGCCCCGCCGACGTCATCGCCCGCATCGGAGGTGACGAGTTCGTCGTCCTGTGCGAAGGCGGGATCGATGAACAGGCGGCACTCGAACTCGCGGAGCGCGTCCGCCAGGCCCTCACCGGTCGATTGATGCTGAACGGGGTCGAGGTCGACATCAGTGTCAGCATCGGCGTCGCCCTGTCGAACCCGATGCACCCGCTCGAGAACACGGCGGCCGACGAGGCCAACACCCTCGTTCGCAACGCAGACACGGCGATGTACCGGGCCAAGCGCCGCGGTCGGTCACGCTGCGAACTGTTCACCGAAGACATGATGCGGGCGGCACGCGACCGCAAGGCATTGTCTGTCGCACTCGAGCAGGCCATCGCCGAAGATCAGCTGCGCCTCGCCTACCAACCGATCGTGTCGACCCACACCGGTCGAATGGTCGGGGCCGAGGCACTGTTGCGTTGGCATCACCCCACCCGTGGCCTGCTCATGCCGTCCGACTTCGTGCCGCTGGCCGAAGAGAGTGGTGCGATCGTGCCGATGGGCGACTGGGTCATCCGCCAGGCGTGCACCGATGCCCGGGCTTGGATCGACGCCGGCTTGGTCGAGCGCGCGTTCAGCGTGCACGTCAACGTCAGCGGCCGCCAGATGAACGAACCGCCGTTTGTCGAACGAGTCATCTCCACCGTGCGCGAGCTCGATCTGCTGCCGCAACAGCTCACCCTCGACTTCGACGAGAACACGCTGTACGGCGATCAGCCGACGACGATGCGTGCGTTGCAGACACTGCGCCGGTTCGGGATCAGCATCGCCCTCGACAACTTCGGTACCGGCGTGTCGTCACTGACGGCGCTGCGCGACTACCGCGCCGACACGCTCAAGCTCGACGGCTCGATCGCATCCAGCCTGGGCGACGACGAGGGCAACGACCCAATCGTCCGCTCGATCATCCAGCTCGCCCACGCGCTCGACATGACCGTCGTCGCCGAATGGGTCACCGGTCCCGATCAGCTGTACCGGCTGCGGATGCTGGGCTGCGACATGGCGCAGGGTTACCTGTTCGGGGAGCCGTGCCCGGCCGAAACCTTCGCCGAAGCCGCCCGCGCCAAGCGCCGCTGACTCGTCGCCCGGCCCTAGAGGACCGCTGAGCCGGCGCCGTTTCAGCCTGCGTCGCGCTGCCCATCATCGGCGTCGACAACCGCCCGCAGACCGACGAGCCGACGCGACAACGCCGTCTGGCGCCGGGTACGTTCCGACGACGGCACGGCGAGCAGCCAGATCAACAGCACGCTGATCAGCTCGGGGATGTGCCCCGTCTCACCGATCAGCGGTACGTGCCCACTGGCCATGTCGATGACTGCCGTGATGACCAGCGCTCCGGCGAGCACCGCCGCGACGGGCAGCACCGTCCGCGCCCGGGCCGGGCGAAACACGACCACCAACAGACCGACGCCGTACGCGACGCTGAACGCCCCCAGATGACGGGCGGCGTGGGCCGAGGTGTTCTGCTCCTCGCCGAGCACCAGCGCCGGCAGCGCAAACGCAATGATCTGCACCGCGACGACGCCCAGCATCAGCCGAGCGGCACCCCAACGACTCAAGCGATCCGCGATCGCGTTGAGCTTGACGACCCGTGGAGCGAGATCGGGCATCGCTGCTGCGGGCTGGATCCTGGTTCGTTGCCGTGCCTGCTCGGCAAACGATCGAAACGTCCGGCATTCTGGGCAGCGCGCGAGATGTGCATCCAGCATTCGCTGATCGACGAGGGGGGCTTCGCCGTCAACGAGAGCGGAGATGGCATCCTGCCACGGCTCACACGACATGTACGTGAAGTCGCCGCGCGAGGCGATTCGGTTCCCAGGTGTCGGCCGCGCATCTGCGCCTTGCGTTGCAATCGCAGCACGTCACCCGACAAGATGTGGGCGATGACTCCCGCAGATCCGCTGTCGCGCCTGGTCGAGGCCGCCGTCGAGGGTGACAACGTCGCGCTCGCTGCGCTCGTCCGCAGCACGCAGCCGGCGGTCTGGCGGCTGTGTTCGGCACTCGGGTCAGCGGGCGAGGAAGAAGACCTCGTCCAGGAGACCTACCTCCGTGCGCTCAAGTCGCTGGCGGGGTTTCGCGGTGACGCGCCCGTCCAGGTCTGGTTTCTCGGCATCGCTCGCCGTGTCTGCGCCGACCACGTTCGTCGGCGCCAACGCCAGCGGCGCCTGATGTCGCGCATCACGCAATACACCACCGAGTCTGCGGTCCACATCACCGAGTCGAGCACCGACCTGATGGCGGCGCTCGACCCAGATCGCCGCGAAGCGTTCGTCCTCACCCAGGTGATGGGTCTCAGCTACGAAGAAGCAGCGACCATCATCGACTGCCCGATCGGAACCGTGCGGTCGCGAGTGTCGAGGGCACGCAGCGATCTGCTGCTGGCGGTCCGCCAATCCGAAGCGATGTAGGACGGCGGGAACTGATCGCCCGTTCGCAACGACCTCAGGTGGTGATGGTGATGAAGTCGCGCTGGAGAATTCGTCACCTCGTCGTCGCCACCATGGTGGTGCTGCTCGGCACGCTGGGCGTGGCCGGTGCCGTGAGCGCACACGCCGAACTCGTGACGGCCAGCCCGAGCGCTGGATCGGTGCTCAGTACGTCGCCGGACAAGATCGTGCTGACGTTCGACGAGTCGATCGAGACCGTGCCCCAATCACTGCGGCTGGTCGGCGGCGACGGCACCGAGGTCGCCTTGACCAACATCGGGCAGAGCATCGGCTCGCAGACGATGAGTGCCGACGTGCCCACGCTCGTCGACGGCACATACGTGGTCTCGTGGCGTGCGATCTCAGCCGATTCGCACCCGGTGAACGGTGCGTACACATTCTCGGTTGGCAAGCAGACAGCGACCAACGCCGGCCTCGTGGCGAGCCTGCTCAAGGCCAACGGACCGAAGACCTCGACCCAGGCGCTGCTCGGCGTGGGTCGGGCCGCCAGTTTCATGGGCGTCGGGGTCCTGATCGGCGGATTCTTCCTGCTCGCCTGGGCAGCTCCGGACCTGCTGAAGACACGCCGCGCAGGTGTCGTCCTGATCGCTGCGGTTGCGGTTGCGATCGTCGGCACCGAGCTGATGATCGCCGCACAGGCATCTCTGGCGGTCGGCGATCCCTCTCGATGGCGAACCGTGCTCGACACCACAGCCGGCAGCTGGTGGTTCGTCCGTCTCGGCTTCCTCGGACTCGGCCTGTTGATCGTGCTCGTGCGGCGCTGGTACACCGCCAATGGCACGTGGCCGCTTGCCGCGGGCGCTGTGGCCGTGGCGTTGCTCGCAGCCGTTGCCGCCGGCGGTCACGGCATCACGGGCCGCTGGCTGTTCATCGCCTTCTCCGCGACGTTCATCCACCTCGCCGCAATGTCACTGTGGATCGGCGGCGTGTTCGCGCTCTGCTTCGTGTTGCCCCGCGATCGTTTGTGGCAAACGGCTGCGCGGTTCTCACCGTTGGCGACCCTCTCGGTCGTCGCCCTCATCGGGACCGGCACCATCAACGCGTGGCGCCAGGCGGGCTCGTGGTCCGGTCTCACGGGCAGCAACTACGGCACGTGGTTCTTCATCAAGATCGTCCTCGTCGCCGGCGTGCTCGGAGTCGCCGCGGCCAGCCGTTGGCTGGTGCACCGGCCGCAGGTGGCCGATGAGTCGTACGGCGATGAACTCGAGGCCGGTTCCGTCCAACTGGCCTCCAGCGTCGGCGCTGCAGAACTCGCGATCGACGCCATCGACGATCGCAGCCTGCGTCGCACTGTGCTGGCGGAGGCGTGTGGCATCCTGCTCGTGTTCGCGGCGACATCCGGACTCGTCAGCTCCGCGCCGCCACGCGAACTACCGGCAGCTCCGGCTTCGGTGAGCGTGCTCAGTGGCGATCGCATCGCGCAGGTCATCCTCGACCCGCCGATCACGGGTGGCACCGTGATGCACGTGTACCTCAGCACGCTGACGGGTTCATTGACCCAGACGCCGACGATCACCGTGACAGCCAGCCTGCCATCGAAGAACATCGGCCCGCTCGACGTTCCGGTCGAGGCGACAGGACCTGGTCACGCAACGAGCAACGACGCCGTCTTCCCCATCGCCGGCAACTGGACGATCACGATCGCCGCCCGCTACAGCGAGTTCGACGAGACCGACTTCGTCGCCAACTTCACCATCAAGTGAGGATCGGGCACGTGAGGATCAGCCATTCGAGGATCAGGCACGAGAGCACCGTCCACGGCCGCGACGGCGGGCGATGCACCGGTCGTGTCGCAGCCGCGGTTTCGTTCGCGGTTCTGCTCGTGCTGGCCCCTGCCGCACCCGCATTCGCACATGGCGGTAGTTCGGGAGCGGTGACGTCCAACTACCGCATCGAGCTGACCTCGGTCACGCCGGCGGTACCGGGTTTGGACGTGAAGGTCGTCGATGTCGGAGGCACTCCCCAGGTCTCGTGGACCGGGTCGGGAACGTTGATCGTCGAGGGCTACAGCGGTGAGCCGTACCTGCGCATCACCTCGAGCGGCGTCGAACGCAATGAGCACTCCCCTGCCACGTACCTGAACCAGACCCGTTACGCGACTGCGATCCCGCCGCCCGCTGCCGATGCGAAGGCCGCCCCAGAGTGGACGCGCATCAGCACGGGCACAACCGCCGAATGGCACGACCACCGCACCCACTGGATGAGTCCGATTCCACCCGAACAGGTCACCGACCACCCCGGCGCCATCACCATGATCAATGCCGATTGGACCATCCCGCTGCAGGTCAACGGCAACCTCGTCACCGTCCACGGCACGCTGTCGTGGGTGCCGCCCCCCAGCGGCACGAACTGGCTCGTCTTCGGCGTGGTCCTCGCTGCGGTCGCGATCATCGTCGTCTTCAGCCGGCTGTGGCGTCACGGTGTTGCAGTGCTCGCCGTCATCGGCACGTCGGTCTTCCTCTTCGACAGCTTCGGCTACTTCCAGGCGGCAACGAGCGCTTCCATCAACACGCTCTGGGTGACCCTCTGGCCGATCGTCGCGATCGGATCGACGGCTCGCGTCCTGTTCGATCTCCATCGAGCACCTGACCAACTCCCGCTGTCAACCTGCGTTCTGGCCGTCGTGCTCGCAGTTGTGGGTGGCTTCGATCGGATCGATTCGGTGACGAACAGCCAGATCTACACCGCCTGGCCGGACTGGACCGCGCGGGTCAGCGCGACGATCTCTCTCGCCATCAGCGCCGCCCTGCTCGTTCGGTTCCTCGCCCCCATCCTGCGCACGCTGATCGATCAGCCGGCACCGATCACAGGCCGACGCCCCACCGTGGTTCAGGCCGGCGCCGCGCCAACCGGGAACTCGGCAGCACCGACGAACGACTGAAGACATGACTCGTGCCCAACGGCGGGCGCGGCCGTCGATCGGAGACATGGTGAGTCGAGTTGTCGTGAAAAGGGTCCCGTTGAGTCGGATCGCGAGGCGCTGCGGCATCGCCGCGATCGGAGCCTCGTCGGTGTCGATGCTGATGATTGCGGGGAACGCCCTCGCACACATCGCGCCGTCACCGATCGCCATCGAAGCAGGCAACCCGGCAACGATCTCGTTCGACGTCGAGCACGGGTGCGCCGGATCGAACACGGTCGGACTCGACATCAAGATGCCCGACGGCGTCACCGACGCGGCTGCGGCCGACAAGGCCGGCTGGACGACCGGCACGTCCGCAGGCGTCGTCCACTTCACCGGCGGCAACCTCGACGCGAAGACACCCGACACGTTCTCGATCACCTTCACCGCACCGACGACAGCGGGAGAGATCAACTTCCCGATCGTCCAGAAGTGCGTCGTGGGTGAATCGGATTGGATCACGATTCAGCAGGACGGCCAGCCCGAGCCCGAGTTCCCGGCTGCGCAGCTCAAGGTCACCAGCGGACCACCGACGTCAGCCGATCTCGTCGTCGTCCCCGACGACGACGCCACCAGCGAGACGACTGGCGGCACCTCGGTCGCGACCGGAGGCGCACCGACGATCACGATCGCGGCGCCGAAGAAGACGGACGACTCCAGCAACAGTGCCGTGATCATCTCCGTCGTCGCTGCGGTGATCGTGATCGGCGGCGTGGGCGGGTACGTGGTCCTGCGCAAGAAGCCGGCGCGCTAGCTGCGGCGGGCTACTTCCGTCGTGTGACCCGCAGGCCGGTGTCCTCGTGCCACGACTCGATGTTCAGCTCGTCACCATCGACCGTCGTGCAGACGAGCTCGGTCACGTCGATCCGGAAGAGGTGGAACGGGCCTTCAGGCGCCGGCTCGGACCGGGCCGCAACCCAGGCGTTCCGGCCTGCGTCGTCGACTTCGATCGCGCGTCCAGCGATCTTGGCGTCGGGCACCTGCAACGTCAGATCGACCGGCGCGCTGTGCAACGCGATGCGTTGATCACGCAACAGATCGCGCGCCTTCATCGCACCGGGCATCGATCCGATCCAGACGTCTCCCCGAGCGAAGTCCAACTCGGTGCCGCTGAGACGCGGCGAGCCGTCGGCCCGGATCGTCGCCATCACCTTGTGTTTGTGAGCATCGAACGCTGCCTGCGCCTTTGCGGCGAGTTCGGGCGCGACGATCTCGATCTCTTTCCATGAGGCCATCGCACCATTCTCGCGTGCGCCGGCAGCGCCGATTCAGTCGATCGCGTCGAGGTATGCCGCGAACTTCTCCTGCGCGGCGAGTCGACGGGTCGGCACGTGCTCCAGTGGTGGCTCCGAGGCGCGGTAGCGCTTGAGCAACTGGCGGGCGACGGTCACTTTGTGGACCTCGTCGGGGCCGTCGTAGATGCGGGCGGCGCGGGCAGCCCGGTACATCGACTCGAGCGGAAGGTCGGTGGTGTAACCCAGACTGCCGTGGATCTGGATCGCCCGGTCGATCACGTTGTAGAGCACCTTCGCGCCCCAGAACTTGATCACGCCGATCTCGATCCGCGCATCGCTGTGGTGTCGTCCCTGGGCGTGGAGCTGGTCCATCTTCCACGCGGCCTGCAACGTGAGCAATCGCGCCGCTTGCATCTCGGCATGGCTCTCGGCGATCCAGTCCTGGATCATCTGCTTCTCGGCCAGGATGCTGCCGTGGGTGTACCGGGTGAGCGCCCGCTCGCACAGCATGTCGAACGCCCGCTGGCTCTGCCCGAGCCAACGCATCGCGTGATGGATGCGGCCCGGGCCGAGGCGCTTCTGGGCGAGGGCGAACCCCTGGCCGATCCCGGCCTCGCCGCCGACGACGTTGTCGAAGGGCACGCGCACGTTCTCGTACAGGATCTCCGCGTGGCCGCCGGGCTCGCCGGTCTTGTGATCGGGCTCACCCATCGTCGGCACGTCTCGCACGATGTTCACGCCGGCGGTCTTGGTCGGCACGATGATCATCGAGAACGCCTTGTAGGCGCTCTCGCTCGTGTCGCCGGTCTTGCACATCACGATCAGGAAGTCGCTGATCGACGCGTTCGACGAGAACCACTTGTGACCGTTGATCACCCACTCGTCGCCGTCTCGCATCGCCGTGGTCGACAACAGCGTCGGGTCGGCGCCTGCGCCGGGCTCGGTCATGCTGAAGCAGCTGCGCATCGTGCCCGCCAGCAGCGGTGCCATCCACTGATCGCGCTGCTCGGGCGTGCCGCCCACCGACAGGAGTTCGGCGTTGCCGCTGTCAGGCGCGTTGTTGCCGAACACGCTCGGCGCGTACCCGCACTGGCCGAGGATCTCGTGCATCAGGCCGAGCTTCACCTGTCCGAAGCCCATGCCGCCCATGTCGGGAGGGAGGTGCGCCGCCCACAGCCCCTGGGCTTTCACCTGCTCCTTGAGCGGCGCGACGATCCGGGCGAACACTTCGCGACCACCCGGGCGCCGGAAGTCCTCGGCGAGCGTTTCCAGCGGCATGATTTCCTCGCGCACGAACCCGCGCATCCATTGCAGCTTCGCTTCGAACTCCGGCTCGGTCTCGAAATCCCATGCCATCGCAGTACCTCCGTAGTCGCGGTGCTGCCGACCATAGCGAGCAGGCCTCCTCCTACACTCAGCGTGTGAGCGGACACCTGACCGATGTCGTCACGTTCGCCGTACTGGCGCTCGTCGGCGTCCGCCTCGCCAATGGTCTGCGGCACTCGATGAGTGCCGACGGACGATCACTGTGGCGCTTGATCGTTGGCAAGATCGGCTGGCGGCACGTGTGGCCAGTGCCATTCGTCCTCGCCGCGGTCGTGCTCGTGGCGTCCGCGCTCATCCGAATTCCCGGGCTCGATTGGGGATGGTGGACGGCGTTCGGCGGACAGGGCAACCCGGTGTTCGGAACCAACGACTCGACGACCGGCACGGTGTGGGAGTGGTTGGTGCCACTCGTGTTCATCACGATGCTGATCCCGGCGCTCCCGCTGTTCGCCTACGCCGAGGAGCGAATGTTCCGCAAGGGTGCCGAGTCGTGGAGTCGGCGCCGGCGAGCTGTCAAGGTGGTTCAGTTCGGTCTCGCCCACGCCTTGATCGGTATCCCGATCGGGACCGCACTGGCACTGAGCGTCGGTGGCAGCTACTTCATGGCGGTGTACCTGCGGCAGTATCGCTCTCATCCCGACGCCGAATCGGCCGCGCTCGAATCGACCCGGGCACACACTGCCTACAACGGCATCATCGTTGTCGTCGTCCTGCTGGTCGTGCTCCTCGAGGCGTTCCAGTGATCGCGGCCCAGCCCCAGCCACGGCGCAGCCGCACACCGTAGGCTCGACCGTATGGCCGAACCGATCTCGCACTCCGACGACGCATCGATGGTCGTCGATGTAGCAATCGAACGAACCGAGAGCATGACGGTCACGTTCGATGACGGTCTGGTGTGCCAGTTCGCGGTCACCGATCTGCGCGCCGCGTGCCCGTGCGCGACGTGCCGCGGCATCCGCGAGCGCGGCGCGGTCGCGTGGCCGACGGCCGGCCAGGCCGACGAGATCTCGATCCGCGATGCCTCGTTCACCGGTGCGTGGGGCGTGTCGATCGACTGGAGCGATGGACACAGCACGGGCATCTATGCGTGGGCTGCGCTGCGGCGCTGGTGGCAGAGCGGGTTACACGAAGCTCTTACCGAAGAGGCTGACCACCGCCGATAGCCTTTTCGGCATGTCGCTTCCCGCGCCGCCCTCGAGCGACCACTGCTACCGACACCCGAACCGCGAGGCGGGTCGCAAGTGCACCCGGTGCGGCAAGCCGGCATGCGGCGAGTGCCTGACGCAGGCCGCTGTCGGGTCGCACTGCCCCGATTGTGTCAAGGCCGCGCAGCCCGACATCAAGACCCGGGTGAAGTACGCCAACGCCAAGCAGCAGACGCTGGTGACGTACGTCCTGATCGCGATCAACGTGGCCGTCTTCCTGTGGGTGGCAGCGGCCGACACCTCGACCATCAGCCAAGGCATCGGCAGCACCCAGGGACTCTCGAAGCGTCAATTCGACCTCGGTCTCAGTCGACTGGGCCTCGAATACCAACATCACTGGTACCAACTCGTCACCAGTGGCTTCCTGCACTTCGGCATCCTGCACATCGGCCTGAACATGTATTTGCTGTATCAGCTCGGCCAACTGCTGGAACGCAGTCTCGGCCGCACCAAGTTCGCACTGCTGTACTTCGCCTCGCTGTTGGGCGGGTCAGCGGTGATCGTGTTGATCCCGGCCTTGAACCGCGGCACCAGTGGTGGCGCGTCCGGAGCCGTGTTCGGGCTCATCGGCGCGGCCGCCATTGCGATGCACCGTCAAGGCATCAACATCATGAACACGCCGATCGGCCGGCTGTTGGTCCTCAACGTCATCATCACGGTGATCTTCCACTCCGAGATCTCCGTCGGTGGCCACCTCGGCGGACTCGTCGCAGGCGGCATCTGCGGGGCAGTGATGCTGGCGCCGCGCTGGAAGCCCACCCCCAACTGGGCCAAGTACGCAACGCCGATCGCGGTGGGCGTGCTCGCGATCGTGCTCAGTGTCGCGGTCGTCGGCACCTGAGTCGGGTGGCGTTTCAGCTCTCGCCGAAACGGGGCTGCCTCCGGAACAACTTGGGGCGCACGTTGCGCAGCATCGAGCGATCGCTCGACCACTTGCTGGGAGGCGCGACGACGAGTGTGCACAGGCCCAGCAACGCTGCGTCGTAGTTGACCCGCCACCCGGCGAAATCGCGCCACGCCTGGTCGCGATCAGGCTTCAGCCCGATGCCGGCGGCCTCCAGCTCGGCGCACACCTCGTCGTACTCCTCGCGCGTGATCGAGATCGGATCGCCCGGGGCAGGGTCGCGCGGGTACGGCAACTGGTAGTAGTTGCAGATCCGCCGGAGGCAGAAGAATCCGGTGCGCAACAGCACATCGGCGCGTGCGTCGTGCTCGCTGTCCAGCGTCGACGTCGCCAGCGCGGCAATGTCGAGCACACATCCGGCGGCGGTGATCCAGCTGCGCTCGGGGTGCGGCGACCGGAAGAAGACCAACGACGGCTGGCTGGTGTGGCTCTCCTCGACATCGATGAACCACGCCTCCCACCGTTCGAAGAGGTCTTCGGCGACCCGATCACCCCAGCCGATGCGCTGGTAGCGGACCAGCAGCACACTGGGGCTCGGTGGAAGCCCGGCGCGGACTTCGAGCATGCCGACCAGCGCTTCGCGCCGGCTGAAGTTGGAGTAGATGCTCGGCAGGTACGAGATCATCAGCGACACGACACCCAAGCCGATGCCGGCTTCGGAGAAGGCCACGATCTGGCGCGCCATGCCGGTCGGACGGTCGAAACCCAGCGTCAGCAACGACGACCCACTGACGAGGAACGCTTCGGAGTACGGATTGACGTTCATGCCCCAGAACAACCCGCTGAAGCCGACCAGCACCAGCGCAACCCACATCACCGGCAGCGCCAACAACGACAACGGCGCGTACAGCGCGAGCACCCGGTCGCGAACCTCGAACGAACGTTTCGCTGGCGCGGCGAGATCGAACAGGCGGCGCATGCCGATGAAGATGGCCCGGGTGAGCACCGACGACGACGCCCGCGGCAGCACCACCGTCTTGACCGCCGACGCAAGCGTCCAGATCGCGAGCGATGCGCCAAGGACGGCAACCAGGATGCGGACGACGATCACGGCGCAACACTGGCACACGGCGGCCATTTTCGACCGAAAATGTGTGGATCGACCCGGAGCCGGGCATCGATGTCACACCCTTCTGTCACCATCACACACATGACGACACAGACACACCCCACCCCCACACTCGATCTCCACGACGACCACGGCGACCACGGCGACCAGGACGTCGTCGCCGCGCAAGGACCCGAGCAGCTCTCATTGCTCACGGTCCCGTCGGTGCCGTTGCAGTTCCGCCTCGACGAGCGCACCCGTCGCTCGGGGCTCGAGCACGTCGCCGCGCTGCGGGCGCAGATGGCTGCGCAAGCCGCCGCTCGCACGACCCCGACGAAGCGCACTCGTTCGGCCAACCGCCAAATCGCAGCCTGATCGTTCGGCGCCGATGCCGGGTGTCGTCACCCAGCGGTCGGCGCCAGCGCGCGTACTGCTTCCCAATGCTTCAGTTCAGGATCCAAGCCGAGGATCGCCAGCGATGTGGTCGTCACGCCGTTGTCGAAATACGCCTGGATCTTGGCCCGGCACTCCGCCGGGGATCCGTGGACGATGATGTCATCGACCACTTCGTCAGGGATCGCGGCCAGCGCAGCCTTGCGATCGCCGGCCTTCCACGCATCCCACATCGGCTGCAGCAACTCGCCCCGGCCCAACCACTCGTGGAACGCGGCGTACACCGGCACGTTCAGGTACGCGGCGATGGCGAAGCGCGCGCCAGCCCGCACGACATCGGCGTTCTCACTGGGGCAGACGAAAATGCGACAGACGATCTCCTTCGGCACTCCGCCCGATGCGTCGTCGACGACCTTCGCGACCTTGGTCACATCGTCAGGCGAGAGCCAGTTGATGATCGCGCCGTCAGCCTCGCGCGCCGCCAGCCGCAGCATGCCCTCGCGCAGGCCGGCAACCAGGATCGACGGTGTCTGCTCGGGGCGAACACCGAGGCGGAAGCCATCGACCTTGAACGTGTCGTACTGCTTGTTCACCTTCTCACCGCTCAGCGCATCCTTCATGAAACGCACGACATCGCGCACCTTCTTGTACGGCTCGACGAACGGCACACCGTTCCAGCGCTCGACGATCACGTTGCTGCTCGAACCGATGCCGATCGCGAACCGGCCCGGCGCAGCATCAGCCATGCTGGCAACGCTCTGGGCGAAACATGCCGGAGAACGCGTGTAGGCGGGGATGATCGCTGTCCCCAGCCGTAGCCGCGGCTCCCACGCTGCCGCCATCGCCAGTGGCGTGAAGCCGTCGGCGCCATCGCTCTCGGCCGACCAGATGTCGGTGTATCCGAGGTCGGCGAGCTCGGCCAGCTTCTCGCGGTGGCTGTGCAGCGGGCCGGGCAGCGGCACGGTCATCCCTGGACGAATCGGTAGTGCAGCTGCAGCGGATGGGTTCGTTGCCTCGGTCATTCGGATTCCTCTCCCTCGGTCGGGCGCGGACGCGGCTCCCGATCACCTTTCCAGAAACGCACGATGCAGCTCTGACTGGCCGTCGCCAGCAACGTGCCATCTTCGGCGAACATGTGCACCAAGCCGTGCCCGAAACCGCGTTCGACGGCGTGGACCCGGATGTCGAGCAACACCCATTCGGTCGGCACCAGCTTGGCCACCCGTAACGTGTTGTCGAGGCTGTTGCCGCCACCCTGAATGCCCAGGGCCTGGCCGACGGCCATCGGCACGAAGTCGCCCAGGATCGCGAGCGCAGTCGCATCGACACCGTCGAGCACCTCGGGAATGCGGGCCCACAATTGCGTACGGCCGTCGCCCGGCGTGCCATCCAGGTGCTCGAGCATCCGGCCCTTGACCATCCGCTGTTCGAGGCGCTCGTTGATGGTGCCCTCGAACGGCATCCGGTGCTCGCGGCGCTGGAAGCGGCCGGGCGGGGCGACATCGGGCATCTGTTCCCACTGCCCCGCCAGCGGCATGTCACGAAACCCGAGCGCGGCGTTCACCGTGAGGATCTCGCGATGGCCGACATGGCACACCGCGCGTGCCTGGGTGATCTGGTGACCTTCGACAGCGATGGTGACATCGATGTCCATCACCTCGCCCGGCTTGGCGTACGACAGGTATTGGCTGGTTGCCCACACGCACTCGCGACCCGACGTCTGCTCCATCGCCGAGATCGCAGCGCCGAGACCGCATCCACCGAAGAGGAACCCACCCATCGTCGCGAGGGTCTGCGTGACGGGAAGGCTCCATCGGTATGGGTTGTGGCTCGGTCGGAGATCGAGGAAGGCGCGGCTGTCCATGTGCCGACCGACTCTATTGGCGTCGTCGGGCGCTCGCCGCTTCGGTTCGTCTCCGGCGGAGCACAGCGAGTCCCGAACAGTAACGTCGCAGCCATGAGCGACACTCCATGGTTGGGCGACAGCTGTTCACTGGTCGAAGCATTCCGCAACGGTGAGCGGTCGCCCGTCGAGGAACTGCGGGCGACGTACGCGGCGATCGACGCGAGCGAGTTGAACGCGTTCTGCTACACGCCGCGCGAGCAGGCGCTGGCAGCAGCCGCCGGCGCTGATGTGTCGCTGCCGTTCGGCGGCGTGCCGATCGGCGTGAAAGAGCTCGATGCCGTGGCCGGCTGGCCCTACACCCATGCGTGCGCCGTCTTCGCCGACGAGGTCGCGGACCACACGTCGTTGATGGTCGAGCGGATGGTGACGCGCGGCGGCGCCGTGCTCGCGGGGCAGACGACAGCGAGTGAGTTCGGTGGCGTCAACCTCACTCGCTCGGTCATCCACGGCGCGACGCGCAATCCGTGGAACACCGAACGGACGCCGGGTGGTTCCAGCGGTGGCACTGCGTCCGCGGTTGCCGGCGGCTTGCTCACGATCGCGACGGGCGGCGACGGTGGCGGATCGATCCGCATCCCGGCCGGCTTCACCGGATTGTTCGGCTTGAAGGCGACATACGGCCGCATCCCCCGCGCACCCAAGGCCACGAACGGCAACCTCACCGTCACCATCGGCTGCCTCAGCCGCTCGGTGCGCGACACGGCACGCTGGTTCGACGTGTGCAACGGCTACGACGCCCGCGATCAGTTCAGCCTGCCCCGTACCGAGGGCTGGGAGCGCGACCTCGGCAACCACATCGATTCGTTGCGCGGCCTGCGCGTCGCGTTCGTGCCGGATTGGGGTGGCGCAACGGTGTCGCCCGCGATGTGGACCGTGCTCGAGCAGGCAGCCGCCGATCTGGTCGCGGCGACAGGAATGGTTCGTGTCGAAGGCATCGACACGTCGCTGCCGAGCATGGGCGCCGCGTGGTCGATCAGTGGCGGCATCGGCAACTATGCACTCCTCGCCGAACACTGGCCCGAATGCAAGGACATCCTCACGCCCGAGATCCGAGCCGGCCTTCGCGTCACCATCGAGCGCTACAACCTCGATGCCCGCGTCAAGATCGAGCAGCGGCGGATGGAGCTCAATGAGCGGATGGCGGCGATCTTCGGCGACGTCGATCTGATCATCACGGCCAGCAATCCCGATGTCGCATTCGCCGCCGAAGGTCCGTTGCCGGCCGAGTTCGGGGGCATTGCCGCAGGTGCTGGTAACAACGGCCGGCTGACCTTCCCGGCGAACATGCATGGCAACCCGGCCGTCTCGATTCCGGCCGGAACCGTCGATGGCCTGCCGGTCGGTCTGCAGGTCGTCGGCCGGCACTACACCGAGCAGCAACTGCTCGACATCTCACTGGTCATGGAGCGCACCCAGCCATGGCCGCTCGTCGCACCCAGCGCCTGAACGCCGGTCAACGCGCCCTCGCGGCGGGACTCGTGCTGAGTGTCAGCCTCGTCGCGTTCGAGTCGACGGCCGTCATCACTGCGTTACCCACGATCACCGACGATCTCGATGGTCTGTCGCTGTACGGGGCGACGTTGGCGGCGTACATGCTGGCCAACCTGGTCGCGCTCGTGTGGTCGGGCGAAACAGCTGACCGCTTCGGCGTACGCCGGCCGTTCCTGGTGTGCATCGCGGTGTTCATCTCGGGCCTGGTCGTCGCCGCGTCAGCGACCTCGATGGTCGTCGTGTTGATCGGTCGGCTGCTGCAGGGTGCGGGCAGCGGCGGTTTCGCACCGATCGCGTACATCTGCGTCAGTCGAGGGTTCCCGAAAGAGAGCCAAGGCGCGATGTATGCGTATCTCAGCGCCGGATGGGTTCTGCCGAGCCTGCTGGCGCCCGCGATCGCCGGCATCGTCACCGATCGGTTCGGATGGCAGTGGGTCTTCATCGGCATCATTCCGCTCGCGATGGCGGTCGCGGCGTTGACCTCGCGGGCGATGAAGACACTGCGGACTCCGACGGCCGACATCGATCGCCGCTCGTCGCGCTTGCCGAAGGCGCTCCAGGCCGCTGGCGGTGTCGCTCTGTTCGCGCTCGGGGTGCAGAACCGGCATCTCGTCGTCGTGATCGCCGTCGGGCTGGCAGGTCTGGCCATCGCGTTCCCGGCGGTGCAATCCATGCTGCCGGCCGGAGTGTTCCGTGCGCGCGGAGGGCTGTCGGCGATCGTCGCCGTCAGGTTCCTGGCAACAGCCACGTTCCTCGGGGTCGACAGCTTCGTGCCGCTCGCCGCCGACCGGCTCCACGGTGCCCGGCCGATCGTGCAGGGCTTCGTCGTCGCTGGTGCGGCCTTGACGTGGACACTGGGTCAGGCATTGGCGGCCCGCCGCGGCGCCCGGCTGGTCCCTCGCCACGCAGCGGTGTACGGCTTCGTCCTGCTGTTCCTCGGCGTCATCGCGGCCTCCCCCGTGCTGTCGAGGACGTGGCCACTGGCACTGACGTTCGTCGGATGGAGCATCGGTGGCCTCGGCATGGGAATCCTCTTCAACCCGACCACCGTTTCGTCGATGAGCTATGC
The DNA here is from genome assembly GCA_038227995.1 of Acidimicrobiales bacterium. Lineage (GTDB taxonomy): Bacteria > Actinomycetota > Acidimicrobiia > Acidimicrobiales > Ilumatobacteraceae > WLMZ01. Next base: position 48,059 of record JBBRPP010000034.1, read on the forward strand.
CACCGAAGGCCGCGAGGGTGAGATCAGCAGCCAGATCAATCTCGCTGACTCACTTGGCTTCGGATTGATGAGCATCATCGGTGGCGCCATCGTTGCCATCGCCGACCACACGGCCTTCAGTCTTCGTGCTGCGATCGGACTCAACTTCTGCATCGCCGCGACGCTTGCGTTGATCGGTATCGCCGCCAGTCGTGGTGTGCGCAGCCAGGCCTCCGCAACCACAATCGCTGCCGCGTCAAATCTCGACTAACGCAACGACACGGTCAGCTCGTCCCGGCCCCGCAGGGTGAAGCTGGGACGCAGCACTGGCTCACCGGCGAATTGCATCTGTGGGAACGCGCGCACCAGCGCGCCGATCGCCGCGATGCCTTCCGTCCGCGCCAGCGCCATGCCGAGGCAGTGATGGATGCCACCACCGAACGCGAGATTGCGGCTGGCGTTGGGACGTCGGAGATCCACTCGATCCGGGTCGGCGAACATCGCTGGATCGCGGTTCGCAGCACCCAGGATCGGGATGATCTGGTCCCCGACTGCGAGTTGGGCGTCGCCGATGCGGATCGGCTCGGTCGCCACCCGTTGCACCATCTGCACCGGGCTGTCGTAGCGCAGCAGTTCGTCGACAGCGGTCCGGTCCAGACTCGGATCGCCACGCAGCAACGCGCACTGATCAGGACTGCGCAAGAGCGCGAGGACTCCGTTGCTGATCAGATTGACCGTGGTCTCGTGTCCGGCGACGAGCAGCAGCAGAACGAGCTGCACGAGTTCGGCCGTCGACAATCGCTCATCGCCATCTTGCGCCGCGAGCAAGCCCGACAGCAGATCGTCGTGCGGGTGGCGCCTTCGCTCAGCGAGAAGCTGCTCGGTGTACGCGCTCAGTTCGGCCTGCGCCACAGCGATTCGCGCATCCACCTCCGGTGTCCGCAGCACACCCGGGTCGACGGTGTGGGCGAGATCGGTCGACCAACCGGCAAAGACCTCGTGATCGGCGACCGGGACGCCGAGCAGCTCGCAGATCACCGTGACGGGAAGTGGGTACGCGAGCGACGACACGATGTCGACCGGTTCGCCGGATCGCTCTCGCAACGCATCGATCAGCTCTGTCGTCAAGACGTCGATCCGGCCGCGCAGCCGCTCGACCGTCGTCGGCGTGAATGCCTTGCCGACCAACGAACGCAAACGGGTGTGGTCGGGCGGATCCATGAAGAGCAGCATCGGAGTCTCGTCGCGCATCGCGGCGAGCCGTTCGTCATCGACGGCCAACTGTTGAAAGATCGTGCTGCGCCGCTCGTCGCTCGACATGACGGGAGACCGGAGAGCCGCAGAGCACTCCGCGTAGCCGAACGCGAACCACAGCCCGGACCCTGCATCGAGCATCGACGATCGTTCGCGTTCGGATCGGTAGAGCGGATACGGATCTTCTCGGTGCTCGGGCTGAAATGCGCGCACGAAGAAATCGAGCCGCTCCTCGTACTCGACTGGCGCTTCGAGCCCCACCCCGCCGGACGGTGCCGTTCGGTCATCATCGATCACATCGTCTGGCATGTTCGCCTCATTTCGATACATCTGTGTATCGAGTACACTGCTGTATCCTGATCTCGATGTCAAGACCCCGCAGCCGCGCCACACGTGACGAAACCCGCGACCGGCTGATCGCCGCGGCGGCGAAGCTGTTCATCGAGCGGGGCATCTCGGCCGCCAACATCGAGGCGATCTGCGACGAAGCGGGACTCACTCGCGGCGCGTTCTACTCGAACTTCGAGACCAAGGACCAGCTCGTGTTGGCGATGCTCGATCAGCACGTCGACCACAACCTGGCGGAGATGGACCGGCTGCTCACGGTCAACCCCGACCCTGCCGACTTCCTGCTCTCGCTGGAGTCACCGCAGCGCCGCCACGACGGTCCCTTCGGCACCAACTCGGTGCTGTATCTGGAGTTCGTGCTCTACGCGTTGCGCAATCCCGGCAACCGGAAGCGCCTGGCTGAACTGGAGCAGAAGTCGCTCGCCTTCAACCAGCGCGTGGTGCAGTATCAGGCCGACACGCTGGGATACGAGCTGCCGTTGCCGGTCGCCGACATCGCCCGTTTCGTGGAGGCGCTCGACCGCGGATACCTCCTGCAGCGGCTCATCGACCCGGGCTCGTACCGCGACGGCGACTTCGCCAACATCCTTCTCGTTCTGCAATCGATCGTCGCCTCCAGCGCTGCCACCAACCCACCGAACTGATCTCATTTTTCAACCTCGGCGGTCGAGAAAGGAGATCAGTTCGGCTGACTCGAGGGTCAGCCGGCGAGGATGGTGCGGGCGACGAGGTCGGTGCCGAAGGCGGTCAGGATCGCCAGATACAGCAGTCCCGTCGCGGCCATCACCGCCGAGTAGTACTTCTCCTTCAGGGCGCGCTGAGTGACAACGCACAACACCCCGGTGGTGAGTGCGCACGCGATCCAGAAATAGCCGAGCGTGCCGCCCCAGCCGTCGCTGACAGAGCCGCTCAGTACGCTCAGCATCCCGGTCGGCAACAACATCGCGACGACCTCGAGCGGCAGCACGTACTTGGTGATGCTGACGAGTTCGTTGAGCAAGCCACGGGGCAGACCGGGCTGAACGAGGTACCAGTGACCGAGCAGCATCGCATCGGTGATGGCCCCGAGGAACGCGGCGCCCACGACGGTTCGGATGACGGCGACGAGATCGTTTCCACCGGCGCCGATGCCGGCGGCGACGAGCCCGACCAACCCGATGACCGGCGCGATCAGATCGAGCCAGGGCGGGAACTCGCGACCCTCGGCCTCGTGCGCCGGGGCGTCGCGTTCGATGCCGGTCATCGCGGCAACACGCTCGGTTCGCCGATCGTGTTCATCCTGCTGCCCGCGCACACCGGCGCGGCGACGCACGATCGAAACGATCAGGGCCACCAGCGCGGCCAATGCCGTGCCGACCGCTGCGGACTCGCGCACGGTCTCGACCCCGAAGCGCAACCCGCACACGAAGCCGCCGATCGCGAGCAACAGAAACGTGCCGCGCATCAGCCAGCCGTACCCGATGCCGACCAGCCGACGACGAGTCGTGAACCAGGTGAAGAACAATCCGCCCGTGGCCCATTGGAGCAAGACGGTTGCAGCGTCGACTCGGATCACGATCCGACGATAGGCCGGTCGGTGCGACACGCCACCGTTTGCCCGGTTGCACCGCGTACGCTCGCTCCCATATGCGTTCCCCCCGCCAGGTTCGGTCCATCGTCGTCGTTGCCATCGCTGCCTCGGTCGTGCTGACCGGTTGCTTCACCGGCAAGCGCGGCCATCTCGCCGCTGCGGCACCCCCGATTTCCGATCCCGCGATCACCGCCGTACTGGCGAAGCTCGAGGCGCCGGGAGCGACCCAGTACACAGCCACCTACTCGCTGCTGACGAAGTACGGCCAGATCACCACGCCGGCCACGGTGGCCCAGAGTTCACCGACCGAACGATCGATCACCATCGGCGATGTGCGCTTCCTCACCACCGGCAGCGGCGGGCAGACATGCGTGCTGTCGACCGGCGTGTGCGTCTCGACGCTCGACGACGCGCGCGTCAGCAACCTGTCGCTCACCCACGACTTCGCGCAAGCCGCTCCGGCGATCCGGATCCGCCAGGATGCAGCGACGATGGTGAGCGCCGCGGTCGCGTCGACCAAGGAGATCGCGGGCCAGACCGCGACGTGCGTCCAGATCAGCTTTGCAGCGGGTAACAAGACCTATTGCGTGCTCGACAACGGCCTGATCGCCGAGCAAGACACGCCCGACCTGCGCATCGATCTGTTGACCTTGAGCGGTGCCGCTGACGAAACGTTGTTCACCGCCACGACGATCGCCGGCTCGGCCACCACGGTCGCCCCGACCGCGGCGCCGACGGACACATCGACCACCGTCGCCGGCTGACCCGTGGGCGACTCAAGCCGACTCGAGCCACGTTTGTGTCACCACATAGACCAGAGTCTGGTCTATGTGGTGACACAAAACCCGCAGGTCACGCGGTATATGTCGCCGGCTGACCGTTGCGGTCAGGTTGCGGTGACGGTGTTCGTGTCGCGGCCGCTGCGCAGCAACGTGCCCGGGCGGGCATCGAGCAGGTCGCCATGGTCGACACACGGGACTCCGTTCACCAGCACGTTGCTGATGCCGTTGGCCTCGCCGTACACCCGGCCCGCTCCGCCGGGTAGGTCGAACTTGGTGAACACCTCGCCTGGCCCGATTCGTGTGGGGTCGAAGACCACGATGTCGGCTGCGTTACCCGCCGCCAGGATCCCCCGCCCCTTCAGCCCGTAGAGCGCTGCCGGTGACCCCGTGAGGTAGTGCACCGCTTCTTCGAGTGGCAGCAACGAGCGATCGACGGTGGTGCGAGCGATCAATGTCGTGGCGTAGCTGAAGCTGTCGATCATGTCGAGGTGCGCACCTGCGTCTGACGCACCAACGATGGCCCGTGGATCGCGCCAGACCTCGACCCGCTTCTCCCAGCTCGCATCGTTCTGACCGGTGTCCATGCTGGCGATCACGGTGTTGAGATCGTCGTCGATCGCGATGTCGCACAGCGCGTCCCACGGGGTCTTGCCCAGCTCGGTGGCGATCGCGCCGATGGTGCGGCCCTCGAACGGCTTCCACTGCTCGCTGAACGTTTCGAGCAACGTGTAGTTGCCCCAGTTCGCCAACATGCGCAGGTTGGTCGACGACTGGGCGAGCGTGTCCATCTCTGCTCGACCGGCCGGGTCGCGGAGGCGAGCCAACTTGACGTCGGGGGCCAGCGCCATCAACTTGTCCCAGCCGGGAAGGATGTCGAGCACGAAACCGCTGCGCAGGTTGAGCCGCAGGCGGAACGTGTCCGGCAGTGTGAGAGCGAGCACGCGGCCGCCCTTGGCCTGGGCGATGTCGCCGCCCGTGAGTTGGTGTTGCACCGCGTCCCAGTTCTGCGACTGCACCTGGAGCAGGTTCCAGTTCAGCGGCCGGTTGGCAGCGACGCTCATCGACGCCATGAGATCGAAGGTCTCCGGCGTGAACGGACCGACCTGCGGGATGAACTCCAGCGTCGTGCCGGGGAACTCCTTGACCACGGCACACAGCGAGAGAACTTCCTCACGTGTGGCGTGACGCGACGGAACCGGAACTCCGGTGTGGTCGTTGTGCGACGTCGACCACGTCGAGGAGAAACCCATGCCGCCGGCCGCGAGACCGTCGCGCAAGAGCTTCTTCATCTGCTCGATCTCGTCGGCCGTCGCCGCGCGTTCGGTGGCGGCATCCTTCATCACGACGCGGCGGATGGCCGAGTGCCCGACGAGGAACCCTGCATTCGGCATCAACGTGCCGTCGAGTCGGTCGAGGTATTCGGCCGTGCTGCGCCAGTCCCACGGCACACCCTGCTGGAGCGATTGCAACGGCATGCCCTCGACGCGAGCGAGCATGCGCATCAGGTAGTCGCCGTCGTCGGGCGTGAGCGGGGCGATGGTGAAGCCGCAGTTGCCGCCCATCACCGTGGTGACGCCGTGCAGTGGCGACGGGCTGAGGGTCGTGTCCCAGAAGGCCTGGGCGTCGTAGTGGGTGTGGATGTCGATGAAGCCCGGCGCGACGACCTGATCAGTGGCGTCGATGGTGCGCGTTGCCGACTCGGTGATGTCGCCGATCTCGACGATCTTGCCGTCGCGGATCCCGACGTCGGCGTGCACCCCTGCGGCGCCGGTGCCGTCGATGACTGTGCCCCCGGTGATGACTACGTCCAACATTGCGGACCCCCTCGTTGCGAATCTTCACGTGACGATATGTCAGTTGGGTCGACGGTCGCCATGTGGGCCGCGCCTGACCGGCGCCACGCTTTCCTTCCGAGCGGCGTCGACCCTGTCAGCGCCCCGATCGCGTCCGCTTTGCCTCGACCGCATGAAACCGGGGATACTGAATTCGTGTCTGGACAAATCCCCTTCGTCGCCTACCTGCAACTCGGCGATCACCCCCATCTCGTTGCCAACGAATGCACGTCGTGCGGGGCCCGGTTCTTCGACCGCCGCAACGCTTGCGCGTCGTGCTTCGCCACCGAGTTCAAGCCGGTCGACATCGCCACCGAAGGCGAAGTCACGGCATTCACGATCGTCACGTTCGCAGCACCCGGCATTCCCGTGCCGTTCGTGGCGGCGATCGTCGACTGTGATGGCACCCACGTTCGCGGCAACCTCACCAACGTCCTCCCCGACCCCGAGCACGTGACGCTGGGGATGAAGGTGCGCCTCACGACAGTTCCCGTCGGCACCGACGAAGCCGGCACCGAAGCCGTCAACTTTGCCTTCGAGCCCACCGCGCCAGCGGGCGAACTCACGTCCGCAAGCCACTGAACGAATCACTTCCCCACTAGTACGAGCACGGAGCAGCCATGTCGAGCAATGACGTTTGGATCCTCGGGATCAACATGACCAAGTTCGGCAAGCACGCCGACAAAGACACCGTCGACCTCGCGTCGCAGGCCGCGATGGCGGCACTCGCCGATGGCGGCGTGAGCATGGCCGACATGGGCGTTCTCGCCGCCGGCTGCCTGATGGGCGGCGGTGGCATCGCCCAGCAGATCCAGAAGCAGATCGGCCAGACGGGCATCCCCGCCTACAACGTCTCCAACGCGTGCGCCACTGGCGCCACCGCGCTGCGAGTCGCGATCATGGCGGTCAAGTCGGGCGAGACCGACATGGGCCTGGCCATCGGCGTCGAGAAGCTCAGCGGTGTCGGGCTGTTGTCCGGCGGCGCCCGTAAGTCGGACAGCAACACCTGGACGCCGTCCGGTCGTTACGGAGCAGTCGCCCCCACCGACGGTCGCATCGGCACCGACACCATGCCTGGCACGTTCGCCCAGATCGGCATGGAATACGCGCACAAGTACGGCAACGTCGACTTCGACACCTTCGCCGGCATCAGCGAGAAGAACCACGCTCACTCGACGCTCAACCCGATGGCGGCGTATCAGAAGCGCTTCACGCTCGACGAGATCAAGAACGACATGATGATCTCGTACCCGAACACCCGCCCGATGTGCTCGGCCAACTGCGACGGCGCTGCCGCTGCAGTGGTCGTCAGCGATGCGAAGCTGAAGACGCTGTCGCTGGAACAGCAGCGCCGCGCCGTCAAGATCTCCGCATCCGTGCTCACCTCCGATCCGTGGCAGGAAGCGTGTCAGGTGCTCCCCGACGTCAACACGCTCACCCGTCGCGCCGCCGAGCAGGCATACGCACTCGCCGGCATCGGCCCGGAAGACCTCGACCTGGTCGAGCTCCACGACTGCTTCGCCACCGCCGAGTTGGTCCACTACGACAACCTGATGCTGTGCAAGCCAGGCGAAGCGGGCGACTTCTTCAAGAGCGGCGCGACGTGGCGCGACGGCAAGACCCCGGTGAACGTCTCCGGCGGCCTGCAGTCGAAGGGTCACCCCATCGCCGCCACCGGCATCGCCAACATCTGGGAGATCTGCCATCACCTGCGCGGTGAGGCCGGCGATCGCCAGATCCAGGGCGCGAAGGTGGGCCTGGCTCACGTCATCGGCCTGGGCTCGGCCTGCGGCATCCACATCCTGGAGAAGTCCGCCGCCTGACCACGGAGTTCTCGCCACGCTGTCACCAAATGTCGGCTTGGGCTCAAGCGGTCAGTGCACGTAGTTGTTCCCAGGACTGTAGTGGGGTGAGGTAGCCGAGGGCTTTGCGTGGCCGGTTGTTGAGCTGTGCGGCGACGGCATCGCAGGTCGCCTGGGTGACCTGCGACAAGTCGGTGC
>JBBRPP010000035.1:0-55016 GCA_038227995.1 Acidimicrobiales bacterium
CGTTGGTGTGCTCACCCGCCGACCGCCGCCGACGAATCTCCAACCGCACCTCATCCGACAACCGATTCCACCCGCGCCCACGACCCACAGCCATCACATCCCCTCTCAAGATGCACTGACCACTGGAATCCAAGCGCATCATGTGCGACCTTTGCTGACAGCGTGCGTTTGAGTTCGGGGGTGGCGGGTGGCCGTGCCCGACCGAGCGCGGGCGGTTGGGTCGCGTGGGATCTGCTTATCTGTAGGCATCACTTCTCAGAGAGGACCGAGACCTATGAAGGGTTTTCACAACTTCGTCAATGGACAGCACACGGATGCGGCCGACGAGCGCACGACCGCCGTGATCGATCCGACGACCGGCCAGCAGTATGCGACTGCGCCGCTGTCGGGGCCAGCCGATGTCGACGCGGCGATGACCGCGGCGGCCACGGCGTTCGAGGCGTGGAAGGAGTCGACTCCATCAGAGCGGTCCCTCGCGCTGTTCCGCATCGCCGATGCCGTCGAAGCGCGCGCCGAAGAGATGATCGCGCTCGAGGTCGAGAACACCGGCAAGCCGATCGGCCTCACCCGCAGCGAGGAGATTCCGCCGATGGTCGACCAGATCCGCTTCTTCGCGGGTGCGGCGCGAGTCCTCGAGGGCAAGTCGGCGGGCGAGTACATGCGTGGCATGACCAGCTACGTGCGTCGCGAGCCGGTCGGTGTCTGCGCCCAGGTGGCGCCGTGGAACTACCCGATGATGATGGCTGTGTGGAAGTTCGCGCCAGCGCTCGCGGCGGGCAACGCGGTGGTGCTCAAGCCGAGCGACACGACGCCGGCGACGGCGACGCTGCTGGCCGAGATCGCAGCTGAGTTCTTGCCGCCGGGCGTCTTCAACGTCATTTGCGGCGACCGCGACACGGGCCGGTCGATGGTCGTCCACGACACGCCGGCGATGGTCAGCATCACGGGTTCGGTTCGAGCGGGGATGCAGGTGGCCGAAGCCGCGTCACACAGCCTCAAGCGCCTCCACCTCGAGCTGGGCGGCAAGGCCCCCGTGGTCGTCTTCGACGACGCTGACATCGCCGCCGCGGCGGAAGGCATCTCGACCGCCGGCTTCTTCAATGCGGGCCAGGACTGCACGGCGGCAACGCGCGTCATCGTCGCACCGCGGATCTACGACGACTTCGTCGCGGCGTTGGCCGAGGCCGCGGCCGGGATCAAGACCGGCATGCCCGACGACGAGGACGTGCTCTATGGACCCGTGAACAACGCCGATCAGCTCGCCCGCGTCAGCGGCTTCCTCGACCGCGCGCCTGATCACGCGCACGTCGCGTCAGGCGGCAGCCGCGTTGGTGAATCCGGCTACTTCTACGCGCCGACCGTCGTCTCCGATTTGCTGCAGGACGACGAGATGATCCAGAGCGAGATCTTCGGCCCGGTCATCACCGTCCAGAAGTTCAGCGACGAAGACGAAGCCGTGCGCTGGGCCAACGGGGTGGAATACGGCCTGGCGTCATCGGTGTGGACCAAGGACTTCGGTCGGGCGATGCGGATGTCGAAGCGGCTCGACTTCGGATGTGTGTGGATCAACACTCACATCCCGCTGGTGGCCGAGATGCCCCACGGTGGGTACAAGAAGAGCGGCTACGGCAAGGACCTGTCGTCGTACGCGCTCGACGACTACACCCGGATCAAGCACGTCATGGCCAATATCAACAGCTGAGGCATCAACGCTGAGGTATCAACAGAGCGGCCGTGGCAGCCTCATTTGAGGATGTTCACGGCTCGCGCCCCGACCACCACCACGGTCGCGAGTTGGGCGAGCGACTGGAACGACATCAAGGCTTTGGCGCGCAACGTCAGTGGCAGCGTGTCAGTGGGGCTGAACGCCGTGGAGTTCGTCACCGACATGTAGAGGTAGTCGAGAAATCGCGGTGTCCACGGTTCCCGAGTCGTCGTCGGGTTCCCCATCTGGGTGAACAGGAAGTCGGGCGCGGCATGGTCATCCCGACACCTCGCGATCGGACCGCCGCGGTCGATCTCCCAGTACAGCAGCGCAAACGCGACGACGGCGGTGAACCAGACTCCGACCGCGGAGAAGATCAAGGTTCGCCCCTTGATGCTGTCGCCCGCTCGCAGGAGATGATGCATCAGCAAACCGAGCGTGGTCCCGTCGGCTGCGGCGACCACGGCGATCAGCGTCAATGCGACGATGCGCAGGTCCTTCGCTTCCTCGTCGAGGTGGGTCGGCCCGACGATCACGAGCATCGCGAGCACCACCAGTTCGACCGTCGGCAACAGCCAGTTCGGGCCCAACGTCAGCTGTTCGGGAAGCGTCATCTGCAGCACCATCACGGCGAGAACAGCGATGCACGCCGGCCACCGCGACTCGCCGGGCGAGACGTAGCCCCACGCCGGGTCCTGGCAGCGGTGCGCGTGCTCGGCTTTCGTGAGGCGAGCCGGATCGCCGGTGCGGCTCCTCCGCAAACCCTTCATCGCGACTGGTACGCATCCCATGCGTCGGTGAACACGGTGACGAGCGTGTCCCCGATGAACTGCAGTTCGTCGGGGCCGCACGTGAGCGGCGGAGCGAGGACGACCACCGGATCGGCGCGATCGTCGGCGCGGCAGAACAGCCCGGCCCGGTACAGAGCCGGACTGAGGACGCTGCGCAGCAACCATTCGCATTCCTCGTCGCTGAACGTCTCCTTGGTCGCCTTGTCCTTGACGAGCTCAGCGACGCGGAAGTACCCGCAGCCGCGCACTTCGCCCACGATCGGCAACGCCGCGACGCGGGCCATCACGTCGTCGAACATCGACTCGTTGCGAAGCACGTTGCCGGGAAGGTCTTCGCGTTCCATCAGTTCGATGTTGGCGAGCGCGACCGCACAGCTCACCGGGTGGCCGCCGAACGTCAAGCCGTGCAGGAAGACGCGACCGTCTTCGAGAAACGGCGCGGCCAACCGATCGGACACGATCACGCCGCCCAGTGGCGCGTATCCGCTGGTGACACCCTTGGCGAAGATCACCATGTCGGGCTGGTATCCGAAGCGGTCGCAGCCGAACCAATGGCCGAGGCGTCCGAATGCGCAAATGACTTCGTCGCTGACCAGGAGCACGCCGTGGCGATCGCAGATCTCGCGGACGCGTTGCCAGTACCCGGGAGGCGGCACCAGGGCGCCGCCCGTGTTCTGGACGGGTTCGAGGATCACACAAGCAACGGTGTCGGGGCCTTCCATCACGATCCGCGCCTCGATGTCGTCGGCGCACGCAAGCGTGCAGGATCCTGATCGAGCACACATCCCACATCGGTACGAGTTGGTGTTGGCGACCTTGACCGCACCGGGCAGGAGCGGTTCCCACGGGTTCTTGATTGCCGGCACGCCGGTGATCGAGAGTGCTCCCAGCGTCGTGCCGTGGTAGGCGTAGTGGCGACTGATCACCTTGCGCCGCATCGGTTGGCCGGTTGCCGCGAAGTACTGCACGGCCAGCTTCCACGCACTCTCGACGGCCTCGCCACCGCCCGTCGTGAAGAACACGCGATTGAGGTCGCCGGGCGCCAGTGCCGCCAGCTTCGCAGCGAGACGGATCGCGGGTTCGTGACCGAAGCTCCACAGCGGGAAGTAGGCGAGCGTCGCCGCCTGCTGCGATGAGGCTGCCGCGAGTTCGTGACGCCCGTGGCCGACTTGCACGGTGAACAAACCGGAGAGGCCGTCCAACAACCGATGTCCGTTCTGGTCGTAGATGTAGTTGCCTTCGCCACGCACGATGACCGGCATCGGCTCGCGTTGGAACGTGTCCATCTTGGTGAAGTGACCCCAGAGATGGCGACGAGCGGCCGCCTGCATCGCATCACCGTCGTCGACTGGATCGCCCCGGTTCAATGGGCGCCCCACGCGTACGTCTGCTTGATCAGTGAGAGGTAGATGAACGTCTCGGTGGTGGTCACGCCAGGGACCGCGCGAATCCGGTTGGTGAGGTCGAGCAGCGACACGTCGTCGGGCACGACCACCTCGCACATGATGTCGAACGAGCCGGCGGTGACGACGAGGTACTCGATGTCGGGGAATGCCTCGAGTGTTGCCGCGATTCCGTCGGTCGGTCCGGCAGCTCGGACGCCGATCATCGCCATTCGTCGATACCCGAGCGACAGGGGATTGGTCACCGCAACGACCTGAATCACGCCGCCGTCGGTGAGGCGTTGCACCCGCTGACGCGCGGCGGCCTCGGACAGGCCGATCGCCGCACCGAGTTTCGTGTACGAGATGCGTCCGTCAGCTTGGAGTTGCTCGATGATGGCGCGGTCGGTCTTGTCGACGACCGGGACGTTCTGATCCATATGGAACGGATCATGCACGCGACTCGGTCGAATCGCAAATGGCGGGGACAGTTCACGCGCTTGCAACAGGAATCGGCGGCCACTCTGTGTGCCTTTGTTAAGGTCAGGCCAGGTTGACGAAATCGACAGCAGGAGGGGTTTCTGAGCGAGAACGGCAGTTCCATGACCGGCGGGGTAGTGCCCGGAGGTGCCGGTGGCGACGACGTCATCCAGCTCCAACACGTCCGCAAGGATTTCGGCAAGTTCGTCGCCGTCCACGACGCCAACTTCTCCATCGCCCGCGGCGAGTTCTTCGCAATGCTCGGACCTTCGGGCTGTGGCAAGACGACGACGCTGCGCATGATCGCTGGGTTCGATCTCCCGACCAGTGGCACAGTCCTGCTCGAAGGTGCCGACGTGACGCGTGTGCCGCCGTACAAGCGCAACGTCAACACGGTCTTCCAGCAGTACGCACTTTTCCCGCACATGAACATCCGCGACAACGTGTCGTTCGGCCTGCGCAGCAAAGGCGGCATCGCCGAGAGTGACGTTCGACGGCGCGTCGACGAGATGCTCGAGATCGTGCGCCTCTCGCAGTTCGCGGCTCGACGTCCGGCTCAGCTCTCCGGCGGTCAACAGCAGCGCGTCGCGTTGGCCCGCGCGCTCGTCAACCTTCCCAGCGCGCTGCTGCTCGACGAACCGCTCGCGGCACTCGACCTGAAGCTGCGCCAGGCGATGCAGATCGAACTCAAGCGCATCCAGCGCGAGGTCGGCATCACCTTCGTCTTCGTCACCCACGACCAGGAAGAAGCGCTCACGATGAGCGACCGGATCGCCGTGATGAGCCAGGGCAACGTCGAACAGATCGGCACGCCCGAGGAGATCTACAACTCGCCCAGCTCGATCTTCGTCGGTGGATTCATCGGTTCGGCCAACCTGCTTCCCGGACAGATCGAAAGTCGCGACGGTGACGGGTTCCTCGTCCAGCTCGAGTGCGGCCCACGCATCCACGTGAGTGGCCCCGCAGGCTCCCCCGGTGAGACGGTCACCGTGATGGTCCGGCCCGAACGGCTGACGCCGTCGCGCGTCGATCCGCAAACGCCGAACAGCGTTCGCGGACGGATCACCAACATCATCTTCCAGGGCTCGGAGACGAGGTTGGTCCAGGTTCTCGCGGACCGGACGGAGTTGGTGATGCACGTCGAGTCCGGCGAGGAAGGCATCGCCGACATCCGTGTCGGTGACGAGCTGTACACGTCGTGGTCGGCAAACGCTGCGTACATGCTGCAGGGATCGTCGTCGGTGGTCGGCGCGACGACAACCGATGTCGACGAAGTGCAGGCGGCGCTCGATGGCAAGGACGCGTCGGCAGCGAAGCCCGAGGTGGTCAAGGACGAGAAGCCGAAGATCAACCGGCGCGCGTTGCTGATCGGTGGCGGTGTGGTGGCCGCCGGAGCCGTCGGTGCGCTGTTCATCTCCAGTGGTACTTCGGGTGGCAGCAGCAGCGGTGGCGCCGGGGGGACCAGCGGCAACAGCGGCGGGGTGGGCAGCGGCGACAAGCTGGTGCGCATCCTCAACTGGACTGCCTACATCGATCCGACCGAGGACGGCAAGATCGGCACGGTCGACCGGTTCGAGAAGGACACGGGCATCAAGGCCGAGTACTCCGAGAACTTCAACGACAACAACGAGATCTTCAACAAGGAGTTCCAGGCGATCATCGGCAATGGCGGCGTCATGGCGTACGACATCGCCTGCCCGACGTACTGGATGGCGGCTCGCATCCGCAGCCTCGGCTGGATGGACCCGATCCCGTACGACCTGATCCCGAACTACGTCAACGTCGATCCCCAGTACCTCACGGTCGGCTGGGATCCGGGCGGCAAGTACAACATGCCGTGGCAGGCGGGAATCACGGGCATCGCTTACAACAAGAAGCTCGCCGGCCGCGAGCTGAAGAGCATCAACGACATCTTCGACCCGGCGTTCAAGGGCCGCGTCGCGATGCTCACCGAGATGCGTGACTCGGTGGGGCTCACGATGCTCGGCCTCGGCAAGGACCCGAGCGTGCTCGACGAGGACGGCATGCAGGCCGCGCTCGACAAGATCCAGCAGGCCACGTCAAGCGGCCAGATCCGCCAGTTCACCGGCAACGAGTACCTCGCCAGCCTCGAGAACAACAACTTCATCGCCTGCCTGGCATGGTCGGGCGACGTCGTGCAGCTGACCAACCCCGATGTCGAGTTCGTGATCCCGGAAGAGGGCGGGATGAGCTGGTACGACACGATGGTGATCCCGAAGGGAGCGCCGAACGGTGTGGCGGCCGCGAAGTGGATGAACTACGTCTACGACCCGGCTGTGGCGGCAAAGATCACCGCCCACGTCCAGTACGTCAGCCCGGTGCTCGGCGTCCGCGACGAACTGGTCAAGCTCGGTGGCGATGCCGCGAAGCTGGCCGACAGCCCGATCCTGTTCCCGAGCGAGGCCGACAAGAAGCGGCTCCACATCTTCGCCCAGATCCCCGACGCCGTCGACGCCAAGATCACCGACCGCTTCCTGAAGATCACCGGAGCCTGAGATGGCCAAGGACGCTGCAGCCGGAACAGACAAGGCACTTCGCCAGGGTAAGTACGCCCCCTATGTGATGTCGTTCCCAGGTCTGTTGTGGCTGTACCTGTTCTTCATCGTCCCGCTGGTGACGTTGCTGAAGATCGCGCTGTCGGTCAAGCCCAACCGCAACCTGCCGAACTACGACCTCACATGGGCGTGGGGAAACTTCTCGACGGCGTTCACCGACTACGGCGATCAGCTGGTCCGCGCGTTCGCGTACGCAGCGATCGCCACTGTGCTGTGCGTCCTGATCGCCTATCCGATCGCGTACTTCATCGCGTTCAAGGCCGGCCGATGGCAGAACATCATGCTCGGTCTGGTGATGGTGCCGTTCTTCACCAGCTTCCTGCTGCGCACGCTCGCGTGGCAGACGCTGTTCGCCGACTCGGGGCCGATCCTCAGCGTCGCCCGCAGCCTGCACCTGATCGGCATCATGGACACACTGCACATCAGCACCAACGGTCGCATCATCAACACCCAGACAGCGGTCATCGGCGGCCTCACCTACAACTTCTTGCCGTTCGCACTGCTGCCGATCTACGTGAGTCTGGAGAAGGTCGACAAACGTCTGGTCGAGGCGGCTCACGATCTCTACAGCAGCTTCGGCAGGGCGTTCCGCAAGGTGATCCTGCCGCTGTCGTTGCCCGGAGTCTTCGCCGGCACGCTGCTCACGTTCATCCCGGCAACCGGAGACTTCATCAACGAGCGGTTGCTCGGCAATCCCAACACCGGCGTCATCGGCGACGTCGTGCAGAACGCATTCCTCGGTCGTAACGACTACCCGACTGCAGCGGCGATCAGCTTCGTGCTGATGGCGATCATCACGGCCGCCGTGTTGGTGTACGCCAAATTCCTCGGAACGGATGACATCGTATGAGCGCTCGCAAGCCCGTCAAGCTCGGCACGATCGCCCTCTGGACGGTCACGGTCCTCGGTCTGCTCTACCTGTTCGTGCCGTTGGCCACCATCGCCGTCTTCAGCTTCAACAAGCCGACGACCAAGATCAACAACTCGTGGCAGAAGTTCACATGGGACAACTGGCTCCACCCCTTCGCCAAGGAAGCATTCACGCACGCGCTGGTGGAGAGCCTCAAGGTCGCGGTCATCGCCTGCATCGTCGCGACGTTGCTGGGCAGTCTGATCGCGCTCGCCCTTGCTCGATATCGCATCTACGGCGGAGCGATCATCAACATCATGCTGGTGTTGCCGCTCACGACTCCCGAGATCGTCATGGGCGCCTCGCTGTTCACGCTGTTCTTCGACCAGGGTGTGCAGCGCGGGTTCGCGACCATCGTCATCGCGCACACGATGTTCTGCCTCAGCTTCGTCGCCCTGACGGTGAAGGCCCGAATCCGTGGATTCGACTGGACGCTCGAGGACGCCGCGATGGACCTCGGCGCGACCCCGTTCCGCACGTTCCGCAAGATCACCCTGCCGCTGATCACGCCCGGCGTCGTGGCCGCGTTCATGCTCTCGCTGGCGCTCAGCATCGACGACTACATCATCACGTCGTTCGTCGCCGGCGACGTGCGCACGTTCCCGCGGCAGGTGTTCGACGCCGCCAAGAACGAGCTACCGCCGCAGGTTCACGTCCTGGCGACGATGATCATGTTGATCGCGATCTTCGTCATCGTCGGCGGCACGTTGGCCAGCAATCGGCGATCCGAGAAGGGCCTCTGATCGTCGCTGCGACGGTCCCGTCGCAACAGGGATCGTTGCGGCACGCTCGCGCCCGAGCGACTAGGTTTTGACGATCATGCCAAGTACCAACGCGCCCCGTGTCGCGCTCGGGCCGTCAACTGCTCCCTCCTGGATGGCCGAAGCCATCAGAGCCGGGGGTGGCGAGATCGTTGATCTCGCGGATGCGGAAGCACTGGTCTGGAGCGACCCGACCGCTGCCGACGAACTCGAAGGTGCGCTCCACGATGCGGATCACATTCGCTGGGTCCAGTTGCCGTTCGCGGGGATCGAGAAGGTCGTCCATCTGGTCGAATCCGACCGCGAGTGGACGTGCGGCAAAGGTGTCTATGCCGAGCCCTGTGCCGAGCTCGCGATCACGCTGGCGTTGGCCGGAATGCGCGGGCTCGCCGCGTACACGCGCGTCGACCACTGGACCGGGCCGCAGGGTGCGAACTTGTTCGGCGCTCGGGTCACGATCCTGGGTGGCGGCGGTATCACCGAAGCGCTGCTGCGATTGCTGCGGCCGTTCGACTGCCACGTCACCGTCGTTCGCAACCGGGTGCAGGAGATGGAAGGTGCCGACGTGGTGGTCGAGGCCGATCGCTATGCCGATTGCCTGCCAGGTGCAGACCTCGTCGTGCTCGCCCTACCGCTGACGCCGGACACCGAAGGCATGATCGGCCGCAACGAACTGGAGATGATGGAGCCCCATGCGTGGCTCGTCAACCTCGCCCGCGGTGGACACATCGTGACGGACGATCTGGTGTGGGCACTGGAGAACAACATCATCGGGGGTGCCGGCCTCGACGTGACGTCGCCCGAGCCGCTGCCCGTCGGCCATCCGCTGTGGTCGCTGCCCAACTGCATCATCACACCCCACGTCGGCAACACGCCCGAGATGGCGGTGCCCCTGCTCGCTGCCCGCATCACCGAGAACGTGCGGCTCTTCGCCAAGGGTGACGCACTGATCGGTCCGGTGTACCCGGAACTCGGATACTGACCACGTGGACGCCGCCGCCATCGCCGGGATGCTCGCCGATGATGATCGGCGCCGGTGCTGGGCAGCGCTCGAACTCGGAGCCACGTCCAGTGACGCGGTCGCCGTCGCCACCGGGCTGAGCCTGGCGCAGGTCGCGAAAGCGCTGGGCCGTCTGGTCGGTGGCGGGCTGGTCATCTCCGGCCAGGACGGCGGCTTGCATGTCAATGCGCCGGCGATCCAGGCGGCGGCTCGCGAGGCGCTGGATCGGCCGGACAACGACGAGCACGCCGAGGTGCCCGACGACGTCCGCAAGGTGCTGCGCAGCTTCGTCGTCGACGGCCGAATCGCCCAGATCCCGACGTCGGCCGCCAAGCGACGGATCGTTCTCGACTGGGTCGCCCAGCAGTTCGAGCCAGGAGAGCGCTACACCGAACCGATGGTCAACCTGATCCTCGGGCAACGACACGCGGACACCGCGGCGCTGCGCCGGTACATGGTCGACGCCGGCATCCTCGATCGTGACGCTGGTCAGTATTGGCGATCGGGTGGCACTGTTGGCGACGAGCCCGCGTAGCGTTGGGTCTCATCGCCGATCACTACCAACGCCTCGGTGTCGCACCCTCTGCATCGCGCGACGAGATCCGCGATGCCTACCGACGACTGGCCCGCCAGTACCACCCTGACTCGAACGGTGACGCGTCGGCGGTGCGGATGGCACAGATCAACGAGGCGTGGCACACCCTCTCCGATCCCGGCCGACGTCACAACTATGACGCCGATCTGCGCGCATTCTTGACGACGAGCCGGACATCGAACACGTCGAACACATCGAGCGCCTCGAACACCTCGTCTGCCGGTCGCCCGCCCACCGTGTCCGCACCGATCCCGGCGCCGGCCCAACGAGCTCGATTTCCGTGGCGCTTCATGCTGTTGATGGCAGGGTTCGGTATCGCGTTCATCCTCGTCAACGCGGCTGTCACCAAGCCGGACAAGCCGGCCGTACCGGACAACATCGTCCAGACCGGTTCCTGTGTGAAGATCGCCGGCAACGGTGATGCTGTCGAGGTCGCGTGCGACGGACCACGCGACGGCGTCGTGGTGGCGTTGATCGGGTTCGACGCCCTCTGCCCGCCGGCGACGGAAGGCCATCGCGATCATCAGGGCATGGGCCAGGTTTGCGTCGAGATGCATCCATCGGGTTGACCATCGGTCTCGATTCGCGGTGCGCGAGGTTCAGTAGGGTGCAGCGCAGATGAGCGATCAGAACCAGCCGTTCCCGTCATTGCCGCAGCCACCCCGGCAGCCGCCCAACGCCTCGCCCCCGCTTCCCCCATCGCCGCAGCCACCGGCACCGCCTCCGGGATCGAGTTTCGGCGCAGCCCCGTTCTCGGCACCCCCCGGCCAGCCACAGTACGGTCAACAGCAGTACGGCCAACAGCAGTTCGGCCAACAGCAGTTCGGCCAACAGCAGTTCGGCCAACAGCAGTTCGGCCAGCCACAGTACGGGCTCCCGCAGTACGGTCAGCCACAGATGGCCGGAGGGCTGTCGGCGGGCGGCTCGGGTCGCAGCGGGCATGCCCTGGCCGGATTCATTCTGGGTCTGCTCAGCATCATCTTGTTCTTCACCGGTGTCGTCCCGTTGCTCGCGCTGATCTTCGGTCTCATCGGAGCGAGCGCGGTCAAGAAGTCCGCCGGCCGGCGAACCGGGCTGAAGATGGCTCGCGCCGGCTGGATCCTGGGTGTGCTCGGCCTGCTCGGGTTCGCCGCTGTCATGACGGCGGTCATCGTCGATGCGGTCCACAATGCGCCGCATTCGCTGGCCGATCTCCAGATTGGTCACTGCTACGACCTGCCAGTCGCAAATGAGGTGAAGGAGATCTCGAGCCTCAAGGAGATCTCGTGCTCGAAGCCTCACCGCGGTGAGCTGTACTTCCAGGGCACTCTCAACCCGGACCAAGATCGCTCATATCCGGGGCAGGACAAGGCAGTGCGCGAGGCGCGGCTCAGCTGCCTCGGCTCGCCGTTCACGTCGTACGTCGGTGTGGCTGCCCGAGACTCGGTCTACTCGCTGTATGTCATCGCGCCCGCGGAGATCGGCTGGGTCGGGAACAAGGGAGCCATCAGTTGCTTCGTGGTCGACGCCGACGATGGCATGCTGACCGGCTCGGTCAAGGGCACCGCTCGCTGATGTCCGGCGTCGACGCCACGGTGCTTCAGGGTCAGCTGCAGCGTTGGGCCGCAGCGCACTACCACGAGGGAACGTCGATCACCGACGTACGGGCGATGCCGGGTCATGCCGGGCTGTCGTTCGGGTTCACCGTGTCCGACGGCGGCGGAACGCTCGATCGTTTGGTGATGCGGATGCCGCCGAAGGGTGTTCGGCGGTCGGGCAACACCGACGTTCTGCGTCAGGTGCCGTTGCTGCAGGCGCTTGCGACGGCGGGTGTTCGCGTCGCGCCCCTGCGCTGGTGGGACGCCGATGAGCAATGGTTCGATGTGCCGTACTTCATGGTCGGTTTGCTGCCGGGGTGCACGTTCGCCGTGCGCGAGCCCGATCCGTCGTTCGCTGCCGCATCGACGTCGGTGACCGACGTCTTCATCCAGGCGGTCGATGCGCTCGCGTCTGTCCACCTCGTCGACTGGCGAGTGGACCTGAGCGAGTGGCAACCACCGATCGATCTCGAGACCGAGGTCCGATTCTGGGATCCGCTGTTGGCCAAGGCCGCTGATCCGGAGTGGATCGCACTGGGGGAGCGGACCCGTGATCTGTTGCTCGCGGCCGTGCCCCAGGATCCGACCATCGGTGTGTTCCACGGCGACTTCCAGACCAACAACCTCCTGTTCGATCAGGGCCACCTCGTCGCCGTGCTGGATTGGGAGATCAGTGGCATCGGCGCGCAGCTGCTCGACCTCGGGTGGTTGGTGATGATGAACGACCCACACAGCTGGTCCGACGGCGCGGGCCTGGCCGGTGTGCCCGATCCGGCGACGCTGGTCGGGCGGTACGCCGAGGTCAGCGGCCGGTCCGTCGACGTCGATTCGATCGCCTGGTACCGAGCGCTGTCGGGGTATCGCTTCGGTGTGATCTCCTGCTTCAACGTGATGCTGCACCGCACCGGCAAACGCACCGACCCGGAATGGGACCGCATCGCGCCGAGTGTTCCGTTCCTCTTCGGGCGCGCCGCCGAGCTGCTCGGCGGGTAGGGAGCAATGGCAGTCGCTGCTACCATGGCGACGCCCTGAGGGCGATTAGCTCAGTTGGTAGAGCGCCACGTTCACACCGTGGAGGTCATCGGTTCGAGACCGGTATCGCCCACCAGCTCAGAGACAGCCCGAGGGCACTCTGAGCGTTCCGAATCCGACGAAACCACATGCCGTCGAGACCCGAGAAACCCTCGGCTATGTGCTGCGTTCGCCCCGGTCATGGCCGGAATTCGGGTGTTCCGCGCTGTGCTACGTTACGCCGATCGTCAGACCTGCTGAGCGATGTCTGCGACATGCTCGCAGGTGATGCTCACGTCGGCATGGCTCACGGTTTCACTGGGGCAAACGGGGAGTTCGCGATGCGTTCGACGAGCAAGAAGACGATGAGTCATCACCGCGCGATGGCGACGTGGAACGCGCTCGACGACAACATCGGGTTCTCGTTTCCAGCGTCGGCAGCGGCACTTCTGCAGGAGGGTCTGGCGGGCACGGTCGTGCTGTCCACCGATCCCGAATACCTCGCGGCGCGCCAGGGCTTCGTTCCCAACCTGCAGGAGTTCCCGCAACTGATCGTCTATTGCGAGGTGATCCGCGATGTCGTCCGTTGCCTCGATTTCGCCCGCGAGTTCGGACTGTGGGTTGCGTGTCGCAGCGGTGGGCACAGCACGGCGGGCTATTCGGTGAACACCGGCATGATCATCGATCTCAGTCGGATGGACGATGTCGTCGTCGATCCGCGCGGCATGCGCGCGGTCGTCGCCGCCGGTGCAACCTTCGGCAAGATCAACGCCGCGCTCGACGTCTACCACCTCCACATCCCAGGTGGTGGCTGCGCCGACGTGGGCATCGGTGGCTACATGCAAGGCGGTGGGTATGGCGCCACGTCGTTGATCTACGGCATGAACTGCGACAACGTCGAGTCGGCATTGCTCGCGCTGTACGACGGCACGCTCGTGCGGGCCAGCGCCACGGAGAACGCCGACCTGTTCTGGGCGATCCGCGGTGGTACCGGAGGCAACTTCGGTGTGCTGCTCGAGGTGACGTACGTCGTCCACGATCTGTGGGAGGTGTGGGGCTTCGGCATCACGTGGACCGGCGCGGATCTTCCGGCTGCTCTCGACGCGTTGCAGACGGGCTATACGGGCTCAGCCATCCCTCCCAACCTCGGGTACCAGGCGATCATCGGCGTCACTGACGGCACAGCGGAACTCATCGTGCTCGGGCTGTACAACGGATCGGACGAGGACGGTCGTGCGGCGCTGGCGCCTTTGCTCGCACTTCCCGGCGCGACGCTGGGCCCCGATCAACGCGGGACGTACACGGATCTCAACGAAGCGCTGTTCGGGAAGGACCCGAGCCCGCAGCCGCGCACCCTCGCCGACTCGCGATACGTGACGGCCAACCTCGGCGTCAGTGGATGGAAGGACATCGCCGACTTCGTCGCGACGTCGCCCAATGACACCAACTTCGTCGCGTTCGAACCGTATGGCGGCCGCATCCTCGAGACCTCGCCGACCGAGTGTGCGTTCATTCATCGCAATGCCGGCTTCGACGTCTTCATCTGGGTGTTCTGGATGAACGTCGAGGAAGAGGCGAGGAGCATGGATTTCCTCGATCGGTTCGACACGGTCCTGTCGGCGAAGGGCAACGGCGAGGCATTCCAGAACTACCCGCGCCGGTCCAACGAGAAGTTCCGCGAGATGTATTGGGGTGCGGCCTACCCGACGCTGCAGGCGGTGAAGGCCAAGTACGACCCGTCCAACTTCTTCCACTTCCAACAGAGCATCACCGGTGCGGCGCCGACCCCTGGCGAACATCTCTTCGTCGATGTTTCCGGCCCGATCGTGCCGTCGCCCACCGTGTTCCGGCCGCCTGTCGTCTCGTACAAACCGCCCGCCACAACCGCGCCACCAACTGGAGCGTGATCGACCATGGCCCAGATCCTCGAGATCTTCCTGCTCCCGCCGCTCGCGATTGCCCGCGTCGGTGGCAGTCCCACGCCGCTCGAAGCGTTCGACTGGGCGACGGACTTCGACATCCACGGCGGGCACTGCACCGTCATCGAACCAGCGACGACATTCGAGGTGTTGCCTGACGCGACGATTCGTCCGTACGTCCCGCGTGAGATCCGATTCCGTGACGGCGATCTGCTTCGGCCGGTTGCGCCGTTCGTCGAGCTGTGGGCGCGGGTGCAGCGAGTCGCCGATGACGGCACGGTGCACGTGGTCGAACAAGCCGTCAACCAATCCCTCCTCACCGAGCTGGGCGCGACGATGGCGAGCATCCACGTCACGGTCACCGTCGCGAATCGCAAAGCCGAGCGGCGCACCACCGATCCGGCGTGCGGCTACACGGCGCGGGTCGAGCTCGGCGGCGACGACCACGAGCCGAAGGAGTTGCTCGGCTACAGCCCATACGGACCCGGAACCACCCCGCTGGTGACTCGAGAACGGCCGATCCCGCTTGGTCGGGTGCAGATGATCCAGCCGTCGCCGCGCAGGGTGCTGGGTGTCGATCTGTCTGCAGTCCGGCTCCGTTTCACACCTCCGCTCGGCGAGGTCTACGGCCCGCCGACAGCGGTGTCAGCGATGGCGTCGACGGCACCACCGGGACCTCCGCAGACCCAGCTGATCGGCAGGCTGCACGAGCTCGTCAAGCCGTCGAACCGGATCTTGAACGAGGGCACGCCATGGAGCTCGTACCAATGGAACGGACCCCAGCAGGTTGATCCCCAGCCATCCGACAGTTACGACGGCGCACACGTCTCGACGATCGTGTCATGGGGTGTGGTCGACGACACGAGCGACGGTCTGATCGAAGCGCAGTTGGTGGCCGGCGGGCAGCGTTATACGGCCGTCTCCCGGGTCTTCTCCAGCTGCCCCGATTTCTCCCCGGACCGGCGGACCTTCCTGTCGTTCGCCGACGACCTCTCCGATCGGGACGACGCGCCGGCGATCGTCAGCGCCGACGAGCTGGCTGCGGCCGAGAGCGAGGTCGGTGACCTGTTCAGGCGGGTGTTCGAGACGATGTCGGGGATCAACCTGGATGCGGCTCGTTGGTTTGCGATCAACGAGAACCTCGGCGCACCCTCGCAACCGGAGATTCCCGGGTGGCCCAAGGTCGACGACAGGACCATGACGGGCGAGGACCTGCCGTATGCCGACAACATTCCCGACCTGCTCGATGCGCAGGCGATCAGCGATGTCAGCGCCGGCGTTCAGCACGACCAACTTCCGTACACGATGGCCGCTCGATTCGTGCACGCCGAACTCACCGACCTCGACACGCTGCTCGCGTTCTTTCGAACCGATCCCGAACGCGTCGAACGTCTGCTCAGGCCGCCGTTCGGTCGGTTCTGGCAGCTGCCGACCGAGGTGACGCCGGAACCGACGCTCGAGTTCCGCGACCCACGTCAGGTCCGCGACACGATGCAGGACATGCGCATGCCGCCCTACATGCGCGACTCCGACGAGAACCCGCTGTCACTCACGTGGAACCAGTATTCCCTTGTGATGGATCTCGTGCGCTTTCTGGCCGAGCACCCCAATGGCACCCCGAATGGCGAGCCCAGCGGACCGAGTCGGCGGGCAGTCACGAGCCTCGTCGACCGCCTTGGTGTCAGCCGCACCACCGACGTGAACCAAGCAGATTCCGTGACGGATCAGCCGAGACAGGAAGGCCACGGATGACCGAGCCGCAGATCGTTCCGCGCAACCTCACCGCCCGCATGGGATATCGCGTGCCTGGCAATCCAGCCACGTCTCGGCCGGAGGATGCCGTCGGCAATTGCTTCCCCGGCCTCGAGCTCGACGTGCGCAATCTCGACCGCCGCTTCTTCCCGGGTCTCGTGTTCGACTTCGTCGCTCGCGACGACATCTATGCCGACTACGACCAGCCGCTGCGCTTCGGTGCGCGGCTGTCGTTCATCGATGTCGTCAACGATCCTGATGTGCAGGGCTCGAGTCCGCTCGCTGTTCAGTTGAACAACGCGCTGCAGGGCGACGCCGGGACGGCGCTGTCGATCGGTGAGTGGTACATCGACTGGATCGAGCAGGACGGTCATCGCCTGATGATGTCGTCGACAGCCGCGGACGGCAGCTCACAAGCATTCGACGGGCTCTACGTGTGGCGCATCGTCCGTGGTCTCGAACCGCTGCGTCGGGAACCCGCCGACCACGACCATCCGGTCACACTGGGCATGCGCTGCCGAACGGTTGGTTCGGCCGCGGCTCCGGTCGAACTCGTCGGCTGGCGGCGCCGGTTCACCGACCCGTCGACGGGCGTCATCAGCCTCGCCTTCCAGCCCGGCGAGATGCTGCAGAGCCTGTGCTCGCCGTGGCAGCACGACTTTCGCGATTGCGGGTGTCACTACTGGGCCGCGAACCATCCTGATGTCGTGACCGGCGAAGTGATGCCGGGCGAACCACTGCTTCCCGACGGCAGCCCCGCCAACCCCGAGCTGGCGAACACCCCCATCGATTGGCTGCGCGCGGATCGCAGACGCGAGATGGCTGGAGCGATGGGCAGCTATGTCGTGCTCAATCGGCCGTTCCAGATGGATCACTATCAGATCAACCGCACGTGGCAGCAGCTGTCGGTGGTGATCCAAGGGGCAGAGATCGGCGCTGTGTGGTCCCCTCCGGATGACGTCGATGCGCGCCCGTACGGCTCCGCGGCTGAGATGGCCGAAGTCATTCGGACCCGACTGGCGCCGACAGAACTGACGTTGGCGCTCGAGTACCTGTACGCACGCAGCTCGGTCGTCGACCCGGCCACCCTGCCGCCCGACGCGCCCGAGACGCTGCACGACGATGCAGTGTTCATCCGTCATTTCATCTTGCTCACCGCCGTCAGCGAGATGCAGCACCTCCGGTTCGCGAACCAGTTGCTGTGGGGCTTGTTCGATTCGGGCCGTGTCACCGACCCGCCCTTCGTGCCCGTCCTCGCCCCGTCGATGACGGTTCCCACACCGAATCGCGATGCGCCGTGGCGCCCGGCCGAACTGCGCCCCTTGACGATGGACGTGCTCGACGACTTCATTGCGATCGAGCACCCTCGCGCCGAAATCGACCATTCGTGGAGCAGAGTCGTCGCCACATTGCGCCACACGTCATATCCGGCCCACCTCGTCGAGCTCGCGGAGCGGGTGGCACGTGACGGCAACGACCACTACAGCCGGTTCCGCGACATCCGCGCCGTGCTTCGCGCGGCATATGGTCACGCCGATCCAGCGCCGTGGTTGCGCCCATTGCGCGTGGCCACACCCATTGAGGCGGGCGACGCGATCGCGATGTTCCACGTCATCCTCGACCGGCTGCGTTCGGCCTATGACCGCCAGGCGCAGGGGCATTACGAGAAGTCCGGGCCGGCCGTGGTCGAGGCCCGGGCCGCGATGGATCAGTTGCTTCTCGCGTCCGACGCGCTCGCCGCCCAGGGCCTCGGCGTGCCGTACTGGACCAGTCAATGAGCTTGGCGGAACGGCCAGACGTCCATGAATCGCGGCCCGTCGATCCGGGGCTGCACCTGTTCGACAGCGGCGTCGGTACGCACGCGTTCGTGCCCGATGGCTCGCGTGTGTACGACGTCTCGGCCGAGGTGTTCGCGGCGTTGGGTGTTGCCCTTCGCTCCGGCGGGCAGGCGCTCGATGACGCACTCGAACGCTTCTCGACGAACGGCTCGCCGTTCATCGACGATGTCGCACCAGAGCCGCCGTCGCTGCGTTCGCTCTCGCTCAACGTCGCCCAGGTCTGCAACCTCGGGTGCACCTACTGCTACGCATCGGGTGGCGACTTCGGCCAACCAGCGGCGATCATGCCGTGGCACGTGGCGGAGGCAGCCGTGCACACCCTCGTTGGGCAGGCCGACGCGGGGGAGCGCGTCCACATCGCGTTTCTCGGCGGCGAACCGCTCATCGGTCGTGATCTGATCCGTCGCACCGTGACGCTCGCGGTGCGACTTGGTGGCGAGCACGGCATCCGAACGTCGTTCTCGATCACGACCAACGCGACACTGATGACGGAGGCCGATGTCGAGTTCTTCGCCGCGCATCGATTCGCGGTCACGGTGAGCATCGATGGCGTGGGCGAGACGAATGACGCCCTGCGTCCGTTCAAGACGGGGCGCGGCAGCTACGACCGGATCATCACGCGGATTGCGCCACTGCTCGCCGCACAGCGGTCGGCGGGTGCGTCCGGGGCGGATCACGTCACGGTGTCGGCGCGGGTGACCGTGACACCACGGAACCTCGATCTGCTCGCCACACTCGAGGGGTTGCTCGCCGCGGGTTTCGAACACGTCGGTTTCTCGCCGATGCTCAGCTCGCCGACCGGTCAGGACCAACTGGCGGCCGACGATCTCGCAATCGTCCTCGAACAGATGGTGCGGTGTGGTCGCGCGTTCGAGTCGGAGATCCTGCAGGGTCGCCCCTATGGATTCGCCAACGCAGCGGACGCGCTCACCAACATCCACCGTGGTGTGCACCGCCCGTATCCGTGTGGTGCCGGAGCCGGCTACCTGAGCGTGAGTGCCGATGGCGGACTGTTTGCGTGCCATCGCTTCGTCGGCGACGAAGCCAGGGCCATGGGCGACGTCACCGCCGGGCCCGACCGGCGCAAGCGGATCGCGTTCCTGACCGACCGTCACGTACACCGCCAGGAGCCGTGCTCGTCGTGCTGGGCGCGGTATCTGTGCGGGGGCGGGTGCCATCACGAGGCAATCAATCGGGGCCGTCCCGCATGCGACTACATCCGTGGCTGGTTGCACCACTGCCTCGGCATGTATGTCCGGATCATGGAGCAACGCCCCGAGTATTTCGCTTCCGCCGCGCTGCCGCCAGCCCGCTGATATGGCGGTGGGCGACCTCGATCGTGTCGACGTGGTCGATGTGTGTGTCGTTGGGGGAGGGCCCGCGGGTTCGATTGCCGCGCGGCGGTTGGCGGAACTGGGCCACCGGGTGTGCCTCATCGATTCGCCAGGCGCGCCGGCCGGGCCGTCCGTGCAGCACCTTGCCGCTGCAGCCATCCAGGCCTTCGAATCGGTTCGTTCGCTCGATGCGCTGCATCGAGCGACATACGCCCGCGCCGAGGCCCGCCTCGTCGCCTGGGACACTCCGGCGCACTACGAGCCGTCGTCACCGGCGGGCATGCTGATCGATCGGCGGGTGCTCGACCGATGCCTGCTGGACGAGGCGCGGACTTCGGGCGTCGACGTGTGGGCCGACGCGACAGTCGACTTCCTCGATCGACAACGCGACAACTGGCTACTCGCCGTGAGACGGCGTTCCAGAGCTGATCCGGCGAACCGCGATGGCACAGCGTCGGTTCGGGCGCGCGTGGTCGTCCTCGCCGGCGGCCCGCGGTGCGGCCTCGGCGGTCGAGCCCATCGCACAGCGCCGAGAACGTTCGCATTGCACGGCGTGTGGGCGTGCGGGTCGTCGTCGGTGCTTCGGATCGAGGCATTGCGCGATGGATGGCTGTGGGGTGCACCGGGGCCGGATGGGACGACACACATCGTCGCATTCGCCGCGGCCGCCGACATCAGGGGGCTCTCGCGCGCCGATCGGGCCGACCTCTATCGCAGCCTGGTGCGATCGTCGACGGTGTTCGACAGTGTCAGCGGACCGCCGGCCGATGACACGATCGCAGTCCACGATGCGACGCCGTCGCTCCACCCACGACCGGCGGAGCCGTTTCTGCTCCGCGCGGGCGCATGCGCCGGCGCGCTCGATCCGTTGTCGTCGCAGGGCGTGCAGTCTGCGATTCGGTCGGCGATCCACGCCGCTGCGGCTGCACACACCATGCTCACGCCCACCGGCGATGTCTCGGCCGCTGTCGACTTCCACATCCTTGCAACGCGCCGTAATCATGATCGCCATCGACGATTCGCTGCCGACCTGTACGGACTAGCGGCTGCTCGATTCTCGACGCCGTTCTGGGAACGCAGTGCCAGCGGATCGGTGGCACCGCAAATTGCGCCGCTGGCGCAATTTGCTGCTCCAGCGCGGACGGATCGATTGCAGTGGAGCGCAGCTGCGACGTGGAGGGCAGCGCCGGTACTCGAAGGCTCGATCATCACAACCCGAACCGCGTTGCACCGCCCGCTGCTCGAACAGCCCGTGGCATTCATCGGAGACACGCCGATGTCGATGCTCCGCGGTCTCCTTCCCGCAACGTTGGACTCCGTCGAGCGCGGCGCGCTCGGTCGAACCGGCGCCGACCTCGTCGCGTCGCTGTTTCAGGTGGGGGTCGTCGAGTGTGCCGGAAGCTCGGTCAACGCCGCTGACTCCGCCGCCAGCAGCATGGTCGAGGCTCGCTCGGCGTCGTGACCGCCGGTTGACCAGCTGCCGCTGTCGACCAGAGCCCCGCGCAGAATTGCAGCGGCTGCGATCGGCCGGTCTGCATCCATCAGGCGTTCGGCCTGCGTCGCAGCCGTCCGCAGTTGCCAGGCACGCGCACCCTGCGAGCGGGCGATGGACTGCGATCTGTCGACAACGCCGTCGATGTCGGCTGCGTCTCCGCGTTCGGCGACGAGCAGCACGGCGCGCACTCGTTCCAGCTCGGGTGTGCACCACAGTTCGGCCGAGCGCCCGGCCAGTTCGAGCCCGTCGTCGATCTGTCTCAGACCGTCGGCCGAGCGGCCGACGAGACCATAGGTCTCGGCCAAGCATGCATAGGCGAAGGGGAGGTAGCCGTGCGAGTTGGTTGCCCGCCACGCATCCAGCGCGTCGAC
Organism: Acidimicrobiales bacterium; assembly: GCA_038227995.1. Lineage (GTDB taxonomy): Bacteria > Actinomycetota > Acidimicrobiia > Acidimicrobiales > Ilumatobacteraceae > WLMZ01. The sequence goes on from JBBRPP010000035.1 coordinate 21,498, forward strand.
CATCGGCTCGATCGCATCCGCGGGTCGCCCTTGCAGGGTGATCGCGAACGCGGAGAAGAACCGTCCGGCGGCCGCGAGCAGTGAGAAGGCGATCCGTTCGGCAATCTCGATCAATCGCGGGGCCGCCTCCTCGATCACGTCGAGCCGCCGTTCGAGCACCCCGACGAAGCAGAGGTAGATGAGCGCCTGTGCTGTGCTCGGAAGGTGACCGAGATCGTCACTGTGGGCCACCGCCCAGCGAGCTCGTTCGATGGCGCCCTGGGTGTCGCCTCGGATCCACAGCGCCATGGCAAGGAACGAGGCCGCGGTCGCGGCATGATCCGTTCCGTAGACGAACGCATCGGACGCGTGTCGATCACGCTGGTACAGCGCCAAAGCCTGGCCGAGCTGGGTGATGGCCGTGGTCGAATCGCCGACGTGGAACGCCACCACGCCAACAGCCCGGTGCCCGATCATGAGGTCGGTGTCGCTGCCGTGCTCGATCGCGACCTCGAGCAGTTCAGATGCGACCGTTCCCGCCTCGCGATAGTCGTGTTGCAGGTGATACGAGTACAGACCGTTGAGTGTCGGGATGAGGTGCTCGATGTCGCCGACGGTCAGGCACAGCTCGCGGGCGCGCCGGTAAGCGGCCCCCGTCTCCGGAGCGCCGAATCCACGACTGACCCGAAGCATGCCCGCGCGCCTGATGTGCAGATCGAGTTCGATCCGTCCCAACCGGCGACGATCGGCGTCGCCGGTCGGGCTGGTGTCGGCAACGATCCGGAGAGCGTGATCGAAGTGGGCGACTGCTTCGACCGTTGCCGATCGCTGCGACGCCAGGGTTCCGGCTCTCGTCCATGCCTCGACAGCCTCGTCGTGTCGCAGTGTTTGCGCGAGGTGCCGGGCTCGAATCTCGGGGCGGACGCGATCGTCCTCCGGGCGGAGTGCGAGAAGCGCATCAGCGATGTGCCCGTGCACGGTTCGGCGTCGGGACCGCAACATCGTCTGGTACGCGACGTCGCGGATCAACGCGTGCTTGAAGAAGAACGAACCGGGCGCATGAAGCCCGAGGATGTCTGCGCTGACCAGAACACCGAGCATTTCGTCGAGTTCAGGCTCGGCGATCCCCGTGACCTCGGCCAACACGTCGATGTCGAATGCCTGTCCGATCGCAGCCGCCTGCTGACTGACCGGTTTGGCCGGACCCAAGGCGTCGAGGCGAGCGAGCAGGCTATCGGCCAGCGTGCTCGGCACTTCGAAACCGGGCGACTCGGACGACCCACTCTGGGGATTGAGCGCGACCGAGTCGAGCACCGCTCTGGTGATCTCTTCGGCGAACAGCGGCACACCAGCGCACTTGGAAACGATCATCGATCGGACGCTGTCGGGCACGACCCGGGAGCCGATCACATGGCGCACGATCGCCTCCGCGTGATCTGTCGACAGGGACCCGACGTGGATGTCGAGTTGGCCAGGCACCACCGGCCATGGAGCCTCGAATTCGGACCGCGCCGTGAGGACCAGCATCACCGTCGACGGAGCGACGGAACGCGTCAGCGTGCCGAGGAGGTCGAGCGTCGATGGATCGGCCCAGTGCACGTCTTCGACGAGTACCAGCAACGGGTTGGTTCGACCGAGCAACCACGCCTCGAGCACCTGCATCGTCTTCGATCGGAGCTGGCGTGGCGACATCTCCGCCGAGAACGTTCCATCGAGCGCGAGCAGCCCGACGAGGTGATCCTGGATCGATTCCTCGACGAGCGCCGGCCCGCTGACCATCGCGAAGTCGACGACCAGTTGTCGAACTTGGGTGGCGCACTGCGTCTGTTCGGCGCCCACGTCGGCTCGCAACGCTTCGATCATCGGGTACAGCGGGCTGTCGCGGTGAAACGCGGAGCACTGGATCACGACGTGCGGAGCCGACGTCGACTGGATCAGTTCGTGAGCGAGCCGGGACTTGCCGTGGCCGGGCTCGCCGGCGATCACCGCGACCTGGCCGCTCCCATCGGTCGAGAGCCGCCAGCGTTCGAGCAATGCGTCCATCTCTCGTTCGCGTCCGACGAGAGCAATCGGCGGTGTAGTCGCCCGTGACCTGAAACGGATGCTGGACGGCTTCTCGCGCAGCACTCGGAACAGCGTGACGGGCTCGTCGATGCCCTTCAGCATGTGTTCGCCGAGCTCTTCGTACTCCAGCGTTTCACCGGCCAGTCGACGCGTGGCCTCGGTGACCACGACCGTGCCGGGTCGGCCGGCACCCTGGACACGGGCCGCGAGGTTGGTCGTGTCGCCGATGACCTCGTTGACTCTGCCGTTCACGTTTGCGTACAGCTCACCGATCACGACGATCCCGGTGGTGATGCCGACTCGCACGGCCAGTGCCACACCGCTCTGCGATGCGAGATCTTCGATGCTCTTGACGATCTCGAGCCCAGCGAGGATCGCCCGTACGACGTCATCCTCGTGCGCTTGAGGGAACCCGAAGTATCCGAGAACTGCATCGCCGACGAATCGCTCGACCTTGCCTTCGTACCGTTCGGTCACCTCGATGCAGCGATCTGTGTACGTCCGATAGAGCGCGGCGAGATCCTCGGGGTCGAGCCGGCGCGACAAGGGAGTCGAGTCGACGACGTCACAGAACATCACGGTGAGTTGGCGACGCTCGGGCTCGGCGGGCGCGGCGGAGGCCCCTTCGTCCAGCGCCCGCCGGACTTTCTTGCGCGCGCCGATCGGGAGACCGATCTCGCGCAGCTCGTCATCGGTCATCTCGGCGAGGGTGGCAACATCGTCGATTGCGTGTTGATACAGCAATGGGGCAAAGCCGATCAGCCCGTGGCGATCGAGCCATCGATCGAATACGTCGTCAGTGACCACGTTGACCTGCGCTTGGGTGCACGCGGAGAATGTACCTCTTCGCACTGACGCTGCGAGTCTCGTGATTCGCGGCGGCGAACGTGGCGCCGGCCCGGTCGGGTCAGGCGGCTGTTCCCACAGGTGTCAGGGCTTCCGGTCGGAGTCTCGGGACTGACCGCGGAACGCTCGGGACAGCAGCGGGCTGCTGGCCTTGAGCACCCCGCCCAGATCGTCGGCCTCGTCGAACACCGGCCGCCACTTCATCGCCTGTGTCTCGTCCGGGTCGAGGTCGCCAAGCGGGCGGATGTCGCCGACGGTCAGCTCGCCGTCGACCGTGTCGTCGCCGGGCGGATCGGGAATCGTCGTCCGCTCGTCGCCGGCATCGTCGTCGTCGAACAACAGCTGCGGGTCACCCTCGGTTCGATCGGGGCGAGGCGGTGCCGCGCGGCGACCAGGCTTGCGACTGACGGCGGAGTCGGGAACACGGAACAACCGTGGTCGTGACTCGCGGCGGTCGTCGAGCGTCCATCCGCGGGGGACCACCATGGCATCGGCGTGTTGGCGACAGACGACGTTGATTCGGCGCTGTGCTGCCAGGTCGGGCAGGACCTCCAGCCAGACGAGCAGATGGTCGCTCTCCATGCCGTACGCGACGGCCGCCGGATTTGCGCATCCAGGCCGTTCGCACAAGCGGTTCATCACCGTCAAACTAGTCGCGGGCGATGCCCCCAGACGCGGCTGTGGCGCCTCGATCCGAGGATCGAGGCGCCGCCTTGCCGAGAGTGGTCGGTCAGGAGCAGAATTTGGCGATCGCGGCGGGTGCCTTGGCGATGTGTGCGGTCACCTTGTCCAGCCGATCCTGCACGGTGGCGATGCGGGCGTTGATGAGGTCGGCTCGCTTCGTGTTGCCGGCATCGGTTGCCGTCTTCTCCGCGGCCTGCAGCTTGGCGAGGCGGGCCGTCAGGTTGGTCTGACGCTCGGTCAGCTTGGCCAGAATCGTGTCCTTGTTCTCGCACAGCTTGGCGATGCGGGCTTCCTTGGTGGAGTTCGATGGCGGCGTCGTCGACGATCCGGATGTCGTTGCGGTCGTCGCCGTTGTCGACACGGTGGTGGGCGTGCTCGTGCCGCTGTCGCCACCCGCGAACGCTGCTGTGGTCCCGCCGATGGCGAGGGCGGCGGTGAGTGCAACTGCGCCGATCTTGGTCTTGATGTTCATGGGGTTCCGTCCTTTGGGATGCGGCCGGTCGTTCGATCCGGCTGCTGGTTGAGTCACATGATCAAGGGCAGATGTGAGCGAATTGTGATCCTTCGATCAAGAAGCAGCGATACTTCGGGTGTGGACCTCACCGCCGATCTCGCTGCTCCCTGCACGCCGGGCGAGCTGTTCGGCTGGATCGACGATCTGGCGCGCTATCCGCAATGGATGGGTCTGGTCCATCGCGCCGAGCCGACGGCCGAACGCGACGGCCTGCAGCGTTGGGATGTCGAATTGCGCGCTCGCATCGGTCCCTTCGCCCGTTCGAAGCGATTGGTGATGGCTCGCACCCGTTGTGTCCCCGGGGAGTCCGTCGTCTTCGAGCGTGACGAGACGGACGGGCGCAAGCACGGTGTCTGGCGCCTGTCGGCCGACATCGCAGCGGCCGAGGTCGGCACCTCGCTGGTGATGCGGCTGCACTACGGCGGAGGTCTGTGGACCGGTGGCCTCGTCGAGCGCGCGCTGTACGACGAGATCGAGCGCAGCCGCGTCCGCCTCGTCAGCCTGGTTGACGCGACCAGGCGCTGAGGCGCCCGTCCGCTCGCCGCTCGAGCGTGAGCGACATGCCGAAGCACTCGCTCAGTGCTTCGGCGGTGAGGACATCGTCGATCCCGCCAGCGCTCAAGACCGTTCCCTCGCGCAGCAACATCGCATGGGTCATGCCTGGCGGGACCTCGTCGACGTGGTGGGTGACGAGCACCAGCGGGGGAGCAGCCGGATCGAGCGTGAGTTCGGCGAGGGCCCGGACGAGTTGTTCGCGGCCGCCGAGGTCGAGGCGTGCGCTCGGCTCGTCGAGCAGCACCAATCCGGGCTCGTTCATGAGGCTGCGGGCGAGCAGCACCCGCTGCTGCTCACCGGACGAGAGCGTGCCGAGGCTGCGTGCCGCGAAGTGTCCGACACCCATTCGGGCCAGGCACTCTCGAGCACGTGCGTAGTCAGCGTCGGTGTACGTGTGCCACCACGGCTCGAGGGCTGCGTATCGAGCTGTCACCACGACGTCTTGCGCGCTCAGAGCCGGTCGCAGTTGGGCGCCGATCGCAGCCGACATCACTCCGATGCGGCGCCTGAGCACGCGGACGTCGGTGCTCCCGAGCGTCTCGCCGAGAACGTGCACCGAACCCGATGACGGATGTTCGTACATCGACGCGATCCGTACCAGCGTCGTCTTCCCGGAACCATTCGCGCCGAGGATCAACCACCGTTCGCCGGCCGACACGGTCCAGTTGATGTCATCGAGAATCCGCCGCTCGTCGCGAACGAACGAAACATGGTCGAGGTGCAGCGTGGGGACAATCGCTGCGACCTGGGCTTCTTGGCGTGTCATCGGCCGGTCAGGCTACGGGTATGACGGAGGCGAAACCGGCTCCGCTGGTAGCTTTACCACTCTCATGGCGAAAATCCGCGCGCTCGCGATCAGCCTGGCGCTGATCTGTGCGTTGACTCCGGCGATCGGAGGGGGTGTTGCGCGTGCCGACACCGGTGCGGCTGACACCAAGAGCACGACCACGACGTCGACGACGAATGCGCCAACGACCACCAATGACAACGGAACAGCAGAGGCGGCCGCCCGCGAAATTGCTGCGGCCCGCCAACGGGCGAACGATGCATCCGATGCGTATTGGGCGGCCCAGTCCACACTCGAACTGGTCGGCGATGCGAAGGACAAACTCGATGCAGAGGTGACAGCGCTCGAAGCCAAGATCGCAACGCTGCAGAAGACGGTAGAAGCTGTTGCCGTCAACCGCTATGTCGGCTCCGGAGCGACCGGGATCGCGCTGCTCAGCGGGAACCTCGGCCCGACCGAGCAGGGCCAGACGGCCGTTCTCGTCGGCATCGTCGACGAAGCATCGGCCAGCAGCCTCGACGACTACGACGCGTTGCACAAGGAACTCGACAAGAAGCAGGCGAGGGCCAACAAGGCCAAGCAGGATCTGGAGGCGGCCCAGACCGACGCCGACGCCAAACGCCAGGCAGCGCTCGATGAAGTTGCCCATTTGAAGGTCGTGGAGAAAGACCGACTCAAGGACGAAGCCGTGCAGCGGGCCCTCGAGGCGCAACGCCAGAAGGATCTCGAGGCTGCGCAGAAGGCCGCAGCCGAGAAGCTCAAATCTGATCAGGAGGCTGCGGCGCGGGCAGCTGCTCCGGCATCATCGATCGACGAGGGCCTCGGCTCCGACGGTGGCGATGACGGCCAGGGCGCGATCACCGGCAACGCGATCTCGGGCAGTTCCTCGGGCGGCACGACCGGTGGGGGTGGCACGGGTGGGCGGCCGCTCGGGGCCACGCAGGTGTTCGGGCTGGGCGAGGACTGGGTGTGTCCATTGCAGGGCGCGCCGTACGCGTTCAGCGACACATTCGGTGCACCCCGTTCTGGCGGCCGCCTGCATCAAGGGGTCGACATGATCGCCGCCAAGGGCACTCAGATCGTCGCCGTCGTCGACGGCATCGCGACCGCCAAGGAGAACGTGCTCGGTGGCAACACTGTGTCGTTCGTCGGCAACGACGGCAACCGATACTACTACGCACACATGGACGGTTACGCGACGCTGGGTCAGGTCGTGAAGGGCACGGTGATCGGCTACGTCGGCCAGACCGGCAATGCGATCTACTCGACGCCCCACCTCCACTTCGAGATCCACCCGGGTGGTGGGCCGGCGGTCGATCCCACTCCAACCGTGGCCGCGCACTGCGTCCAGTGAGCAACGACGCTCTCGCCGAGTCGCTGGCATCGCTCCTCGACGCCGCGTCGGTTACCGAGTTGCGCCGTCTCTCGGGTGGCGCCTCCCGCGAGACGTGGCAGTTCACCGCAGACGGGCGGCCGCTGATCCTGCAGCGCCAGCGCAGTGGCGACGTTCGCGACATGGGTTCCGAGGTCGACGTCCTGCGCGCTGCACACGACGCCGGCGTTGCCGTCGCCGAGGTGCTCCACGCGTCGACCGATCGCAGCGCGCTCGGCGCGGCGTACATGGTCACGACGTTCGTCGAGGGTGAGACGATCGCCCGAAAGATCCTTCGCGACGACACTTTCGCCATGGCTCGACTGCAGCTGCCGGCCGATTGCGCGGTGGCGTTGGCCCGCCTCCACTCGATCGACCCCTCGGTGGTGCCGGCCCTCGTGGCAACTGATCAGGTTCAGCAGTACCGCGACGTCCTCGACGCCGTGGGCTACCCGCATCCCGCGTTCGAACTCGCGTTCAAGTGGCTCGAGGTGCATCGGCCACCGACGACCCGGACCTGTGTCGTGCACGGAGACTTCCGCCTCGGCAACCTCATGGTCGGTCCGACGGGACTGAGCGCGGTGCTCGACTGGGAGTTGGCCCACATCGGTGATCCCATGGAAGATCTCGGCTGGCTGTGCGTCAAGGCGTGGCGCTTCGGCTCGGATCGTCCGGTCGCCGGCGTCGGCGACTACGACGATCTGTTCGGTCCGTACGCAGCAGAGTCGGGGGTCGCGGTCGACTCCGACGTGGTCCGCTGGTGGGAGGTCCTCGGCACATTGAAGTGGGGCATCATGTGCATCATGCAAGCGCAGTCGCACCTCGTCGGTTCCGCGCGCAGCCACGAACTCGCCGCGATCGGTCGGCGGGTGTGCGAGAACGAATACGACCTGTTCCTGGCGCTGGACGGTCGTTGGTGATCCCTCACGACGCGCCCACCGCGCAACAGCTGATCGAATCCGTTCGCGAGTGGCTCGAGCGCGATGTGCTGACCGAGACCACTGGTCGGCTGCAGTTCCACACGCGTGTCGCGATCAACGTCCTGGCGATCGTCGAGCGCGAACTCGAACTCGGGCCCGAGCAGGCCGAGCGGCATCTCGCTCGCCTGACGGACCTCGGCGTCACATCGGACACCGAACTCGCCGCCGGCATCCGCTCAGGGGCAATCGGTGATTCGCCGGAGACAGCGGCTCAGGTACGTGCAGCAGTGCTGGCGAGTGTGCGCGACAAGCTCATGGTTGCTCATCCGTCGTACGTGGTCGACGCCCCAACGTGATCGGCTGCACCGGCTGGCCGGCAGCGAGCTGACCACACGCCGCATCGATGTCGGTACCGCGGTTGCGGCGCACCGTCGCGTTGACACCGAGGTCGGTCAGCCGGCCGCAGAACTCGTGCACCCGTGCGACTGACGTGCCGCGGGTGAGGTACCCGGGCGTCGGGTTGAGCGGGATGATGTTGACGTGCGCGGCCAGTGGCAGCGCTCTGCACAACGCGGCGAGCTCGCGGGCATCGCTGTCGCGATCGTTGACCCCGTCGATCAGTGCCCACTCGAAACTGAGCCTGCGGCCCTTGGCGATGAGATAGTCAGCGCATGCATCCATCAGCACATCGAGTGGGTAGCGGCGGTTGATCGGCACCAACTCGTTGCGGAGGTCGTCGTTCGCAGCATGCAGGGAGACGGCGAGGTTCACCTGCATCGGCCACTCCGTCAGCCGCCTGATGCCGGGAACCAGGCCGACGGTCGACACGGTCAGATGGCGCGCACCCAACCCGATGTCGGTGTTGATCCGCTCGATTGCTGCCCAGACCGCTGTCTCGTTGGCCAACGGCTCGCCCATCCCCATGAACACGACGTTTGCCAGGCGCCGGTCGAGTTGCCTCGCCTTGCGGGCCGCGCGCACCACCTGTTCGACGATCTCGCCCGTGGTCAGCTGGCGAGTGAAGCCGGCTTGCCCGGTCGCGCAGAAGCCGCAACCCATCGCGCAACCTGCTTGGCTGCTGACGCACACGGTCACCCTGTCCGGGTACAGCATCAGCACGGTCTCGATCCGGCTCCCGCCGTCGAGTTCGAACAAGTACTTGACCGTGTCACCGCCGTCGCTGATGCGCTCGACGACGGTGGTCAGTGCAGACGGCAGCTCGGTGTCGAGCGTCGCCCGCAGGCTCTTCGGAATCGTCGTGATGTCGGCAGGCTCGGCGAGCTGTTCGTAGAGGCCCTTCCAGAGCTGATCGACCCGAAAACGCGGCTCGCCGACGAGGCGTTCTCCGAGCTCGGCCCGCGAGAGGTCGAACAACGTCGTCGAAGGCGGATTGCTCACGCGCCGTCCCCAGCCGCGAGTTCCGCAGCCAACAGTTCGTACTCGGCGACTCGCCCGCGGAGGACCTCGACACTCGCCAGCCAGAACTCGTCGCTGGTGACATCGAGGCCGAACGATGCCCCGAGCTCTTCGGCGCTGTTCATGCCGACGCGCGAGAGCGCGTCGTCATATGCCGAACGGAAGTGTTCGGGATCAGCGCGATACCGTGCGAACAGTCCCAGTCCGAACAGCAGGCCGTACGTGTACGGCCAGTTGTAGAGGTGCGAGCCGTAGTAGTGGGGCTTGACGGCCCACATGTACGGATGAGCCGTCGACTGATCCAGCCCGGCACCGTACGCGGCGTCTTGCGCAGCGAGCATCATCTCGTTCAGCTCGGTCACGCCGAGCGTGCGCTTCTGGGTGCGGGCGAACACCTCGGTCTCGAACAGCAGACGACTCCGAATGTCGACGACGACCTGAGTCGACGCCTGCAACTCGATGTCGAGCAGCGCAAGTCGTTCTGCGCCGGTCAGTCGCTGGAGACCTTCCTCGACCACGAGGGTCTCGCAGAAGATGCTGGCGGTCTCGGCCAACGCCATCGGCAGCTGTCGTTGCAGCGGTGTGCGATGGGCGAGTTGTGTGTTGTGGTACGCATGACCGAGTTCGTGCGCCGTCGTGCGGGTCGAGTCCATGCTGCCGTTCCAGTTCAGGAACACCAGCGAGCGATCGCCGACGAACGACATGCAGAATGCTCCGCCGCGTTTGCCGTCACGGGGTTCGGCGTCGACCCAACCCTCGTCGATGGCGCGGTGCACCAACCCGCCGAGTTGGCCACCGTACGACGAGAAGGCAGCATCGACGATTTGCAACCCGCGCTCCCACTCGACCGTTGTCCCGGATCCGGGCAGCGGCGCGAAGAGGTCGCGCCACAACAGCGACCCTGTGCCACCGTGCAGGCCGGCCTTGGTTCGCATCCAACCGCGCAGATCGTCGAGGACCGAGTCGACGGCGCGCTGCATGGCATCGAACGTCGGATGGCTGACGCTGTTCGCATACAGCGACGCGTCGAGTGGCGAATCCCAGTGACGACGCCGATTGACGACGTTCGCGCCGCCTTTGATGCTGTTCATCGCGGCCGCGCACACCACGCCCACGGTCGGCCACGCAGCCATCTCTGCGTCGTATGCGGCCTGGCGCACGGATGGGTTGGCATCAGATGCGAGACCGCGAACCATCGACATGGGCAGTCGCCGAGTACCGTCGGTCGTCACGACGTCGCCGTGGAGTTGCGACGTGACGTCGGCGTGCAACCGAGCCCATGCTGATGGACCGAATGGCGTCAGCTCGGCGTACAGCCCTTCGTCGGTCTCCGACATCTGATGCGCAGCGCGCGCCGACAGTCGCTGGAGGGGCCCGAGATGTTCGGCGGCCTCGGTGCTCACGTCGGCGAGGCCGAGCGCACCGAGCGCGGCGACCCAATCGACCAGTCGGGCGAGCAGGGGAGTGCCTCGTGACGCCAGTCGGGAGAGCTGGTCGGCGATGGATTGCGCTGCTTCGTCGTAGCTGTTGGTGGACACGGCCGCATGGGCGTACGCCGAGAGCTCATCGAGACGCAGATCCCATGCGTTGAACGCGCGCAGGATCGCGTCCGCGACGACACCATCGCTGCCATCGACGTCTCGCGTCGGGACCGCACGAACGTCGTGTTCGTCGAAGAGCGCCACCAACCGATCAGTGTCGGCAGTGACTTGTTCCATGGCCGTCAGGAAGCTGCGCGCCGTGAACGATTCGTGGACGTCGGTGACCGTCCAGTGGGGGAGGTGCTCGATGGCGGTCATGTCGGGGTTTCTCCGAGTTGGGCGTGGAAGACGCAGTCGGTGCGGTGGATGACGAAGCCGAGCTGGTCGTACAGACGGATCGCGGCCACGTTGCTGCCGTGCACGAACAGCATCCCGGTTCGGATGCCTCGTCCGGCGAGCGAGTCGAGACCGGCGAGCGTCAATGCCCGGCCCAGCCCTCGACCCTGGAAGTCAGGATCGGCAGCGATCACGTAGATCTCGCCGAGCGGTGGTTCTGCGCCATCGTGGATCTTCGTCCAGCAGAAACCAGCCATCCGGCCATCGACCTCGTGGATCAGGAAACCTGTCGGGTCGAACCAGGGCTCGGTCATCCGCGACCGCACGGAATCGGCGGTCCACGTTCCCTGCTCGGTGCGGACGAACGCTCGGTTGTTGACGTGGAGCCAGGTGTCGATGTCACGATCCGGATCGAACGGACGCGTCGCCAGCTCGAACGGGATGTGCGTCGGCAACCCACATCGCATCTGGTGCACGCGACGGACGGGGGTCAGGCCGAGCGAGACGGCGAGCGCTTCGTGCTTGGGGGTGGGGTCCTGGACGAGCCACTCGATCTCGCTCGCCCCTGCATCTCGGACGGCGTCGATCACGGCCACCATCGCACGCGGCGCCGCGACGCCGAAGAGCTGATCGACCGTGGGACGCATGACCAGTTCGATGCTCCACACCCCGCCCGTTTCGGACGCCTGTGCGTAGGCGATCAGACCGCCGTCATGGGGCTCGATCACCTGTGCCGCGACGAAGTGATCGTTGGCAGCCTGGGTCAGATCGAGCCACGCCTGATCGGACAGAGGCCGGTAACCCTGCAACCGCTCGACCTGTTCGACAACGTCGAGGACGGCGAACGAATCGTGCGCCGAGAGTCGTTTCGCCACCTCGGTTCGCATGCCCACGAGGCTAACGGAGCGACGTCAGAGGCAATGGCGGCGACGGCGCAATACATTGGCCGCATGGCCGGTCCGCGCACTCCGAAATCACGTACACGCGAGGTGGCTCGCCGTCTCACCGAGCTGTATCCGGAAGCGATCTGTGAGCTCGATCACTCGAACGCCTTCGAGCTGTTGGCGGCAACGATCATGTCTGCCCAGACCACCGACGCGCGAGTCAACATGGTGACGCCGACGTTGTTCGCCGCCTATCCCACGCCGGCACTGCTGGCTGCAGCCGACCCCTCCGACATCGAGCAGATCATCCGCTCGACCGGCTTCTATCAGAACAAGACGAAGAGCCTGATCGGGATGGCGGTCGCGGTGATCGACCGGTTCGACGGTCAGGTTCCGACCCGCTTGGAGGACTTGGTCACCCTGCCTGGGGTCGGACGTAAGACCGCCAATGTTGTACGCAGCGTGGTCTTCGGTTTGCCGGGGTTGGCTGTGGATACTCACGTCGGACGTCTCAGCCGGCGGCTCGCTTTGACCGTGCAAGAAGATCCGGAGAAGATCGAGCGCGAGCTCAATGCGTACCTCCCGCCGGCCGAATGGGGGCCGTTCAGCCTGCGCACCATTCTGCACGGCCGCAGGGTCTGCGATGCCAAGAAACCCCTGTGTGGCGCGTGTGTACTGGAGGACATGTGCCCATCGAGTCTTTTGCCGAAAAAGCGCCCGAAACCAGGCCATTTGCGACCCGTGTGAGAACTTGCTTCTGCCCGAATCCCGTGTATGATGACCTCACCAACCAGGTTCCCGCCACCTGGTTTGCGGGCGATGCCGGGATCCGCCGCCTGGCATCGCAGTGCGACGGCCCCGCAAGGGGCCGTTGCCATTTTTCACCCTGCGTGGTCACTCGATGAAGATTTCCTGTGATTCAGCGGGCTATTTTCAGCGCTCGTTGGATCGCTCGATGCGCCGTCCGCAACGAGCGCTCGGCCTCGTACAGGGCAGCGAGCAAGTCGTCCTTGTCAGCCCCGATCATCGGCTCGGCCAGCCCAGAAAGACGCGACCTGTAGCTGTCGATACCGTCGGCGATGGCGCCGATCTCGGCGAAGTTCGCGGTGCTCATCTCCGCAGTCTGGCCCTCGGCGGATGCGATTGCACCAACGAACACGTTCGGGAAACCGTTCGCGACACGCCGTGGTGCATCGCTAGCCTGCGACTGTGGTGCGCATCCCCGTTCGAGACGATCTGAAGGCACTCGAGGGCTATCACTCGCCGCAGGTGTCGGTGAAGGTTCGGCTCAACACCAACGAGTCACCCGCGCCGCCGCCGGCGGCGTGGAACGACGCGTATGCCGCGGAGTTGTCCCGCCTCGAGTGGCATCGATATCCAGATCGCGCCGCAACGGCGCTGCGCACGGCGATCGCCGACCTGCATCACGTCGCGCCCGAACAGATCTTCGCCGCCAACGGATCGAACGAGGTTCTGCAGACGTTGCTGCTCACGTTCGCCGGGCCAGGTCGAACCGTCGCCACCTTCGAACCCACATACCAACTGCACGCGCACATTGCCCGTCTGACGGGGGCTGCTGTTGCCGAAGGCGACCGTCGCGACGACTTCACGCTCGATCTCGATCAGGTCGGCCGCATCTGTCGAGAGGCCGACCCGATCATCACCTTCCTGTGTTCGCCGAACAATCCGACCGGACTCGTCGAGCCGGAGTCGAACGTGCGCGCCGTGATGAACGTGGCTCCGGGGTTGGTCGTCGTCGATGAGGCGTACGGGCAGTTCGCCGACTGGTCCGCGATCGGGATGGTCGCCGAGGAAACCCCGCTCGTCGTCACGCGCACCTTCAGCAAGACGTGGTCGATGGCCGGTGCCCGACTGGGCTACCTGATCGGTCCGGCATGGCTCGTTGCCGAGCTCGAGAAGGTGACGCTGCCGTACCATCTCGATGCGGCCAAGCAGATCGCCGGCAGGCTCGCGCTGCGCTTCGTCGACGCCATGGAGGACCGGGTGAAGGGCATCGTCGCCGAACGGGAACGGATCCAGGACGCGTTCACGAAGCTGGCCGTCGACTTCTGGCCGAGCGGCGCCAACTTCATCCTGTTCCGACCGCGTGCGAAGTCAGGCCGCGAGGTGTGGCAGGGGCTGCTCGACCGCAGCGTCCTCGTTCGCGACTGCAGCAGCTGGCCGCGGCTCGACGACTGCCTGCGGGTCACCGTCGGCACCGCACACGAGAACACGGTGTTCCTCACCGCGCTGGGCGAGACTCTCGTATGAGCCGCACAGCATCACGATCGCGCACCACGAAGGAGACGTCGATCACGATGTCGATCGACCTCGATGGCACCGGTGTCACGTCGGTCTCCACCGGCATTCCGTTCTACGACCACATGCTCGATCAGCTCGGCCGGCACGGTGGTTTCGATCTCACCATCGACGCGACGGGCGATCTCCATATCGACACGCACCACACTGTCGAGGACGTCGCGATCACGCTCGGCGAGACCTTCCGCGAGGGGCTCGGCGACAAGGTCGGTGTCCGCCGGTTCGCGAGCGGGATGTTCCCCCTCGACGAGGCGTTGGTCGAGGTCGCCCTCGACCTGTCGGGTCGACCGTTCGTGGTGTGGGAGGTCGACATGCCCGAGAGCCTGCCCCTCGGCAACCCTGCATTCGATCCGCAACTCGCCGAGCACGCGGTCAGCAGCTTTGCGACCGCGGCCGGCATCACGTTGCACGTGACGCTGAAGCGGGGCCGCAACGCTCACCACATCATCGAGGCGACGTTCAAAGGGCTGGCACGGTGTCTGCGTGACGCAGTGCGCGTCGAGGGCGCGTCATTGCCGTCCACCAAGGGCGTGTTGTGACATCAACCGCGCCGGTGATCGCTGTCATCGACTACGGCATCGGCAACCTTCGTTCGGCGGAGAAGGCCCTGCAGCATGTCGGCGGCGCAGCTCAGTTGAGCAGTGACCCTGGGTTCATTCGCGAAGCCGATGCGGTGGTGCTGCCCGGCGTCGGGGCGTTCGGGGCGTGCATGAACGCGTTGCGAGACGCTGCTCTCGAGGACGTCGTGCACGAATCCGTCGCGTCCGGCCGACCGTTCCTCGGGATCTGCGTCGGCATGCAGATGTTGTTCGACGGCAGTGAGGAAGACGAAGCGGCACGCGGACTCGGCGTGATCCCCGGCACGATCCGATGGATCCCGCCCGGTGTGAAGCGACCGCAGATGCAGTGGAACCAACTCGCGATCCGCCAGCCGAATGATCCTGTCGTCGCCGGCCTCGGATCGTCGCCGTGGATGTACTTCGTTCACTCGCTGCACGGCGACCCGATCGATCCTGCGACAGTCGTCGCGACGTGTGAATACGGCGGCGACCTGAACGTCGCCTTTCGGCTCGGCAACGTCTTCGCGACCCAGTTCCATCCGGAGAAGTCCGGGCCGTCAGGGCTCGCACTGCTCGCCAACTTCGTACGGGCTTCTCGCCCCGTGGGCGTCGCCTGATGCAGGTTGCGCGCGTCATCCCGTGCCTCGACGTGACCAACGGGCGAGTCGTCAAGGGCGTCAACTTCGTCGGACTCCGCGACGCCGGTGATCCGGTCGAACTCGCTGCCCGCTACGACGCCGAAGGCGCTGACGAGTTGATCTTCCTCGACATCACCGCATCGTCGGACGGCCGCGAGACGATGGTCGATGTCGTGCGGCGCGTCGCCGAGCAGGTGTTCATCCCGTTCACGGTCGGTGGAGGCATCCGCAGCGTCGAAGACGCGCGGCGAATGCTCAGAGCCGGAGCAGACAAAGTCAGCGTCAACACCGCGGCGTTCGAACGACCGGCCCTGATCAGCGAGATCGCGGCAGAGTTCGGTGCGCAGTGTGTGGTGTGTGCGATCGATGCGCGAGCCGTGCCGGGCACGACGAACGCGTGGGAGGTCTACTTGCACGGCGGCCGTACGCCAACCGGTCGTGATGCCGTCGAGTGGGCTCGCGAGGCGGTCGCGCTCGGGGCCGGCGAAATCCTGCTGACGTCGATGGACCGCGACGGGACTCGCGAGGGATTCGCGACCGAGTTGACGAACGCGATCGTCGACGCCGTCAACGTCCCGGTGATCGCAAGCGGTGGGGTCGGCTCGCTCCAGCATCTCGTCGATGGCATCGTCGTCGGCCGCGCCGATGCAGTGTTGGCGGCGTCGATCTTCCACTTCGGCGAGTTCACCATCGGCGACGCCAAGCGGGCGCTGATCGCGGCCGGAGTTCCGGTTCGTCCGCCCGCCTGAATCCACCTCGCGGCGCGAAGACCGATACCGTCGGGGCATGTCCACCACGATGCCCTACCGTCGGCTCGGCCGTTCGGGTCTGCAACTGTCCGTCCTCTCGTTCGGCTCCTGGGTCACGTTCAACACGTCGCTCAAGGATGATCTCGCGCTCGATTGCATGCAGGCCGCACACGACGCTGGCTGCAACTTCTACGACAACGCCGAGGCCTACGCCGGCGGCGAGAGCGAAGCGATCATGGGTCGCGTGTTCGAGCAGTTGGGCTGGAAGCGGCAGAGCTACGTCCTCAGCACCAAGATCTTCTGGGGCATCGACGGCAACATGCCGAACATGGTCAACACCCTCAACCGCAAGTACGTCCATCACGCGATCGAAGGTTGTCTCGACCGTCTTCGCACCGACTTCGTCGACCTCCTCTTCTGCCACCGTGCCGACCCGAACACGCCGATCGAGGAGACCGTCTGGGCGATGAGCGATCTGATCGACCGCGGCAAGGTGCTCTACTGGGGCACCAGCGAATGGTCCGCCGACGAGATCCGCGCCGCGTGGGAGATCGCCGAACGCCACCATCTCCACAAGCCGGTGATGGAGCAGCCGCAGTACAACATGCTCGAGCGCAAGAAGGTCGAGGTCGAATACGCCCGCCTCTACAACGACATCGGACTGGGCACCACGATCTGGAGCCCGCTCGCCAGCGGCCTGCTCACCGGCAAGTACAACGGCGGCGTGCCGGAAGACAGCCGCGCCGCGTTGCCCGGCTATGGCTGGCTGGCCAAGCGCCTGACCAATCCCAAGGAGCTGGCCAAGGTCGACAAGCTGCGCCCGATCGCCGACGAGCTCGGCTGCTCGCTCGCCCAGCTGTCGATCGCCTGGTGCGCATCGAACCCGAACGTCAGCACCGTGATCACCGGCGCGAGCAAGGCGTCTCAGGTGGTCGACAACTTCGGAGCGCTCGATGTCTTGGACGCGCTGACCCCCGAGATCAAGGAGCGCATCGACGCCGCCGTGGCGTGATGCTTGCGGCTGTGGCGTGATGCCGACCGGCGTGGCCGAGCGGACGGGCCGCGACGTCGCCTTGATGCGCTGTCACCGAATGTCGGCTCATGGCCAGGCGGGTGACAGCGTGCGTCACGCGGTTTGGCGGGGATTCAGGCGAGATGGCCGAGGTAGGCCACGACGCTGAGTGCGACGGAGCCGAGGCGGCCGGCGAGGAAATGGTCGGCCGCGGCGATCGGCTGGAACTCGGTGTTGGCCCAGTCGGCGATGATCGGTTCGGTCGCCTCGGGTGGGCTGAACTGATCGCGCTCGGGTGACAGCACGAACTTGGGCCGATGATCGGTCGCGGCCAGAACCCGGCCGGGGCGTGCAGCAAGCGGGGGTGCGATCGCCACCCAGCCGGTGAGGCGCGGGTCGACGACGTTGAGTGCAACCAGTGATCCGAACGAATAGCCCACGAGCCAGATCGGAACGTCGGGTTCGACGATTTCGAGCAACTCGATCGCGGCGACGACATCGAGTCGTTCGGCGTCACCATCGTCGTGTGTCCCGCCGGACTCGTTCACCCCGCGGAAGTCGAAGCGCACCGTCGTGAACCCGGCGTCGGGCAATGTGCGGAACATCGTCTCGACGACCGGGTTGAAGCGGTCCCCGCCGTACAGCGGATGCGGATGCGTCACCACGGCCGCGCCGCGTGCGCCGTCGACGCGAGCCAGGTCGGCTTGCAGCCGAACACCATCGAGGGCATCGATCATCACGGTTTCAATCGGCACATCGCAGACGGTACCGTGCCCGCAATGGCCCTGACCGACGAGAAGCTCCCGATCAAGATGCTGAACGACCGGCTGCTGGTCCATTTCCCCGACCGTGAGGGTGAGCGGCGGTCGATGGGCGGGATCGTGATCCCGGCAACTGCCCAGGTGTCCAAGCGCCTGGTCTGGGCCGAAGTCGTCGCGCTCGGACAGAACGTGCGCAGCGCCGAGGTCGGCGATCGTGTGCTGTTCAGCCCCGAGGATCGGTACGAGGTCGAGGTCGGCGGCAAGGACTACATCATGCTGCGTGAGCGAGACCTGCACGCCGTCGCCGCGTCGCGCAACGAGAGCAGCACCGGCCTCTACCTGTAGTCGACCGGGACGCCGTCAGCCGCTGAAACGAGCGGGGGGCTCAGCAGGGACGACCCCTAACATGGTCGCCATGCCAACCGGAGTTCGCATCGACGCGACACCAGACCAACTCGCCGAGGTTCGATTCGATTCGAACGGGCTCGTCCCGGCCATCGCCCAGGACGTGGAAACGAAGGACGTTCTGATGATGGCGTGGATGAACGCCGAGACGTTGCAGCAGACGTTCGCCGAAGGGCGGATGGTCTACTGGAGCCGCAGTCGGCAGGAAGTGTGGCGCAAGGGTGACACCAGCGGCGACCGGCAATTCGTGCGCGAGGCGTACTACGACTGCGACGCCGACGTGCTGCTGTTCCTGGTCGAGCAAGAGGGCAAAGGCGCGTGCCACACTGGCGCGTACTCGTGCTTCTATCGCCGTTTCGGCACCCAGAACTGAGCGACTCGTGACCGACTACCGCTTTCGTCCGACGCGCGAAGAGTTCCACGCGTTGGCTGCCGAACACACGGTGCTGCCGGTGTGGACCGAGTTGTTGGCAGACCTCGAGACGCCCGTCGCGGCGTACGCGAAGTTGGTTGGCGATGGCAACGGGTTCCTGCTCGAATCGGTCGAACATGCCGAGCGCTGGAGCCGCTATTCGTTCGTCGGCCGTCATCCGCAGGCCACGATGGTGTTGCGCAACGGACAGCTCAGCGTCGAGGGCCAGCTGCCTCCCGGGGTGCCGACCGACAAGGGAATCCTGGCCGCGCTCGAGGCGATCCTCGCGTCCCTGCAGGCGCCGCTGTTCCCCGACCTGCCACCGCTTCAGGGCGGTCTGATGGGATTCCTCGGCTACGACGTCATTCGTGAGGTCGAGCATCTCCCCGATGCGCCGACCGACGACGTGGGGATGCCCGATGCGGTGATGAGCCTGATCGGATCGCTCGCGGCCTTCGACCACTGGCGCCAGCGTGTGTACCTGGTCGAGAGCGTGCCCGTGCTCGACCTGTCAGGCGAGGATCTCGACGCGACGTATGACGCAGCATGCGAGCGGGTGCGCCAGACGGTTGCCGACCTCGCCAAGCCGCTCTCGTACACGCCGGTCGCACCGCCCGAGCCCGGCGATGAACTGCCGGTGACGAAGTCGACGATGCCGCACGGGATGTACCAGAACGCGGTCGAGGTCGCCAAGGAGCACATCCGAGCCGGAGACATCTTCCAGGTCGTTCTGGCCCAGCGATTCGATGTCGATCTGCAGGCCGATCCGTTCGACGTCTATCGCGTGTTGCGCCAGATCAACCCCAGTCCGTACATGTATTTCCTTCGCCATCCCGAGGTGACGATCGTCGGCTCGTCGCCCGAGCCAATGGTCGTGTTGCGGCAAGGCAAGGTGACGTCTCGGCCGATCGCCGGCACACGCAAGCGCGGCCGCGACGAAGATCACGACAAGCGGATGGCCGGCGAGTTGAAGGAGAACCCGAAGGAGATCGCCGAGCACATCATGCTCGTCGACCTCGCCCGCAACGACGTCGGTCGCGTCGCCAAGTTCGGCACGATGCACGTCGACGAGCTGATGACACTCGAGCGATACAGCCACGTGATGCACCTGACGTCACAGGTGTCGGGGATGCTCGTCGATGGCAAGGGCCCCATCGACGTGCTTCGGGCGACACTGCCTGCCGGCACGGTCAGCGGAGCGCCCAAGGTGCGGGCGATGGAGATCATCGATGCGCTCGAACCGGTCAAGCGCGGCCCGTACGCCGGAGTCGTCGGCTATGTCGATTTCGCCGGCAACCTCGACACCGCCCTTGCGATCCGCACGATGTTCGTCAGCAGCCATGGCGCCCACTTCCAGGCGGGCGCCGGCATCGTTGCCGACTCGGTGCCCGAGGACGAAGATCTCGAATGCCACAACAAGGCGGCTGCGTTGTTGGCCGCGATTCCCGCGGCGCGTCGGATGACCGCCCGGCGACACGAGCACGGCACCGACCTCTGAGGAATTGCGGCGGGCTCAGTGCAACAGCGCGAGCCGGACGACCACGGCAACAGCGCTGCCGATCAGGAGCAGGAACGACCCGATCGTCCCGATTGCGAGGAGCCCCGGCAATCCGGTCAGCGCGGTGATGCACTGCCACAGGTTGGTGAGCACGTCCTTGCGGCCATCGATCGCGGAGCGCAGCACCAGCAGTTCCTTGCCGAGTTGGATCAGTGGTGTCTGCTGATCGTGATCTTCGTCGCGGTCGACGAGATCCATCATCGCAACCCGAACCTTCTTGTCGGTTGCGACCGATCGCAACTCGGCTGCAGCGTCGGGAACCGAACGACGAAGGATGCGCAGGCGACGATGTGCCATCCAGACGGCGATGGCGGGAACAATGCACACGAGCCCGAAGAACAACCACACCAATCGCCATGAGCTGGGCAGCACCAGCAGACCGATCAGGTAGCCGAATCCGCCCGCTGCACTGGCCAGGAGGCCAATGCCTCGCGAGAGCACGATCGCTCGATCCGAGATGGCGCCCAGCCGTTGCACGACTTCGTCGGCCATCGAGGGGAAGTCAGCCATCGCAAGAGTGTGGCACGGCGACATGTCGACGCCACACTGCATGCGTGACCACTTTCTGGTGTGACGATCCACGCGATGTGCTGCGAGTGACCGGTGCGGACGCACTGACGTACCTGCAGAGCCAGATCAGCCAAGACATCCGAGGTTTGACCGACGCATCGTCGATGTACAGCTTCGTGCTCGAGCCGATGGGCAAGATCGCCGCGCTGTTCCGGATTCATCGGGTGACGGGCGAGGAGTTCGTGCTCGACACAGAACCGGGGTTCGGAGGACCGCTGCAGGCTCGGCTGCTGCGATTCAAAATTCGGGTCAAGGTCGAGATCGAGCCGGTCGAATGGCGCTGCATCGCCGTCCGAAACGTCGACGGCAAACTGCCGGGTGCACTGCCGGCGTGGGGCACGGATGGAGCCTTCGACCGCATCGGACCAGATGTTGTGCCGCCGTCCGGCATCCGTGAGGGGACTGCTGCTGAGCTGTCGGCCGCTCGCATCGAAGCAGGCTGGCCGTCGATGGGATCCGAGATCACCGACGCCTCGATCCCCGCCGAGACCGGTGTGGTCGCATCGGCAGTCAGCTTCACGAAGGGCTGCTATCCCGGACAAGAGCTGGTCGAGCGGATGGACAGCCGCGGTTCGACCGCCCCCCGGTTCGTCCGTCGTCTGCGTGGGCCTGGCGCCGCTGGCGTGGGCGACGTCGTCGCGTCTGACGGCAAAGATCTCGGCACGCTGACATCCGTCGCTGTGGGTGCCGACGGCTGGGTCGCGCTCGGCATCATCGCCCGAGCAGCGTCGGTCGGAGACACCGTTCACGTCGGCAGCATCGATGCCGTCATCGAGGACGTCGCCGCGCGCTAGAAAGAGGCGATGGCGAATTCATCCGACGCACCGAAGCCGTGGACGGCGAAGCAGCTGGCGGCCGCCTTGCATCGGGTCCGCACGATTGCAATGGCGTTGCCCGAGGTGACCGAAGAGGTGACGTGGGGGACCGACATCAACTTCCGCGTGCGCAAGAAGATCTTCTGCTTCCCGGGCTCGGGTGGCAGCCTCACGGTGAAGGCCGAGCGCGACGAGCTGGCACCGTTGCTCGACGACCCACGATTCTCACCGGCGCCCTACCTCGCCCGTGGCGGATGGGTGCGGATGGACCTGCAGATGGCCAGAGTCGATTGGGACGAAGTGCGTGAGTTGATCCACACCTCGTACACACTGATCGCGCCGAAGAAGCTGGCCGATCAGGTGGCCGAGGTCAGCTCGTAGCGCAGGCGCATGACATCGGGTTGCGTGCGCAGCATGCCGAACTCGGGCCGCCGATCGATCGCATCGGCCAGGCCGGCGAGGTTGGTGCCGATGTTGTACCCGGCCCGCAGCCACTGGATCGCGAGCTGATTGTCGCCGAGCGCCGCCGCGCACTGAGCCACGATCACGGCGGGCATCGTGCCCGGGTTGCGCCCGTACGATTCGGCGGCGTAGCGACCGGCTTCCTCGTACTCGCCGAGACGGACGAGGATCGATGCCAGCACGTACTCGCTGTACGGGTTGCCCCTCGGCAGCGGCCGTGGCAGCAGCGCCACCATCGCTTCGAGGTCACGTTCGCCCGCGGATTCAGGTGGCAGCCAATTCGGTGGCTGGTCGCTGGCGAACTCACCGATCAGGATGATGCGGGCGTCATGGACGCGGCCTGCCTGCAGCAACTGCGAGGCGCGGAACCATGGAGACGCGTTCATGCCCGGGGGGAACTCGCCTGGCTTGCCTGACGCCCAGCCGTCGGCTTCGGCGCTTGCCGCCCATCGTTGCCACGACCCGTGCTTGTCGAGCGAGTTCTGGGTCTTGCGGTGCTGCAACATCTGGATCTGCACGACGAGCGGGAACACGAGGAACAGCGGGCTGATCACGTAGTTGCCGAGCGCGACCACGACGAGCGCAGTCAGCGTCGCGGCGATGCTGAAGTAGATCATCACCGTGCGCGATCGGCCGGGAAGGAACAGGTCGAGGCCGGACATCAAGATGTTGCCGCCGTCGAGGGGCAGGATCGGGGCGAGGTTGATCAGACCCAGGACCGGACCCGCCCACCACACGGCGAGCGTGGCCGCGGTGTGTGGGGTGTGCAACAGTTCGGACGGAGCGAGGCCCATGGCGAACAGCACGATGCTGCCGAGGACGATCTGCACGCCGGGGCCGGCAACGGAGATGCCGGCGCGCTCCCAACGCTTCAAGGGTCGCGTCGGCTCGAACGATGCATAGCCGGCGAGGAAGTCGAGCGCGATGCTGGCCTCGGCCCCGGTGGCCCGAGCGGCGAACGCGTGGCCGAGCTCGTGGATGAGCGTGAACAACCCGACGCAGACGGCCAGCCAGATGCCGAGCTCGCCCTGACCCTGCCCTGAGTACACGATCGCGAAGAGCGCCAACAACATCAGGAACCCGGGACGAACGTCGACAGGGAAACCGAAGATGCGCAAACCGGGAGTGGTGCTCACGTTCAGAATTCTACGGTCCGGGCCAAATGGAAAGGTTGGTCCTTCCGCAACTCTTACCTCCCGCTGTTCGAATCATGGCCCGTTCGTCGATTCATCCGCAGTGGCAGCACCAACGCCGCTGCTGTCCCTAGACTTGCTCAACGTGTCGTACGTCTATGCCTTCTCCCACAAGCACCGCCGCCCTCCGATGGAGTACAAGGACCTTCTCGGTGGAAAGGGAGCAAACCTGGCCGAGATGACCAGCGTGCTCAAGTTGCCGGTGCCGCCCGGCTTCACGATCAGCACCGATGCCTGCCGCGCCTACATGCACGGTGGCTGGCCGGCCGGCCTCGACGCCGAGATCGCGGCGCAGGTGGCGCAGCTCGAGAAGACCATGAAGCGCGGGCTCGGCGATCCGAACGATCCACTGCTGGTCAGCGTCCGCTCCGGTGCCAAGTTCAGCATGCCCGGCATGATGGACACCGTCCTCAACCTCGGTCTCAACGACAAGAGCGTGAAAGGTCTGGCCACCGTCACCAACGACGAGCGCTTCGCGTACGACAGCTACCGCCGCTTCATCTCGATGTACGGCCGCATCGTGCTCGACATTCCGGGTGAGCCGTTCGAGCACGAGTTCGAGGCTGCCAAGCTTGCCGACGGCGCGCACAGCGATGCAGCGATCCCGGCCGCCGTGTTGAAGAAGCTGTGCGAGACCTACAAGCAGATCGTCAAGAGCGCCACGGGCAAGCCCTTCCCACAGGATCCGATGAAGCAGTTGCGTGGCGCGGTCGAAGCCGTGTTCCGGAGCTGGAACGGTGCACGCGCCATCGCCTACCGAGTGCGTGAGCGGATCAGCCACGACCTCGGCACCGCCGTCAACGTCCAGGTGATGGTGTTCGGCAACCGCGACAACAACAGCGGTACGGGCGTCGGCTTCACCCGCAATGCGGCAACCGGCGAGAACAAGCCCTACGGCGACTTCCTCGTCAACGCCCAGGGCGAAGACGTCGTTGCGGGCATCCGCAACACCGAAGACCTCGACGCGCTGAAGGCCAAGTTCCCCAAGATCCACACCGAGCTGATGGAAGTGTTCGATCGTCTCGAGCGCCACTACACCGACATGTGCGACACCGAGTTCACGATCGAGCAGGGCAAGTTGTGGATGCTGCAGACCCGCGTGGGGAAGCGCACCGGTGCGGCCACGCTGCGGATGGCCGTCGACATGACCAAGGGCAGCGGCAAGGGTGACAAGCGCTGGAAGATCGACAAGAACGAAGCGATCATGCGCGTCACCGCCGACGCGATGGATCAGGTGCTGCACCCGCAGTTCGCCGGCAAGGGCAAGGTGCTGGCCAAGGGCCTCGCCGCGTCGCCCGGTGCCGCGGTCGGCAAGGTCTATTTCACCGCCGATGA
The DNA here is from genome assembly GCA_038227995.1 of Acidimicrobiales bacterium. Taxonomy (GTDB): domain Bacteria; phylum Actinomycetota; class Acidimicrobiia; order Acidimicrobiales; family Ilumatobacteraceae; genus WLMZ01. The sequence goes on from JBBRPP010000035.1 coordinate 46,125, forward strand.
CGCCGTCTCTGCCGACGCACGTGGCGAGAAGGTCATCCTCGTTCGCAGCGAGACCAGCCCCGAAGACGTGCATGGCATGATGGTGAGCCAGGGCATCCTGACCGCTCGTGGCGGCCTCGTCAGCCATGCGGCCGTCGTCGCTCGCGGTTGGGGAACCCCCGCGATCGTCGGTGCCGATGCGATCAAGATCGTGGGCAAGCAGTTCACCGTCGGCGATGTCGTCGTCAACGAGGGCGATGTCATCAGCCTCGACGGCTCCAGCGGAGAAGTCATCCTCGGCGAGATGAAGCTGGAGGCTGCAGAGCCGCCGGCCGAGTTCCACACCATCCTCGGTTGGGCCGATCAGGTCCGCAAGGGCAAGCTCGGCGTGCGCGCCAACGCCGACACCGGAGAAGACGCCACCAACGCTCGCAACCTCGGCGCCGAGGGAATCGGGTTGTGCCGTACCGAGCACATGTTCCTCGCGCCGGATCGTCTCCCGGTGGTGCGCGAGATGATCCTCGCCGACACGCCGGCCGAAGAGACCAAGGCGCTGGCCGAGCTCGGCCGGGTGCAGCAGATCGACTTCGAGGAGATCCTCGAGGCGATGGACGGGCTGCCCGTCACCGTTCGTCTGCTCGACCCGCCGCTGCACGAGTTCCTGCCGTCAGTGGAAGAGCTGCGCATCAAGCAGGCCACCACCGGCCTCACCAAACGCGAGACCAAAGAGCTCAAGGCTGCCGAAGAGTGGGCCGAGCACAACCCGATGATCGGCACCCGCGGCGTGCGCCTCGGTGTCGTCAAGCCCGGCCTCTACGCGATGCAGGTGAAGGCGCTCATGGCTGCTGCTGCCGCACTGCGCAAGAAGGGCAAGAACCCGATCGTCGAAGTGATGATCCCGCTCACCGTCACCCGCGAAGAGTTGGCTCTGGCCCGCGGTTGGGTCCAGACCGAGATCGACGCCGCGGTCAAGGGTCTGAAGAAGAAGCCCGACGTCACGATCGGAACGATGATCGAGACGCCCCGCGCCGCGATCCGCGCGGACGAGATCGCCGAAGAAGCCGACTTCTTCAGCTTCGGGACCAACGACCTCACCCAGATGGCGTTCGGCTTCAGCCGTGACGACGTCGAGAGTCGCATGATGCCGGCGTACCTCGAGCAGGGCTTGCTGAAGCGCAACCCGTTCGAGACCATCGACAAGGGCGGCGTCGGCGAACTGGTGAAGATGGGCGTGCAGCGCGGCCGCAGCACCAAGAAGAACCTCAAGATCGGCGTCTGCGGTGAGCACGGTGGCGATCCAGAGAGCATCGCGTTGTTCTACGATGCCGGCCTCGACTACGTCAGCTGCAGCCCGTTCCGCGTCCCGATCGCGCGACTCGCTGCCGCTCAGGCCGTCATCGCCAGCGCGGGTTCGAGCAAGAAGAGCGACACCAAATAGCGGGGAACTCCACCGTGCACTTCGCCATCGGCTCGCTGGTCGCGAAGGCGGACGACTCCGACTTCGCCCACCTCGCGGTTCCCGTGTGGGCGTGGGTTGCCGCGCTCGGCGTCATCGTCTTCGTGTTGCTGCTCGACATCTTGGTGTTGCATCGCAAACCCAAGGTGTTGAGCGCGAAGCGCGCAGCGATGGAGACCCTCATGTGGGTTGCGATCGGCGTGTCGTTCGGTGTGGCGGTGGTGATCGGGTTCGGTGGCAAGGCCGGCGGCGAGTACTTCAGCGGCTACCTGATCGAGTACAGCCTCTCGATCGACAACGTGTTCGTGTGGGCCTTGATCTTCACGTTCTTCGCGGTGCCGGCATTGTTCCAGCATCGAGTGCTGTTCTGGGGCATCTTCGGCGCGCTCGTGCTGCGCGCCGTCTTCATCTTCGCCGGCGTTGCGTTGATCCATCGGTTCGAATGGATCCTGTACATCTTCGGCGCCTTCTTGATCTACACCGCGATCAAACTGCTGCGGGGCGGGGAAGCCGAGGTCAACCCGGAGGACAACATCGCGTTCCGGGTCGTGAAGAAGATCGTGCCGTCGACACCCGACCTCGACGGACCGAAGCTGTTCACCGTCGCCAACGGCCAGCGCCTGGCGACACCGTTGTTCGCCGTGTTGATACTGGTCGAGACCACCGACGTGTTGTTCGCCGTCGACTCGGTGCCGGCGGTGCTCGCTGTCAGCCGCGAGCAGTTCATCGTGTTCACCTCGAACGCGTTCGCGATCCTCGGCCTACGCGCCCTCTACTTCCTGCTCGCCGACATGCACAACAGGTTCGCCTACCTCCAGCAGGGGTTGGCGATCATCCTTGCCTTCGTCGGGGTGAAGATGATCGTCTCGAACTGGATCGAGATCTCCGGCGCGGTCTCATTGTTGGTGATCGCGCTCGTTCTGGTGGTGTCCGTCGTCGCGTCGCTGAAGTTCGGCGACCACTCGCACGCCGACGCGATGGAGGTCCTCGGACTCGAGGAACCGCCGCCACCGAACGAGCGCTGACCCCTCTTCGCGCTGCTCCGTGTGGTGCGTCGGTGCCGGGCCGTCGGTCGCGCACGCCTCCGGTAACCTCGCCGGATGGCCATCGTGGACGAAGACATCGAGCGCATCCGCTCGACAGTGTCGATCGTCGACGTCCTCCAGACGTACGTCGCGCTGCGCAAGGTCGGCTCGAACTGGACCGGCCTGTGTCCGTTTCATGCCGAGAAGAGCGCGTCGTTCACCGTTCGCGAAGAGATGGGCCGGTATCACTGCTTCGGCTGCAGCGCATCGGGCGACATCTTCAAGTTCATCCAGGAGATCGAGCACACCGATTTCGTCGGATCGGTCGAGCACCTCGCCAGCAAGGCCGGCATCCAGCTGCGTTACACCAGCGGTGGCGAGAACAAGGAGCGGGTTCGCCGCAAGCAACTGATCGAGGCGATGGAGAAGGCCGTCGACTGGTATCACGAGCGCCTTCTCACATCGCCCGATGCTCGTGAGGCGCGGGAGTATCTCCGGCGTCGAGGGCTGGCCGGCGACATCGCTCGGTCCTTCCGGCTCGGGTGGGCGCCCGACGACTGGGACGTCATGAGCCGCGCTGTCGGCGTGGCCCCTGACCTGCTGAGCGACACCGGCCTCGCGTTCAAGAACAAGGCTGGGCGGATGCAGGACTCGTTCCGCGGGCGCGTGCTGTTCCCGATCTTCTCGGATGCCGGCGAGCCGGTCGCCTTCGGCGGGCGAATCCTGCCCGGCTCGTCCGACCCGGCGAAGTACAAGAACTCGTCGGAGACGGTCGTGTACTCGAAGAGTCGCACGTTGTACGGGCTCAACTGGGCCAAGGCCGACATCGTCGCCCACGACCAGGTGATTGTGTGCGAGGGCTACACAGACGTGATCGGTTTCCATCGGGCCGGCGTCAAACGTGCCGTCGCAACCTGCGGAACCGCACTGACCGAGCAGCACGTGCAGATCCTCAAGCGGTTCGCGAGCAAAGTCGTCTTGGCATTCGACGCCGACAACGCCGGCCAGGGAGCGGCCGAGCGCTTCTACGAATGGGAGCAGAAGTACCAGGTGCAGGTCGCCGTCGCGCGATTCCCCGATGGCAAGGACCCTGGCGATCTCAGCCTCAGCGATCCGGCGGCGCTGGCGAAGTCGGTCGACGACGCGCTGCCCTTCCTCGGATTCCGCCTGCAGCGTGTGATGAGCGGCAAGCCGTTGCGATCTCCCGAGGAGCGAGCTCGCCTGGCCGAGCAAGCGATGTCGGTCGTCAACGAACACCCCGATGTGAACGTCCGCAAGCTCTACGCCGGCGAGGTCGCAGTCCACACCGGGCTGCCTGTCAGCGACCTGATGCGCGTCGCCGAACAACGCAATCGCAAACCCACCGTTCGCGTCGCCCCGACGCGGCAGACGGGGGCATCGGAAAACGGTGAGTTCGTCGTCGTCGCTTTGCTGATGCAGCGATGGGACGAAGTCGCGCCGTGGATGATGCAGGACCTGTTCTCGCTCGACGCCAACCGCCGCGCGTTCGTCGCTCTGGCCGATTCGAAGGGCGATGTCGCGGCCTCGATCGAGGCCGCAGACCCCGAGGCGCGTGAAGTCCTCGAGCGGGCAGCAGTCGCCGAACTCGACGTCGACGGCGAAGTCGAGGCCTTCAACCTGATCTCGGCGGCGGTGCGCCGCGAGCTGTCCCGACGGCTGCGGATCACCGACGATGATGCGATTCGCGAGGACAGTGAAGCCCGGGTGCAACTCGAACAACTGCACACGCGCGTGGCACCTCAGATCGCCGCTGAGTGGTTGCTAGGGTGGCTCCAACGACGCAGTGAGGAGCGCGGTTGACCCCAAGCGATGCCAACTCAGCAGAGGACGCCACCGCTGTGGAGACGCCGTTCCCCGGTGTCGATCCGCTGAAGTGGCATGCCCTCGTTGTGACCGGTTCGCAGGTCGGCTCGGTTCATGCCGACGACGTCGCTCAGGCCGTCCTCGACGTCGAACTCACGGGTGACGTGCTCGTCCAGTTGACGACGGCGCTGGCGGTCCATGGCATCGATATAGATGATGCGGTGGATGACGTCGCGGATGACGCGGACACGCCGGCACAAGGCCTCCAGGTTCCCGTTCCCCCAGCAGCCGCCGCCGCAGAGCCCGACGACGATGCCGCCGGAACATTGGTCAGGCGGCGTAGCCGTCGAGCCGAACGGATGTCGGAGAAGTACGAAACAGGGCCCACCGGCGACACCGTGAGGATGTACCTCAAGGAGATCGGTCGCGTCGGACTGCTGAGCGGCGACGAAGAGCGTCTGATGGCTCAGCAGATCGAATCCGGCAATCTCGCCGCCGGACAGCTCGACGCCGGGGGTGACACACTCGACAGCACCGAACAGCGTCGTCTGCTGCGCACCGTGCAGATCGGCCAGCGGGCGAAGAGCAATCTGATCCAGGCCAACCTGCGCCTGGTCGTCAGCATCGCCAAGCGGTACAGCGGCCGCGGCATGCAGTTGCTCGACCTGATTCAAGAGGGCAACCTCGGCCTGATGCGCGCCGTCGACAAGTTCGACTACACCAAGGGCTTCAAGTTCAGCACGTATGCGACGTGGTGGATCCGCCAGGCGATCACCCGCTCGATCGCCGATCAGGCGCGAACGATTCGCATTCCGGTGCACATGGTCGAGAGCATGAACCGTGTCCTGCGGATGCAGCGCCAGATGCACCAGGAGCTGGAACGCGAGCCGACGCTGGAAGAGCTCGCAGAGAAGTGCGAGATCCCGGTCGAACGCGTTCGCGACATCTTGCGCATCTCCCAGGACCCGCTGTCGCTCGACTCACCGGTGGGTGAGGAAGACGATTCGAACCTGGGCGATTTCATTCACGACAGCTCGGTCGACGCGCCCGACGACGCGGCGGCGAAGAAGATGTTGATCGCTGCGGTCGACGAAGCGCTTGGCGAGTTGTCCGAGCGCGAACAAGAGATCGTCCGCATGCGTTTCGGTCTCGACGACGGCCAGGCGCGCACGCTGGAAGAGGTGGGCCGGGAGTTCGGCGTGACCCGCGAACGCGTCCGTCAGATCGAGGCCAAGACCCTTGCCAAGCTGCGCCATCCGCAGCGCAGCCAGAAGCTGAAGGAGTTCCTCGACCCCGAATAGGTCGTAGGAAACCGGGGGTCGCGCTGCTAATCTCGGGGTGCCTTTCCGAGATAGCTCAGTTGGCAGAGCAGCTGACTGTTAATCAGCGGGTCGCAGGTTCGAGCCCTGCTCTCGGAGCCATGCGGGGTCCGTTCGCGGGCCCCGTTTGCGTATCCGGACCCAGCCTCAGACCGTGCCCGGATGTTGCGGGGTGGTAGCTCAGTGGTTAGAGCAGGGGACTCATAATCCCTGGGTCGTGGGTTCGATACCCACCCGCCCCACTATCGCTGAGCTGGGATGATGATGGATTTGGGGTGACTCCTACATGGGTTCATCCAAGATTTCCAAGACAAATCCAAGTTTTCGGCGTACGTTGGCCCCATGGCCAAGCTGCGAAGTGCTCCGGGAATGCGCGAGCGAGCGCCCGAGGTGTGGGAGCTCGTGGTCCAAGCCGGTCGCGATCCGTTGACCGGCAAGGCACGACAAGTCAGTCGCACGTTCCGCGGCAACCTCCACGACGCGAAGACCGCGCGAGCCGAACTCATCGTCGAGGTGACCAAGGGCCGGCACTCAGGGTCACGGGCCACGATGGACGATCTGTTCGCCGATTGGATCGTCGAACTGCAGCGCAAGGGTCGCTCGCCGAACACGGTTGACGGCTACGAGAAGGTCTATCGCCGCAACATCCAACCGACCCTCGGCACCAAGCACGTGACGAAGGTGACGATGAAGATGCTGACCGACCTCTACGGCGCCCACCAACGGAGAGGGCTGTCGCCGCGCAGCGTCTACCAGATCCACGCCTGTCTTTCGTCGATGTTCACGCAGGCTTGCCGGTGGGGTTGGAGAGAGTCCAACCCGGCGCAGTGGGCGGAGCCGCCACCGATTCCGAACGTCGAGCCGGTCGTGCCGTCGCCCGAAGAAGTGCGCGCGCTGATCGAAGAAGCCGAGCGGGGTAAGCGTCCGGAGATGGCGCGGGCGATCCTCGTTGCTGCGACGACCGGGCTGCGTCGAGCCGAGCTGTGCGCCCTGCGGCGTCGGCGCGACGTCGATTTCGAGCGCAACCTTCTCCGAGTGTCGGCTTCGATCGTCAACCTGCCAGACCAGCCTCTCGGCGAGATCCCGACGAAGAACCGTCGCGTGCGCCTCTTGGCGATCGACGATTTGACAGCAGCGATCCTTCGGGCGCAGCTCAACGACATCGAACAGCGAGCCGTGCTCGCCAACGTCGCATTGATCGACGACCCATACGTCTTCACCGACGCCGCCGATGGCTCGGTCCCCTGGAAGCCCGACGCCGTGTCGCAGTATTTCGGGCGGATGCGCAAGCGAATTGGCCTCGATCACCTCGACTTCCACTACCTGCGCAAGTTCATGGAGACCTACGGCCAGGAGATGGGTTTCAGCATCACCCAGGTGGCGATGCGGGCCGGTCACGACCCGAGCATCGCCGCCAAGCACTACAGCGGACGAGTGACCGAGACCGACAGAGCCCTCGCGACGGCCGTAGCGTCGCTGATCGCGCCGGCTCGGCCGTCCAATCAGGGATAGGGTGACGACGTGAACGCGAAGTCAGCGGCCCTTCGTACCGAGGTTCTGTCCCTTCCCACCAAGGAACGCGCCGTCCTCGCAGTCGAACTGCTGGCCAGCCTCGACGAGAACGTCTCCGACGACGATCCGACCGACGTCGACCGCGCCTGGGGCGAGACAATGGTCGGCCGCTCCCAACAGATCACCTCCGGCAAGGTCAATACCTTGAGTTGGAGCGAGGTGCTCGAGATTGTCGCTGCCAGCCGCGACTCGGGGTGAGTTTCGAAGTCCGGTAACACCCGCTTGCAGCGACGGAGCTGGTCGATGCCCAGGCTTGGTACGAGCAGCACAACCGAGCGCTCTCGGACCGGTTCCTGGTGGCCTTCGAGGCGACGGTAGAGCGGATCAGCACTTGGCCGCACGCCGGCGCGCCGGTCGATGTCGATGATGACGGAGCGGTCTTCAACAGGAAGGCGCCGATAGGCGGGTTTCCCTGGGCCGTGGGATACGAGGTCGCGGGCGACATCGTGAACGTTCTCGCTGTGTTCCATCAGCACCGCCGCCCGGACTATTGGACGACTCGCCAACGCTGATCACACACCAACTGTTCGGGGCCGGGTCGGGTCGGCGAGAGCGTGCTCGCATCCGGAGTCGACGAGAGCGTCGAACGTAAGATTGCGTCGCCGATCGAGACGAGGACGACGGGTCGCTTCACCCTACGGCCGCACCGAAGGTGCGCTTCCGTGTTGAAGGGATAGACGAGAGGACGGGGCCCATCGTCCCATGCCGACGACCGTTTCGTCCTCACTCGCCCACGATCGGTTCTTGTAACGGCGCGCGACCCTGCGGGTGGGGGTTGTCGCAGAGGGCATCTGTCGCCGTTTCGACGGTCCGCCACCCCGTTGTTTCTTGTGAGCCCCGTCACCATTTCCGAAGCCGGAAGCCACAGGAGATGGAGAACGCGACCGTGATCAAAGACAACAGCACGCAGAAGATCGCTACCTCGTTGCCGGCGACTGCTGCCCTCGGAGATGTCCATCTGCTGCGCCCGACCGAAATCCGCCTCTGTAAGTACATGACGGTCCTCACTTCCGAGAGGGATTTCCCGTACTTCATCGGACAAGGCCGTCACGAAATCTGATTTTGGCAGGCATGTATTGACGGAGGTGCAGGTTGTGAGCGAACCGATTGACGAGTGGAGCGGAATGCCGCTCATGTTGACTGTCGAGGACGCCGCGCGCGTGCTGCGCATCGGCCGTTCGAAGGCGTATGAGATGGCGAAGCTGTATAACGCCAGCGGTGGGACGGCCGGCCTCGCTTGCTTGCGTCTTGGTGATCTGCTTCGCGTTCCCAAGTTCGCGTTGCACGAGTTCGTGACGACCGGTCGCGTCGTCCAGCTCATCCCGCAACAGGTCGCGAACGCGACTTCCGACGCGACTGCGTCGCGCAAGCCGGCGTCCAAGTCCCGCGGCACGGATCGCGCTCAGTTGTCGCTGCTCGGTTGGGACTGACCGATGGCCGATCGATTGAGGACCTCTGTACGAGCACATCCCGAATTGAACAGACAGGTGCCCGCGGATCGGAGTGTGTGGTGATCCGCGTGACGACGTTGTACGGGTCGACGGCAGCAGCGACCGCGAAGTACTACACCCGCTATCTCACGGACGCGCCAGGCGAGATACCGGGCCAGTGGGCCGGCACTCAGGCCGGCCTGCTCGGTCTCAACGGGGTGGTGTCGACGGAGCAGCTCGAGCGGCTCCTGTCCGGCCACGATCCGACTACGGACGCGACGCTCGGC
>JBBRPP010000036.1:0-54453 GCA_038227995.1 Acidimicrobiales bacterium
CGTCGCTCGTCCGAGCCGATCGAGCTCGTGTCCGCTGGTCGGACCGTCGAAGCCGAACAGGTTGATCGCCAACGACACGACACCGTCGAGTCGCACGACGGGGACGCTGACGGTGCTCACGTCGTAGGTGTCGTCGAGATCGATCGCATCGGCCAGATAGCGCTCGACGCCGACCGCGGCCGGACTGATCTGCTCGGCGCGGCGCATCTGCTGCCCGCGGCGCATGAGTCTGGCCAGTTCGATGAGCAACTGCTGTGGCGGGCGCAACTCGACCACGTAGCCCTGTGCCTTCGATGCCGCGAGGCGGCCCACCAGGGCATCACGGGTGTCCGTGGCCGCTGGGCGCCGCCGCAACCACGCGTCGATTCGTTCCGGCGTCTCCCAGGCCACGAACACCGAACCGAGTGGCGGCTCGATGGGCAACAGATCACCGATTCGCATGGCCGGGCCAGGCCGGCGGACGTCCCACACCGCATCGACGAGGCGTGCGTGATCGCCCTCCCGGCTGAACACGAACACCGCGAGTCCGAGCGATCGGCTGACCGCTTCGATCGCTTCCCGAGTCTCGCCCATGGCCGGAAAGCGGCGGGCCGCAACCTGGCCGGGGGCGATGAGGGCAGGGCCGAGGTGATAGCGCCGGTCCACGGGTCGACGCACGACGAAGCCGCCGGCTGCCAGCGACGCAAGGACGTGCACGTAGGTAGCTCTGCTCTGGCCCAGCCCATCGGCGATCTCGGACAGCGTCGCGCCCCGATCCGCGCGCTCGGTGAGCAGCCCGACGACGGCCATCACCCGATCGGTTTGCGGCGACGGCCTGGGCACGCGCCAACTGTAGACGGGTTTACAGGATGTAAATCGTTGCCGGGGCCCAAAGCCGGTCTCACAATGTCGGGAGCCGGTTCGGCAACGCACGCGATGGGGGAAGCCATGTTCGACTTGGTCATTGAGAACGGCACGATCGTCGACGGAACCGGCTCAGCGCCGTTCGTCGGAGACGTCGCCATCAGCGAAGGACGAATCGTTCAGGTCGGCGGAACCGTGACGGGTGAGGCGACCGAGACCATCGATGCCACCGGCCTCTTCGTGACACCCGGCTTCGTCGACATTCATTCGCACTACGACGGCCAGGCCACCTTCGACACGGCGCTGATGCCGACCAGCGGTCATGGCGTCACCACGGTCGTCGTCGGTAGCTGTGGTGTCGGTTTCGCTCCGGCCCGTCCGACAGACCACGAGCTGTTGATCACGACGATGGAGTCGGTCGAGGACATCCCGGGCGACGTCTTGCGCGCCGGGCTGCCATGGAACTGGGAGAGCTTCCCCGACTTCCTCGACGCGCTCGAGCAGCGCAACTTCTCGATCGACCTTGCGACTCAGATCGGGCACGTCGCGGTTCGCACGTACGTGATGGGTGGGCGCGGTGTGGCCAACGAGCCCGCGTCCCCGGCTGACATCGACGCCATGGGTGCGATCGTCCGTGAGGGCATCGATGCGGGAGCGCTCGGCTTCTCCACCTCGCGGGTGCTCGGTCACCGCACGGCAGCCGGTGATCCGGTGCCCGGTACGTTCGCGTCGGAGGACGAACTGTTCGGCATCGCAGCAGCGATGCGCGGTGGAGGTCGAGCGGTCTTCCAGATCGCCGAATCAGGTGCAGACGGCAACGAACCCGAGAAGGCGCTCGAAGAGCTGGAATGGATGCAGCGGCTCTCGGTCGAGTTCGGTCTTCCGGTGTCGTTCCTGCTCCTGCAGTCCGCTGCGGCGCCAGATCTCTGGCGTGAAATCCTCGACCGTTGTACTGCCGCCAAGGAGCGCGGTGCCGAACTCGTTGCCCAAGTCGCGAACCGTCCGTTCGGCATGCTGCTCGGCCTGACGTCGCGGCATCCGTTCGTGAAGCGCGCGACCTTCGCCCGGCTGCTGGCCGAGACCACGTCGTTCGATGCGCTTGTTGCCGAACTGCGCAAACCCGAAACGCGTTCGGTCATCCTCGCCGAAGCCGACACCGTCGAGACCGGTGACAAGTTCGAGGGCATCGGCCTGCTCGTTGCGTACCGCCCGGAGATGGTGTTCCCGCTCGCCGAGCAGCCCGACTACGAGCCGTCGCCTGCGGAGTCGATCAAGGCTCGCGCCGAGGCCGACGGCGTCCCCCCGCTCGATCTGTTCTACGACCTGATGCTCGCCTTCGACGGCAAGGCACTCTTCGTCGTGCCGTTCTTCAACTTCTCCCACGGCACCCACGACGACATCTACGAGATGCTGATCCACCCGGCGTCGGTGCCAGGTCTGGCCGACGGCGGCGCACACCTCGCCACTATCTGTGATGCATCGATGCCGACGTATCAGATCTCGCATTGGGTCAAGCGCCGCACCAAGGGCGCCAAGTTGTCGTTGGAAGCAGCCGTGCGGATGCACACGCTCGACACCGCGACCCTCTACGGACTCGGAGATCGCGGCACCCTCACCGTCGGCAAGAAGGCCGACCTGAACGTCATCGACCTCGAACGCCTCGACCTGTTGATGCCCCACGCGATCTCCGACCTCCCCGCCGGCGGCACACGCCTCACGCAAGACGCCGTCGGTTACGTCGCCACGGTCGTCAGCGGTGTGATCACTCGCCGCAACGACGCGGACACCGGTGCCCGCCCGGGACGCCTGGTTCGCGGCGCGCGCTGACTGGGCTGCTCAAATCTCCGGTTCGGCGGTGAGCGCAACAACTGCGCCGACGCGGCACCGGACCGAACGGGATGTTCCTCATTCCGGCTGGCAGCGTGATCATGAGACCGACGTCGCTCACAGCAGCCCACCGGCGCCAGCCCGTTCGTTTTTGCTGGCGTCCAAACGATGGAGTCGTATGCTCGCTACGGTCGGGCACCAGGAGGTTTGATGAGCCCTCGAGCGAAGGGGCGGCCGCAGGCAGCGCCGAACACCGTCAGCAGGCAGGAGTTGTTGGTCAACGGATCGGACTTCGAGTTCCGCCAGTTCATCCACGACTCGCTCGCGTTCTCGGCGCGCCTACTCGCTGTTCGCGACGGGTACGGCCGAGTCATCGGACTCACCGGCCAGCAGTACATCATCCTGATCTCGATCGCACACCTCGCCAGCCGCGGCGCGGTGACGGTGTCTGGTGTCGCCGATCACCTCTATCTCAGCGGTTCCTTCGTGACGACCGAGACCAACAAGCTCGTCCGGCTCGGTCTCGTCACCAAGTCCACGGACCCGGCTGACCGCAGGCGCGTGCTGCTCGCCTCGACCGACGAGGCCAGTCGCCGGCTCCGCGAGCTCGCCGAGATCCAAGTGCAGGTCAACGACGTCCATTTCGGTCAACTGTCCAGGAAGGAGTTCGACCAGTTGCGTTCGATCATGCCACAGTTGCTCCAGCCGACCGAGCAGGCGCTGTCTCTCCTCGAACATCTCGCACGATTCAGCGCGCTCTCATGATTGACTTTGTGACAAAGCTTTCCTAGAGTGCTCATTCGTGATCGAGATCCGCCGGATGATGACCTTCGTGGATGAGGTGTTCTCCGAGGGAGGACGGCCGGTCGAGCCGCCGTTGCGCAAGGTCGCCGTGGTCGCGATCGTGAACAACGACTACGCCGGCACGTGGCGCGAGGATCTGTCGCCCTCATTCGAGGTGAGCGTGGACCTCGGCACACAGATGGGCAACCTCGGGGTCGCGGCGATGCATCCGTCGTCGGTCGAAAGCTACGGCAAGGCCGCGATCGTCGGGTTGAACGGCGAGCAGGAGCACGGTGTCGCGCTGCTGACGACCTCGTTCGGAAACGCACTTCGGGCGACGGTCGGCGGTGCGTCGGCATGGATATCGTCTGCCACGAAGCGAGCGCAGCCCGGCGCGACGATCGACGTGCCGCTCGCCTACAAGGACGCGCTCTACGTCCGCTCGCACTACGACGCCATGACGATCACGCTGCATGATGCGCCGTTGCCCGACGAGATCGCCGTGATCTGCTGCTTCGCCAACCGAGGTCGGCCGCTCGCCAGAGTCGGGGGCCTCAGTGCCGCCGACGCGGTGGGCGCCGACGGACTCGTCTGAGCATCATGCGGACAGCGGTCACGAACATCGGCACAGTCGTCTCCGGGCTGTGGCGCGACCCGTTCATCCACGCGGATACCGTCGTCTGTGACGGTGGCTCGATCGAGTCGGTCGGCTCAGGCATCGACCTCGACGACTGCGATGTCGTGATCGACGCCGGCGGCGCGACGGTGATCCCGGGCTTGATCGACTCGCACGTGCACGTCGCGTTCGGCGACTTCACGCCACGACAGAACACGATCGGCTACCTCGAGAGCTACGTCCACGGCGGCACCACAACCGTCATCTCCGCCGGCGAAGCCCATGTCCCCGGCCGCCCTCGGGACGCTGCCGGGGTGCGGTCGCTGGCGGTCGCTGCGCACAAGTGCTTCGAGAACTTCCGTCCCGGGGGCATGCGCGTGCACGCCGGCTCATTGATCCTCGAGCCGACGCTCACCCAGGATGATCTCGAACGGGCTCGCGCCGAGGGCGTCTGGCTGTCCAAGGCCGGCTTCGGAGCCGTGTCGCGGGCGTCGGACTACATCGAGCTCGTCGCGATGGCCAAGCGCGCCGGGCTGCTCACCACGCTGCACACCGGCGGGTGCTCGATTCCCGGCACGTTCCCGGTGACCGGACAGGACCTGCTCGACATCCGGCCTGACATCTCGTTCCACATCAACGGTGGCCCGGTCGCGATCGATGACCGGTACTTCATCCCGGTCATCCGCGACACGGAGATCGCGATGCAGATCTGCACGGCCGGCAACCTGCGCACGGCGATCCTCTGCGCGCAGCTCGTTCGCGAGCACGACGCGTTCGACCGCTTCATCATCGGCACCGACACGCCGACAGGCAGTGGTGTCATGCCGCTCGGGCTGCTGTACACGATCGCAAACGTCGCCGCGCTCGGCGGCGTCGACCCCGTCGACCTGATCGCAGCGTGCACGGGCAACGTCGCCGCGATCTACGGTCTCGACAACGGCGTGATCGCTGCGGGCAGGGCGGCAGACCTCGTGGTGATCGACGCTCCCGGCGGCGGCACCCGCGACACGGCGCTTCTCTCGCTCGCCAACGGTGATCCATGTGCGATCGGTGCTGTGGTGACCGATGGTGTGCCGCGGTTCGTCGGCCGGAGCCGCAACACCCCGCCGACGACCCGGCCCGTCACCATCCGCCGATCCAACGTCCTCGCGACCTTTGCCTGACTGGAGCTCCCATGCCACTCGTCGACATCACTCTCTTCCAAGGTCGCACCGAGGAGCAGAAGACCGAGATCGCGAGGCTCATTTCGCGGGCATTGATCGATGTCGGCAATGCTCACCCCGACAGCGTGCATGTCATCTTCCGCGACGTCGATCGCAGCAACTGGAAGAAGTCCGCCGAGATGGAAGGAAAGCCATGAGCCTGAGCGAACTCCGTCAGCGGGATACACGATGGCAGATCGTCGTCCTCAGCGGGCCGAACGTCTCGTCGAGCATCAAGGCGGTCGGCGACTTCGACGCCCGACTCGACGGTTGGGCGGACGATCTCGGTGTGCAGATCGGGCAGTTCGGCTCGAATCACGAGGGGCGGCTGCTCGAACACATCCACGCGACGTCGGCGACCACGAACGGATACCTCGTCAACCCCGGCGGGCTGACGACGATCGGCGAGTCGCTGCGTCATGCGCTTCGTGATGCGAAACGGCCGCACGTCGAGGTGCACTTCGACAACGCCAAGCTGTGCCAGAACTCGATCTTCTCGGCGAGCGTCACGACGATCTCGAGCGGCCTCGGCATCCACAGCTACCTCGCTGCACTCGTCGCGCTGGTACTCAGTCTCGACGACGAGGATTTCCTCCATCCCGACGGAACGAGCGAGATCAGCCGCCCGCACGGCGCGCCCCGGTCTCTGTACCAGTGAGGCGCCCGAGATGACCACCACGACACCGCAACGCATCGCCCTGATCAACGGTCTGAACATGACGAACTTGGGCCGCCGCGATCGAAACATCTACGGGACGATCGCCTCGCTGGCCGCGTTGGAAGAGCTTGTGACCGAGGTCGGGCGAACGCTCGGGGTCGTGGTGACAGCGTTTCACGCCAACGACGAAGGCGACCTCGTCGATTTCATCGAAGCCGACGATTCCTTCGACGCGTACTTGATCAACCCCGGTGGATTGTGGGCGTTCGGCGAACCGACGCGGCTCGCACTCGAAGAGACCGGCAAGCCGTACGTCGAGGTGCACTTTGCGAACATTTTCGCGACCGGGCACCAGTCGATCTTCACGAAGTCGGCGACGGGCACCGTGATGGGGTTCCGGCACTACGGCTACCTTGGCGCGCTCGTCGCCCTCGCGGCCAGGCTTCAGGCGCAACTGACGGCGACATGAGCGAGTTCTTCCCGCATCTGTTCAGCCCGCTGCAGCTCGGCACGTACACGTTGAAGAACCGGATCATGAACACCGGGCACGCTGCTCACTTTCAGTCTGGCGACGGCACCCCGAGCGAGCACTACGCCCACTACATCCGCGAGCGGGCCAAGGGCGGTGCCGGCATCATCGTCGGAGGCCACACCGTGCCGGTCTACGACGGTGAGCTGTCGCTGTCGCTCACCAACTACTCGGACAGAAGCAATGACGCGTTCCGACGGATGGCCGACGGTGCTCACGAGTTCGACGTGCCGATCCTCATGCAGCTCGGCCATCGCGGGCGGCGGGTCATGGACAACGCCGCGTTCCACGGCCGCGACATCGTCGCTCCGTCAGCGGTGCCGACGCCGGACATGTCGGTGCCGATGATCATGCCGCACGTTCTCACCACGGCAGAGGCGGAGGCATTGGTGGAGAGCTTCGCCGACGCTGCACGCCGGACCCGACTGTGCGAGTTCGATGGCGTCGAGCTCGCTGTCGGGATGGACTATCTGATCCCCAACTTCCTCCATCCGAACGGTAATCGGCGCACGGACAAGTACGGCGGTGACACACTCGATGCGCGGATGACCTTCCTCCGCGAAGTGCTCGCGGCGATCCGTTCAGAGCTCGGCCCGGATCTGCTCATCGGCGTGCGCATGTACGACGACCTCGCCGACTGGAGCATGGAGCTGGCCGACTACGTCGAGGTTGCCGCGCTGCTCGAGCGCGACGGCTCGGTCGACTACTTCAACATGTGGCACGCGATCACATCCGTGCCGAAGCAGGGCCGGATGCACTGGCCGAGCTACTACTACGAGCCGGGCGCCTTCGTGCGTCTCTCTGCGGCGATCAAGGCCGCTGTGACGCTGCCGGTCGTCGGCTCGGGGCGTCTGGACTCGCCGGCTGCTGCCGAGCTCGTGCTGGCCGAAGGCAAGGCGGACATCGTCGGGATGGCCAAGACGTTGATCGCCGACCCGCACTTTCCGAACAAGGCCCGCGCCGGGCGCACCGACGACATCCGCACGTGCATCGCGTGCACGCAGGCGTGTGTCGGTCATGTGAACATCGGTCTCGGTGTCGGCTGCATCTACAACCCGGTTGCGGGTCGTGAGGCCGAGCTGTCCGAGCTGCCGATGGCAACCTCGACGAAGACAGTGCTCGTGATCGGTGGCGGGCCCGCTGGCGCCGAGGCCGCGCGAGTCGCAGCGATGCGCGGCCATCGGGTGGTGTTGATGGAACGAGAGTCGCGTCTCGGCGGCCAGGTCAAGCTCGTGATGAAGACCCCCAAGCGCGGCAGCTTCGAGGAGATCATCCTCTGGTTCGAACGTCAGCTGCCCAAGCTCGGTGTCGACATCCGCCTGCGCACCGATGTGACCGTTGATGCCGCAATGGCGATCGGAGCCGACGAGATCATCGTCGCAACGGGTTCGACCCCGTTCATGCCGGACGTCATCGGCATCGATCGTCCGCAGGTGTTCTCGGCCCGAGACGTCCTGTCCGGTGCTGCGCACGTCGGGACGAACGTGATGGTGGTCGACACCGTCGGTCGGGCGGAGGGGATCACCACCGCGGAGTTCCTCGCCGACCAGGGCCACAACGTCGAGCTCGTGACCGGTCTCGAGATGATCGCCCCGGAGATGCCTTCGCCGACGCGACATCACCTGCTCGAGAAGCTGATGGGAAAACGCAACGTCACCTTGACCACCCACACCGGCGTGTGGGAGATCGGTGCAGACGAGATGGATGTCTTCAACGTCGTCACCTGGGAGCCCGGCACCCGCTCCGGCGTCGACACCGTCGTCTTCGGCTCTGGCGGCATGGCCGACGACTCGCTGTTCCACCAACTGCGCGAGGTTCACCCGTCGGTGCGCGCCATTGGCGACTGCTATCAACCACGAGACATCGAACTCGCGATCCTGCACGGCCACCGTGCTGCTCGCGCGATCTGACGGATGCCCCACCCGTGCTCGTTGAACGATCCCTCGAATACCGGGCAGCGCGAACGGTCGCCGAGGCGATCGACCTGCTCGCGTTCGAGGGCGCGCACGTCCTCGCCGGGGGCACGGACATCGTGACACTGCGTGCGTCCGGCGCGCTCCACGCGTCGCGCCTCGTCGACGTGAAGCGGGTTGCGTCACTCTCCGACTTCACGACCGACGCGGGTGCGATCACGATCGGGGCGACTGCGACGCTCGACCATCTCGGGCGCGCCCTCGGGCCGAGCGCCCTCGTCGACGGTGCCCGCCTTGTTGGCGGGTGGCAGACCCGCTGCCGGGCGACGATCGGTGGGAACCTGTGCCGTGCCTCGCCCGCGGGTGACTCGCTCTGCGGGCTGCTGGTCGACAACGCGTCGCTACACCTTCAATCCGTGCGCGGCGACCGCCAGGTTCCAGCTCGCGACTTCTTCACGGGTCCGGGTCGAACTGTTCGCGACTCTGACGAGCTGCTCGTGACGATCGAGCTCCCCGCGAGCCGAGGCGCATCCGCGTACGCACGGTTCACCTACCGCAATGCGATGGACCTCGCGATCGTCGGTGTCGCGGTGCGGCTGTCCATGACGAGCGGCGTGTGTGACGATGCCAGCGTGGCGATCGGAGCGTGCGGGCCGACGCCGATGCTGGTTCCCGAGGCGGCCGCGCAGCTCGTTGGCACCATCGTCGACGACGCGGCCGTCGCCGCGGCTGCGGCCGTCGCCGCAGCGCATGCCCGACCGATCGACGATGTTCGTGGCACCGCCACCTTTCGGCGCGGCGTCATCGAGCCATTGGCGCAACGGGTGATCCGCGAGGCACATCGGCGAGTCATGTTGGTCGAGGAGGGATCCAGGTGATCGTCGGCCAACCGTTGCAGCTCCGCGTGAACGGCACCGTCCACGACATCGAGCTCGAGGAGCCGGACGTTCTGCTGATCGACGCGATCCGCTCCGGGTGCGGCCTCACCGGTACGAAACTGGGCTGCGGAACAGGCGACTGTGGAGCGTGCACCGTGTTGATCGACGGCATGCCCGCCAACTCCTGCCTCGTCTACGCGGTAGAGGTCGTCGACAGCGAGATCGAGACCGTCGAGGGCGTCGCCGCAACCAGTCTCGGTGCCGCCCTCGTCGACCGGATCGTGGTTGCCGACGCGCTGCAGTGCGGGTTCTGCACGCCGGGCATCGTCGTCACCGCATCGGCGCTGCTTCGCAGCGTTCAGGGATCGGCGATCGACGACGCCGCCGTGCGGTGCGCCCTCGCCGGAAACCTGTGCCGATGCACCGGCTACGCGCCGATCGTGGCCGCGGTGCTGGCGACTGCCGAGGTCGCCATCGCCGGCCCGGCTCGCGGGGCCACTGGATCGTGAACTCCACAAGAGCCAAGGCGATCCGGAGAGACGCGAGGGTTCGCGCTACTGGCGAGGTTCGTTACACCGATGACATCGTGGTCGACGGAATGCTCTACGGGGTCCTGGTCCGGAGCCCCATCGCGGCGGGGCGCATCGTCTCGATCGAAACAGCGGCGGCAGCGAGCAGTCCGGGGGTCGTCTGCGTGCTGACAGCGGCAGACATCACGGACCGGTGCTTCGGCAACTATGTGAAGGATCAGCCGATCCTGGCTCGCGACCAGGTTCGCTTCGTCGGTGACCCTCTCGCGATGGTGGCCGCGACGTCGCAGTCGTCGGCTCGGCGCGCTGCTGCCCTCGTCGAGGTCGTGCTCGACCCGCTGCCGTACGTCGTCGACCTCGCGCTAGCAGCGGATGGCCCGCGGATGGTGTGTGTGCACGCCGGCGAGGACAACGAGGTCGAGTTGGTCACCATCCAGCGCGGCGACCCGGCTGGCGCGATCGCTACAGCGCATACGACGACGACCACCCGCATCACGACACAACGTGCGCACCAGGCCTACCTCGAACCGCGTGCGGCGCTTGCGATTCCGACCGGCTCCGGTCTGTCGATCATCATGTCGACCCAGCAGCCGTTCGGCGTGCGCACCGCGATCGCCGAGCTGTTTGGACTTCCCGAGAGCTCGGTCGACGTCCAGGTCCCGGCGATCGGAGGCGGCTTCGGGGGGAAGCTGCACCTCGGCCTCGCCCCTCACGCCGCTGCGATGGCGCTCGCCACCGGCCGACCCGTGCAGGTCGTGTGCAGCCGCGAGGAAGACATGGCGACGGCCAACCCGCGGGAGAACTCGATCATCGAGCTCACGACGGCGATCGACGCCGATGGCATCATCCGGGCACGCCGCGCCGACATCATCCTCGACGCCGGCGCGTATGCGACGGACACCCCGGTACTGGCATCTATGGCGGCCTTCTTCGCAACGGGCCCGTACAGCATCGACAACGTCGATGTCCGCGCCCGAGCGATCTACACGAATACGTGCCCGACCGGCTCATTCCGCGGGCCCGGCGGCACGCAGATGGTGCATGCTGTGGAAACCCATCTCGACGAGGTCGCTGACGCGATCGGACTCGATCGTGGCGAGCTGCGCCGGAGGAACTTCATCCGCCGCGGTCAGCGCGGCCTCACCGGCGAGCTGATGGTCGCCGAGACCTCGATCGAGGAGTGCATGGACATCGTCCTGCAACGCCTCGACGAGTACCGCACCTCGAGTGATCCGACTGACGGGCGGGTGCGCGGCTACGGGTTCGCGTGTGCCTGGTGGTCGACGCTCGGAACGCCGTCGGCCGCCACGATCGAGATGCACGACGACGCAACCATCACACTGTCGACGGGTGCGACCGAAATCGGCAGTGGTGCCGTCTCGATGGGCTTGCCACTCATCGTCGCCGATGTGCTCGGTGTCGAGCCCGACGCAATCTCACTGCGATCGGGTGCCACCAATGGTGCGCCCTTCGACTCCGGATCTCGCGGCAGCCGCACGATGTTCGCGGCAGGCAATGCCTGCGTGCTCGCCGCGGAGGAGATTGCCCGGCAACTCAAGGAGGAGGCGTCGTTGCTGCTGGAGGTCGCGCCGGCCGACCTGGTCCTGACGCACGGTCGCGTCGAAGTCGTCGGCTCGCCGACGGTCACCCTTCCGCTCAGCGAGGTCGCCGCATCCGCCAAGGGCCGGTCGGGACCACTGGTCGCGTCGGCCCGGTATCGCGCTGAGCTGGTGCCGCTCGAAGGATCGACGCTGCACAACGTCCGCTTCCGCGCGCTCGGAGAACCGACGTTCCACTGCCACGGTGTCGAGATCGCGATCGACACCGAGACCGGTCGGATCGAGGTCTGCCGGTACATCGCCGTCCACGAGGTCGGTCGGATTGTCAATCCCGTTGGTGCACGCGGCCAGGTCGAGGGCGGGGTCGTGCAAGGCATCGGTTATGCGCTCACCGAGCATCTCGAGACCAACGATCGCGGCGAGATCCGCAACCCCAACTTCGTCGACTATCGGATCCCGACCATCCTGGACGTACCGCCCGTGATCGAGACGGTGTTCGTCGAGTCGAACGCCAGCCCCCGGGGACCGCTCGGGGCCAAGGGTCTCGGCGAGCCTCCGATCCTGCTCGTGGCCCCAGCCATCGGCGCCGCCCTCCGCGACGCCCTCGGTCGCATCCCGAACCAACTCCCCTTCGACCCAGCGAGCGTGCGTGCGATCGTCGAAGGCGCCTCGCGCTGAACAGAGCCGACGCCGCGGCTCTGCTGATGGGCACCGACACGGTGAAGACCCATCTGTCGCACATCGACGCCAAGGTGGGCTTCACGAATCGGACGCAGCTGGCAGCACTCAACGTCCCGAAAGACGACTGAACGTGGTGGTCGCGAACGCCCAGGCCACGTCACCTGGGCGTTCGACGCTGTCGGTCACGCGTGGAGCGGGAGCAGGCCGAGTTGCTCGGCGAGCAGCATGCGGTCGAAGTAGACGAGTTGGCTGCTGAACTGTCCGTCGCGCACGTCGAAGCTCGCGAAGTACGGGGCGTCGAGGCGTCGGCCGGTCGGTGCAACTTCGCTTCCGTCGGGCATGACGAGTGTGCCGTCGTGCGTTCCGGTCGCGCGGTTGTGACACACGATGCGGTGGTCGTCGGCGACGTGAAATCCGCCGATGATCGTGAAGTCGCTGAACGCGGCGGTCCAGATCTGATCGAAGGCAGCGACCCCAGACTTGCCCTGCAGATGAACGGCACCAGGCGCCGTCAAGGTGACATCGGCGGTGAAGAGGGAGTCGTAGAACCCGAAGTCACGACGGTTGAGCGCCTCGTAGTAGTCGATGGCGAGTTGGATGTTGACGGTGTGCATGGAATGTGGTGCTCCTGTTCGAGTCGGCCCGTGTGTACCGACAGGACCACGGTACGAATTCGGTCATCCGTGGCGCATCGGGTGATCGCCCCATCTTCGATCGCATAGCGTGCCGGTCATGGCACACGCGCTGCTGCGGATGGGTGAGCTTGTTGCAACGCTGGCGCTTGCCCAGGACAGCGCCTTCGGCCAGCCACTCGAATCGCAGTTCCGTTCGTGCATCCTCGGTGACCGACTGTGCGATCAGTTGGGGCTCGACTCCGACGAGCACGCCACCGTGTTTTGGGTCGCGTTGCTCCGCTATGTCGGGTGCACGGGCCACGCCCACGAGGTGTCGGCCCTGTTCGGCGACGAGATCGGGTTGCGGGCCAGAACGCTTGTCCACGACGCTGCCGATCCGCATGAGGTGGTCGCCGACCTGCTCGACTTCGTCGCCGCCGATGCCGTGCGGCTCCCGGTGGTGCAGCACGTGATGCAACTCGGCCGCGACGCCTTCGTGCCCAACTTCGCCGCTGGTTGCGAGATCGGTGACGCTCTGGCCGCCCGGCTGGACATGTCGCCAGCGGTTCGTGAGGCGTTGCGGTGCACGTTCGAACGGTGGAACGGCCAAGGCTTTCCGAATGGCACCGCCGGCCGGGCGATCCCGTTGGCGATGCGGATCGTCCACCTCACGCACGATATGGAGGCCATCGCTCGGCTCCGTTCACCGACTGCCGCGATGATGGCTGTGACCGACCGGTCCGACCGTACATACGACCCAACACTCGTCGATGCGTTCGTGCAGCACGGGCTGGCGTGGTTGCATGAGCTGGAGTCGCTCGACCCGTGGACGACGGTGCTGTCGCTGGAACCGCAGCCGAGTCGCATGCTGAGCGGCGCAGACATCGACGAGGCGCTCACCGTCGTCGCCGACTTCGTCGACATGAAGTCGCTGTTCATGGCCGGCCACAGCCGCCGTTGTGCCGATCTTGCGGCGGCCGCCGGGGCCATGCTCGAGCTCGACGCCGCAGCCGTGACGGCGTTACGCCGCGCTGCCCTCGTCCACGACCTTGGCACCACCGCTGTCCCGAACTCGATCTGGGACAAGCCCGGGCTCCTAACCGAGGCTGAACTCGACCGCGTGCGCCTCCACCCGATGCTCACTGAACAGATGCTCCGGCGCCTGTCCGGGCAGGCGCCGGTGACTGCGATCGCCGGTGCCCACCATGAACGCGCCGACGGCTCGGGCTACCACCGCGGCAGGCGAAGCGAGCCGGGCGATCTCGCATCGAGCGTCCTGGCCACGTGCGACGTCTACGTTGGTCTCACCACCGATCGGGCGGATCGAGCAGCACTCTCCGACGCGGCCGCGGCCGAGCACATTCGTCGGCTCGCGGCCGACGGTGTGCTCGACGCGCGAGCAACCGATGCCGTGCTGATCGCGGCCGGGCACGCCGTCAGCCGCCGCGCGAAGGCCAAACTTCCCGGCGGGCTCACCGCCCGCGAGGGCGAGGTGCTGGCCCTGGCCGCGCATGGCCAGACGGTCAAGACCATTGCCGAGCGCTTGTACATCTCGGCCAAGACGGCCGATCACCACCTGCAACACATCTACACCAAGATCGGCGTGTCATCTCGTGGCGCCGCCGCCCTCTGGGCGATGCAACACGGCATCATCGATTGAACGCTGTGACCGAGCATCCCGTGGCGACTCTGGGGACCTCTACCCAACTGGGCCGATGTCGACAAACACGAGAAATGAGTCAGTTCTGGGGGAGCAGTTGTTCGAGCGAGGCGTCGATGATGCGTCGTGCTCGGCGGCCGGCGCCCGGATCTGTTGCGACCGAAGTCTGGATGCCTGTGCCGTCGACGACTGCGAGGAGCGTGTCGGTGATGTGGCTGATCTCGGCGCGGCTTCTACCGAGGGTGGCGCCGGCCACCAGGGTCGCGAGGAGGTGGCGCCATTCGCGGTAACGCCGCTCGTGCTCGTCGCGGAGTGAGTCGGTGGCGAGCGCCTGAGCCCAGAACGTGATCCACACCTTCCACTCGGTGCGTCGTTCGTGGTCGAGCGGGAGGGCTTCGAGCAGCACCGAGCGCAGCGCGTCACGCCCCGTTCGTCCAGCCAGAGCCGCGGTCATCCGTTGCGCCGCCTGCCGATGCGCGTGCCGGAGCGCTCCGACCAGAACGTCTTCGCGGCTCTCGAAGTAATGGTTCAGCCGACCGGTCGTGCATCCCGCACGTTCGGCGATGGCGCGCATGGTGGTTCCGTCGACCCCGAGTTCGTCGATAGCGCGCCAGGTCGCGATGGCGATCTCGTGTCGACGTTGTTCGTGATCCACCATTTTGGGCATCGCTGTCACTCTATCCCGTGACACATCGGTCGTTGCGTTACAAACGTTGTGTATGGACCGCCTTGTCACTATCGTCCGTCTCGTGTCATCAGCGCAACAGTTCAAGTCCGTCGATCGGGCGAGCGTCGGGGTTCTGGCGTACGTCACGGCGAACGGCCGGCCCAATGCACTCGCCGTGACGCCGTACGTTGTCGACGGTCGGCTGGTGGTCACATCGACCCTCGCCCTGATCGACAAGGCGGCGTCGATCCGCGTGGACCCGCGAGTGACGCTGACCGCCGGTGGACTCACGATCACCGGTACGGCAACGGTGCAGGTCGATCCGACGCCGGCATTCTTCGATCAGCACATTCGGCATCAGGAGCTCGTCAAGTACCCGCCGACGCGCTCGCTGCTGGCCGTGCCGTTCCATCGGAAGATCCTCCGTTGGTACGTCGGACGCGTCGTCATCTGGATCGAACCCGACTCGATGGAGGAACAGCAGATGAGCGATCGGGTGACCATCACCGTGCTCGACGAGCACGACCGGCTGCAGACCTGGTGTGTTCCGGCCCCTGGCGACGTGATGGCGGACCGTCTCGCGCTCCTCGACCACGTCACCGATGGCGCTGCCGTGGCGCTGGTGCACGAGGAGGACCCGGACATGCGCGACCTCCGCCAACTCGCCATTCGTGGAGTCGTGACCGGTGGAACGCTCCACGTCTCGAAGCGGCGGGGAACGCTCGCACCGACTCGCACCGGGACGTTCGGCGAATTGAAGAGGCTGCGAGTTCTCGCCTGTCAGGCGCGGGCGAACCGCGACCGCCTGGCAGGTTGGCCGCTCATCGATCCACCAAATGGAAAGGCATCATGACCACCAATTTCGCTTGCCGGTGCGAAGAGTGACTGTGGGAGCCGGGTCATGACGATGCGAGCGGTACGAGACCGAGTGATCGACCGAGGCTGGTGGCAACCAACAGCCCGGAAAGATCGTCGTGGTTGGTCATCACGGATATCACGATTCCGTCTGCCGGGAAGAGCAGAAGGGCGGTCGTGAAACCCGAGATCTCGCCGTAGTTGCCGAGCGCTGGCAGCGTGATCGCCTCACCGGCGGTGATGCCGCCGAAGTCGGCGAGTCCGAGTCCGTAGTGGACGCTACTGTCGAACTGTTGCATCTCGTTCCAACGTGCGACGTCGAGTGCATCTCCGTCGAGGAGGGAGCGGCCGAACCGAGCGACGTCGGCGGCCGTTGCCACCATGCAACCCGCTGTGCCAGCGGTCGTCTCCAGTGCGTCGTAAGACGGCAGTGTCTTGGTCAGGAGCGGTGCTGCTCCGTCAGTCACGATGATCGTTCCAGCTGACGGATCATGTCCGGTACCGGTGGTGTCGGTGGTCTCGAGTCCAAGCGGGTCGAGAACCAGGTCGTGCAGAGCGGTTCGGTAGTCGGTACCGGTCACCTGTTCGAGGATCTGGCCGGCGACGATGTAGCAGGAGTTGCAGTAGCTGAAGGCGCCCGGTGTTCGGGGGGTGGTCGGCACCAGAGTCATCACGTCGGCGAGGCTCCAACGGCGCGACGGAGCATCAGTGAGTGCAGTCCGCCAAGCGGGGTTGGCGAGAAAGTCCGGGAGCCCGGCCGTCATCGCAAGGAGTTGCCGAACAGTGATTCCAGTCGGGACGGGTGACGATGGGAGGAAGGTCGAGACGGCTCGGTCGAGGTCGATGCGGCCGGCGGCCTCGAGACGGAGAAATGCCGCGGCGATATAGGTCTTGGTCACACTGCCCATGCGCATCCACGTGTCGCTGGTGAGCGGTCGATCAGTCGCGCCTGCGTGACCCTCTGCCGCAAGGAATGTCGCGGTTGGCGTCGACACGGCGACGCTGATTCCGGCCGTGGTGGCAAGGTCTCGATTGGCCGCCACCCAGTCGCTCACGAAGTCGGAAACTTGCTTCTGGTCGATGTGGGGCGATGTCGTCGTCGATTCGGTCGAGGTGGGCGAATTGGCTGCGATGGTTGTCTGTGTCGAGGACGTGGACGGCGTGGTGAGGGCGGCGGAGGCAGATGGGCCGGAGAGGATCGCGGTCGTGGCCGGCGCAGATGTCGCGCTGGCGCATGCGGCCGTCGCCAGAGTCAGCGAGGCGACAAGGGTGCCGAGGAGACGAATGCTGGGGGAGTGGATCATGTTGTCGAGGATGCGCCCTCGACCCGGGAGGGGCGTCTATCTCGAGCAGCTGGTCGGTCATCCGAAAGTCGTGGCCTCTCGCCACCTCCGTCTCATGTGCACGGCAGGCGTGTTCGTCACGCTGGTGCCATGATCCGCAGTGGAACACCAACGTCCCGCCTTGCATCCTCCGTTGTCGCGTTCTCGGTAGTGCTCGCTCTGGCGGCGTGTCGCGACGCCCCTACGTCCGCGGAAACCAAACCGTCGATGTCGTCGCCTGCGGTGACAGTTGCTACGTCCAGCGCGCCATCGTCACCTCCGACCACATTCGCTCCGGATCCGATCGCGACGACTCCGTCGATGACCTCGCCCGTGATCAACGGTGTCGACCGTTCGGATGTCAGCGTTGCGACCGATGCTCGCGTGGCAGCGACGCGTGCGCTGTTCGACGTCGTCGGTGCAGACGGCCCGGGCTGCTCGGTCGCAGTTGCTCTGGACGGGCGAGTCGTCTATCGCGAGGCGTTCGGCAACGCATCGATCGAACCGCGGGTGGTGATGACTCCCGACACGGTGGTCGACATCGGCTCGGACACGAAGCAGTTCGTCGCGACAGCGATCCTGCTGTTGGTCGAACGCGGTGACGTGGTGCTCGACGTGCCCCTGTCGACCTACCTCCACGACCTGCCGTCCTGGTCGAGTCGTGTCACCGTCGCACAGGCCCTACACCACACCTCCGGCATCCCCGACTACATCGCTGCGATGTTGCAAAGCGGCGCAGATCTGCAGCGGCCCGCCGATCTGGCCGATGCCCTCCGCGTAGTTCGTGGCATGCGCCGCCTCGAGTTCACGCCCGGCGATCACTTCGAGTACTCGAACACGAACTACCTGTTGTTGGGCGAAGTCGTCGCACGCTTGAGCGGCCGGACCCTCGCCCAGTTTCTGGCGGACGAGGTCTTCGCACCATCGGGCATGCGTGCCCTCATGGACCCAACAGCGGTGATCGTCGGCAAAGCGACGTCATACCTCCGTGTCGACGGCATCTGGCAGGTGGCGGACAGCCCCTGGTCGATGACCGGCGACGGGGGCATTCAAACAACCCCGACCGAACTCGCCCGCTGGGGGAGCCAATACTGGACGCCGACGGTTGGTGGACCATCGATCAACGACCAGCGAATCGCAGGTGCCGTTGCCACGGGGTCGCCGGCGCCGCGGTCCACTCCGCGCTACGGGGCCGGCATCCAAGTGGTTGATGTCGTCGGGCTCGGGCGTGTGCTGTATCACCTCGGGTCGTGGGGTGGGTTCTTCTCCGACTTCGCTGTCCTACCGGTGAAGCACCTGAGCGTGGCGGCGACCTGTACCTCGCCGCAGGCCGAACCGGTGGGTGATGGTGACGGCCTCTATCTGGTCCACGGTCGCGACCTCTTGTCGATCTGGTCCGGTTGATGCCCCGCAGGACATCTCGTGCGCGTCAAACCTCGGATTATCCTCGCGCGATGCATCGACTGGAACGCTTGCGTCGCACCGCTGCGGCCCATCCAGCGCTCATCGATGGGCTGATTGCTGCAGCGTTTCTCCCACTGTCGATCGTGGCCCGATGGCGCGATCACACGGTGGGCGCGCGCCCGGCCGACGTGTGGTCGGTCGTATCGGTGACTGCGTGTTGGCTCGCGTTCGCGGGACGGCGAAGGCGACCCCTGGCGGCGCTCGCACTCGTCGTCGTTGGCGTGGGTGCAGCAGCGATCGCCGACGAGCCGGACATCGGCCTGGTGCTCGTCGCTGCCCTCGTCGTCTATGGTGCGGCCGCGCGCCGGGCTCCGCAGCCGAGCGAGCGGTCCGCAACGATTGCGACGCTCGCCATTCTGACTCTGCGGGCCGTGTCGAGTTCAGTGCACGGCCACCGGTCCGACGCCATTTCGGGTCTGCTCGTCGATTCGGCGTTGCTCGGCCTGGCGCTTGCGTTCGCCGTGGCTTCGCGCCAACGCCTCAGAGCCGTCGACGAGCTCGAGTTGCGCAACGAACTGCTCAAGCGCGATCGCGCTCGCGACGCGGTGATGCTCATCGTCGAGGAGCGGCGTCGGATCGCTCGCGAGTTGCACGACGTCGTGGCGCACGCGGTCACGATCATCGTTCTCCAGTCCGATGGGGCAATGGGGCGCGCGGCGACGGAGCCCGAACTCGTCGACCGATCGCTCCTCGCGATCCAACACACCGGCCGTCAGGCGCTCGACGACCTTCGTCGGGTACTCGGCGTGTTGCGCGATGCCGACGTCGACGACGGCCGGCAACCCCTCCCGGACCTCACCGATCTCGACTCGCTCATCACCGGCTTCCCCGATCTCGCGGTGGCGCTGACGCATTCGGGCAACGTCGGCAGTGTGGGCCCCGGTGTTGCGCTGGCGGGCTACCGCATCGTTCAGGAAGCGCTCACGAACGCTCTCCGGCACGGCCACGCGAAGTCCGTCAGCGTCGATGTCCGAGTGAACGACGACGTCGTCGAGTTGGAAGTCATCGATGACGGAATGGGCGGTGGCCCCAACAATTCGGATGGGCACGGTCTCGTCGGCATGCGCGAACGCGTTGCTGCATGTGACGGCATGCTCGACGTCGGACCGTTATCCGGTCGTGGTTGGCGCGTTTGCGCCCGCCTGATGGACACGTCGCAACGGGTGACTCCGTGATCAGAGTGATGATCGTCGACGACCAAGAACTGGTCAGGTCAGGCATCGAGATGATCCTCGGCCGAGCGCCCGGCATCACGGTCGTCGGACAGGCGGCCGACGGTCGGGATGCCCTCGACCTGATCGAACTGGCGCAGCCGGACGTCGTCCTGATGGACATCCGCATGCCACGTCTCGATGGCGTCGCCGCAACCGAGCGGATGATGTCGCTTCCGTCGCCGCCACGCGTGCTGATCCTCACCACCTTCGATCTCGATGAGCACGTCTTCGCTGCATTGCGCGCCGGCGCCGCGGCCTTCCTGTTGAAGGACACACCAGGCGACGAACTCGTCCACGCGATCCGGACCGTGGCGTCGGGCAAATCACTGCTGCACCCTGCAATCACGCAACGCGTGATCGAGCACTTCCTGGCGCACCGGCCGCCGGTCGATGGTGCCCCGGCTATGGCACTGCTGACAGAACGTGAGCGAGAGGTGCTGCTCGATGTCGCTCGTGGGTTCTCCAACGCCGAAGTTGCAGAGCGCCTCTACCTCAGCGAGGCCACCGTCAAGACGCACGTCAGCCGCGTGCTCGCCAAGCTCGATCTGCGCGATCGAACCCAGGCGGTGGTGTGGGCGTACGAGCACGGCGTCGTCATCCCGGGCCAAACCTGATCGCGCAACTCGACATCGTCCTGACGGACGTGCGGATGCGCGGAGCCGATGGCCTCGCCGCCACCCAGCGAATCACCGGCGACCCGTAACTCGAAAGCGTCACAGCGTCGGTCTCGTCGATGACGTGACGAGTCAGGTCAGCGCCTGCTGTCGACGAGTTCGCGTTCGCCGGGGCTCGACACGTCGGCGAGCGGATCGCCTTCGCTGATGCCGAACCGGTTGTGGATGCGCCGCATCCAGCGCGGAGCCCACCAATTGGCTTCGCCGGCCAGTCGCATGAAGGCCGGAACGAGCAGCCCGCGGATGACCGTGGCGTCCATCACGATCGCGAGTGTGAGGCCAATACCGAACATCTTCATGAAGCTGACGCTCGATGTGCCGAACGCCAGGAACGTGATTGCCAGCAGGGCCGCCGCGGCTGTGACGATGCGCCCGGTGCGCTCCAGGCCCATCGCCACCGCATGGCGGTTGTCGCCGGTGAGGTCGTGCTCTTCCTTGATGCGGGACAGCAGGAACACCTCGTAGTCCATCGAGAGACCGAAGGCGATGCAGAACATCAGGATGGGCATCGAAATGTTCAGCTGTCCGGTGGCGGTGAAGCCGAGGGTCTTGGAGAGATGACCATCCTGGAAGATCCATACCATGGCGCCGAACGTCGCGGACAGTGACAACAGGTTGAGGAGGATCGCCTTCAGTGGCACGAGTACCGAGCCGAACACGAGGAACAGCAGCACGAACGTCACCATGGCGATGATCGCAAGGGCGATGGGGAGCCGGTCGCCGATGGCCGCCTTCGTGTCGACGAGTTGCGCGGACTGTCCCTCCACACCGAAGTGCAGCGGGGTTTGCAGACGGCGGATGTCCTTCACCATCGCTTCCGCCGCTGCTGATTGAGGGTTGATCGCTGGCGTGACGGTGAGCCAGGTGCCGGTGGCGCGCTGGTACTGCGGCGACGCCTGGTCGGGAAGAGCGAACTGCTTCCCGCCTGCGTAGGTTCCGGTGAGACCGACCACGCGTGCCACGCCCGGCACGGCGCTCACGCTGGCCGCGAGTTCGGCGATGGGCGTGGGGTTCGCGGTCGGATCGATGCCGGTGATCACGACGGCGAACGAACCGGCGGAGTTGCCGTCGAAGTCCTTCACGAGTTGCTCTGAAACCGTGCGTGCCTTGGCCGACGTCGGAAGGGCCTCGTAGCCGGGGAGGCCGAAGCTAGCTCGGGCAAACGGCATCCCCAGCATCACGAGGACGACGATGACGGAGGCGCCGATGATGATCGGACGGCGCATCACCAGCGAGGCGAGGCGATGCCAGAAGCCCTCATCCGCGGACCGGATTCTCCGTCGCTTGAAAACTCGTAGCGAGTTGACCCTCGTGCCCACGACGCTGAGCAGCGCGGGCAGCGAGATCAGCGAGCCGGCGGCGGCCACGAGCACGACGGAAGTGCCGGCGTAGGCGAACGAGCGCAGGAAGTAGAGGGGGAAGGCGAGCAGGGCGACGAGGGATGCAGCGACGGTGAGTGCGGAGAAGGCGACGGTACGACCAGCGGTCTCGACGGTCCGCACGACGGACGCCTGCACCGTGTTGCCCTTGTCGAGTTCCTCGCGGAAGCGGTTGACGATGAACAGTGAGTAGTCGATCGCGAGGCCCAGGCCGAGAGCCGTGGTGAGGTTGATGGAGTAGATCGAGACGTCGGTGATGTGCGCGATCGCGAACAGTGAGAGCAGTGTGCCCGGCACGGCGATGAGGGCTACGAAGAGGGGCAGGCCGGCCGCCACCAGGCCTCCGAACACGATGATGAGCAGCGCGATGGTCAGCGGAACAGCGATGCTCTCAGCTTTCCCGAGGTCTTTCTCGATGATCGAGCCCATGTCGGCGTTGATCGCTGTCTCGCCACCGAAGCCGACAGTGACAGCACCGTGATCGTGGTCGAGGGCCTTCTTGACGGTCTTGAATGTGGAGTCGATGTGATCCGGTGTGCCGTCGATGCGGGCAACGACGATGGCCTTCGTGCCGTCCTTCGAACGCAACGGAGGGGCGTCGTCGAGCGACCAGTACGAGGCGACGTGGGAGACGCCCGTCTGATTCGCGAGTTCGCGTTGCACGGCCAGCCCTGCGGCGCGGTTGGCAGCATCGTCGACCGTGCCTGACGAGGCGGAGACGAGAACGACGACGTTCGCATCTGCAGCACCGAACTCGTGCTCGAGCACGTTGCCAGCCCGCGACGACTGTGAGCCGGGATCGTCGAAGCCGCCGGACTTGAGCGATCCGAAGACGCCCGACCCCAGCACAGTGGCGACGACGAGGAACAGGACGGTTGCGGCGAGGATCAGCCGGTTCCGTCGAACGGTGAAGTTTCCGATGCGCGTGAACATGTCGTCACGATGCGCCAGATCAGCGCGGACTTCATCGGGCCAGGGGTCCGACTCGGGAGCGCCACTCTCGTTCCGTCGGCCCGTCAACGTCGATCCAGAGGCCGATCAACGTCTCGTACCGTGGTCCGATGCCCGATGTCACATCGGTGCGTATCCTCACCTCATGACACGTCTCCGATCGTTCACCGACTGGACGTCGATCGGATTTCCCGTTCTTGCGCTCATCAGCGTCGTCATCGTGCTGATCAGCGAGCCCGTGCACGGATGGCGTCTCGTGCCGGTCTTCGTCCTGCTCGTGCCGTGGGTGCTGATGGCCGGTGGCGCGCGCATCCCTCCGGGTTGGTTCATCGCCGCCATTGTCGTACCGGTGACCATTCTCAGCGCGCATGGCGTCCAGGGCAGCGTCTTCGTTCTGCTCTTCGCCATCGTGTGGTTGGGCGTCGCAGGGGTTCCGAGATGGGTACCCGTCGTGGTCGCCGGTGTCGCAGTTGGCCTGTCGGCGATGGCGGGGGTCGTGAGCCACCACGGCTTCGACAAGGGCGTTCTCTACTTCCCCCTCGGCGCGGCGCTCACCCTGTTGTGCAGTGAACTCATGCGCCGCGAACGTGGCCTTGTACGCGAGCTCGGCGTCGCGCGCGAAGAGCTGTCGGAGCGTGCGGCAGAACACGAGCGCACCCGCATCGCGCGCGAGATCCATGACGTCGTCGGCCATTCGCTCACAGTGGTCCAACTGCACGTGATCGGTGCGCGCCGTCAACTCGCGCTCGATCCTGCCCGTGCCGACGAATCGCTCGCCAAGGCCGAGGAGATCGGACGCGACAGTCTCGACCAACTCCGCCAGGTCGTCGGCCTGCTGCGAAACGGTGACGACGGCGCGTCCGGCGCGTCGTCGCCGATGCCCACGGCCGTCGACGTGCAGAAGCTCGTCGTCTCTGCCAGTGAGGCTGGACTCGACGTGTCGCTCGACGTCGACGGCGATCTGGCCGACGTGGAGCCCGCTGTAGGGCTCTGCGCCTACCGCGTGGTGCAGGAGGCCCTGGCCAACGCACGTCATCATGCTCCGGGCAAGCCCGTGTCGGTACGCGTGACGGTGCAAAGGTGCCGATCGCTCGACGTCGTGGTAGCCAACCCGCTCGTCGCCAACGTCCTCCCGGGCGACCGTCAAGGTTCAGGCGTGATCGGCATGAAAGAGCGAGCAGCGGCCTGCCACGGCGACCTGTCGGTCGGGCCTCGCTCCGGCTCGTGGATTGTCAAGCTCCGGCTGCCGCTTGCAATGAGGCGCTCGTGATCCGCCTCGTGCTGGCGGACGACCAAGCGCTCATCCGGGCCGGGCTGCGGATGATCCTCGACGCCGAGGCCGACATCGAGATCCTCACGGAGGTCGGCGACGGAGCGCAGGCCGTCGCGGCCGCCCACGCGTATCGACCGGATCTCGTCCTGATGGACGTCCGCATGCCAGGAATGGACGGCCTCTCCGCCACACGCGCGCTGCGGTCTCCGGATGCGCAGTTGCAGGTGCCGGTCTTGATCCTCACCACCTTCGACGACGACGACGTTCTCTGGGGGTCGGTGCACGCCGGTGCATCGGGGTTCGTCCTCAAGGACTCTGCCGCCGACGATCTCCTCAAGGCCATCCGTGTCACCGCGGCGGGAGGCTCGTGGCTCGACCCTCGGGTCACCCCACGATTGCTGCATCGTCTTCGCTCGTCGGCGAACCCTGACGACGCGGCCAGTGAGCTCGACCGGCTGACCGATCGCGAGTTGGAAGTGTTGCGACTCATGGCGGTGGGTGCCACCAACGTCGAGATCGCGTACACGTTGTTCGTCAGCGAACGAACGGTGAAGAGCCACGTCGGATCCATCTTCACCAAGCTCGGCGCCCGTGACCGTGCCGCAGCAATCGTTCTCGCGTTCAGGGCAGGGCTCGCGTCGTGACCAGGTGACGGCTACACACATGGCGGTACCCACATCGGCTACGTCACCGGAATACGTGGCGACTACTCGGGCGGCTATCGGATCGCCGTGGTGCTCGCGATTCGAACGTCATTGATGTCAGGCGGACTCCGTCAGCACGGGGAGCAGGACTCGGGCAACGTCGCCCGGACGTTCTTCGTGGACGAATAGTGCTGCATCGTCGATGACCTCGAGTTTGGCATTGGGAAAGGTGTCGACCATGTCGCGGGCCCACCGGGTCGGGAAGAACGGGTCGCTGGCTCCCCAGACGAGTTGGACGGGGACGTCGATCCGTTGGTGGATCTGGGGGAGATCGCGGATCATCTGGTAGTCGAAACTGCGCAGGAGTTGAGTCGTGGCCCGGCGATGCTGCGACGAGGTGGACAGCGGTTGGAGGAAGAACTCATCGAACTCGCCATCGAGCAGTGACCGGTCCTGGAAAGCGCCGCCGAGGATGAAGCGGCTGCGTCGCAGGCGGCGGCGACCGGCGGCCCAGCCGAGGCCGGCGCCGTAGCCGGGCAGATGCCGTCCCGCGATGAACATTCGGAATCGCCAGCTCGGTCCGCTGACCTGTTCGGTGTCGATCAGGCCGAGCGCGCGTAGTCGCGAGTCACCCGCCAGCGCATGTCTGGCGATCAGCCCCCCGCTGTCGTGGCCGACCGCGGCAAAGCGGTCGAGCTGCAGTTCGTCGACGACGGCGCGAACGCTGGCGATGTGGTTCTCGATCGACAGTGGTGTGTCGGCGGTGTAACGGCTGGAGCCCGCACCGGGAAGATCGATGAGATGGCAGGTGACGTGGTCGGTCAATGACGGCAGCAGTGTGCGGAACGTCGCGCTGGACACCGGCCAACCGTGGACGAACAGCACGTCGGGTCCCGTTCCGACCGTGCGGTAAGCGACCTCGCCACGCCCACCCGGGACAGTGATGTAACGGTCGGGCTCGCGTCGGAACAGGTCGGCGGCCTCCGTGGCGGTGATGCTCACGCGTCGGCCGCTGTATGGATCAGTGCGGCGGTGCCGAGGTCGAAGTAGTCGCGCCAGACGGTGATCTTTCCGTCGTGCACCTCGAACACGCTGTTCACGGGCAACTCGCGCCAACCATGTGAGAGGCGGTGCCGATCCAACCGTTCGAGAAACACGACCGACCCTGCCGCGGCGGCGCGCACGGTGATGAACTCGTTCTCGAGGATCGGCGCGAAGAACGGTTCGAGGACTCCGCGCGCGCCTTCGGGGCCGCGGACGGTTCCCATCGGAATGTTCGTGTACTCCGCATCATCGGCGAGATGGACGAGCGCCGCATCGAAGTCCATCGCCGCGAACGCTTCGAGAAACGCGTCGACGACCGTACGGGGATCAGTGGGGTGATCCGACATGTGTCTTCTCCCTCATGTTGTAGTGAAGACTACAAACGTTAGTCGCAGTGATCCCTACAATCAAGGAGATGGGCTACAAGCACACCCAAGTCGAGATCCTCGAGGGTGCGCTTGCCGTCGCGTTCGACGAAGGTTTGAGCCGGCTCAGCTTCGGCCGGGTCGCTGCTCACCTCGGCACGAGCGATCGGATCGTCGTCTACTACTTCCCGTCGAAGGACGCACTGATCGGCGCGGTGTTGACCGCGTTGGCAGGACGGCTGCAGGCGACGCTCGCTCCGACACTCACGTCACCTGCTGCTGATCACCTCGCGCTCGTCAGAATTGCGTGGCCGACGTTGGCTCATCGTGATGCCGACCCCGTCTTTGCGCTCTTCTTCGAGGCCCTCGGGCTGGCTGCGAGTGGTCGTGAGCCTTATCGCACTGTGGTCCGAACGTTCGTCGACGGATGGATCGAGTGGACGAGCGGATGCCTCACCGGTGCCACCGCGCGCCGGCGAGCGGAGGCAGAGGCCACCGTCGCCGTGCTCGACGGGCTGCTGCTGCTCCGCCAGCTCGCCGGCCCGGACGCGGCAGATCGAGCTGCTCGTCAATTCGGCGTCACGACGAGCGACAGCCGTCGCCGGAGCTGAGCACCGCTCGCGCCTGCATCAGGGCGAAGCCCAGCAGGTTCGCGCCCTGCCACGCGGACGGGCGCTCGATCGCCGGGTTGTCGCGGGCGATGCCGATTCCCCACACGCGATCCGTCGGACTGGCCTCGACGAGCACTCGATCGCCAGTGCCGACGAGATACGTCGTCAACAACGTTGACGACCCGAATTTGGCGATCGACCCCTCGCGCACGATCGCGAGACATTCGTCGTCCCACACGTCCGACGCGAAACCGCGCACCCCTCGTCCGAGCTTCTTGGCCTCGGCCGGGCTTCGCGCATCGAGTATCAAGGAGAGACTCTCGCTGTCGTCGAAGAGTCGCGCCTTTGCCGCCATCATGAAGTGCTCTGCTGTGCGATAGGTCACGCCGGCGTGCTCGAACGGATGAGGAAACCACTGGCTGAGCACGTGCGGACCGATGGCCTCGCCTGCCGGCGCGGTGTGCCCCCAGAACGGAAGGTACTTGAGGCGCTGTCCGGCGAGTTCCGCGCGGAGCAGTTGTTCCATCGTCCACACCCCGTCGGACGGGCGAGTGTGCTCAGCCACTGGACGCGATCGCGTGCTCGGTGTCGCTGATGAACGTGTTCCAGATCGGGTAGTCGCTTCCGTCCCAGATCGACGAACGCAGTGCTCGCGCCTGTTCGACGGACCAGCCCAGCTTCTTCTGTGCATACAGCGAGTAGAACGCGGTGACGCGGAAGTTGGCTGCGCAGTGGATCAGGACTCGGTCGCCGGCCAGTCCGTCGAGCGCTTCTTCGAACAGTGCGAGATCAGCCGCGGTGGGGGCGTCCCAAATCACGGGAATGTGGTGATAGGCCATCCCGAGGGATCGCACGAGCCGATCTTCGTCAGGCAAAGAGCGCCCGTCCACCGGCGCGATGTTGACGACCGCGCGAAAACCCTCTGCAGCGACGTCGCGGATGTTGGCCTCGGTCGGATGGCCACCCGTGATGACGTCATCGCTGATCTTGCGAAAGTTGTAGATCTGCTCACTGCCCATGGTCCGTCCCTTGCCCAGCGTTCAACGAACGACTTCCTTCATGGTGGCAGAGTCGCCGCCTGGTCCCGCAGCGATATTGATGCGAAGCACGAGACACGTGTGCACGCCAGTCAGAGAGTCAGTGCGTACGACTCGGCGAGCCACGACTTCACCTCGTCGGTGATGTCGCTCGGCCCGCGCAGGTTCACGAAGTGGTACACCCGACCACCCGCCACGATCGGCTTCCGCGCGATCTGTGGGTGGGCGACGGTTCGGGCGAGCGGGAACGACATCGCCACCCACTTCGTCATCGGCCGAAGCTCGATGAAGCTGCCCGCCTTCTTGATGAAGACACCGACGCTGACGGGCTCGACGTGGATGGGACCCAACGTACAGAGGAACGCATGTACCGCGTCGAAGATCGGACGCTCGAACGGCGGCCCGGTCGAGAAGTATTCGTCGATGGTCATCGCCGGGGCGCACTCGTGCGATTGCTTGGTACGAGCGAAGCGGCGTCGACACGATGGGCACTCCCATCCGTTCACGATGAAGCAGAACCGTTGACGGCCGACGATTGCTCAGTCACGATGCAACCGTACCGTTGCCCGCCACGAGGGAGAGATGCACATGTTCGGTCGACACAAGATGACACACGACGCGGTCGCCACGGTGGTCTCGTGCTCCGATGCGAATCACACCATGTCCTGGGAAACCGGTGGCTATCGCTACAGCAAGTACGACTTGGTGATCGATGTGTACCCGGGCGGCGGCCTGGCTCCCTTTCGGGTGGCGGCTGAGCACTCGTTCGCGATCTTCCTGTCGCCCAACGTCGGCGATCAACTCAAGGCGCGATGCAACCCCGAGCAGCAGACGGTCGAGATCGACACCGATGACGACCCTCGTTTCGATGCCAAGCTGCACCGTCACGCAGCCAAGACACAGCGCGAATCAGAACTTCGACAAGACCTGGCTGCGACGCCCGGCACGGCGCCCGCTGCGTACGGTGCGGCAAGCGCGGCTGCGAACGCCAACCTCGATCCGGAGCTTCAGGAGTTGATGCGGCTCGAAGAGGACGAGCGGCGCGGCGGAGGATCCCCGCCGCCACCGCGCTGAACCGCACTGCTGGGGAACGGGGAGATCTGCTCGGTCTCGGTCACCTACGATTTCGGCATGGCCTACGACGAACGACTGGCGGAACGGATCAGAGAGCTGCTCGACGCGGAACCCGACGTGACCGAGAAGAAGATGTTCGGAGGTCTGGCATTCCTGGTCGACGAACACATGGCGATCTCGGCCAGCGGCCAGGGCGGTGTGCTCGTTCACGTGGATCCGGCCGACACCGACAGACTCGTCTCGACGACGCATGCCGAGGTCGCGATCATGCGTGGCCGGCCGATGAACGGATGGCTGCGCGTGCAGACCGAGCATCTGCAGACCAAACGTCAACTCGCGAAGTGGGTCGAACTGGGCGTCGCAGCCGCCCGTTCGATGCCGCCCAAGACAACGCCGCGCCGTCGGCCGGAGCGATGACGAAGCCCAGATCGACTTTCTCGCGGATCATGTCGATCTGGCCATCGTCCGTTCGATGCACTGACAGGACGTCGTGAGTTCACGTCGTCGATCAACTGACAAGGAGAAGTTCTGATGCGATTCCTGGGATACACACTTGGTGACGAGTCCGTTCCGATGCCCCCGCCCACGCCCGAGCTGATGGAAGAGATGGGCAGGTTCATGGAGGAAGCCACGCGCGCCGGTGTCATCGTGGCAACCGGTGGGATCGCCCCGACATCGATGGGTGTCAAGATCACGTTGCAGGACGGTGAGTTCACTGTCGTTGACGGACCATTCGCCGAGGCCAAGGAACTGATCGGCGGATGGGCGTTGATGGAGACCCGCGACCTCGACGAAGCGATCGAGTGGACCAAGCGATTCCTGCGCGTCGCTGGCGGCGGGGAATCGCGGGTGCGGCCGGTCTTCGGTCCCGAGTGATCGACGGGCCGACCCGCGACGATCGGCGCGTGAGCGGAGACACGCGGGCTGTGATCGAGACCGTCGTTCGAATCGAGTTCGCTCGGGTCGTCGGCGGTCTCGCTCGCTACACCGGCGATGTCGGCGTCGCCGAGGAACTGGCGCAGGACGCGCTCGTGGCAGCGTTGGAGCAATGGCCGCGCACGGGAACACCGCCGAACCCTGGGGCATGGTTGACGACCGTTGGCAAGCGACGGGCGATCGACCGCTACCGCCGTCAGCGCACCCTCGCAGACAAGTACGGCGAGATCGGGCGCGACCTGGCGGAAGAGGTGGCGGCCTCGGAGCTGGAAGTCGACGATGCCCACAGGCAGATCGACGACGACATTCTGCGCCTCATCTTCACCGCGTGCCATCCCGTGCTCGCAGCGGCCGCCCGTGTGGCGCTGACGTTGCGGATGGTCGGTGGGCTGACAACGACAGAGATCGCTCGCGCCCATCTGGTCTCCGAAGCAACGATCGCCCAACGCATCGTGCGGGCCAAGAAGACGCTCGCAGCGGCCGAGGTTCGGTTCGAGGTGCCGATCGGCGACGACCGACGCGTGCGGCTGACGTCGGTACTGGGCGTGATCTATCTGATCTTCAACGAGGGCTATTCGGCGACCGCCGGTGATGACTGGATGCGTCCGGAGCTGTGCGTCGAAGCCGTGCGGCTCGGTCGGATGCTGGTCGCTCTGATGCCCGAGGAATCAGAAGCGCACGGTCTGGTTGCGTTGATGGAGATCCAGTTCTCTCGGGTCGCGGCGCGCACTGGATCAAACGGTGAGCCGATCCTGCTCCTCGAGCAGAACCGCGCCCGATGGGACCGGCTGCTCATCAACCGTGGATTCGCCGCCCTGGACCGCGCCGTTGCGCTCGGCGGCCAGCATCGTCCGTACGCGTTGCAGGCGGAGATCGCTGCGTGCCACGCCCGTGCGCCGCGGGCGGAGGACACGAACTGGAGCCGACTTGCATCCGCGTACGACGTGCTCGCGATCGTCTCACCCTCGCCGGTTGTCGAACTGAACCGGGCCGTCGCGGTGTCGATGGCGATTGGGCCGCAGGCCGGACTGGACATCGTCGACACGCTGCTGGGCGATCGCACGCTGGCCGGCTATCACTTGCTGCCGTCCGTGCGCGGCGACCTGTTGGGCAAGCTCGGACGGTTCGAGGAAGCCGCTGTCGAATTCGACCGGGCCGCGACACTCACCAACAACGCGCGCGAGCACGAGCTCTCGATGCAGCGCGCAAGGGATGCGAGGGCGCTGGCATCGCGAGTGAACAGGTGACTATTCGTCGCGGAGCGTGCCGGCCAACTGCACCGGTCCGGGGTTCTTCTTGGCACCAGGGCTGAAGGACACCGGCATGTGCTTCACGCCGCCGATGAAGTTCGAGCGAAGCATGTCGACGTTGCCGGCGAGTGCCATGTCGGGGATGCGCTCGAGGATCTCGCGGAAGATCAGCTTCAGTTCCATCCGGGCCAGGTTGGCGCCCAGGCAGTAGTGCGCGCCGCCGCCGCCGAACGCGATGTGCTTGTTCGGCCAGCGGTCGATGTCGAAGCGGAATGGATCCTCGAACACGGTCTCGTCACGGTTGGCCGATGTGTGCCACATCACGACCTTGTCACCCTCGGCGATGGCCTGCCCGTGGATCTCGGTGTCCTCGGCCGCAGTGCGGCGGAAGTGATAGACGGGCGTGGCCCAACGCAGGATCTCCTCGATCGCCCGATCGAGCTTGGCATCGGGGTCCTGCACCAGCGCCTTGTACTGATCAGGGTTCTCCATGAGTGCCCACATGCCCCACGAGGTCGTGTTGCGGGTCGTCTCGTTGCCGGCCACCGTCAACAGCAGCATGAACATGTCGAATTCGAGATCGGAGAGCTTGTCGCCGTCGATCTCGGCGTTGATCAGCTTCGTGACGATGTCTTCGCGCGGGTCCACGCGTCGCTGCTGGGCAAGACCGTTCACGTACATGTACAGCTCGGCCGATGCGACAGCGCCGTCGTTCTTGTCGCCGGCATATTCCGGGTCGTCGAGCCCGATCATCCGGTTCGACCAATCGAACAACAGGTTGCGGTCTTCCTGCGGCACGCCCATGATCTCGGCGATCGCCTGCAACGGAAGCTCTGACGCGAGGTCGGTGACGAAGTCGCACGAGCCGGTCTCGATGATGTTGTCGACGATGAGGATCGCGCGATGTTCGAGGTACTGCTCGAGCAGACCGATCATGCGCGGGGTGAAGCCCTTGCCGACCAGCGTGCGATAGCGGGTGTGCTTCGGCGGGTCGGTGTAGAGCATCATCAGGCCACGGGGGTCGAGTCCGCTGCCGTCCTGCTCGTACTCGTTCGGGTCGGGGATGCTGATACCACCGATCTCGGACGAGAACATCGTCGCATTGCGGTTCACGGTGACGAGGTCGGCGTGTTGCACGACGTTCCAGAAGCCTTTGCCGGCTGGGTTGTCGTGCCAATACACGGGCGCCTCTTCGCGCAAGCGCTTGAACATTTCGTGGTGCTCGAGCCGCTGGAAACGGTCGAGATCCAACAGGTTGATGTCATCGAGACTCATGGCTGCCCCCAGGGAAGACTGATCAGACGGACGTTAGGTCATGACCGTGTGGGCTGACGAGCGCGAGCGGGCGGGACCCGCCTCCGCGACGGTCGATGGGACCGCTTGCCGACGCGCGTGACAGTGTGACGACATGACCTCACCTCTTGCTGGAACCGGTGTGTGGAGCGGCAATTTGCGCTACGGCGACGCCGCGCAGACCGCCGCTGCCGCCGCAGAACTCGAATCGTTGGGCTACTCGGCGTTGTGGATCCCCGACGTCGGCGGCGACGTCTTCTCGGCCGTCGCCAACCTGATGCAGGCGACGTCGACCGCGACCATCGCAACCGGCATCCTCAACCTGTGGATGCACACTGCGCAGGAAACGGCCGAGCAGCACGCATCGCTGACAGCCGCCCACGGTGACCGGTTCATGGTCGGCATCGGTGTCAGCCACGCGCCGTTGATCGACCACGTGAAAGAGGCTGGTGCGTACCAGAAGCCGATGGCGCAAACGGCTC
Organism: Acidimicrobiales bacterium; assembly: GCA_038227995.1. Taxonomy (GTDB): domain Bacteria; phylum Actinomycetota; class Acidimicrobiia; order Acidimicrobiales; family Ilumatobacteraceae; genus WLMZ01. The sequence continues at coordinate 32,829 of JBBRPP010000036.1, forward strand.
AGTACCTCGACGATCTCGACGCGGCCGATCCGCCGCTGGCGTCGGCCGATCGTTGCCTCGCCGCGCTGGGCCCGAAGATGCTCGCACTTGCTGCGGCTCGTACCGCTGGCGTGCATCCGTACCTCGTCACTCCAGAACACACCAAGATCGCACGCGACGCAGTCGGGCCCGACGCGCTCGTGGCCACCGAGCAGGGGGTGGTCCTGGCGACCGATCCGACCGTTGCCCGTGCGATCGCCCGCAAGAACCTGGCGACATACATGGGCCTGCCCAACTACACCAACAACTGGAAGCGCTTCGGGTACACCGACGACGACATCGCCAACGGTGGCAGTGATCGGCTGATCGATGCGCTGGTGGTGTGGGGCGACGAGTCGACGATTGCGGCGCGAGTCCAGGAACACCGCGACGCTGGGGCCAGCCACGTGTGCATCCAGGTGCTCAGCGACAACCCGGGCGAGTTGCCGCTGGCCGAGTGGCGGGCGCTCGCGCCGGCGCTCGTCTGACGAGCGGTCGAGTCATGTCGTCGGTCGAGTCGGCCAGCGAGTCGTCGTCCGGGCTGCGAGCAGCCGTGGTCGGCACCGGTTTCGGGGTGCTCACCCATGTGCGTGCCCTGCGCGCGGCCGGGTTCGATGTCGTCGCGCTCGTCGGTCGTGATCCAGAGCGCACAGCCGAACGGGCAGCGATGTTCGCGATTCCGAACGCGATCACCACGCTGAGCGACGCGCTCGGTCTGCCAGGACTGGATGCGATCACGATCGCGACCCCACCGCACTCGCACGCGGAGATCGCTCTGGCCGCGATTGCCGCCGGCAAGCACGTGATCTGTGAGAAGCCGTTCGCCCGCGACGCGGCCGAGGCGCGCCGCGTGTGCGATGCAGCCAACGCAGCGGGCATCGTGCACCTGCTGGGCACCGAGTTCCGGTGGGCGCCGGATCAGGCACTGCTCGCCCGGATCGTTCGCAGCGGTCGGATCGGCGAACCGAAGCTGATGACGAACCTGCTGCACATCCCGTTGCTCGCCGACGGCGCATCCGAGGTGCCGGACTGGTGGAGCCGATCCGAGGACGGCGGCGGTTGGTTGGGCGCGCACGCGACCCACATCATCGACCAGGTCCGCGTGACCGTCGGTGAGATCGTCGGCGTCAGTGCCTCGCTGCCCAACGTCGGTCATCCCGACTGGACCGCGGAGGACAGCTACACGGTGCATCTCCGAACGGTGTCGGGGGCCACCGTCGTTCTGGTCAGCAGCGCGTCGGATCGCGGACCGATGCTGTTCGAGACGCGTGTCGTCGGCACGTCGGGGACGGCGTGGTTGTCGGGCGGCAAGGTGATGGTGGCCGACGCTGGCGGCACCCGGTCCGTCGACATCCCCGATGAACTTCGAGTCGGTGCGGCTGAACCTCCGCCGATGGAGTTGATGAAGACGGCCTACGACCTGTTGCACTCGACGGGCACCGACCTGGGCCCGTACACCAAGTTGGCCGAAGTCTTCCGTGATCTGATCCAGGGCAAGCCGATTCCGGCCGAGCCCGCCCCGGCGACCTTCGCCGACGGTGTCGCCAACATGGCGGTCATCGATGCCATCCGGGCCAGCGCCGCTGACGGCTCGCGCTGGGTCGACGTCGCATCCGTCTGACCGAGACCGCGATATCAGGCGACATCGCGCCAGTTGCGGACGGTGAACGAGTCGTCGTCGACCCGCAGAGGCAGCCCGACCGGCAACCAGGCAGCGTCTTCGATGTGCATCTGCACGAATTCGTGGAACCACGCCGGGTTCGAGCCAGCCGTCAGCCAGCCCTGCCGAATGAGTGAATCGCGGAGCGCGCTCACATAGTCGGCGACGGTCATCGGCAGGTCGGCCACCATGAACACCGAGGTCGCCCGGCTGCTGCTGATGCCGGCCATCGCCCGCCGGCAGCCGCATTCGTCGTCGTCACAGGGCAGCACGGCCACGGTGACCAATTCGCCTTCGACCGTCCACGCGAAGTCATCGCTGTCGGCATCGGGTCCGAGAGCGGCTGCGACAAACACCTTCATCTGAGTGCTCCTTTGCACGTCATCGCGCCGGCCGTGTCGCCGTCGCTGAGATGAATGTACGAAAGGGGTGTGATGGAGTTCCCGGGCGTCGTCCGGGTGGGTGGGCATCGGCCAGTCGTCATCGTCGAGCACCCTCGATGTGTGGTCATGGGCGACCATGGCGTCGCTACGGTGAAACCGTGTCCGGATCGCAACGTTTCGATGCTGCCTACTACGCCAAGTTCTATGGCCGTCGACCGGTTCACGACGGCAAGAGGATCGCGATGTTGGCCACCGGAGTCACTTCGCTGGCGGCATGGTGGCGGATCCCGATTCGGTCCGTGCTCGACGTCGGCGCGGGCAAGGGCTACTGGCGCGATTGGCTGGCGACCGAGCGCCCCCGCGCTCACTACCAAGGCCTGGACGTCAGCGAATACGCGTGCCGTCGGTACGGCCACGAGTTGGCCGATGTCTCCAACTGGATCCCGCTTCGTCGCTACGACTTGGTGATCTGCCAGAGCGTGCTGCAATACCTCGACGACGAATCGGCGCGACGTGCGATTGCCGTGATCGGTCAGGCGTCATCGGGCCTGGTGCTGATCGAGGCGCCGACGGTGGCGGACCGCGTCGAGGTCATCGATCACGAGCGGACGGACCTCGACATCCATTGGCGCACGGGGGATTGGTACCGGTCGCTGCTCGATGCCCATTTGTTGGAGATCGGGGGTGGGCTGTGGGCCAGCCGATCACTCCCGATCCCGTTCTTCGAACTCGAACGTGCGAGACGGCGCGACCGCGTCACCAGCCGCGTGATGGAGGCGTGACCCTGCTCAGTCGTGGCGGTGGTGTGCCTGTTCGGCGGTGAGGACGCCGTACAGACCGTCGCCGTTGGGACCAGCGGTGAACAACAGCGTGCCGACGCCGCCGCTGGTGGCATCGCCGGCCATCAAGGCCCAGAGACCGTCGATCACGAGTGCATGATCGTGCCCGTCGCGTACCGTTCCGACGTGGTGTCCGTTGTGCGGGTCGTAGATCTCGACCCGACCGTCGCCGAACTGGCCGACGAGCAGGTCGCCGGCGATGGCACCCCACGTGGCGGGGGCGTAGGCGAGGCCCCACGGGGCATTCATGCCGTCACGGCTGAAACTGCGCACGAATTGGCCGGCGGTGGTGAACTCGGCGACGACACCGAGGCGTCTGCCGGCGATCTCATCGTTCGTGACGGTGTCGCGCTTCGCGTAGGCGACGTAGACGTGGTCGGTACCGGTGCCGTCGCGCAACACCTGCACGTTGAACGGGGCGAAGCCTGACGGCAGATGGGGCGGCGCCTGGAACGCTCCCGGCAGGGTGACGGCGGCGAATGTGCTGTCGAACAGATCGATCGTGCCATTGGTGAAATCGGCGGCGTACAGCATCGGAGCCGAACCGACCACGGCGATGGCCAGGCCCTTGAGGTCGCCGTTCGGCACGGTGGCGACGTTGCTGGCGGTCGTGGGGTTGCCGGGATTCCAGGCCTCGATCGTGCCCTGTTCGGTGGCGAAGATGAACCGTGCCGGTTGGTTGTTCGACATCAGGAATGCCGTCGCGGTCGTGTTGGCGACCTGACCGGTCGGTGCGCCGTTGATCGACACGACAAGAGCGGCCTTTGCGACCGTCGGCGAGGTGGCGGTCCCGCCGCCCAGGTACAGCGTGCTGCTGTCCGTACCGTTGTCGGAGATCCACACCGGCGAGGTGGGCAGCTTCGAGATGCCCCAGGCGTTCACGAGGCTCGGGTCGACGACCGTGGCGCCGAACCCGACCCGGTTGGCGACCAGGTTGATCTGACTGACCGCGACGGTGCCGCCGTCGTCGTCGGCCAAGACCGGTACGGCTGACAACCCCAGAACGGCGCAGGCGAGCAGGGCAGTGGGGACGGCGCGGCGGGCGGTCCGTCCGATGACGTTGGTGGATTCCATCTGTGAGCCTCCCGGCACGAGTCGAAGCGCGACCCCCGCGCCTCTGTCAGCACTACGCACGAACCCCGTCGATGGATTGCGCGATCGGTGTGTGGAAGAGTTTGCCGAACGGTGTCGATGTCGAGGCCGATCATTTTGGACAACGAGCAACGTCCTCACTCCACATTCGAAACATCGAGGAGAGCACCAATGAGAACCCTGATCGTGACCGCATTCGTGTCCGCCGACGGCGTGATGGAGGCCCCTGGCAACGGCGATCACCGCAGTGCGGGATGGACCTTCAAGGACATCGAATTCGTCCCCGCTGCGTATGAGATCAAAGGACGCGAGCAGGAGGAGACCGCCGCGCTGTTGCTGGGACGCAAGAGCTACGAGGACTTCGCGCCGATCTGGCCGACAATGGACGACTTTGCCGGGTACAACGCGATGCCGCGGTACGTCGTGTCGACGACGATTGCCGAAGGCGACTCACGGTGGCCGGCCACGGTGCTGCGCTCGATCGATGATGTCGCCGCGCTGAAGCAGACCGACGGTGGGCCCATCGCCGTCCACGGCAGCGCGACCCTCGGCGCGGCCCTGGCCGATGCCGGTCTCGTCGATCGCTATCATCTGTTGGTCTTCCCGATGCTGCTGGGCGCGGGGAAGCGGTTGTTCAGCGAGACCGACAAGGACCTCACGAAGCTGCACCTCATCGAGCACGACACGTACTCGAACGGCATTCAAAAGGTTGTCTACGACGTCGTCCGCTGATCGCGCAGTAGGTTGACGCGATGCCTGTGGCCGCCGCGATGCTCGACGTCGCCGATTGGCGGCAGCGAGTGTTCGCGCTCTACGCAGACGTCCGCGCCGCGGACGATCCCGCGTCCGGTCACGCGATCTGGCGTGCCGGACGAGACGAGCTGTTCGCCACGCATCCGTCGACGCCGCTGCTGCCCGACGAGCGCGCGTCGTTCGCCGGGTTGCCCGTCAGCACCTACGACCCGGCGTGGCGGTTCGAGGCCGAGATCGTTCCGCCCACGGCAGACGAGGCCGATGCCGCAGGCCCGCGGAGGTTGGAGGTTGCGACGGGCACCGACGGAATCGTCGCGTTCGAGTTGCTCGGCAGCGTCGTGCTGGCGAACGTCGGGTCGCTCGACGTCTGGCGCCTGGCCTCGTACGGCGGCGGCCTGTTCGTACCGGTGCGCGACGCGCTCGCCGGAAAGGCAGGCGGCACCTACGGGGGTGGGCGATACCTCGTCGACACGATCAAGGGGGCCGACCTCGGACGCGGTGTCCACCCGTCGACGATGGTCATCGACCTCAACTTCGCCTACAACCCGTCATGCGCGTACGACCCGGCGTGGGCCTGCCCGCTCGCCCCGCCCGGCAACGTGCTTGGGGTGGATGTCCCCGTCGGCGAGCGATACGGCTGATGACGGCGATTGAGGACTTCCGACCCTGTTGAACACGGGGTGGCCTTGGCACAGTCGAGAGCGCCGGATGTCGCCGCCAGGTCACGTCACGAGCGCAATGTCCGGAGGAGGATCACGATGACGGTCAAGGGTGTTGCCCGGACAGGTTCGTTGGGAGCCGCCGTGGCCGGCCTCGGCGCCGGCGTCATCGCCAGTCTTGCCGGATCGACGGGTGCGGCCTCGATTCTCTGGACCGCGACGAGCGTGCTGGGCGTTGTGCTGGCCACGACATGGGTGATCTCGGCACTCGTGAAGGGACGACTCGGAGTCGATCTCATCGCGTTGGCTGCGCTGGTGGGCACGCTGGCGCTCGGCGAGCACGTCGCCGGGGCGTTGATCACCGTTATGCTCACGACGGGTCGAGCGCTCGAAGGATGGGCCGCAGGTCGAGCCGAACGAGAGTTGCGCACACTGCTCGACCATGCGCCGAAGACCGCCCACCTCCATGTGGCAGACGCACTCGTGGACCGCTCGATCGAGGACCTCCGCATCGGCGATGTCCTGCTCGTCAGACCGGGAGAAGTCGTTCCTGTCGACGGCGTGCTCGTTGCCGGCGTCGCCACGCTGGATGAGAGCGCCCTGACCGGCGAGGCATTGCCGATCCAGCGAGATCAGGACGATGTGATTCGCAGCGGTGTCGTGAATGCCGGCGGTCCCTTCGATCTCAGAGCGACCACCACGGCGGCCGATTCCACATTTGCCGGCATCGTGCGACTCGTCGAGGGCGCGTCGGCTGCCACCTCGCCGTTCGTCCGCCTCGCCGATCGATACGCAGTGGTGTTCCTCGGTCTGTCGTTCGGCACCGCGGCAGCCGCTTGGATCGCCTCGGGAGATGCGGCTCGTGCCGTCGCCGTGCTTGTCGTGGCGACGCCGTGCCCGCTGATCCTGGCCGCGCCGGTGGCAATCGTCGCCGGGCTGTCGCGATGTGCGGCACGTGGCGTCGTCGTCAAAGGAGGCGGTGCGCTCGAAGCGTTGGCCGCGGCAGACGTCCTGTTGTTCGACAAGACCGGCACCCTCACCATGGGCCGACCCACCATCGTCGAGATCATGACGGCTGACGGCTTCGATGGCGTCGAACTGCTTCGCCTCGCGGCATCGCTGGATCAGGTCTCACCTCACGTCCTTGCCCAAGCCATCGTGCGTTCAGCCCGTGAGCGATCACTCGAGCTGGAGTTGCCCGAAGACGCCTCGGAAACGGCAGGTGAGGGGGTTGCCGGCCGTGTCGGCGCTCGTCGGATCACCGTCGGCAACGGTCGTTGGACGGGCGTGGTGGGTGACGAGCCGTGGGTCGTGCGAAGTCGGTCCGCAGCCGAGTTCGATGGCGCGATGTGTGTCTTCGTCGGCGTCGATGGGATCGCGGCAGGAGCCCTGCTGCTCAACGACCCGATCCGGCCCGACGCCGCGCGGACGATTCGAAACCTTCGTCGTGGCGGGATCCGGCGCGTCGTGATGGTGACCGGTGACCGAGCCGAGGTCGCCGCGTCCGTCGGGGCGCTGCTCGGTGTCGACGACATCGCCGCACAACAGTCACCAGCGGACAAGGTGGATGTCGTCCGCCGCGAGACCCAGCGCGGCTCGACGATCATGGTTGGGGATGGCATCAACGACGCTCCCGCGCTGGCGGCCGCGAGCGTCGGAGTCGCGATCGGGGCGCGTGGCTCGACCGCATCGTCGGAGACTGCTGACATCGTGCTCACCGTCGACCGATTGGACCGTCTCGGCGAAGCGCATCTGATTGCTGCGCGGGCAAGACGGATCGCGTTGCAGAGCGTCGTCCTGGGCATGGCGCTGTCGCTCGTGGCGATGGCTGCGGCAGCCGCAGGACTCCTCGCACCCGCCGCCGGTGCGATGCTGCAAGAGGTGATCGATGTCGTCGCGATCCTGAACGCGCTCCGGGCCCTACGCTCTGGGCGTGACGAGATCCGACTCGACCGCGAGGGAGAAGCGATTGCCCAGCGATTCGCGTCCGCGCACAGGACGCTTCGCCCCGATGTCGCGCTCCTTCGCGACGCGGCCGAGATGCTGGGAACCGCGGACGCGAGCGCCGCGATGCAGTCCGTCCGGCGCGCGTATCGTCTGCTCGTGGACGAGATCGGCCCACACGAACGCGAGGAAGATCTGTTGCTGTATCCGATGATCAACGATGCACTGGGCGCAGCGGACTCGACCGTGACCATGAGTCGTGCGCACGCAGAGATCGCCCGATTGACAACGCAGGTCGGGTTGGTGCTCGGTCGAATCGGTGACGGCGCGCCGTCCGCGGCGGATGTCAGCGACCTGCAACGCTTGTTGTACGGGCTCTACGCGCTGCTCGAACTCCATTTCGCCCAAGAGGACGAGAGCTTCCTTTCGCTCGCCGACGAGCACCACGTCGTGGCGGGCCAACGGTCGTGAGTGATCTCGACCAGTCGGCAGATGAAGGTGAATCGCTGAGCCCGGATGAGCGTGCGGCGATACGCGCCTATCTGCAGCGCAGCGAGGTTCGTCTCTCGACAATGCATCGCGTTGCGTCAGCGCTGCTGTCGGGCGCCGGATTGATGGTGCTGCTGCCGGCGGTGGCGCAGGACGCGGTCATCCAGGTGCTGCGCTCGCTGGTGACCGGGCATGTCGAAGCATCGAAGGTTCTGATGGTCGTTGCCGTCACCGCGATGCTGCTGCTGCCGTTCACCGCACTGTGGCTCGTGTTGCGCGACCTGATCCAGTTCTACTTCCACTCTCATCACGTGCACAGTGCGGCAGGCGACGTCTTCACGCCGCGGTTCACCCTGACCGCGTTGCGTCTGCCTCAGGACGAACTCAGCGACCTGTCGAGCGAGCGCCTCGAGGTGGCACGACACGACACCGCCAACGTCGAACTCCTCGTGCCGGCGAACGACCGATCGCGGCGCCACATCGATCAGCGGATCGTGGCGTACGGCGGATTGGGCGTTGATCTCGAGAACCTCGATGACGAGGCTCGCGCGACGGCTCTCTTCGTGTTGGCGGCGTCGCGTCCGCGCGACCTCGTGAGCGAGGTCGCCAAGATCGAGCACGGGATGGCGCGTCACGTGTTGCGGACGCAGACCATCGTCCTTCGCTACGTCAAGGCCCTGCTCGCGCTGCTCACAACGGCCATGGCGACATACGGGACCGCCGCTGTCGTGAGCGGCAAGGCGCGGTTGGGAGCGGGAGACCTGTCGTGGTTGGCGGGCATCGTGCTCGTCTGGTCGCCGGTCGCGATCGTCGCCGTGACCTCGCCGGTCCGGTGGCTCGAAGGACTGCTGCGCAGCGAGGGGGCGACCCATCCGGCTGTCAGTGACGATCCGGAATTGACGCGAGTGGAACTCGTCGCGATCCGGCTCGCAGTGCTGGGGTTCGCCGCGGCGCTGTTAGCGATGATCGTGGAGCTCGCGAGTGGGTCGATGTCCGTGGTGATGCGCTGGTCCACGATCGCAGTCGCCGTGGCCGCAACGTCTGCGACGTACGTGATTCTGCGCCGCTGGGCTCGAGGCACGCTGTTGCGGCGTCTCATCGGCCGAGGGTAGGCCTCACTCGGGTTCGTCCGAGCGTGTTCGAGCTCCGGGGACGATCAGGATCGGTCGGGTTGATCGTTGGGCGAGCTTGGCCGCGGTGCTGCCCAAACCGAACGGATCCGACGACCCCACGCCGCGGGTTCCGACAATGATCAGATCGGCGTCCACTTCGTCCGCAACCGCAGTGAGGACAAGCGACGGCGGGCCGTCGCGCAGGATCAGCCGCGGTTCGACACCGCTCTGACGAGCTGGATCTGTCCATGTGCCGCGCAACATCAGCTCGACGTGGCTGTGCGAGTTTCTCGCTCCGTGTGTCTCGGGATGGTCGGGCCAGACGTCGAGCAAGCCGGTCGCGTGGGCTGCGACGAGTACAGCCCCGAGGGCCGCTGCCAGCTCGCCCGCGAGCGTGGCCGCTCGGTCGGATTCATGTGAACCGTCGACGCCGACGAGAATCGTCCTGACCGTGTTGATGGTGCTCATGACACTGGCGGGCGCTCTGCGGGGATGACGACGATCGGTACGGCGGACTGTTCGAGCACGCTGTTCACGATCGATCCGAGCAAGCCGCTCGCGATCGCGCCGTGACCATGCGAGCCGAGCACGGCAACGTCGCCGTCGACGAGGGAGCCGAGGATGGCTGAGGTGGGATCGGCCTCGACGAGTCGCCCCGTCACCGGCGCAGCGAAGCGTTCGCGTGCGAATTCGACCGCTCGGTCGAGTACGTAGGTCGCGTCGATCTCGGTCAGCTTGCGGGCCCGGTTCGATCCTTCGCTGAAGGCGGGGTACGGATACTCCCAGCCGTGAACGACGACGAGGTCGACAACGTGGCGATCCGCCTCCTCGCCGGCCCACAGCAGAGAGCGCTGCGCCGTCGGTGATCCATCGACCCCGACGACGATTCGGTCCGGTCGGCCGCGGCTCGCGGCTCCGCGGACCACCACGACCGGGCACGGACTGATTCGCACCAGTCGACGAGGCGTGCCACCGAGTCGCAGCCCGGCGGCCCGATCATGGCTGCTCGCGCCGACGACGATGAGGTCGTTGGCGGCGAGGCGTTCGGTGAGCACCAGGGCCGGCGTTCCGGGCACGACACACGTCGTGATCTGGAGTCGTGGATGGCGCTCGGCGACGACGCTGACGATGGCGCTGACTTCGGTCTCGCCAGCGGTCTCCAGGAAGGCCATCGCCTGAGCGAAGCCGAAGCCGAGCAGGATGTCGCCGCCGATCGGGATGTCGAAGCACGACACGATTCGCAGCGAGGCGCCGCGCGTCACCGCCTCGTTCGCTGCCCAGAGCACCGCCTCGGAGGATGCCGGCGTGGCGTCGTAGCCAACGGTGATGTGTTCGGTCATGATGCCATCATCCGCTTCGTTGGTGGGCGGCAGTAGGGCCTTCGGACTCTGTTCGGCCGGGTTCGTTGCAAGCGTTCGTCGTCGGGGTCGGTCGCCGGACCGTTGGTTCAGATGTAGGCGAGCCGGCGCGCTTCGGATTCGAGGTGGGCGCGGTGGTCGGGGTGGGCGATCGCGATCAACGATCTCGCACGCTCGCGGATGGACCGCCCGCGCAACTCGGCGACGCCCCACTCGGTCACGACCTTGTCGACGGTGTTCTTCAAGGTCGTCACGACGTCGCCCGGTGACAGCTGGGCGACGATCTTGGAGATGGCACCCTCGCGCGCGGTCGAATGGAGCACGACGAAGCCCTGCCCGCCGTGCGAGTACATCGCCCCGCGGGCGAAGTCGGCTTGGCCGCCGCTGGATGAGTAGTAGGTGCCGCCGACCGTCTCAGACGCGCACTGACCGAGGAGGTCGACTGCGATCGTCGCGTTGATCGAGATGAAGTTCGATTCCTGGCCGATGATCCGCGGGTCGTTCACGTAGCGAACGGGCCACAGCTCGAAGGCCGTGTTCTCGTCGAGGAAGTCGTAGAGCCGGCGGGTGCCGAGCACGAAGGTGCCGACGGTCTTGGTGCGGTTGAGATCCTTGGCGACGCCGGTGACGACCCCGAGCTCGACCAGATCCATCACACCGTCGGAGATCAACTCGGTGTGGATGCCGAGATGTTTGTGGTCGACGAGCGTCGACAGGATCGTGTTCGGGATCGATCCGATGCCGACCTGAATGGTGGACCCATCCGCGATCCGGTCGGCCACCAGCGCCGCGATCGCTCGATCGGCATCATCGCCGATGGTCGGCGCGACCTCGACCAGAGGGGAGTCGGTTTCGGTCCACCCCACGACTTGGCTGATGTGGACCTGGTTGCGACCGAACGTACGCGGGACCTGTTGGTTGGCTTCCAGGAAGAACCGAGCCTTGCCCACGAAAGACGACACGTAGTCGGCGTTGAGCCCGAGGCTGAAGTAGCCGTGACGATCGGGCGGAGATGCCGACGCGATGACGAGGGGATCGTTCGTTCGCTCGACGAGGATGTCGCGCATCTCGCTGAAGTTGTTGGGCACGAGGTCGACGGTTCCGGCGGCGAAGCACGGGCGTGTCACATGCGACAGGAAATACGACACGTGGTGCAGCCGCGTGCCAAAGGCGCCATGGAGGTACGGGCGATCGTGCAGGCAATGCATCTGGTGGACGCGCACGCCGTTCAAGCCCTCGGCCGCCCCCTCGATCGCGTCCATCAAGGCCGCCGGCTCGCCGTTTGCGAGCGGAATGATGATGTCGCTGCGTTCGCCGACGTGTTCGAGTACGGACTCTGGCGCCGTCGGTTCCATGGCTGCAGTATCGCAGCCGGTGACCGACTCGGACACCGGCCGATCCCCGGTCGGGACTTTTGACACTTTCTGAATGTGTCCGCAGACCTCAGTGGTGTGGCCATCCGTCCCTGCTGGCGATCTTCCGGCCGACCCACGCTGGATACATGAGCAAAGACGACAAATCTGTCCTGTCCATCGGCGCGATGATCCTCGGCTTGATCGCCGTCGTCTTCGGGTTCAGCGCGATCATGATCTCGGGCGACAACACATCGTCGGCGGGCGGCAGCGCCAGTAGCGCGACGAGCCCGAACGTCGTGAACCTCGTGTTGACCGAATATGCGATCACTCCATCGATGGCTTCGGTGCCGGCCGGTGATATCACCGTGCACATCACGAACAAGGGCACGATGGCCCACAACGTGAACTTCCCCGATCTGTCGATGGCGACGAAGACGCTGCAGCCGGGTGAGAGCCAGACGCTGACGTTGAAGAACGTCAAGGCCGGCGATGTGAGCTTCTACTGCTCGATCCCGGGGCACAAGGACAACGGCATGACCGGCATGTTGATGGTCGGGGGTGACGGAACGGCGACCGCCGACGCGTCGACCGCGACCACGATGTCGTACCAGCAGATGGACGCCGCAATGGCCGATCGCGCGACCCGCTATCTGAAGGAACCGAAGTCGACCTTCGGTGGCACCAAGCTGGCCCCGACGGTGCTTGCAGACGGCACCAAGGAGTTCGACCTGACCGCGAAGATCGTCGACTGGACGGTCGAGCCCGGCAAGGTCGTGAAGGCGTGGACCTACAACGGCATGGTGCCGGGGCCCGAGCTCGATGCGAACGTCGGTGACAAGATCAAGATCGTCCTCAAGAACGAGCTGCCGGAATCGACGTCGATGCACTTCCACGGTGTCCGTGTACCGAACGCGATGGACGGTGTCGATCCGTACACGCAGGATCCGATCCTGCCCGGCGCGACGTTCACGTACAGCTTCACTGCGCTCGAGCCGGCGGTCGGCATGTACCACTCACACCATGACGCGCAGACCCAAGTTCCCAACGGCATGGCCGGAGCGCTGCTGATCGGCGAGATGCCGATCCCCGACTACCTCAAGGCCAAGGGCATCACCAAGGTCGATCAGAAGGTCAACATGGTGCTCAACGACTCGGGAACGATCGGGTTGTCGTTGAACGGCAAGAGCTTCCCGGCGACCGAGATGTACACCGCCAAGGTCGGTGAGACGATGGAGGTCAACTACTTCAACGAGGGCCTGCTGACCCACCCGATGCACCTGCACCAGCCCACCGGATGGATCATCGCCAAGGACGGCGTCCCGCTGCCCGAGCCGATGCCGGCGGACACGATCTCGGTCGCCCCAGGCGAGCGCTACACCGTCCTCTACCACTTCGTCGATGCCGGCGTGTGGGCCTGGCACTGTCACATCCTCAACCATGCCGAGGGCCCGAACGGCATGTTCGGCATGGTGACGGCGATCGTCGTCTCGTAGCCCTCTGTCGAGCAGAGTCAGCCGTCGAACGCGGCGTGCAGGGCGGCGATGTCGAACTTGCGCATCGTCATCATCGCCGCCATGACGCGCTGACTCCGCTCGGGTGTGCCGCTGGTCATCAGGCGACCGAAGGCGGTGGGGACGATCTGCCATGACAGGCCGAAGCGGTCCTTGAGCCAACCGCACTGACTCTCCTGCCCGCCGTTAGCGGTGAGCACCGACCAGTAGTGATCGACCTCGGCCTGATCGTCGCACTCGACGAAGAACGAGATGGCCTCGGTGAAATGGAAGTGCGGTCCGCCGTTGAGACCCTTGAACGACTGCCCGGCAAGCTCGAACTCGGCGGTGAACGCGGCGCCGTCGGGTCCGCGGTTGATGCCGTGAACCTTCGCGTCAGGAAAGACCGTTGTGTAGAACGTGACTGCGTCCTCGAGGTTGTCGTCGAACCACAGGAAGGGCGTGATGGATTGCATGATGAAGTCTCCTCTGCCCGGATGCGGGCGTTGCGGTCAGCCTCGTTGCGAAGGCGTCATCATGTACAACGTCGGAGCCCGATCAAAATCATCGGTGACCGGTGTCGACGTCAGGATTGCTCGGCGCGGCCGACGACGTGATCGATGATGCGCGTGGCCAAGCCGGCATCGATCGGAAGGTTGTTCAGCGCGTGATGCCACACGACCGCTGATGGGATCTCGGCCAGCAGTTCGATGTCGGCGTCTGCCGGGAGCTCGCCACGCTCGATCGCACCGCGTAGGAGCATCCGGATGTGCACCCGCTTGGCCCCGATCACCGAGCGGTCGAACTCGGCGGCGAGGTCGGGCTCGCGGAAGCGCTCGGCCATGAGGGCGGTGAGGACAGCGCCGTCGGGACTGCGCAGGCGATCGATCAACGGCTGCATCATCGCCAGCAGATCGACACGCAGGTTGGCCGTGTCGGTCAGGTCGTGGATCAGGCACAGCCGGATGCGAACCGCGTCGACGAGCAACGCCGCACGCGTCGGGTAGCGGCGATACACCGTTGCCTTGCCGACACCGGCCCGCGCCGCGACACCTTCGATGCTGACGCTGCGGTAGCCGCCTTCCCCGAACATGGCCAACGCTGCGTCGAGGATCGCGCTGTCGAGTTGCGGATCGCGCCGTCGTCCAGCGCGGGGCAGCGCGTCGACGATGCTCATCAGGCGGGCTGCACTTCGAATTCGGGGATCTCGACGCTCGAGTCCTCGTCAGCGCGAGCTCGTGCCGGCAGGAAGATGGCGACGCCAACTGCGGCGACCAGCGTGACACCGGCAGCGACGAAGCCGACCGTGTGCAAGCCGCCGACGAATGCATCCTTCGACGCGGCGAGGATCTGCGCTGCGTACGGCTTCGCGGCCGGTGCTTCGCGTGCGACCCCGACTGCCTGGCCCACGTTGTCACCGATCTGCGACAGCACCTGCGGCGGCACGACGCCGCGCAGCGAGTCACCGACGCTGGAGGTGAAGTGGCTGGCCATCAACGAACCGAAGACGGCGACACCGATCGCGCCGCCCATCTGGCGAGTCGTGTCGTTGACCGCCGAGCCGACGCCGGCCTTGTTGCGGGGGAGCGATCCCATGATCGAGTCGGTGCAGGGCGCCATCACGTTGGCCATGCCGATGCCCATCAACATCGTGACGCCCATGATGTGGATCGCGCTGACGCTGGGCTGGAACGTGGAGAACAGGATCAGCGACACAGTGATCAACGACAAGCCGGCGGCGACGACGACCTTGTTGCCGACCTTGGCCACGAACCCGCTGGAGAGCGGAGCGAAGATCATCATCACGATCGCCTGCGGGAGCAGGACGGCGCCGGCCTTCACGGTCGAGTAGCCGAGGACTGACTGCAGGTACTGCGTCAGCAGGAACAGCGTGCCGAACAGGGCCAGGAACACGAGGGTGATCGCGCTGCTGGCGGCACTGAAACGAGGGTTCTCGAAGAAGTGGATGTCGAGCATGGGGTGCTTCGACCGCAGCTCCCAGACGAAGAACGCGGCCATCATCACGGCGCCGATGACGAAGCCGGTGACGATCGTGGTCGAGCCCCATCCGTGACTCGGCGCCTCGATGATCGACCACAGCAGCGAACCGAGCGCGGCGATGGAGAGGATGGCCCCGACGGGGTCGAGTTCGCTGTGGTTGGAGTCACGGGATTCGGGGATGAGCAGGAAGCCGAGCACCAGCCCGACGATCACGATCGGGACGTTGACGATGAAGACCGAGCCCCACCAGAAGTGCTCGAGCAGGACGCCACCCGTGATCGGGCCGAGACCGATGCCGAGTGCGGAGACGCCGGCCCAGATGCCGATCGCCTTGCCGCGTTCGGCGGGCTCGGTGAACACGTTGGTGATGATCGAGAGTGTCGACGGCATGATGAACGCGCCGCCGATGCCCATCAGGCCACGGGTGAAGATCAGCATGGTCGCGCTGGTGGCGAATGCCGACAGCAACGAGCCCGCACCGAACACCGCGAGACCGAAGGCGAGGAAGCGGTAGCGACCGAAGCGGTCACCGAGACTGCCCGCCGTCAGCAACAGACCGGCGAAGACGAGGGTGTAGGAGTCGACGATCCACTGCAGTTGGCTGGCCGTCGCGCCGAGCCCGCCATCGACCTTGCGGTGGGCGAGCGTGGGGATCGCGACGTTGAGGATCGTGTTGTCGAGCGTGATCACGATCAGGCTGATGCAGAGCACGAGCAGGGTCAACCAGCGGCGGCGGTGGACGATCTCGGGATCACGGAGGTTGGCGCGGGCTGTGGCAAACATGGGTTCATTTCTATCCGGTCCCGTATCGATACGCCACCGTCTCGGAAAGAAAATCGTCGCGACGATGCCGGACAGCCCCGGGGATCGTCTCGAGACGCCGTCAGCGAGTGCGATTCAGCTGAGCGATGTCGGATCGAGATCGTTCTCGACCGCGACCACGGCGATGCCCGGGGCAACGCCGTGTTCGATCACGGCCACGAAGGCCGGGATGAAGTGGTCAGCAGCAATGACGTTGTTCGTCACGGTCTCGTCGACGAGTGCGACGAGCTTGTCGTGGGCGACGCCAGCCAACCACAGCACCGGTACCGATGAGCGCAGGCGGATCGCGCCGTCGTCGAAGTCCATTTCGAAGCATCCGTCGACCAACCCGTCGTTGAGTCGAGCGACGAGTTCGAGCGTCGGCACCTCGTTGCCCTGCGGAGCCGAGGGCGGGAGGATGCTCTGCACCACGAGATGAGTGGGACCGTCACCAACGAGCGCGACGACGACGGGCCATGTGCCGTTGTCGCCCCGAACCGAGGTGATCGAGACGTTCTCGGTGTCCTCACCCGTGAAGGCTGGGTCGACGTCGTCGTTGAACTTGCTGATCGGCCATTCGTTCGTCTCGAAGAACTCGGCGATTGCTGCAGCAAGCGCACTCGCCTCGGGGGTCACGGCGTTGCGACCGGAGTCATCGCGGCGAGGAGCCGTTCCTTGTGGGCCTGGGCGTACACCATCCGCATGAACTCCGACGGTGTCTTCTTCACGTCGGTGGACAGGCTCAGCAGCTCCGCGTCGGTCATCGCTTCCATCTTCTTGATCATCGCCTCTTGCTGAGCGGGCACGGTGATCAGGTCGTCGTTGCCCTTCTTGGCCTGGACCGGGTTGAGGCGTTCCGTCTTCTTGGTCTGGTGTGCGGTGCCGTGTTCGAGGTTGTGCTGCACGACGCGGCGGGCGATCGCGCCCTCGGACTTGAACCACATCTTCATCTTCCAGAAGAAGCCGCGTTCCTTGCCGTCCGCCTTGTTGCGGGCCGCGGCCAGCGTCGCGACGTCGTCGGACTTGTCGGTCATGCCCTGCTTGACGGCCTTCAGTTTGGCGACGCCGTCGTTGATCTTGTCGAGCGTGGTCTTCGGGTCGTCGCTCTCCTTGATGACGCCCATCACCCGATCGTGGGCGACAGCGATCTCGTCGGCGCCGCCGGTCGTGAACTCCACGCCGTAGCCCGACTTGAGGGCCTCGCGGGCGAGGAACTGCTGCTTCTTGTCGCCCTTCACCGCAGCGGTGATGAGCGCGTCGACGGCGAACGCAGCATCGCGGCGGATGAGCTCTTCGGCGGTTCCTTCGTCCTTGCCGACCACGTCCTTGCGGGCCTTCTTGGCCTGCACTGCGAACACGTTGTCGGCGATCATGTGGCCGAGCGAGTCGGCGGCCTTGAGGCCCAACACGACGTACCCGAGTGCGGTGGAGGCTCCGAAGTCAGCGCCGCCAGTGGCGAGTTGGGCGATGCTCGTGCCCAGCTTGGTGGCCGACAGCACGGTGTCGCTGACGGACTTGGCGAACAGCTGCGCGTTGCGTTGGCCGAGTCGCTGGGCGATGAGCACCATCTCCGACTTGTTCGCAGCGCGTGCCAGGTACAGGTCGCCGGTGTTGCTGGCGTACCGGATCGAGTTCGGGATCAGGTCGGCGAGGCCCGAGGCGACCGAGATGGAGTCGGAGATGATCGACACGATCGGCAGACCACTGGCTGCCGCACCGATCGCGCTCTCGCTGAGCGACTTGGCGATGTCGAGGCCGGCCTTCGCGCCACTGGTCAGTGACGACAGCACGGCGAGCGAGCTCTTGACGGCCGCACCGATCTCGTTCGCGCTCGCGCCGGACTTCGTGGCCGCACTGATGTCGTTGAACGCCTGGTTGATCGCGCCGACCGTCTTGAAGACGCCGCTGAGCATGTCGGCGATGCTGGAGATGCCACCGCCGGCCATCTCGCCCACCGTGTTGTGAGCCTTGTCGGAGTCGTTCTCGAAGAAGCTGGTCGCTTTGCCGACGCCGCCGAGTCCCTTGCTGACGCCACTGCCCACGGTGGCGACCGTGTCGAGCGTCGTCGATTCCTTGGCCTTGCCTTCGGCGAACTTGACCCGACTCTTGAGCTGATCGAACGCCGCAGCTTCGGTCTTGCTGCCCTTGGCGGGGCGCTTGGCCCACAACTCTTTGTCGGTCTTGCGCTGCATCTCGTTGTAGGCCATCAACTTGGCGCGGGCCTCTGGCTCGCCGGCGTCCATCTTCTTCTTGACGAGCTCCATCTCCTCGAGGATCAGCTTCTCGACCGCCTTGGAGACGATCGTGCCCTTCTCGGCGGCACGCGCCTCGGACTGGCTCTTGACCACGGATTGATCCGTGCGCATCTCGTTCGTCTTGCTGAGCAGTTTCTCCGAACCCGTTTCGCGCACGGGTCGGATCGCACGGAGATCGGCCGGCCCATCGAGCCAGACCTCTTTGTAGGCGCGGGTCTCGGCCTCTTCCGGTGACATCTTTGCGGCCAGGATCTTGCGTCGCTTCGCTTCCTCGTCGAGCGCAGCCTGGAATCGCTTGGCGAGCGCCTTCGCGGCTTCCGGGTCTTCGGTGCCGACTTGCGTCTTCAACTTCTCGCGCTCGGGCGCGCCGATGGCCCGCTCGCTCGCGAGGCGAGTCTTCTCCGCGGCCTCGCGTTGCTTGGCCTCTTCCTTCGAACCCTTCTCAGGGGCGGGCTTCGGTTCGCTCTTCCCGAACAACGACCAGCGCTGAACGGCGGGTGATCCGCCGGCCTGTTGAACGGTGTGGGTCAGCTCATGGGCGAGTAGTTCCTGGCCGCCTCTGCTGCTGACATCGGGCTTGGCGCCGCCGAAGAAGATGTCGGAGCCGATCGTGAAGGCCTTGGCCTGGATCGAGCGGTTCAGCGTTGCCGCCTTGGCCCCGGTGTGGAGACGAACGTCGCTGAAATCCGCGCCGAACGCGGATTCCATCGAGGCCTTCGTGTGCGAGTCGAGCGCCGAACCGCCGGACCGTGCCGACTGGATCTCGGCTTCGAGACCAGCGTCGACCGGGCCACCGTCGACGCCGATCGATGCGTCTTCGGTTGGAGCGTCGGTTCGCTCGGCGCGCCGTTGAATCTGACGCGCGATCGGAGTCTCGTCGGTGGCGACTGCGGACAGGCCGTTGTCGGTGGGAGCATCGGTGCGAACGCTGGACTGCTGGAGCGCGGCGACGACCTGTGCGGCGACGGAGTCGGCCTCTTGCTCGAACTGGTCGCTGGACGCGCCAACCGTGAGCTTGGGCTGGGCCAACCGCAGCAACTGGGCGGCCGCGTGATTGCCGGCGGTGCCCTGCAGCCGTGCGGCGGAGGACGTTTGCGTCCGTCGGGTCGATCGGCGCGGTGCCTGCGCACGCACGTTGTCGCCTTGGATTCGAGCGCCGGCTGGTTGCTTGCCCGAGGTCGTCTTCGTCATGTTCGCCGCCTTTGCGAGGGTCTTGACACCCTACGCCGTTGCACTGCAATCATGGATCCTCTTGCGCCATTCATGACGATCGAGAGGTCTGTCGGTGGCCACCAGAAACGGCCCACGGGCGGCCAACGGATCCGTCGTCACCGATCGCTCACCGTGTTGACCTCGGGGTCCGCCTGCTCCGTGATCGCTGCGCAACCGGCGGTCGGGACGCGCGCCCGACGCGCCGTTCGGCGCTACTTCGACCGGGCGCGACGATCGACGTTCTGCGCCGTCGTTATGCGTCTGAGGCGCATATGTTCGCGCTCGGCGCTGCATGTCACGAGGCAGGGTCAGTCGGAGCTGGCCTGCAGTTGCGATCAACGAACCTCAGACGTTGCTACTCCATCGAGCCAGCCCTCCGCTGGGAGTCGCATAGACGGTAAGTCGCGAAGTGCGCCGCCGTGCTTCTCAGGAGCATCAGGCACCTCGATCTACGCGTGAGCCGCACAGTCGCATGGAGCCGGGCTTGCTCTCAGCTTCTATCGAGGAATGCGTCAGTCGGTTGGTGCGAGTATCAGGCTGGAAAACGGCTTCGGTCGCATGGCTGCAAGGCGTAGGTTCACCAATATGGCTTTTAAGGGAAGGGCTGCCGAGGAAAGGGTGCCAGAATCGCCGGAGCACCTGTTCCGTGAGCTGCCGCGTTCTCCGGACGGATCGGAAAGCCTTTGGCTACATCAAGGCGACGTGCTGCGGGCGTACGTGAGCGCGTACGAGCAGGCGCCCGACTTGGCGGTTGAACTCCCGACTGGGACGGGCAAGACGCTCCCTGGGTTGGTGCTCTCGGAGTGGAACATGCGGACCAGGAGGTTGCCGGCCGCCTTCGCTTGTCCGACTCGCCAGCTTGCTCGCCAGACGTTCGCTGCTGCGGAGCGCGAAGGCTTCCGGCCGGTGTTGCTCATTGGAAGTCATCACAATTGGGAGAGCCGCGAGGTACTCAAGTATTCCTCGTCACGGGCAATCGCGATCACGACTTACAACACGGTCTTCAACACAAGCCCGAAACTCGAGCAACCAGGCGTGATCGTCTTCGATGATGCCCACGCCGGTGAGCAGTTTGTTGCGACGCAATACACAATCGATGTTCGGCGGTCGGACGACGACGACGCCTATCGCGGACTGTTGGACGCCGTCGGGGCGGGTCTCGACGGCACGCAGCTCCAGCGGTACCAGGAACGCTCTCCGGATGCCCAGATCGGTGCCAGCGTGAACCTCGTCCTGCCGTGCCGAAGCGCCGACATGCAGACGCGCCTCCACGCTGCGCTGCGACAACTTGAAGGCGAGAACTCCTATACGTACTCGATGATTCGACACACGATTGCCTCGTGCCTGGTTTACGTGTCGTATCGCTCGATTTCGGTTCGTCCGCTTATTCCACCGACGGACCAGAATGCCTTGTTCGCCGATGCCGAGCAGCGGATCTACCTTTCAGCGACGTTGGGTGAGGGTGGCGAACTTGAGCGGGCATTTGGACGGTCGCCGATCACGAGACTGAAGTTGCCGTCCGAGTCGGCCGCACCGCGTGCCGGCCGACGCTTCTTCGTGTTCCCGCAGCTGTCGGAGGCCGACGACCCCGCCGACGTCGCGAGCGAGCTTGTCGCGACAGCGAGCAAGGCTCTCGTGCTGACGCAGGACCAGAAGAGTGCGGATCGACTGCTGCAGGACTTAAAGCGCGATGGATTCGATCTGTTCGACAAGTCGGACGTTGAAGGAGGCTTCGACGACTTTAAGGCCGCACCAAAGGCAATCTGCTCGTTGGCCAACCGCTACGACGGTATCGACCTGCCAGGGGACACATGTCGCATGGTGATTCTCGAGGGCCTCCCGGATGCAGACACTCTTCACGAGCGCTTCCTTGCTCAGAAGGCTCGTGTTGGCGCCGCGTTGGCCCAGCGCATACGAGCGCGGATCGTGCAGGGATTCGGCCGATGCACTCGCGGCCCATCCGACTGGGCCGTCGTAGTTCTGCTCGGTGACGATCTCGTCAAGTACGTCCTGAAGCCTGGGTTCCTTGACGCGCTCAACGATGAGATTCGCTCGGAGATCCTTCTAGTGTCCTGGAAGGTTGATGCGCTGTGATTTTGGTGTGGTCATGTGTTGGCTCCTTCGTTGATGGCTGTGCAGTAGCCGGCGAGGCGTTCGAGGATCTGGTCGGCGGTCTTGTGCCAGACGAACGGGGTCGGGTTCTC
>JBBRPP010000037.1:0-52300 GCA_038227995.1 Acidimicrobiales bacterium
CCCACCGGTCGCGGACGGCAACGATGGGCCGTGCGTTGGAAGCCAGCACTCAACGCCTTCGCCCTCATGTTCGAAGGCCGAATCTTCCCCAACAACAAATGACCGATCCAGACCCGGTTACACCGAAATTCCGACAGTCCCATCCAAGCGGCCATATCCGGACATTCGGTGACAGCGTGCGTCATGCCGCGAGTTGTAGCGCTTCTCGGAGTCGGGCGAGTACCCAGTCGGGTCGGTGTTTGATGTCGTCGTAGGTGAACGTGATCACGCGAAGCCCGCGGAGCACGAGTTCGGTGCGGCGTTGTTCGTCGTTTTGTATTTGGGTGCGCGAGGAATGGGTGCCGTGTCCGGCGACTTCGACGACGAGTCCTCCATCGAAGTATGCGTCGACGCGGGCGACGGTGCGGGTGCTGTGACGCCACACTTTCTGCAGGGTGGGGCGAGGCAGGCCACCGGAGCGGACGAGGGCGAGAAACCATCGTTCGAGACGGCTTTCGCCGCCGGTGTCGACGAGGGCGTCGAGCAGGATTCTGCCACCGTTGATGCTGGACCGATGTCGGTCGATGATCTTGGTTCGTAGTCGTTGTTCGCTGACGAGACGGCGGCGGATGGCGGAGTCGATGGCGTTCTCGGTCTCGCGTTTGGTGAACTCGAACAGTGGGCCGTCGAGGATCAGTCGTTCTGCGCTCAGACAGCGGATGCCGTCGATCGTGACGGTGTCGCCGATGTCGAGCGGCATCGATGTGGACGCGACACGGAACGCGGCGTTGAGGTTGCGATGCTTGCGGGTGACGAGTACTTCGATGTCGTCGTTGGTGAAGTCGTCGAGTTTTTGGAGGCGTGCTGCACTTCTCCCGGCGGGGTAGCCGGCGCCGTCGACGTCGGCTGCTGCGCACCACAGCGATTGCTGCCATGACGGTGTGGATCCGGCGACGATGTACGAGCGGGTTCCGGCGCGTGTGATCAAACCGCGCGTGACCCAGTCGTGACGGACGCGTCGATCGACGTTCATCGTGTCCATTTGCTGGATGCTCATCGCACCGAACTGTTGTGACGCGGTCTCCACGACCTGCACGTACCTGGGGTTCATCGGCCAAGCGTGACACCAGGGTGCCACAGTCAGCTGAGGCCACCACGCAGGTACCAAATGTCGGCCATATCCCGACATTCGGTGACAGCGCCGCGAGAGCGTGTCGTGAAGGCGGGTCAAACGTCGAGGCTCACCAAGGCGTGGTTGGCTGTGTTCATCGCCAGCGGGCCGTCGGTGGTCGCGACGACGATGTCTTCAAGGCGCATGCCCCACTTGCCGTCGAGGTAGATGCCCGGCTCGACACTGAAGGCATGTCCGGCCGCGAGCGGCAATGCGTTGCCCTCGACCATGTACGGATCCTCGTGGGCGTCCATGCCGATGCCGTGACCGGTGCGGTGGAAGAAGTATTCGCCGTAGCCAGCCTTGTCGATGATCTTCCGTGACACCCGATCGACCTCCTGGCACGGGTTGCCGATCACACCGGCCGCGACACCGGCCGCCTGGGCCTCGTGCAACACCGCGTACGCGTCGGCGATCTCCGACGGAGGGGTGCCGAGATACACACAGCGAGTGATGTCGCTGCAGTAGCCGTTCATCGTCCCGCCGAAGTCGCACAGCAGGATCTCGTCCTGACGGATGACCCGCGGCCCGGGATGGTGGTGCGGTGACGCTGCATTCGCGCCGGCGGCGACGATGGCAAAGTTCGTGACCTGATGGCCCTCGGCGATGATGCGGTCGGACAGTTCGGACGAGACATCGGCTTCGGTCCGACCGACGAGGTCGATCTCGCCGGCCTGCAACGCGGCGGCGATGCGGTCGACCGCCTGCCCGGCGGCGAGCAACGCGGCGATCTCGGTCGCATCCTTCGTCATCCGCATCGAGCTGACGACATCGGACCGCTGATAGGTGGCGCCGGGGAGCAACGGCAGCAGTTCGACCAGGAACCGGGCCCACATCTGGTCACCGATCGCGACCGTCTGGGCGGGGCTACCGGCGCGGGCGAGGCGAGCAACGATCTCGACCGGGTTCTCGAGTTCGGTCCACGGCAGGATCTCGAACACACCAGGCTGCGGGGTCACCCGCGGTGCCTCCATCCGGGGGATCACCATCTGCGCTTCGCCCTCGCGCGGGACGACCAGCATCGTCAACCGTTCGAGGGGCATCGCGTTGTATCCGCTGATGTACGGCAGGTCGAGACCGAGCGACAACAGCATCACGTCGATCCCTTTGGCCGCCATCTCGGCACGAGCACGCTCCATGCGCTCGGCGTACACAGCGGTGGTCAACGGCTCGGCGGCACCGGGAGTTCTCATCTCCCCATTCTGCCCGCGAAGTCAGCCGACGCGGAGATCGACGGCATCGGCTGATTGCCGGGCGTGATAGCTACTGCGCGTCAATGGGCTGGCCTCGACGTGGCCGATGCCGAACGATTCGCCGAGTGCTTTCCAGCGTTCGAACTCGTGCGGCTCGACCCACCGCTGCACCGGGAGGTGATGCGACGTGGGGCGAAGGTATTGCCCGATCGTGACGATGTCGACCCCCAGCGATGCGAGATCGAGCAGCACGCCATCGACCTCTGCCGGTGTCTCGCCCATGCCCACCACCAGACCGGACTTGACCGTGAGCCCAGCGGCCTTGGCGAGGGCGAGCACGCTGAGACTGCGTGCGTACCCGGCCGATGGCCGCACCGCGCGCTGCAGCCGCGGCACGGTCTCGATGTTGTGGTTGAGAACGTCGGGTCGCGCGTCGAACAGCAGGGCGAGCGCCGCTGCATCGCCCTTCGCGTCGGAGATCAGGGTCTCGATCCGGGTCGACGGCATCACGTCGCGGATGGCCGTGACGCATGCGGCGACGTGCGCCATGCCACCGTCTGCGAGATCGTCGCGTGCAACCATCGTCAGCACAGCGTGCGACAAACCGGTGCGGGTCACGGCCTCGGCCACACGGGCCGGCTCATCGGATGCCGGCGGCAGCGGCTTGCTGGTGTCGACCAGGCAGAAACCGCATGCTCTCGTGCAGCGCTCGCCGAGCACCATGAACGTCGCCGTCCCGTCAGCCCAACACTCGCTGAGGTTCGGACATCCGGCCTCTTCGCACACGGTCACCAGGCCGAGATCGCGAACCGTCTTCTTCAACGCCAACACCTCGGGGCCGTGGTGCACCTTGGGCCGCAGCCACTCGGGCTTGCGGGTGGCGAGCGCGACGGATTCGGTCACACCTGCCTGCGCCAGTCGGCCGAGCAACCGCACCGACGTCTGCTGCTCGATTCGAGGCTCGACGCCCACGCCGTGATCGATTGCTGAACGCACGACTGCGCCCGGGCCCTCGCCGCGAGAAAAGGCCGACAGATCTTCCGGCCGTTCGCGCCAGGCGACGTCTTGTCGTTCGCTGCCAGTGCCCCATCGTTGTCCGGCGAGGCGGGCGACGACATCGACCACCTCGGCGAGCGTGGCGTCGATGCCTTCCTCGGCCAGCGACGTGACCGGACGATCGGCGATGCCGCACGGAACGATGTACTCACGCATGTAGCGCATGTCGGTGTCGACGTTGATCGCGAATCCGTGCATCGTGCGGCCACGCGACACGCGCACGCCGATCGCGCAGATCTTGCGCGGATTCGGGCCGGTCGGATCGACCCAGACACCCGGATAGCCGGGCAGCCTGCCGGCGTTGGGCAGCCCGAGCTCGGCCAGCGTGTCGATGACGAGTTGCTCGACGTTGCACACGTGCGCGACAGAATCGGCCGGCCCTGCGCCCGTGCCGAGCTTTGGAGGCAGCGACACGATGGGATAGCCGACGAGTTGCCCCGGACCGTGATAGGTGACGTCGCCGCCACGATGCACGGACACGAGTTCGGCGCCGACCGTGGCCGGATCGACGAGCACGTTGACCGCGAGGTCAGCCCGTGGCCCGTACGTGAACACGTGTGGATGTTCGAGCAGCAGCAGATGGTTGGCCGAACCGTTGCGGAAGAGTGACTCCTGCACCGCGAGCATCTGCGCGTAGGGAACGCGGCCGAACCACCGCACGTGCAGCGGCTCGGCGACAGCGTTCATCCCCGCGCCACCGTCACAGCTCGGCGCCCCAATCGCGGGTCTCGAGCAACTCCTTGACCTTGACGAGGAAGCCGGCCGCATAGGCGCCGTCGAAGGCACGGTGGTCCCAGCTCCTCGCCAGGTTGCCAACCGGGTGGATGCCGATGCTCTCGCTGCCATCAGCCTGGCGAACGACAACGGGCTTGCGCACGATTGCGTCGGTGGACAGGATCGCGACCTGCGGCTGATTGATGATCGCCATCGTCAACACACTGCCGGCCGACCCGTTGTTGCTGATGGTGAACGTGCCACCGGAGATCTCGTCGGGGCTCAGCTTGCGCGCCTTGGCCCGACTGGCGAGATCGTTGATCTCGCGCGCGATCGCCCGCAGTCGCTTGGTCTCGGTACTGCGCACGACCGGCACCAGCAAGCCCGTGTACTCGAGGTCGACGGCGATGCCGAGGTCGACGAAGTTGTGCACGACGAGGTTGTCACCGTCGACAGTTGCGTTCAGGTGAGGGAACTCGCGGAGCGCGTCGACGACGGCGCGGGCGATGAACCCGAGATACGTGAGGCTGAAGCCTTCTTCGGCCTTCCATTGGTTCTTGACCTTGGCGCGGGTGACATCGACGTTGGCGAAGTCGACCTCGACCACGCTGAACGCATGCGGGCTGACGCCGAGGCTCATCACCATGTGCGCACCCGTCAGTTTGCGGATCTTGCTGAGGGCGACGACGTCATCGCGCTCGCCTGCGACATGCGCGGCCACCGGAGCAGCAGCTGCGGGCGGAACCGGCGCCGCGGCCACTGGGGCGGGTGCTGCCGGTGCGGGTGCAACGGCGGCTGGCGCTGCCGCAGCGACGGCCGACGCGGCGGGGGCTGGCGCTGCCGCGACCGGAGCGGCTGCGGGCGGAGTCGCGCCGCTGGCGACGCCATCGATGTGGTCGAGCACGTCTTCGCGGGTGATCCGTCCGCCGGGGCCGGTGCCGACGAGCGTGCTCGTGTCGATGTTGTGCTCGGTGACGAGACGGCGGACCACCGGCGACAGGAGACGGTTGTCGTTGATGCTCGGTGCCGCCTCAGCGGGGGCGACGATGGCAGGCGCTGCAGCAGGGGCGGGCGATTCGGCGACCGGAGTCGGAGCAGGGGTCTCGACAACCGCGGCCGGGGCGGCCTCGACGATCGGAGCCGCCTGCGGAGCGGGCGCCGGCGCTTCGGCCACAGGGGCCGACGGGGCGGCTACTTCGGGTTCGGGTTCGGGTTCGGGCGCCGGAGCGGCAGGCACACCTGCACCATCGGCCGCGCCGACGACCGCGATGATCGCGCCGACCGGCACAGTGTCGCCTTCCTGGGCCCGGATCTCGGTGAGCACGCCGGCGCTCGGTGAAGGAACTTCGGTGTCGACCTTGTCGGTGGAAACCTCGAACAACGGCTCGTCCATCGCGACGGTGTCGCCGACCTTCTTGAACCACCGGGTGATCGTCCCTTCGGTCACTGTCTCACCGAGTTGGGGCAATGTGATATCGGCCATCTGTATCTCCAGGTCCTAGCTGATCGGGCGCTCAGGTGTTGAGGCTACGCCCGGTGAGTGACAACATCGTCTCCCCGAAGAGCTCGGTCAAGCTCGGGTGAGGCTGGATGAACTCGGCGACCTCGGCAACGGTCGCTCCCCAGTTCACCGCGAGATAACCGCCGCTCAGCTGCTCGGTCACCCAGGGACCGACCATGTGCACACCGAGCACCTCGCCGGCGGTGCCGTCGGCGTTCTTCTTGGCGATGACCTTGACGAGTCCGTCGATGGTGCCCAGGATCTGAGCCCGGCCGTTGCCGCGGTACTGGTGCTTGGCAACGACCACGTCGTGACCGGCGGCGATCGCCGCTTCCTCGCTGGGGCCGGCGAACGCGACTTCGGGGTCGCAGTAGATCGCCCATGGCACCTTGTCGTACATGATCGGCATCGGCTTCTCACCCAGGAAGTCCTTGACCGCCAGGATCGCCTCGGCGTAACCGATGTGCGCGAGCTGCGGGGTGTTGACCAGGTCGCCGATCGCGTAGACGCCGGGTTCGGCTGTGCGGCACAGCTCGTCGACCTCGACGAATCCACGATCGCTCACACTCACTGCGGTGCCCTGCAATCCGAGGAAGTCGGCGAAGGGACGCCGACCCACGGAGACGATGACGACGTCGACGTCGAGGTTCTCGCCCTCTCCGTAGTGCACGGTCGTGCCGCCACCGTCGCGTGGTGTGTGGCCGGTGACCTTGACGCCGGTCTTGATGTCGATGTTCTTCTTGCGGAAGGACCGCACGACGACGTTGGCGACATCGGAGTCGAGTCCGGGCAGGATCTTGGGCAGACCCTCGAGGATCGTCACCGAAGCACCGAGGTCGGCGAACGTGGACGCGAACTCGCAGCCGATCGCGCCACCACCGATCACGACAACGCTGGCGGGAACGTGGTCGAGCATCAGCACTTCGTCGCTGGTCATGATCGGGCCGCCGCGGTCGAAGCCGGGGATGGTGCGCGGTGCGGATCCGGCCGCGAGGATCACGCCTCGACCCTGGATCTCGGTGGTGGTGCCATCAGCGAGTTGAATCGTCACCGTGCGGTTCGGGCCGAGCGACCCGGTGCCCGTGTACGACGTGACCTTGCGGGCCTTGATGAGACCGCCGATGCCCTTGACGAGCCCGTCGACGATCTTCTGCTTGCGAGCCTGGGTCACGGCGAAGTTGACCGTCGGAGGGCTGGAGTCGATGCCGAAGTCCGCGGCATGCGCCACGTGGCGGTACACCGCTGCAGTCTCGAGGAATGCCTTGGCAGGAATGCATCCGCGGTTGAGGCATGTCCCACCCAGGACGTCGCGTTCGACGATGGCCACGTTGAGTCCCGCTGATGCGGCATAGAACGCCGCGCCGTATCCCCCCGGACCACCACCGATGATCACGAGATCGAATTGCTCGGCCAAGGACAACCTCCACGAGTTGCTCACCGAGCGGAATCACCGGCGAGATTTCCGATCGACACGGTAGCGCCCACGTCGCGAACGAACACCAACCACCCTGGTGTCACCACTACCGGCTCTGGCGACAGGTCCACCCTCACTCCGATTTGTGACGCCGAGTCGGCGACCTGTGATCCCGGGTGGGTTGTATGTTCTGGGCGCTGCGATCGGTTTCGGGAGGGCACATGCGGATCGGCTTCATCGGACTCGGCAACATGGGCAGCGCCGCTGTACGCAACCTGCGGCGCGCTGGCTTCGATCTCTGCGTGCACGACATTCGGCGCGAGGCCGCCGATCCGCTGATCGGCCTCGGCGCGGTGTGGGCCGACTCACCGGCAGACGTCGTCGATCACGTGGACGTCGTGATGTCGATGGTCTTCGGACCGTCGCAGATCGCCGACGTCGTCCGCGGCGAGCGCGGTCTGCTCGCTGCCGACTGTCGCGGCAAGACCTGGATCGACCTGACGACGAGCAGCCCGCAGCTGATGCGCGAGCTTGCGCGCGCGTTCGAATCAGCGGGCGGGTCGGCGGTCGATTCACCGGTGACGGGTTCGATCGACTCGGCGATTCGCGGCGACATGATCCTGTTCGTCGGCGGCGACGGCGACGCCATCCAGCGCGTCCGGCCAGTGCTCGACGCGATCGGCGAGGTGCGCCTGGTCGGACAGTACGGCAACGGCTACGTGGCCAAACTCGTCAACAATCAGCTCTGGTTGATCCATGCCGCAGCGATCGGCGAGGCGATGGTCGCTGCCAAGGTCGCCGGGCTCGAACCGGATGTGTGGTGGGCGGCGATGAAAGGTGGCGCTGCCGAGAGCTTCGTGATGCAGCACGACGTACCGTCGATCTTCGCCGGGCACTACGACCCGTCGTTTCGTCTCGCTCTGTGCCTGAAGGACTTCGCACTGATCGACGACATGCTCGGCGCTGGCGGGACCCGAGACGAGGTCACTCAGGCCGCGTACGCCCGGTTCCGCGAAGCGGAGCAGCGATACGGGCCCGACGCCGGCGAGATGACGGTGTGCAAGGTGATCGAGGACGACGCGGGGATCGATCTCCGCGTCGCCGGCGACTGGCTCGCACCGTGGGACGTCAAGCACCCCACCGATTCCTGACTCGCCGATGGAGTCGCGACCGGACTATCCGGTGATGTCCCAGCGGGCGACCTCGCCACCGCGGTCGTAGGTCAGCAAACCAGCCGATTCGGTCGTGTCGAAGGCGAGTACGCACGACGTCGGCACCGACGACTTCGTTGCCCCGCACGCCGTTCCTGCGTTGATCGGCGGCGCATGCGGTGTCAGCCGCTTGGTGCCGGTGACGAGAACCCAGGACAAGGCGCCGCTTGGGTCGTCCTCGCCCTGCAACGTGACGCTGACGAGCGTCTCGCCGGCGGCCCGCTCGACGCGGGTGACGTCGACCTTCATCGACACGACCTTCGTCGAACCCGGTATCTGAAGGTGCTGCGGCGCACTGGTGTCCGCGATGAGGAAGATCTTGATGCTGCCGGCCACGAGGATGACGAGCCCGCACGCGACCGCAAGCAGCAGCAGCGTTCGAGTCTTCACGCCCGACAGGCTACGGCTCGACCCCGGGCCAGTAACGTTGCCCGCATGGAAACCGTGCGGTGGCTTGCGACTGTGGACGCACATGACGTGCATGACGAGCGCGCCGCTGCAGCCGACGAGCAAGTGGGGAGTGTCTGATGGGTCTGCGCGATCTCGCCAAGCGGCTCAAGTCCGATTCGATCGAACTCGACCAACAGCGGTTGGTCGATCGATTCTGCGACTTCGACGTCACCCACATCGATCAGGTGGTCGGCCGCCAATCGACCCGCATCGGTGGCGAGGTCAAGCGGATCCGCGTCGCACCACGCAACGGGGCGGCCGCGCTGGAAGTCGTGCTGTCCGACGGCACGGGCGATGCCATTGCGGTGTTCACCGGACGTCGCTCGATCGCGGGAATCGAACATGGTCGAGCCATCGTGATCGAAGGTGTCGCGCGAGAAGAGCGTGGCCGGTGGCTGATGTTGAATCCGTCGTACACGCTGCTCGCGAGCTGACGCTCGCACCAGTCGCTGGCGGGCCGGATGACCGGCCGGACTCAGCCGATCAGGATCTTGCGCACGTCTTCTTCGCTGTCACCAGCGACGAGCACGATCACTTCGTCGCCGACGCGCAACACCGTGTCGCCGCGGGGCACCACGACGCGATCCTTGCGCAGCACGGCGACCACCGTTGCTTCACGCGGGAAGCCGAGCTCGACGATCTCCTTGTCGGCAGCCGGTGATCCGTCGGCCAACGTGACCTCGGCGAGACGGGCCTTGCCGCCTTCGAACGAGAGCAGGCGCACGAACGAGCCAACGGCGACGGCTTCCTGGACCAGACCGGTGATGAGGTGCGGTGTCGAGACCGACACGTCGACGCCCCACATCTCGTTGAACATCCACTCGTTGTTCGGGTTGTTCACGCGAGCAACGACGCGGGGAACCCCGAACTCCTGCTTGGACAGCAGCGACACGACGAGGTTGTCCTCATCGTCGCCCGTCACGGCTGCGACGACATCGCAGTCCCCAACGCCGACGCGCTTCAGAGAATCGATGTCACAACCGTCACCCTGCATCCACGACACGCCGGTCGGTGCCGTGTTGTGGTGTGTCTTGACGACGCCGGCGTCGTTGTCGACGATCGTGACGGTGTGACCCGTCGCCCCGAGTTGTTCAGCGATGAAACGACCAACGCTGCCGCCGCCGACGATGACTGCTTTCATGTCCAATTCCTTCTTGATGGTACGGGACGGCTGAGTGGGTCCCGGTGGGTCGGCATGGCCTAGTGCGAATGGGAGTGCGAATGACCCGAGCCGTGCTCGAGCGCGTGGTCGATGCCATCGACCGCCTCGGACGGAACGGCGAGGTAGAACAGGTCGCCCTCCTGCGCCACGAGATCGTGGCTGGGAAGCGATGCCGTGCCGAGACGAGCCACGCTGATCAGCCGACTCGCTGTCGAGGCCTCGATC
The DNA here is from genome assembly GCA_038227995.1 of Acidimicrobiales bacterium. GTDB lineage: Bacteria > Actinomycetota > Acidimicrobiia > Acidimicrobiales > Ilumatobacteraceae > WLMZ01. The sequence continues at coordinate 10,077 of JBBRPP010000037.1, forward strand.
TCGTTGTACTTGCGACCAGCGGTGCGGGCATCGACGCTGCGTTCGATCAGCGACACCTTGCCGCTGGGGTCGACCCATTCGACGGCGGCCGCGGCCGGAAGGATGCGGCGCAGCACCCGCTCGGTGGTCCATGACACGGTGGCCACGGTCGCGATCCCGAGCCGCTGGTACACCGCAGCACGCTGCGGATCGTAGATACGAGCGACCACACGCTCGATGCCGAACTTTTCGCGTGCGACACGGGCGACGAGGATGTTCGAGTTGTCGCCACTGGTGACCGCGGCGACGGCGTCGGCACGCTCGATGCCGGCCGAGATCAACACGTCGCGGTCGAAACCGATCCCGACGATCGTCTGCTGCGAGAAGTCGGCGCCGAGCCGCGCGAACGCCTCTGCCCGACGATCGATGATGGCGACGGTGTGTCCGCCCCCGATGAGTTCTTGTGCGAGCGCCGAACCGACACGCCCACACCCAACGATCACCACGTGCATGGCGCTCCTTTTCTCAATACGCCGCAAAGCGTAGACAGCTGGGCAGGGCATTGGTCAATGCAACCGTGAAGAAGTCGTGAAGGTGATGAATGCCGCCCCCTTGCTCTAAGGTGCGTTGGTCATGGCAAGTTTCCTGAAACGAGTTCTCATCGGCAAGCCATTGGCTTCTGCCGACGAACAACATCAACGACTGTCGAAGAAGATCGCGCTGCCGGTCTTCGCCAGCGACGCCATCTCCTCCACGGCCTACGCCACCGAGGAAATTCTCCGTGTGTTCCTCGTTGCCGGTGCCGGAGTGGCCGCGTATTCGAAGCTGGTTCCGCTGTCCATCGTGGTGCTGGTCCTGTTGTTCATCGTGGTGTTGAGCTATCGCCAGACGATCTTCGCCTACCCCAGCGGTGGCGGTTCCTATGTTGTCAGCCGCGAGAACCTGGGCGAGATGCCGTCGCTCGTGGCCGGAAGTTCTCTGCTCACCGACTACATCCTCACCGTGGCCGTGTCAGTCGCCGGTGGTGTGGCCGCGATCATCTCGGCCTTCCCCAGCCTCGGCGACTATCGAGTTGCACTCTGCATCGGATTCATCATCATCATGACCTTGGCCAACCTGCGCGGTCTGAAGGAATCAGGTGCACTGTTTGCTCCCCCGACATACATCTACGTCCTGTCGCTCTTCGTTCTGATCGGCGTCGGCCTGTATCGCGTCTTCGTGCGCCACCTCGCGCCGATCAGCCACAGCGCCGAAGCCCAACACCTGCTCAGCCAGACCGGCCCGATCACGGTGGTCATCTTCCTCCGGGCCTTTGCATCCGGCGCTGTCGCCCTGACCGGCGTCGAGGCAGTGTCCAACGGAGTCCCGGCGTTCAAGAAGCCCGAGTCGAAGAACGCTTCGGTCACCCTGATGTGGATGGCGATCATCCTCGGTCTCGGCTTCTTCGGCTTGGCCATCCTCTCCCAGCACCTCAAGCCGGCAGCCGTCGACGGCGGGCCGACGGTGCTGGCTCAGCTGGCCGAACACATCTACGGCGGCCGCAACATCTTCTTCTTCATCACACAGTTCGCAACCTTCGCCGTCCTCATCCTCGCCGCCAACACGGCCTACGCCGACTACCCGCGGTTGTCATCGATCATCGCCCGCGACGGGTACCTGCCACGGCAGTTCGCAAACCGCGGCGCGCGACTGGTGTTCTCCAACGGCATCATCTTCCTCGCGATCATGGCCGTGACGCTCGTCGCCGTGTTCCACGGCAAGATCGACGCCCTCATTCCTCTGTACGCCGTGGGCGTGTTCACGGGCTTCACACTGAGCCAGACCGGTATGTGCATCCACCACCTCAAGGAGCGAGAGCCGCACTGGAAGATCAGCATCGTGATCAATGGCATCGGCGCGCTGTCCACGCTGGTCGTCGCCGGCATCGTGATCACGACCAAGTTCGTCAAGGGCGCATGGGTGAGCGTGCTCGTCATCATCCTGCTCGTCATCGCGTTCAAGGCGATCAACCGTCACTACCAGCGGGTCAAGGAGATCGTCACGATCGAGCCCGGCTACAAGGTGCAGCGACATCAGCACCTCGTGGTGGTACTCGTCGGCTCGGTCAACAAGGGCGTCATGCATGCCGCCACCTACGCACGCAGCCTGGCTCCCGACCGCCTGATCGCCGTCTCGGTCGTTTCTGATCCCGACGAGGAACACGAGCTGCGCCGGCAGTGGGAGCTGCACAAGATCCCGATCGAGCTGCACACGATCAGCTCGCCCTACCGTGACCTCACCGGGCCGATCCTGGCCTACATCGACGAACTCGACCAAGAATCGGCCGATGAGATGATCACCGTCGTCATCCCCGAGTTCGTCACCAAGTTCACCAGCCAGTGGCTGCACAACCAGACCGCACTGTCGATCAAGGCCAAGCTGCTCTACCGCCCCAACACCGTCGTCACCTCGGTCCCGATCCTCGTCGACTGATTCTGATTGGTTCGCGACGCATCTCCGGCGCCTGGGGCGCCTTTGATGCTGCTCACGAGCGTTCTGGTCGGTCGAACAAGTTCTCCTCTCCCGACTCGCCCACGACGCGATTGCTCACCGGTCGCTGGGCGACCTGTGACGCTGGCTCACGAGCGTTCTGGTCGGTCGAACAAGTTCTCCTCTCCCGACTCGCCCACGACGCGATTGCTCACCGGTCGCTGGGCGACCTGTGACGCTGGCTCACGAGCGTTCTGCGCTGGCGCGAATTGCGCGTCGGCCAGGGCAAACCCCGGCCGACGGTGGGGCTGTGCCGGATTTGCCTGGTTGACGCGGGCAAATCCGGCGCGGTGCAATGTCTCATGCGGCCTCCTGAATCTCCACGTGACGATTCGATCGGCGACTGTTCCCCCGCGCAAGTCGCGCCCGCGGGGTCGTCGTGCGCGACCCGGGTCGCGCAACGACCCACCGCGGGCGCGACTTGCGCGGCCCGGGCGGGCGCAGGACCGGCCGTCAGCAAGCCCGACGGCCGGCTGCGAGGAACTATCCCGCGGAGTAGACGCAATCGAACGCAGCGGACACAGCAGCTTCGTCGGCAGTGTCGACCGAGTACGGGTTGACGTCCTTGAAGCAGTCGGGGTGACCGATCTCCGGCGTGTAGAAGTCGGGGTCGACACCGTCGGCCTTGGCAGCGGCCAGCAGACACGTGCGGGCCGGCTCGATCTTGCCCTGCATGACGGTGCCCGAGTCGGAGTAGTAGTCCGTCCCGACGTAGTAGTCGAACAGACCACACTGCGGGTAGAGCAGCGGAATCGGGACGAACGACTTCTCGATCGTGCCTGCCGTGACGCCATCGGCGATGCACTTCTGCGCGGTCGATGGGTCGTTGAGGCACGTGGTCCACGATGCCGTCGACGAACCGCTGGTGTTGTCGGTCGGCGTCGAATCGGTCGTGATCGTGGCGTCGGTGGGGAACGTGTCGGTGGTGTACGTGTTGTCCGATGTGTACGGCACATCGGTCGAGTACGTGTCGTCGGTCGAGTAGGTGTCGGTGGGGGCGAACGGGTCGTTCATGTTGCCGATCGATGCGGTGAACGACTTGACCACGTCTCGGCCATCGTTGATCAAGGTCTGGATCTCCTCGCGGTCGAGCGCGCGCAGCACTGACAACAAGAACTCGGTGCCCGTACCGATCGGGCTGACGAACCACTTTCCGTCGACCTTGTTGACGACCACGCCGCTCATCGAGAAGTCGCTGAACGTCTTGCGGACATCGTCGACGAGCTTCTTGACCGATGACGTGTCGTCCATACCCAATTGACCGAGGTAGGTGTCCACGGTCTGGTCGAGGTTGGCTGCGGCTTCGCAGCTGTTCAGCTTCGTGTCACCGGAGTCGACCGTGAGGCAGCCGTCCTTGAGCTCGATCGTGACGTCCTGGTTGTTGCCCTGAACGTCACCCTGGACACGGACCTTGATGGCCGTCAGCGCGACTTGTCGCGTGTCGCCACTGCCCGTGACGGCGTACTTGGCGCCGGTGATCTTGATGGCGGCCTTCGTCTTGTCGAGGTCCTTCTGAGCCGCATCGATGAACAGTGGCGCGTAACGCTGCAACGCTGACGCCTCGTTCGGGTTGAGGCCGGCGATGATGCTCTCGAGATCGAGCTTGCCGACCGATGTGATCAGACTGTCGAGCGCACCATCCGGAGTGTCGGCGCCGACCGGAGAGATTCCCTTGGTCGGGATGTCTCGATCGCCGCGGAGCGACTCGGCGATCGTGTAGAACAAGCTGAGATACCAGCGACCACCCTGCTTGACCGTCGTGAACTTGAAGTGGAACGCCTGGTTCTTCGACGTTTTGTCAAGGTTCGGGCGTTTGCCGTTGAAACCCTCCTGGATGACGAAGTCACCGAGGGGAATCTGCTTGCCGTTGATGTTCGCGCTCGCCTTTCCGGAGAGCTCGACGACGGCGATGTCGCTCACGTTCGTCGGATCGACTCGCGTCTGGGGATCGGTGATCGTGATGTCGAATCCACCGATCTTGTTGAGGTCGGCCGACTTGTCGGTGACCTCGAGACGCGTCAACTCCTTCACGAGATCGATCATCGGCTGACGGAACGTGTCCCGTTCGCCGGGGAGCAACAGATCGATCGCACCGAGGACGTCTTCGTTGCCGAGCGCGGTGACCAGCTTGTTGCCGACCTCTTCAGGCTTCGATGCGCCACCACTGGAGTCGTTGCTGCGCAGTTGGGTGAACGCGAACGTGCCCGCACCCAAGATCGCGATGACGCCCACGAGCGCGCCGATCATCTTGCCGCGGCTGCGGCGTGGCGGCTGCGCACCCGGAGCGAGCACCGTGTTGATGGTCGTGTCGTAGTTCGGAGTGCCGCCGGTGGGGTTGTAGACGGGCTGGGTGGGCGGCAGATACGACTGCTGCCCCGGCGGAGCGAATTGACCGGGAAATGTCGGCGGAACCGATGGACCACCGGGCTGCCACGGCGGCGGTGCCGGTTGCCCCGAGCCGTTGCCCGGTTGCCCCGGATTGTTGCCCGCTTGCCCCGGATTGTTGCCCGCTTGCCCCGGATTGTTGAAGGGGTCGCTCATGATCTCTCCCGACACGTGATCGATGGGTGTTGGAGGAGTGTATTCGGCGGAAGGACGCCGATCGGGGCACGATGAGGCACGCTCACGTGAGAGGCATAGTGTTCGGGACATGCACGTCGTCGTCAGCGGTTCGAGTGGCCTGATCGGAACGGCGCTGGCGAAGTCGCTCAGCGCCGGCGGTCACCGGGTGACGCGGCTGGTGCGACGGGTACCGCGCCCCGGCGAGGCACGCTGGAATCCCGACGACGGCACCATCGAGACGGGCGCGCTGCACGATGTCGATGCCGTGGTCCATCTCGCCGGCGCCGGCATCGGTGATCATCGTTGGACCGACGGCTACAAGCGCACGCTGGTCGAGAGCCGCCAGCGCAGCACCGACCTGTTGGCGCGGACCATCGCCGGGCTCGAGCATCGCCCCGGCGTCTTGATCTCGGGCTCGGCGATCGGGTACTACGGATCGCGGGGTGACGAGATCCTCGACGAGACCAGCGCCGCGGGCACCGGGTTCCTGGCCGATCTCTGCGTCGGCTGGGAGGCCGCGACCGACCCGGCCGCTGCGGCCGACATCCGAGTTGTCCATGTCCGAACGGGCATCGTGTTGTCCGGTCGAGGCGGCGCCCTCGCGAAGCAACTGCCGCTGTTCAAACTCGGGCTCGGCGGCAAGATGGGCAAGGGCGATGCGTGGCAGAGTTGGATCTCCATCGACGACGAGGTCGCCGCGATCATCCATCTCCTCACCAGTTCGGTGGAAGGTGCGGTGAACCTGACGGCGCCGGTGCCCGTCACGCAAGCCACCTTCGCCCACACGCTCGGCCGAGTGCTGCACCGCCCCGCGTTCTTGCCGATCCCCTCGTTCGGTCCCAAGTTGCTCCTTGGCGGCGAGCTCGCCGACAGCCTGCTGTTCAGCGGCCAACGCGTGCTGCCCAAGGTGCTCGAGGCCGACGGTTTCACGTTCCATCACACCGATCTGGAAAGTGCGCTGCGTTCAGTGCTCGATCGACCGACCTGACTCGTCGACCGAACCATCGACCGGCTCGTCGACCGGCAGTTGTGAGCACAACTAACCGCCCACACAACATTTGTGGACCACAATCGATATCGTCCATTCGATGGCAACGAAGTGGCTCACATCGGCGGAGATGCGTGGCTGGCGTGCGTTCGCCGAAGTCAACACGCATCTCTTCGCTGCATTCGAGGCCGACCTCGCGCCGCACGGTTTGACGCTGGGTGACTACGAGGTCCTCGTCGTGCTGTCGGAGGCACCCGAGCACCAGCTCCGGATGTGCGACGTCTCGCAGATGCTGGGCCTGTCGCCGAGTGGCCTCACCCGCCGCCTCGACGGGCTCGTCAAGACCGGGCTGGTACAGCGTCTGCCATCCACCGCAGATCGTCGCGTCATGCTGGCAACGCTGACCGAACGCGGCATGGAGCGGCTGCATTCCGCCGTCGATGACCACGTCGCCAGCGTGCGCAGGCATCTCGTCGATCAGCTCACTTCCAAGCAGATCGACGCGTTGGGGGACATCTTCATCGCGGTCGGCACTGGCCTCGGTCGCATACCTTCGGTCGCCGCCCCGAAGCCATAGCCTGACGTCATGTCCGAGCCGCGTCCACCGCTCTCACTTCCCCGCGGCTTCACCTGCCACGTCACCAACATCGGCATCAAGGACACCACGACCGACTTCGTCGTCGTCGCCGCCGAATCGACGGTCGCCGCTGCCGGCGTCTTCACCCGAAGCCGATTCGCCGGCCCGAGCGTGATCGTCAGCCGCCGCCACCTCGTTGACCATCGCGCACGAGCGGTCGTGGTCATCTCCAAGAACGCCAACGTCGCAACCGGTGCCGAAGGGTTGGCCAACGCGCACGAGATCACACTCGGCGTTGCCAACGCGTTGAGCGGCACGCCTGCCGACGTGCTGATCGCATCGACAGGTGTGATCGGACGGCAGTATCCGATGGATCGTGTGCGCGCCGGGCTGACAGAGCTCTCGTGGCCGTTCGCGGGCACCAGCGCCGACGATGTCGCAACTGGCATCATGACCACCGACACCGTGTCCAAGACGGCGTCGGCAGTGATCGTCGGCACCGACGCGGTGGTCGTCGGCGTGGCCAAGGGCGTCGGGATGATCGAGCCCGACATGGCGACGCTGATCACGTTGATGTTCACCGATGCCGACATTGCGCCCGCCGATCTCGACGCAACGTTCCGTCGCGTGATCGATCGCACGTTCAACTGTGTCTCGATCGACACCGACACATCCACCAGCGACACCGCGATCGTGCTCGCCAGCGGTGCCGCAGGCGTGGTGGACCTCAGCGCGTTCGAAGCCGCGTTGGCCGACGTCGCGCTGTCGTTGACGAAGCAGGTCGCGCGCGACGGCGAGGGCGCCGAGAAACTGATCGAGGTTCGCGTCGACGGAGCGCGCGATCGCGTTCAGGCCAAGCGTGTCGCCAAGTCGATCGTCAACTCTCCGCTCGTCAAGACCGCTGTGCACGGCGCCGACCCGAACTGGGGGCGCGTGGCGATGGCCATCGGCAAGTGCAGCGATGACACCGACATCGACGAGGACAGAGTCGTCATCCGCTTCGGCCCCCACGAATGCTTTCCCTCAGCGGTCGATGCCCACGGGCTCGGCGCGTTGGCGGCCTACCTGCGCAATGACGAGGTCGTCATCCACGTCAGTCTCGGCATCGCCAACGGTGAGGCAACCGTGTGGGGTTGCGATCTCACCGACGGCTACGTGCACATCAACGCCGACTACACGACGTAGACGCACACGGTGTCGCCCGGCGCCGGAGTGCCGGCGGACGCGGTTGGATCAGGCGGTGACGTTGACGCCGCGCCAGAACGCGACGTAGTTGGTGATCTCCTTGGCCGCATCCTTCGGCGCCGGGTAGAACCACGCCGCATCGCGATTGGCTTCGCCGTCGACGGTGACGTTGAAGTAGCTGGCGGTGCCCTTCCACGGGCAGATCGTGTGCGTGGGCGACTCGCTGAGCAGCGCCGTGTTCACCGATTCGATCGGGAAGTAGTGGTTGCCTTCGACGACGACCGTGGCATCGCTCTCGGCGATGACGGTGCCCTTCCAGACAGCCTTCATTTCGGTGGCATCCGGATGCCGCCGTCGACGCGGATCGTCTCGGCGTTCATGTAGCTGTTGGTCACGCACTCGACGACCATGCTCGCCAACTCTTCGCCGCTGCCGAGGCGGTGTGGGAAGAGCACGCCCTTCTCCAGGTTGGCCTTGAACAGTTCACTGTTCTCGCCCTCGCCGTAGATCGGGGTGTCGATCAGGCCTGGGGCAATGGTGTTGACGCGGATGCCGACGGCGGACAGGTCACGAGCGATCGGCAACGTCATGCCGACGACGCCGCCCTTCGACGCCGAATAGCTCGCCTGGCCGATCTGGCCGTCGAACGCGGCAACCGATGCCATGTTGACGATCGCACCGCGCTCGCCGTACTCGAGCGGCTCGGTCGTGCTCATCGCAGTCGCGGCCAGACGGATGCAGTCGAACGTGCCGATCAGGTTGATCGCGACCACCTTCTTGAACGCGTCGAGGTTGGCGGCCGAGTCGTAGCTGCCGTCCTTGCCGACCGTGCGTTGGGCCCAGCCGATGCCGGCCGAGTTCACCAGGACGCGCAGCGGACCCATGCTCTTGGCCATCTCGATCGCACCGATGATGTCGTCGGTCTTGGTGACGTCGACCTTGCAGAACGCGCCGCCGATCTCGGCCGCGAGCGCGTTGCCCTTGTCCTCTTGCAGGTCGGCCACGACGACCTTTGCGCCCTTGCTGGCGAGCAGGCGGGCAGTGGCCGCACCGATTCCCGACGCGCCACCTGTGACGATTGCACTCACACCGTTGATGTCCATGCGCCAACGCTAGGCAATCGTGGCGCTGAACGACGATTTGACGACTCGTTCAGAACAGCGTGCTGGGTGCCTCGGCAGCGACGGACGTGACCGCCGTGATGGTCGATGTGCCCGGTGCGGCGAATGGACCTTTGCTGGCGGCCACCGCGAGTTGATCGACGAGATCGTTGAGGCGGTTGCCGCTGTGGCCCTTCACCCATTCGAAGATCGGTCTCGGTTGGCGTGACTTGTAGAGCTCGATGAACGGCTTCCACAGATCCTGGTTGGCCACCGGCTGCTTGGCCGAGTTCTTCCAACCGTTCTTCTCCCAGTTCGCGTACCAACGCTTGTTGATGCAGTTCACGACGTAGGTCGAATCCGACACGATGGTGATCTCACCGGGCAGTGATCGCATCGCTTCCAGCGCGGCGTTGATCTCCATCCGTTGATTCGTCGACTGGGCCTCGCCTCCCGAACCTGATGGCGACCCCTCAGGAGCGACGGCCCACGCCCAGCCCCCGGGTCCCGGATTTCCTGCGCACGCACCATCCGTGTAGACCCTGATCATTCGTCCCTCACTCACCGGGCCATCTTGGCAGCACTCCCCCGCTGAGTTCGGCACTACCGGGCGGTAACCCTGACAGACTGGGGTCATGATCTTCGATGGTTTCGTGAACCAACTTCCCGACACCGACCCGACCGAGACCCAGGAGTGGCTGGACAGCCTCGATGCGGTTGTCGATGTGCACGGCAAGACCCGCGCCCGCTTCCTGCTCAGCAAGTTGCTCGAACGAGCACGCGAGAGCCAGGTCAGCTTCCCGGCCACGGTGAGCACGCCGTACGTCAACACCATCCCACGCGAGCAAGAGCCGTGGTTCCCCGGCGACAGCTACCTCGAGCAGCGCGTCCGCGCCTACATCCGCTGGAACGCAGCGATGATGGTCGTCAAGGCCAACAAGCACGCCGAGGGCATCGGCGGCCACCTGTCGACGTTCGCGAGCAGCGCCTCGTTGTACGAGACCGGCTTCAACCACTTCTTCCGCGGCAAGGACGATGGCAACGCCGGCGACCATGTGTACTTCCAGGGCCATGCGGCCCCGGGCATCTACGCTCGCGCCTTCCTCGAAGGTCGCCTCAGCGAAGACGACCTCGACCACTTCCGCCGCGAAATCGGGCGTCCAGGTCAGGGCCTCAGCAGCTACCCGCACCCGCGGCTGATGCCGAACTTCTGGGAGTTCCCGACGGTCAGCATGGGCCTCGGATCATTGACAGCGTTGTACCAGGCCCGCTTCAACCGCTACCTCCACAACCGCCGCCTCGACGACACGAGCATGAGTCGTGTGTGGGCCTTCCTGGGCGACGGTGAGTGCGACGAGCCCGAGACGCTGGGTTCGATCTCGCTCGCCAGCCGCGAGAAGCTCGACAACCTGATCTTCGTCGTCAACTGCAACCTGCAGCGACTCGATGGTCCGGTGCGCGGCAACGGCAAGGTGATCCAGGAGCTGGAAGCCACGTTCCGCGGCGCCGGCTGGAACGTCATCAAGGTCATCTGGGGCTCGAAGTGGGACGACCTGCTCGCCCGCGACAAGGACGGTGTCCTGCTCAACCAGATGAACACCACCGTCGACGGTCAGTTCCAGCGCTACTCGGTGGAAGACGGCAACTTCATCCGTGAGAACTTCTTCGGGCCCGACCCCCGGCTGCGCCAGATGGTGTCCGACATGTCCGACGACGATCTGCGCAACCTGCCTCGCGGCGGCCACGACTACCGCAAGCTGTACGCGGCCTACAAGGCAGCCACCGACAACCTCGGCAGCGGCGCCCCGACCGCGATCCTGTGCAAGACCATCAAAGGCTGGACACTCGGTCCGTCGGTCGAAGGTCGCAACGCGACACACCAGATCAAGAAGCTGAACAGCGACCAGTTGATGGTGCTGCGCGACCGCCTCTTCCTCAAGGACGAACTGCCCGACAGTGCGTTCGAGAACGACGCGATGCCGTACTACCGGCCGCCGCACGACAGCGTCGAGTACCAGTACATGATGGAACGCCGCCGCGCACTCGGCGGCAGCATCCCCAAGCGCGTGACGCACGCGAAGCGGCCGATCACCCTGCCCGATCCGGCTGTGTTCGAAGAGCTGCGTGGCGGATCAGGGACACAATCGGTCAGCACCACGATGGGCTTCACCCGCCTGTTGCGCAGCCTGGCCCGTGACCCGAAGTTCGGCGAGCGCGTCGTTCCGATCGTGCCCGACGAAGCCCGCACGTTCGGCATGGATGCATTGTTCCGCGAGCTGAAGATCTACGCCTCGCAGGGTCAGAAGTACGAGCCCGTCGACCACGATCTGCTGCTGTCGTACGCAGAGTCCAGCGACGGCCAGATCTTGGAAGAGGGCATCACCGAGGCCGGCTCGATGGCCAGCTTCATCGCCGCTGGAACCGCGTACGCAACTCGTGGCATCCCGATGGTGCCGTTCTACACGTTCTATTCGATGTTCGGTTTCCAGCGCGTCGGTGACCTGATCTGGCAGGCGGCCGATGCGCGAGCGCGCGGCTTCCTCATGGGCGCCACTGCCGGCCGCACGACGCTGTTGGGCGAAGGCCTGCAGCACCAGGACGGTCACAGCCTGGTGCTCGCCAGCACGATCCCGGCGTGCCAGGCCTACGACCCGGCGTTCGCGTACGAGATCTCGGCGATCGTGAACAGTGGTCTCCACCGGATGTTCGGTCCCAGCCCCGAGGACGTCTTCTACTACCTCACGCTGTACAACGAGAACTACCCGATGCCCGCGTCACCCGATCGCACGGGCATCGACAACGAGATCTGCCGGGGGCTCTACCATTTCCAGCACGCTCCCGATGCCGCGACGAAGGCGACCCTGATCTTCTCCGGGTCGGCGCACAGCGCGGTTCGGGAAGCTGCGGCCGATCTGTACGAGCACTACGGCATCGGCTGCGAGCTGTGGTCGGCGACGTCCTACAAGGCGCTGCGCGAGGAAGGCCTGGCCACCGAGCGCTGGAACCGTCTGCATCCCAGCCAGCCGCCACGATCGGCGTTGGTGGCGACGCTGCTGCAGGACTCGCCCGGCCCGATCATCGCTGCCACCGACTTCATGAAGATCGTGCCCGAGCAGGTCGCACGCTTCATCCCGAGCCGCCAGTTCGTGCCTCTGGGCACCGACGGCATGGGTCGCTCCGACACTCGCGAGGCGCTTCGCCACCACTTCGAGGTCGACGCCGCCAACATCGTCGTTGCGACGCTGGCCGCGCTGGCCAACGAAGGCAGCGTCAAGTCCACGGTCGTCGACGAAGCGATCGCCCGTTACGGCCTCGACACCGAAGCCCCCGACCCCAGCGTCCTGTAACCCATCCGGTGGGCCGCGGGCGCCGGGCCCGCAGCGCAGGACAGCGCAGCGCCGGGCAGCGCCGCGCCGGGTCGGGCCGGGCCGGGCGCGGCTTTCGGGTTGACCCGACGCACCCCGGTGAATCGGGCAGTCGCGATGCCTGGCCACGCGCACTTCGCGCCCATGGGGGCGACATGCGCGACCCGGGTCGCGCATTTCCTCACCGCGGGTGCGAAGTGCGCGTCTGTCGCCGTGATGTTGCCCGAAGCCAGAACCGCGCCGGATTCGCCTGGCTGCAGCGGGCAGATCCGGCGCGGTCCGCACGACGACGAGACCTCCCGTATCTCCACGTGACGATTCACCTACCTCGCGACGAGGCGTCCCGTATCTCCACGTGACGATTCAGGAGCACGGCCGGCGCCCTCCCCCGGGCATCACGTCACGTGGAGATACGGGAGTGGTGACGGAAGGTTCGGCGCGAGCTGGCCCAGCGCGGCCAGCGCGGCGTGACGCTCTGAGCGCGCCGGATTTGCCCGGCTGGAGGAGGTCGATTCGGCGCGCTCCTCACGACGACGAGGCACTCACGGAACGAAGGAGCTCAGCTCCACCAACCGTTGATGTCGACGATGACATGCACGCTCATCGAGGCATAGACGCACAGTTGACCCGAGGACGACAGCGGGATCTGGGCCCCGTTGGCGATCGCGTCGTCGGCGACGAAGTTCACCGTGGACGTCGATGGACGCAGCCCACAGGGCCATGCGGTGACGAAACCGGCGCCCGCCGCGTTGGCCACGGTGATGTTGGCCGAGATCGCCTTGGCATCGGCAGCGATGCCGCGGTTGCCAGCGATCTGGATCACCAGCACCTGTCCCTGAGCGACAGGGTTCCCGTTCGTGCCGGCCTGCAGCTCGGGCCGGCTCCGCTCGCGGGTGTCGATGAGGCGGAACGGTGTCGTCGGTGTGAACCGAAGCGCGCCGGCAACCGAGACGTACCCGGTGATGTCGACCACGAGATCGACGTCGGTCAGGGTGTACACACAGACCGTGCCGTCGGCGGCGACAGGGGTGATCACGAGATTCGGCTTGACCCGACCCGGAACCGGATTGAGGCTCGACACCGTGGGCCGCGGCTGATCACATGGGTACACCGTGATGAAGCCGTCCTCGCTGGGCGAGACACTCGTGACGTTCAGCGCAACGAGGCTGGCGTTGCCGGGCACACCGGCAACCCCGGTGACCTGCACCGGCAACACGGAACCGGCCGACAGACGACCCGTCGCGCCGAGTGGGACGCGAGTGTCGACCAGTCGTGCAGGCGCAACCGATGCGAAGCGGCCACCGGCTGACGGCGAGTAGAAGCCGTTGACGTCGATGAGCAGATCAGCGGTGGCCGACGAATACACGCAGAGCCCGCCCGTCGAATCGAGCGGGACCGTCGCCCCATTCGGCACGGTCTCGCCGACCGCAAAGTTGAGCGTCGAGATCACGGGGCGATCGGGAGCGCAGTTCCACACGGTGAGGTAGCCACTGGTGAGACCGCCCGTGATGGTGAAGTTCGCGCTGACGGCCGTAGCGCCAGAAGGCACGCCACCGATACCGGCGATCTGGATCCGCTTGAGAACGGTGCCAACCAGCCGGGTCGACCCCTGATTGATCCGAGTGTCGACGAGACGAGCCGGCGCCAGCGCCTGAAGCGCGTTGCCAGCACCGATGGGTGTCGTCACGGGCACCGGCTGCACACCGGTTGCGGCGGAGGGATCGACGGTGAACGACCATGCGACCGTGCGGGCCGTCGTCGTGATCGACACGTTGTAGGTGTCAGCCGGAAGCGGCGAGCGAGGCACGACCACCACCGCGTTGTTGCCGGCGAGGATCTGCTGGGCGACACCAGTGGTGTTCTTCGACGACAGGACACAGGACTGCATCGGACCCGTCGAACTGCTGATCGTGGCCGTCGGCGGTGCGCTGAAGCCTTCCGGCATCAAGGCGACGATCGGCAAACCGGCCTGCGTACCAGTCCAGCCGCAGAAGTCGAGCGGGTTGGGGCTCTCGGTCTGGAACTGACTGAGGCTCGTTGTTGTGCCGTTGCCCGGGAACAGGATCGGGTCGGTTTGCGGCGTGGTCGGCCCGAGGCCGTTGATCACGTCGAGGGTTGCCCCCGAATGCCACTGCGGGGCCGAGGCGTTGTCGCACTTCCCGAACCCCACCTGTTGCAGGTTCGGACGCAGCACGCCGATCGCATGGAACGGACCGGTCATCCACAGTTCGATGTGGCTACGCGATGTTGCGTTGAAGAGGCTGGACACCGCGACGTTGCCGTTGCGTCCGGCGATCGCACCATTCGAGGTGTAACCAGGGTTGCCGACGACTTCTTCATGGGTGATCCCGTTGAACAGCATGTAGCACGAGTGGTTGACCGCACCTGCGGAGAGCGAAGTGTTCTCGGTGACGTCAGGCAGCCCGGCCATCTCGCGGAAGTAGTTGACGGTTGTGAGCCAATCCGAGCTGGGATCGATGAAGGGCGGGTTGGCCGTCGCTGCGGCGGAGTTCGAATCGAGCGAGGTCGTGATCACGCCGCCGAAGAGTGCGAGGGCCAGCGACGCCGCGCAGCCCATCAAACCTCTTTTCCTTCGCACCATGCTTGCCCCGCATTCCCTGTCGTTCGCCACAAAGGCATCGGGACGAACGAGCAGGGCCTTGACCTCTATTGACACGCCGGTCACGCACGGTCCGGGCATTGATCAAGTCTTGAGGAAATTGGACGGGGACCGTGGGCCGGTGCGCTCGGCCGACGTCCACTGTCCTCCGATTCGTTGCAGAACCCCAGCGGTGTGGACGAATGGAGCTGAGGGTCTTAACGTGGGGCGGTGCCGGGAACGCTCTACATCACTGGCAACGGCGACGCCGACGCACTGCTCAACAGCGACGGCACCGCGCTGTTGATCGGCATGCTCTTGGATCAGCAGGTCCCGATGGAGTGGGCGTTCATGGGCCCGTCGACGTTGCGCACCCGGCTCGGCCACCTCGATGCGGCCACGATCTCCGGGATGAGCGAAGACGACTTCGTCGCAGTCTGCTGCCTCAAGCCGGCCATCCACCGTTTCCCGGCATCGCTCGGGCGCCGGATTCACGAGCTCTGTCAGGTACTGGTCGACGAGTACGACGGTCGGGCCGAGAACATCTGGACCGACGCCAACCTCAGCGATGCGGCGGGCCTGTATGCGCGGCTGCGACGGCTGCCGGGTTACGGCGACGAGAAGGCCAAGATCTTCATCGCGATCCTCGCCAAGCGCCAAGGCGTCGCGCCGGCGGGTTGGCAAGACGCGGCCGGCCGGTTCGGCGACGACGTGCCGCGTTCTGTGGCCGACATCACCTCACCCGAGACTCTGGCGATCGTCCGCGAGTGGAAGAAGGCGCAGAAGGCGGCCGGCAAGGACAAACAGGACCGCCCCCTGCCGCCACCGCCCGCACCCAAGTCGAACTGATCCTGTTTTTCGACCTGGGCGGTCGAGAAATCGCACCGGTTTCGTCCAATGTGAAACCGGTGCGATTTTTCGACCAGAGCGGTCGAAAAACAGGATCAGTTCAGGCCGGGAGGGCGGGCCAGGGCAGGGTGGGGTGCAGGTCGCGGAGGTGGACGAGGGACTCGTCGACAGACAGGTTGGTGAGGCCGATCATCGATCCCGACTGGACCCGGTAGCGGCCGAGCATCTCGGGCACCAGTACCCCGCGATCACCGCGGCTGGCGATGCGCAACCACATCTCCCAGTCCTCCCAGCCGAACACCAGCGGATCGGCGAGGCGGTAGCCACCGAGCGATTCGAGCACCTCGCGGCGGATCATCGTCTGGGCATCGATGTAGTTGGCCGCGCACAACCATTCGGGGTTCCACGCGTACGCACTGCGCACGTGCGCGAGCGAGCCGAATTCCTCCAACGCCGAGTACGCAAACGCGGCGTCGGCTTCGCGATCCAACGCATCGGCCAACCGTCGCAAGCACGACGGGTACACCAGGTTGTCGGCGTCCATCACCATCACGTAGTCCGCCCGGCAGACGTCGATGCCCGTGTTGCGGGCGGCAGCGAGGCCCTCGTTCGCGTCTTTCGCCAGCAGCAGCATCGGCACATCCGGATGGGCGGCCAGATAGCGCACCGCGACGTCGCGACTGTTGTCGGTGGCGTGGTCCTCGACGATGACGACCTCGATCGAGACACCCTCGCTGGCGATGATGCTGTCCAGTGTCTCGGCCACGAGCGACTCGTAGTTGTAGAGCGTGACGAGCACCGAGACGTCAGGGATCGCGGCCCCGCCCGCAATGGATGCCGTGTACGCGGGCGTTGCTGTGCGGTGGATGTGCTGCTCGGTGCTGTGCGTCAGCATCGCCTGCACGGCCTCGAGCCGCCGCAACGTGTCGCCCTCGGCGAGCGCGATCTGCTTGGCTCGCGCCAGGACATCGGCATAGGGACGGAACGCGCCGAGGCGATTGGGGCCCTGTGCCCCACCCTCGTG
Organism: Acidimicrobiales bacterium; assembly: GCA_038227995.1. Classification (GTDB taxonomy): domain Bacteria; phylum Actinomycetota; class Acidimicrobiia; order Acidimicrobiales; family Ilumatobacteraceae; genus WLMZ01. The sequence goes on from JBBRPP010000037.1 coordinate 26,834, forward strand.
CAGACGCCACGTGCCCGATCGATGGGCGCCGCCGGCGACGTGGGCAGCGAGCTTCGGCGAGACGGTCGACTCGATCAACGCGAGCGCCGTAGCGAGCGACTTCGCCAAGGACAACTCGTCGGTCACCATCGATCGAGCCGCCGCAGAGATCGACTGCATGCGCGCCGGATCAGCCAACAGTTCGGTGATGGTCGCGGCCATTTCGTCGACCTCGACGCTGATGAAGTGCGTGCCGGGCACGAGGGGCTCGAAGCCCTCCGACGGTTCGGTCACGACGACGCAACCGTTGGCCATGGCCTCGACCATTCGCACCCACTCGAAGTACGCCGGCGGCTGCGTGCCGGGCGGCAGGTGCGTGCTGCGATCGCGATGCACGTTCCCCAAGATCGACGCTCGCCGCAGCAGCTCGTACTTGTCCTGTCCGAAGACGACGCCGGGCGTTCCGGGCCCAACGGGTTTGTCGAACGGGAACAGCCGCGACTCGCTGTGCCGCCACCACAGCGACGACGCCAACCCGGCCAGCGCACGCCCGCGGCGCGGATCGAGACTGCCCATGAACAGGAAATCGATGTCACGCTCGACCGGCGACCCGGACGCCGAGTCGTACATCGACGGCACCGCACCGAACGGCATGCGATGCGCGTTCACGCCGAACTCGCTAAGGGCCGATGTGCCGTGCTGGTTGATGTCGAACGTCAGCAATCCGCGCTGGCACGCGTCGAGCGACAGGTGGAACCACGGCGTGTTCGGTTGCTCGGTGCAGATGCACACGCTGGCCGCGGCTGCCCGCTTGAGGTCGGCAGTCGGGGCATCGGAGAGGACGAAGAACTCGTGCGGCGCGACGACGAGGTTGATGCTTCCGTCGACATCGGGCAACTCATCGGTCACGACCGTCGCCGAACGTCCGAGCAGTTCGGCCGCCTCGACGATGTTGGATGCGATGTCACGCATGAACTCGTTGCCCCGCTCGGCAACGAACACCCGGATCGGCTGGGTCATGTTCGACGCGTCGCCTTGCGGACGCCCCGACGCCCCTTGTTCACCGCGCGTACGACGACGCCCTTCTTGTCGGGATGACCGACTGCGTCACGCACGACCTGGCGCAGCAGTGTCTTGCGGCTCATGGCCACCGGCAGATCAGCGACGAGATCGCGGACCTGCTGCCGGCGCTCGAGCGATTCGGCGCGCAGTTCGGCGATCGCCGTCTCGGCGATCACGACGCGCTGTCGCAGCACGGCGTTCTCGTCGCGGAGCGCGGTGATGTCGTTGATTTCGTCGATGTCGGTCTCTTCGTCGCTCATGGTTCAGTCGCCGTTGCGGCGCCGGATCAGGATCGACACCGTCTCGTTGTAGGTGAACACCCGGCCGAAGGCATGGGTGAGCGGGAACGATCGGATGGATTCGACGCGAAGATCGAGCCGCTTGGCGAGACGACGGATCGCCGCCGGGTCGATGAGTTGCACGTGGGTGGGGTCACTGGCCTGGCCGCGCTCTTGCGGCGTGATCACGATGACGCGACCGCCACAGCGCAGGTACGGCAGGTAGGTCGACACGAGCGCGACGACATCGTCGTCGGACATGTGCTCGACGACGTGCGACAGCAGCAGTGAGTCGAACGACTGCTTGACCGCGTGCGGGCTCGATGCGAATTCGGTGTCGACGTACGCTGTCAAGCCGGCGTCGACGCACGCCGCCACGCAGTCGAGGTTGTGATCGACGCCCACACCGTTGCCGTCGAGGTGCCGCAGGTTGCGACCGATGCCGCACCCGATGTCGAGCACGTACCCGGGCTCGAGCCGACGGAGGTTCCACCGGTACGGCCGCTGCGGGTCCAGCACCTTGCGCATCACACCACCGCGCGTGGACAGCTGCTGCAGACGTTGGGCGTACTCCGGTTCAGTCGTCGATGTCGGTTCGGGGCTGGACACGTGCATCAGTGTATGAAATCGGTCGGGCGGCGCCCACTATCCTCGACCGCGGATGACCGCGACGAACCCGACTGCGCCGGCGATCACGTTCGCGATCCCCTACTTCCGCGACGCCGACTACCTGGTCGAGGCCATCGACAGCGTCCGTCGACAGACCACCGCCGACTGGGAGATCATCGTCGTCGACGACGCCGGCCCTGACGATGCGCGACAGCGGGTGGCAGACATCGGCGACGACCGCATCAGCTATGTCCGCAACGCTGTCAACCTCGGCCTCGCGGGGAACTGGAACGAATGCCTGCGCCGCGCCAACGCTCCTCTCGTCACGCTGCTGCATGCCGATGATCGCCTGCGACCCGGTTACGCAGTCGCAGTCATCGCGGCGGCGACAGCACATCCCGACGTCGCTGCGGTCTTCACCGACGCGGCCGTGATCGGTGCCGACGGGCGGCCCAAGTTCTCGCTGCCCGACGAGGCCAAGCGGCTCGTCCGGCGCCCGCCGGGAAGCCACGTCGTGGCCGGGGACAGCGGCCTCGCCGCGCTCACCACCGGCAACTACCTGTTCTGCCCGACACTCGCCTATCGCGCGAACATGCTCGACGACGATCCGTTCGACGGCCGCTGGTCGTTCATGCTCGACCTCGATCACACCGCCCGTTTGCTGCTGAACGGGCAGCGCCTGTTCGGCGTTCGGGAGGCGCTGTACGAATACCGCCGCCACGGCGCGAACCAGACATCATCGATGACCGCCGACGCGCGGCGGTTCGAGGAAGAGATCGCGTTCAGTCGCGAACTGGCACAGCGAGCGGTCGAACACGGTTGGCCGAAGACCGCTCGGGCTGCTCAACGACGGCTGATGGTACGGACCCACCTGGCGCTGCGAATGGCAACCGATGCGGCCCGCGGACGCTTCCGAGCGGCCAACGGCAAACGCCTCATCCTGCAGGCGGATCTGCGGCGTCGACGGCCGATCGATCCACCGGCCTGAAGCGCGGGCCCAGCCCCAGCAGGGCGCCGACACCGACGCGAACGATCTGCGTCATTGCCGACATCGAGCCCGTCGATGCCTCGCCCGACTCGCGTTGGCTGAAATGGGCCGCCACCTCGCACACGCGATAGCCGGCGCGTGCGGACGCAACGAGCACCTCGAACGACTCCATGAACTGGGCCGGGTACGACCGCGCGAACTCGGACAGCAACGGTTCGTTGATGACGCGGAAACCCGATGTCGAGTCATGCACCCGCACTCCACCGCGGCTGTACGCGAGACGCGACAAGGCCTTCATCGCGAAGCGGCGCGCGCCGTGCAGCGCGTAGTCACCCGAGCCTTCGATCCAGCGCGAGCCGATCAGCAGGTCAGCGCCGAGCCGGTCTGCTTCCTTGATCAAGCGGGGAATGTCCTCGGGCGGATGCTGGCCGTCGGCATCGCATTGGACCACGGTTCGGTAGCCCTGATCGACGGCGTAGCGAAACCCGCAACGCAACGCCCCACCGATGCCGAGGTTGATCGGCAACTCGATCACCGTCGCGCCGGCCTCGCGCGCCCGGCGGGCCGTGAGGTCGGGAGACCCGTCGACCACCACCGCGCACGGCAGGCCGACAGCAAGCACGCGTTGGATCACGCCGGCCACTGACGCCTCTTCCTTGAACGCGGGAATCAGGACGAGCGCAGAGTTCATCAACTCGCCTCGGCGCCCGGTCGGCGCTCGAGTTCTGCCCGCAACAGTGCGTTGGCTTCGGCCAGATCGCGCATCCGTTCGTGCAACAGCGACACGCTGACGGACAGCTGTACACACACCGCGACAACGAACGCGACGGCCACGACGAGGAACACCGCGGTGCCGGTCATCGAGAACTGGCGGGCGATCGGATTGACCAGCGGGGTGAGCAGTGACGACGCGATGACGGCCAGCGACACGGCCACCCAGCCCGACGCGAAATGGAACGACAAGCGGCGCCGATGGACGAGACGGCCGATGAAGAACAGCATCACTGCACCGCCGACGACGATCACTCCGCTCTGCTTCACGATGACGCTCATGGCCGCAATGCTAGGTTAGACAAGCCGTTCTCACCGGCATCACGACCCCCTCGGAGAAACCGCTGTGCAGCTCAGAGACGCTCGATCACGTCTGTCTCGATCGCTGTTCACCATCCCACTCATCACGCTGTTGATCATCCTGATCTTGGGCATGCTGAAGGTCAGCGGCAGCTCGATCGCGTTGCATTCCGAGACCGATTCCAGTGCCGAACTCGTCGGTCAACCGCGGCCGGTGCGGTCCGACGAGTGGATCACGCGCACGCCGTTGGTGGTCCGCCAGGCAGCACTCGACTTCCCTGCCGACACCGATCTCGGGGTGGGAACGCACGACACGGGCGTGTTGTCGGACCTGCCGGCGAAGTCCCCTGCTGCACTCGTCAAACCGCACTCCTGGCCGTACTTCGTGGTCGATGTCGAGCGCGCCTTCGCGATCGAATGGTGGCTGTCGATCCTGGGTCCGTTCATCGGTGTCTACTCGGTGCTCGCAGTCATCACCCGATCACGTCTGATCTCGTCGCTTGCCGGCCTGCTCGCCACCGCGGCACCGGCGATGTTGTGGTGGACGATTCCGGCCACGGGCCTGTCGGTCCTGTACGGCGGGATGATCGCGACGTTTCTGATCGCTGCGTGCCGACGGCAGGGCTGGCGGCGATACGTGCGCGCCGGAATCGCCGGCTGGTTCGCTGCTGCGTTCGCTGCACTGCTCTATCTGCCGTGGCTGGTGCCGCTCGCGATCCTGTTCGGCACGCTCGTGCTCGTGATGCTGCCGGCAGAGGTCAAGGGTTGGCGCCAGCTGGTCGTGCTCGCCGGCGCGTTCGGCGGAGTGTTCGCCGTTCTGATGGCGATCTACTACCGCCAGCACCACATCGCGCTGCAGGCGATCTCCAACTCGGTCTACCCCGGCAATCGCGTCACGGTCGGCGGCGAGGCTCGTCCATCGGTGATGTTCGACGCGCCGTACGACGTGTTCGCGACGGCACCGAAGCTGGCAACGCTCTTCGGCACGAACACATCCGAAGCGGCGTCGGGACTGATGCTGTGGCTGCCGATCGTGATGGTCGGCGGCACGATCACCGGATACCGGTCGACGTCATCGACACAGCGGGCGCTCGCCGTCGTCAGCCTCGTGTCCGTCGTGTTCGCGGCGTGGGCGTTCCTGCCGGTACCGACCAAACTCGGCGAACTGTTGGGACTCACCAGCGTGCAGGGTTCACGGCTGGCGTTGCCGCTCACGGTCGCGGGCGCGCTCGCCGGCGGACTGTTCGTCCACCGCATGCGGGAAGACGGCGCCGTCCGTCCCGCGACGGGGCGCATCGTGCTGGGCACGTTGACGTTCGCCGCGGTCACGGCTCGGGCCGGCCAGCTGATCACGATCAACGGCGCCGATCCGTCGCGCCGATCCGTCCTGGTGCTGATGATCCTGTTCACACTGGCGGTCCTCGCGGTACTCAAGGGCAAGGCGCTGGTCGGCCTCGGCGGCACGTGTGCGCTCGTCCTGTTCGGGTCGGTTCGCATCAACCCGATCCAGATCGGACTCGGTCCGATCACCAAGGACCCGCTGCTCGCTCAGATCGACTCGGCACGCGTCGGCCACGAGACCGCCCGTTGGGCATCGCTCGGCCGCGACTTCCACGAGAACTCGATCCTCGTTGCGTCCGGTGCCCCGATCACCACCGGTGTCAGCTGGTACGCCGACAAGGGGACGTGGGACAAGATCGATCCGGCCGAATCGTCGCGCCAGATCTGGGACCGATTCGCGCTGGTGCTGATCGAGCTCGACGGCACGATCACGAACACCACGTTCGAGCTCGTGCAGGACGACTACATCGTGCTCCACACGCCGCCGTGCGCGGGCGCTCTGCAGGATCTCGACGTCGGCTATGTCGTCGTCGGCGAGGAGATCGATTCGTCGTGCCTCTTGTTGGTGTCGAAGCCGACCTCGGCCGGCCAGCGCTGGATCTATCAGGTCGTCCCACCGATCGATGGATAGCGTCCACGTCATGATCACGTTCACGACAGGGCCGTGCGGATGACGATCGGGTCAGCCGTTCGCGGCGTGCTGGGCGCGCGGCTCGAACGCCGCGTTGCGGATGGTTACCGGCGTCTGTTCGTCGACCTCGACGCAGTCGCGACGACCATCGCCGCGCTCGGCACGTTCACGTCGGTGGTCGAAGTCGGCTGCGGCGAAGGCGCGCTGATGACGCGGTTGATGGACGCGCTCCCCCGCGACGCAACCGGCCTGGGCATCGACATCGCCGCGCATCCCGGGCACGCGTACAGCGGCATCAACACCGACGTCACGTTTCGCCAGACCGACGTCGCCGCGGTTGCCGAAGCCGGCGATCGATTCGATCTCGTCGTGGTCTCCGATGTCCTCCACCACATTCCGCCGCCGGATCGTCGCCCGTTCCTCGTGTCGTGTACCGAGTTGGTCGCTGCAGGCGGCACCATCGTCGTCAAGGAGTGGGTGCGGCGCCGCAACGTGGCGCACCTCGCGGCGTACACATCAGATCGCTTCGTCAGCGGTGACCGAGGCGTGTCGTTCTACGACGAGCACGAGTTGCAGCAACTGTTCGACGACATATGTGTCGCTGATGGGGCACCGGTGCTGCGCAGCTATTCACCGCCACACTGGAACAACGTTCTGCTCGCATCCACGCCTCGTGCGTGACCGCGTGACGACGAACAGGCGCCGCGCCAACGAACCGCCGACCGTCGACAGCGACCGACTACATCACGTAGCCGAAGACGTCGACGATGATGTCTGTCGATCCGTGAGCGTTGAAGGCGTCGAGCCCACCGCCCTGACCGATTCGCAAATACGCCTGGTTCGGCACCGCAGCGCCCGGCCGTGGGTTGAGTGTCGACGCCAGCGGTTGGGTGGCGTTGGTCGGCCACACCGTGACGTACGACGGAGCCGAGCTGTTGACCGACGTGACGTTGACCACGACGGCCTTGGCACCGGCCGGGATCGGGTTCGACGTCGCGATCGCCATCGTGTGCGTCTCGGCCGTGCCCATCACGGTGGACGAGCCACCGGTGCCGTCACGGGTGTCGATCAGTCGCTGCGGTGTGACCGGGGTGAACAGGCCGCCGGATGCCGAGAAGTAGCCGATCACATCTGCGACGACATGAGTCGATCCGGCCGAGTTGTAGATGCTGACCTGACCGTTGGCGCCGACCTTGGCGAGGACGAGGTTGGCGATCGTGAGGCCGGGGACGAAGTTGTGGGTCGACGCGTTCGGCATGGCTTCGCCAGTGGGCCACACGGTGAGGAACCCCACACCCGTCGGCTGATCGACGGTGACGTTCAATGCAACCGCGGAGACACCTGTCGCGGGGACACCACCGACACCCGTGACGGTGAGGTTGATCGACTGGTTCTGCCCGATCGGCACAGCCGGAGCTCCTTGCCCGGCGCGCGTGTCGAGCAACCGGGTCGGCGTGAGCGCGGTGAACTTGCCGCCTGACGCCGGCGCGTTCGGGGTGTAGTAACCGACCACGTCGGCAATCACGTCGGTGTAGCCGAACGAGTTGAACAGGTCGACTCGCCCGTTGGCCCCGACCTTGACCGTGACCAGGTTGGGCACGTCCTGGCCGGCGACGAAGTTGACGTTGGAGACCAACGGCCGCGCTTCACCGGATGGATAGGCGGTGATGAACCCGTCGCCCGTCGACTGGGTGGCGGTCACGTTCATCACGACCGCAGTGACGCCTGTGGCAGGCACGCCGCCCACTCCGGTGACGGTGAGCTGGGTGGTGCCCTGCGGGGGCAGCGGCGACAGGTTGCCACCTTCACCGTCGCGGGTGTCGAGCAGACGCGCCGGGGTCAACGGCACGTAGTAGCTCGGTGTCGGCGGAACGGGTTTCTCGATCCGAACTGGGCCGGACGAATAGCCGACGCCGGTCCCCGATCCGTTGTGCATGACGATGTAGGTCCAGTAGGTGCCGTTCGGCAACGCCTTGCCGGTCGCGTCGGTGCCATTCCACGTGAAGGTGTTCGTGCCGCCGGCTACAGCCAGGCCGCTGGCGATCTTGGTGCCCGTGTAGGCACCGCGGGTGTTGGTGACGTAGATGTCGGCGGTCGTCCCGGTCGTGGCCGCGGCGTCGGCGAACGTGATGCCGTAGTTGGTCGAGAACGCGGCGTCGTCAGTGAGCCGAATGTTCTGGATCGAGAAGTTGCGCAGCCCGCGGTCCTCGTTCGGATCGAAGCGCAGGTACGCGAGGTGGATTCCCTTCCAGCCCGACACCGCGGTGGTGAACTCGTCATGCAGCGCTGCGGCCGGGCTGGTGATCATGTCGATCGTCACGGTGTGGCACCCGGGGAAGACCACGAAGTCCTGGGTCTCGCTCCACGCCAGGTTGCGGTCGGTGTACCAGGCCATGCGCCCGATCATCCCGCCACCCTTGGTGTCGGCCAGGCTCTCCGGCCCGTCTTCACAGAGATCGATCGTGAGGTGGTGGTACTTGTCGGTGTTCATGTTCGGCGCGATGTGCAGGCCGATCGAGGGGTCATTGGCGAACGATGTTCCCGTCAGGTCACCGGATGCCGTGCTGAGGTTGGTGACGTCGTTGGTGCCGTTGACGTCGTCCATACCGGCGAAGTCCCATGGGTTGCCGAGCTCGGTCGTCGCGTAGTCGGCGCCGCCGGTCTCGTTCGGGCTCAGCACCTGCGGGACCGGGACGTTGCCGGGTGGCGTCATCGACGCTCCGTTGCGGTACAGACGGACCCAGTCCAGCTGGACGTTGACGGTGGGGTTCTGACCGGGCGAGTTCAGCGCAGCGCCGCGAAACAGTTCGAAGCGCGTGACCGCGCCACCCCAGACGGCGTCTGCGCCGGGGAGCGGATAGTTCTTACGGTCGGTGAGGTCGAAGTGCAGCGTCTGCCAGTCGGTGGTGGTGATGTTCATCGGGATCACTCCCCACGAGCCATCGGCCTTCCACCATCGGACCGCGAAACCGAGCGGTGCATCCACCTTGATCCGGAACGACAGCTGCGTGTACCGACCGGCATCGATCGGGTGCAACCAACCATCGTGACCCCACGGCAGCACTGGCGTGATCTGCCCCCAGTTCATCAACAGACGGAACTCGGTCTGGTTGCGGCTGGCCACCGTGAGCAGACCGTTGCTGACGTCGGCCGCATCGGCAAAGCCGGCACCGACCTGCGGGATGGGGATCAGGTCGTCGGGATCGGAGAAGTCCCACGGGTTGCTGAACGTGTCCGTGGCGAAGTCACCGGACGTGTCGAGCGACGGGTCAGGTGACAGCACTGTGCCGAGATCGACCTGGTGACCAGGGGCGACTGCCGCGGCATGGGTCGGCGCAGACGACCACACCGGGAGCGAGGCCAGCACCATGATGGCGACAGGCAGAACAGATCGACGAAAGCGCATCACACGTCTATCGGCCGTTCAGGGCCGGAGTTGAGTTGCCCGCTCGGGACCGACGCTACCAGTGGCTCACATGACGTAGCCGAACACGTCGATGATCACTTCGGTCGATCCGTTCGAGTTGAACACGTCGAGACTTCCGTTCGTGCCGAGGCGCAGATACGCCTGATTCGGCACCGGCACCCCTGGCCTGGGGTTCAACGTCGATGCGAGCGGTTGCTTCGAACCGGTGGGCCAGACCGTGATGAACGACGGTTGGGTGCTGTCGACAGATGTCACATTGACCACGACGGCGGTGGCCTTGGTGGGAACCGGAACTCCACCGGCGACGCCCATGGTGCGACTCTCGCCCAATTGCAACGGTGCCTGCGGCGTGCCCAACCCGACGCGCGAATCGACCAAGCGTTGCGGACTGAGCGGCACGAAGGCCCCGCCGGACGCCGAGAAGTAGCCGATCACGTCGGCGACCACGTCGGTGCTGCCGGACGAGTTGAAGATGGAGACCTTGCCGTTCGAGCCGACCTTGGCGAGCACCAGGTTGGCAACGGTCAACCCGGGCACGAAGTTGTGCGTCGACGCCAGCGGTCTGGGCTCACCCGACGGCCACACGGTCAGGAAGCCGGTTCCGGTCGGACCGGTCGCGGTCACGTTGAGGGCGACGCCGGTGACACCAGCGGATGGCACACCGCCCACGCCGAGGACGCCGAGGTCGATGGACGCCTGCGCACCGATTGCAGCAATGACCCCCGCTGTGCCCGTCCCGTCGCGGGTGTCGAGCAGCCGTGCCGGTGTCAGCGCCGTGAACCGGCCGCCCGACCCGGGCGGGATGCTGGTGTAGTAGCCGGCGACGTCGGCGATGACATCGGTGCTGCCGGACGAGTTGAACAGATCGACTCGCCCATTGGCTCCGACCTTGACGGTCACCAGGTTCGGCACGGTCTGACCGGGGACGAAGTTGAGGTTCGACACCAACGGTCTCGCATCGCCCGACGGCCACGCCGTGAGGAACCCGGCCGATGTCGTGTTCGTGACCGTGACGTTCATGACGACGGCCGTGACTCCTGCGTACGGGACTCCCCCGACGCCGGTCACCTGAAGTTGTGTCGACACGCCCGTCGCCAGCGGGTAGACGTTGCCGCCTTCGCCGTCACGCGTGTCGAGCAGACGGGAGGGGCTGAGTGGCACGTAGTAGCTCGGTGTCGGGGGCACGGGCTTCTCGACGCGAACCGGCCCACTCGAATAGCCGACACCGACGCCCGAGGCATTCCGCTGGACGACATAGACCCAGTAGGTCGCGTTCGGCATCGGGGTTCCGGCTGCGTCGGTGCCGTCCCACACGAACGTGTTGGTGCCTGCGCCGATCGTGAGCCCACTCTTGATCAGCGTGCCGTCGAAGCTGTTGCGATTCGTCGACACGTACACGTCGGCTGTTGTCCGGACCGCGAGAGCGCCAGGGCTGGACACCGCGTCGTTGCTGAACGTGATCGGGTACGTCGACGACAACTCGGCGTCATCGGCCAGACGAATGCCGTTGAGCGTGAACGCGCGTTGGCCGGGATCTTCCTCGAGATCGAACCGCAGCGACGACGGCTGCATCCCGCGCCAACCGGTGACCAGTGGGCTGGCTTCGTCGTTCACCGCGGAGGCCGGCGACGTGATCATGTCGATCGTCATCCGGTGGCAGCCGGGGAAGACGACGAAGTCCTGCGTGACGGCAGCGTCGGTCGATCCCGCGACCTGCCACGACATCCGGCCGATCATGCCGCCGCCGGCGCTGCCCGACAGTCCGAAGCCGCCGGCGTAGCACGCGTCGACGGTGAGCCGGTGGTACCTGTCGGTCTGCAGAGGCGGTCCCAACGGCACGCCGATCCACGGATCGTTGTGGATCGCCGTACCCGTGAGGTGACCCGACGCCGTGCTGAGGTTGGTGACGTCGTGCGAGCCGGCAACATCCTCCAGCCCGGCGAAGTCCCACGGGTTGCCGAGTTGCTCGGTTGCGTAGTCGGCACCGCCTTCGGCGTTCGGTGTGAGCACGTGCGAGACGGGAACCCCCGCGGGTGGACTCTGCGGCGCGTCAGCACGGTGCAGGCGAACCCAGTCGAGCTGCACGTTCACCGCTGGGTTGCCGCCGCCGGCCGCGTTCCCACGGAAGATCTGGAAGTTGACGACCTGTCCGACCCATCGACCGTCGAAGCCCGGTGGATAGGTGGCCGGATCGGCGAGGTCGAAGTGGAACGTCTGGAAGCCGGCAGCGCCGGAGACCGTGAACGGAACGGCGCCCGTCTGCCCGTCCGTGTTCGTCCACCTGACGAGCATGTTGAGTGCTGCGTCGGCGTGGATGCTGAAGGTCGCCTGCGTGTACGCGCTGCTGTCGATCGGGTGGGCCCACCCGTCGTGCCCCCACGGCAGCACGCCCGGCCAGTTGAACAGCAAACGGATCTCGGCCGCGTTGTGCGTGGCGACGGTGAGGATGCCGGCGCCGGTGTCGTCGGTGATCGCATCACCATTCGTTCCAACTCCGGCCACGGGGATGACGTCGTCGTTGTCGGAGAAGTCCCACGGGTTGCTGAAGCTGTCGGTCGCGAAGTCACCCGACGTCGACAGTGCGGCAGGTGGCGAGATCTGCGGGGCCAGACCGACCTGTTGTCCTCCCGTGGCCGCGGCCGCCACATCGGCGGACAGTGGGCCCATCGTGGACAGTGGCGTGAGCGCTGCCAGGAGACCGAGGACAGGGACGACCACTCGACGCACGCGCATTGCCGACCGTACCCCGTCAGCGCTGAATCGAGTCCAGTCGGTCGGCGAGCGCACCGGTGCGGTCACCGAGATCGTCGACCGCGGTCCGCAGTTGCTCACGCAGGCCCGCGACCAGCCCGTCGACGCGAGCGCGCTCGTCGCTGTGGACCTGGGCCAGCGTCGTGTCGAGGCGGGACGCGACGGCGGTGAGCGCCTCGACCTTGAGCTGCAACTCGCGAAGCTCGGTTGCATACGTAGCCAGCGACGCGTCGGTACGCGCCGCGCCGTTCACCATCCAGCTCATCCGTGATTTCAGTCCCATGTCGTCATGTCCTCTGCTTCGGGTTGCCTGCTGTCGATCTCTGCTGGATGTCGCTCTGCTGTCGATCGCTCTGTTGTCGATCGCTCTGCTGTCGATCTCTGGTGCTGGTCGTGTCGGCGGCAATGCCGACGAGCGCGGCAATGCGGCGGCCGGTCGCGGCCTGCGACGGCTGCTCGGTCATCCGGCGGCGAGCCCGTGCGCCCACAGCCGCGGCTGCGGTCGGGTCTGCAGCCACCTGACGCATGAACGCGGCGGCCTGGTCGAGGTCGGGGTCGGCCCAGCGACCCGTTGGCGGATAGACGCCTTCACCGTCCGTGATCGCGGTCATCGTGCAATCGACCAGCAGCGAGCAGTCGTCGTCCATGAAGTCGAGGTTCCCCGAGTAGCGCGATGCGATGACCAGCTTGCCGAGCCACATCGCCTCCGCGCAGTGCAGTCCGAGGCCCTCGGAGCGGTGCAACGACACCAGGCAGTCGCTGGCCTTGTGCACGGCCATCTGGTCGGGCCGCGACAGGTGTTCGTCCCACACGACGATGTCGCTTCTGCCGCGAGTCGCGAGCAGTAGTCGCTCGTGGCTCTGCCAGCGAACGTCGCCGTTGACGGTCTTGATCAACAGCAGCGGGCCGTCTCCATCGGAAAAGGCGCGCCGGAACGCTTCGATCGCGCCGAAGGGGTTCTTGCGCTCGGTGACGCTGAAATGATCGAAGGTGACCAGGAAGACGAATCGATCGGTGGGGATGCCGAGGCTCGCCCGATCGCGACCGGACACCTCGGGTTCGCTGACCGGGATCGGCACGCAACGGACGGGCTTGTCGGTCACGCGAGCGAACGCATCGGCGACGAACTGGCTGCCGGCCCAGACTTCGTCGACGTCATCGATCGCAGCAACCATCTGCGCGGGCACTTCATCGAGCTCCCAGAACCAGTAAGCGATGTTCGTGCGGCCGTCCAGCACCTCGACGCCCATGTCGGAGACCAGGAACTCGAACTGGTCAGCGTTGACGACGATGATGTTTGTTGCAAATGCAACTTCACGTGTCGTCAGCGGGAGATGCTCGGTGACGGGACTTCCCGTCCGATGATGATCGATCGCGGCGACGGGCACATCGACGGATTCGAGCGCCGCCGTGATCTGACGGGCGATCAAGCCCAGGCTGAGGTCGTGCGAGTGGTAGCCGACGACGTTGACCCCCGATGGATCGTGCCCGACCGACGCGATCGACGCGACCGACGCGACGGACTTGACCGCTTCGACCGGCGGCGATTTGGTGCCCTCGATGTCGACGATGGCATCGGTGCTCACGATGCCGATCAAGCTCGACCGATCGTCGTCGAGCCAGCTCGTGCTGGACCACGCGATGAAGTCGGCCTGGTCGCGACCATCTGGCCGCGGGAACGCGACCTGAAGATCGGCGCGCTCAGCGCGGAGCTGGCGCCAGTAGCGGCCGAAGGTGGCACCCCACACGGGCGATGGCTGTTCGAGCCAGCGCAGGAACGCCGAATGATGCTCGCCGAACGGCACGGGCAACGTCGACCGGCTCGGCGTCGAGCTCGTCAACTCGTTCGCGACCAAGCGCCGGATCGCGGCGTCGACCACGACTCTCCCGGGCAACGCCAGCACAGCCGATCGGCCGACGATCTGGTGACGTCCGTGGGCGACGGCGTCCGCCAGCGCAGTTTCGGCCGACAGTCTGATCCGCGCCGGGGCCGATGCGAACGTGAAGTGCCACTGCTCGGCGTGGTCCAAGTCGTCGAGATCGAGCAGCACCGGGTCGAGGTGCGACCGCCATCCGCCGACGCCGATGGCCGGGTCGGAACAGTCGACTGCGCCGAACAGCTCGCCGACGCGATCGAGCCACGGACCGACGGTGTCCCCAGCACCCAGCAGTTGTTGCGCGAACCATTCGAGCGCCGGCTTCGCTGCTGCCCGAAACCCTGCGGCAACGATGCTGTGCCGGCCCGACATCACGAGGTCGGCCTCTGTCGGCGCGAGGCCATCGACTGGCAGCGTTCCGTTGCATCGAGGCACGAGCGTCACCGACGGGCCGGCCATCAACGCCGAGCAGTCACCGAGGACCGCAACCGAACCGACGCGCAGGACCGCAACCGAATCGGTGCCCTCATCCAGCAGCCGGGCGACGGCAGCGGCGGCACGACACCACTCGTACGCGCGCGGATGCAGTCCGACGATCAGCCGCCCCCAACCCCAGCCGGCGGGCTCCGCCAGGTCGAGGTCGCACCAGCTGGCGCGGTGGTGGGCGTCGTCGAGGACCGGACGCAGATGCGGGTCACCGCACCAGACGGCGTGGACCTCGGCCTCGGGATGATGGTCGTGCAACGCGTCGATCAGTGCTGTCATCTGCCACGTACCGGACGGCACGATGAGGCAGAACGCGCCGACAGTCGACTCGGTCGCGGTCACGTCAGCGCAGGGCTCGCTCGACCCAGTCGTCGCGGAACGGCTGGAGGTTGATGTTGTAGTACGGGTCGCCGTAGAGCGCGTCCGACCAGCGGTGGCGGATCACCATGTGTTCGTACTCGGTGGGCGTCGGCACGCGGGTCTGGCTCTCGAAGTGGTACATCTCGACGTACGGCGTCCACACGATTCGGTACCCGGCACCGCGGATCTTCATGCTGAAGTCGACGTCGTTGAAGTTGCTGTGCAGCAGCGGCGTGAGGCCGCCGATCTCGTCGTACACCTCGCGGCGCACGAGTGCGCACGCGGCAGTCACGCCGATGCATTCGCGTTGCACGACGAGCAGTCCGGACGGCCCCAACTCGTCGCCGGACCAGCGGAACATCGCGTGGTACGGGTCGCCGTTGTAGACGTGGCCGGCGTGCTGCAAGGTGCCGTCGGCGAAGTAGAGCTTGGCGCCCACCATGCCGATCTGGGGGTCGAGCGCGATCGGCACCAACGTCGTCAGGAAGTCGGGCGTGATCACCTGCATGTCATCGTTGAGCAGGAAGAACAGGTCGCCCGTCGCATGGGCGGCGCCGAGGTTGCACTTCAGACTGAAGTTGAACTTCTCGTCGAACCACACCAGTTTGAGACGGTCGCCGAGCAACCGTTCCAGTGCCGTGATCACCTTCGGCGGTGTCACGCTGTCGGCGACGATGACGAATTCGAGGTCGGGGTAGCTCTCCTTCTCGAGCACGCTCTCGACGGTTTCGACGATGAGGTTGCGCTCGACACCCCACACGCGCGAGCTGGTGCCGCGGGTGGGGATGATGATGCTGACCTTCGGCGTGCTGGTGAGGTGGCGGCGGAAGCGATAGGTGCCCAGCGGCTCCTGCATCTCGACCGTGGCTTTGATGCCCAGTCGATCGGCGTGCTCCTGCAGTGCGCGCCGCCCCGATTCGTACGCGTACGGCTTGGCGTTGCGATCGCCGGCCACCGATGTCGGCAGCTGGCGCCAGAGGTACATGATCCACGTGAAGTGGTGGATGTAGCGGGCCTTCTCGGTGACGCGAAGAATGAGGTCGTAGTCCTGGCTGCCTTCGAACCCCGGCCGGAAGCCGCCGACCTCGTTGACCAGTGAGCGACGGAACACCGAGAAGTGGGTGCAGTAGTTCTGGCTGCGGAACCGCTCTGGTGACCAGTCGGGCTTGTAGAACGGCGTGACCACATCGCCCGACGGGCTGAGGTGTGCTTCGTCGCTGTACGAGTAGTCGAGGTTCGGGTGCTGGTCGGCGATCAGCGCGATCTCGGCCAACGCCTTCTCGTGGATCAGGTCGTCGTGATCCAACAGTGCGACGAACTCACCGGTCGCCATCGCCAACGCATCGGACGACGCGGGGATGATGCCACCGTTCTCGGCACGGTGCAGCACCTTGATCCGCGGGTCTGACGCAGCTGCCGCATCGAGCAGCGGACGGATGGCCGGGTCGGTGGAGCAGTCGTCGACGAGGCACAGTTCCCAGTCGGCGAACGTCTGATTCTTGACGGAGTCGATGGTTTCCTGGAGGACGGCCGGCGGCGGGTTGTAGACCGGGGTCAGGACCGAGATGCGTGGGCTCACGTGGCGCGGCTCACTTGACCAGGCTGCGGCGAACTCGGCCGATGACCTTGCGCTGCACGACGCGGTACGACTTCAGCCGGTTGATCACTTCGGCCTTGAACCACTGCTGCTCCTTGATCGCGCGAGTCAGCTCGGCTTCCAGCGAACGCACCCGCCCGCGCAGGATGCCGCATTCGGCTTCGGCCCCGATGACGGCATCGCGGGCGCCCCACACGTCGGTCTTGAGCTTGATGTACGACGGCTCGCTGGGGCCGACCAATTCGCGCAGGCGAGCGACCTCGGCACGGAGTTCAACGAGTTCGACCTCTGCCGAGGCGGGTGACGTGGGCTGCGATGGCATGGGTCCACAGGCTAGTGGGCAAGGGCGTGCGTTGACTTCGCTCTACAGTCGTGGTCGGCAGAAGGCAATGAGCACGACGCGAGGACCCGGGACAGCATGATCGTCAATCGACTCCGGCGGCGAGTGGACAAGCCGGATTCGGCGAGTCCGCTCACTCGCTTTCTCGGCCCCCAACTCGAAGGGGTCGCGCGATCGTTCTGGTTGCTGCGGAGCCCGCTCATCACCGAGTCGTGGGCAGAGCCGATGCAGATCGACATCGTCGGCTGGATCGCGTCACCGGACCCGATCACGGACATCACGTTCACCGACCCGCAGCTTGACGCTGCATGGGGATTGCATCTCGTGGCGGAAGACGAGATCGAATCGATCTACGGCATCGGCGCCATCGGCTTTCGGGCGAACGGTGCAGTCGCCGCCGCCGGCGCAGTCGATGTCGTCGAGTTGCGTTACACCTCCGGTGGAACGACCCAGTCGATCGCGATCCCGACGCGCGATGTCGCCGTCGACGAATCCGCGCGGCGCTCCGCCAAGCATGCGCGAGTCGAACCACTGCTGCGCTGCCCCACGTGCCCTGACGCCACGCTCACGGCCGCCAGCGCCGCGTGGACGTGCTCACGTTGCGGAGCGAAGTACGCCACGGCCGACACTGGCGCGTTCGACTTCCTGCCGTCATCGCTGCGGGACGAGTTCCAGATCGTGCCCACGGACAACGTGTCGTCGAACACCTACGACGGTGTCGCGATCAACATCATCAACCGTCTCCAAGACGGGCTGATCCTGGACTGCGGCGCCGGCCTGCAATCGGTCTACTGGCCGAACGTCGTCAACGTCGAGATCGTCGGTTACCCGAGCACCGATGTGCTCGCCGTCGGCGAGCGCCTGCCGTTCGCGGACAGCTCGTTCGATGCGGTGTTCTCGTTCGCCGTCCTCGAACACGTCAAGCATCCGGCGCGCTGCGCGGACGAACTGATGCGTGTCCTCAAGCCGGGCGGCGTGCTGTACGGCCAGGTGCCGTTCCTGCAGCCAGTCCACGCGTTCCCGAATCACTTCTTCAACATGACCGCGCAGGGACTCGTCAGCCTGTTCGAAGCAATGGACGTGCAGCACTGCGACATCTTCCCGTTCGGTCAGCCGATGTTCGGGCTGCACTGGATGCTGCACGCGTACGCGGGTCAACTCCCCGAGGCCGCGCGCGAGCACTTCATGTCGATGACCGTGGCCGAGCTGATGGATTCAGGACAGTCCGCGCTCGGGGCCGACTGGGTGACCGAACTGTCGAACAAAGGACGCAGCGACCTGTCGTGCTGCAACTACATCCTCGCCCTGAAGCGGATGACGTAGACCGGGGCCCACGAGCCAGCGCCTCTATAGTCGCGTCATCACAGCGCCGCACTCTCTGCGCGCTCGACGACAGGACCGACAACCAACATGTTCCGCCGGAAGCCGACCACGCCCGTTCCCGCAGCCCAGCCGGCTGCGGCGCCCGAGGCGCAGGATCATTCCATCCTCGACCAATACGTGAGGTCCGCCCCATCGGATCAGAACGCGCTCGACCTGTTCAAAGACACGTGGTCGTCATCGATGCCGGAAGGCCTCGGGCTGACGGCAGGCATCCTGCCGACGTGGGCCGACGACCGGATCGACCTGATCCTCGGCCACCTCGGCAGTGTCGATGGGCTGAAGGTGCTGGAACTCGGGCCGCTGGAAGCCGGCCACACCTACATGATGCACAAGGCCGGCGCCGACGTGATCGCCGTCGAAGCCAGTGCTCGCGCATATCTGAAGTGCCTCGTGGTGAAGGAGATCCTCGATCTCGAACGGGCCAAGTTCGAACTCGGCGACTTCATGCCGTACCTGCACGACACCACTGAGCACTTCGACCTCGTGCTCGCCAGCGGTGTGCTCTACCACATGCAGGATCCGCTCGATCTGCTCGCATCGATCGCCAAGGTCACCGACAAGATCGCGATCTGGACACACTTCTGGGACCGCGACGCGGTGGCATCCGTCGAGCGGATCTCGCGCACGTTCGTGGACGCCCCGGTCGATGTCGAATGGCGCGGTCGCACACTGACCCTGCATCCCCGCCACTACCTGGAAGCACTCGGCTGGGGCGGCTTCTGTGGCGGTCCGGAAGCATCGGCGAAGTGGCTGGAACGTGACGGCCTGATGAGCGTCCTCGCGGATCTCGGCTTCAGCAAGATCACCGTCCTCGACGAGAGCCTGGCCCACGTGAACGGCCCGCACATCCTGTTCGTCGCCGAACGCTGAGCGATCCGCTGGTGGACGAGGTCCAAGATCTGGCCGCAGAACGGCTCGCCGAGATCGGCCGGCTCCAGCGTGAGATCGACGCACTGCACCGCACGTTGTCGTGGCGGGTGACGAAGCCATTGCGATCGGTGCGTCGACGGACCAGTCGACCCGTGGCCTTGCCGACTACATCCACGACCAACCAAGACGGTACGGAACCGTCCGCCGAGATCGACGTCGAGCGATTCGAACGTGCGATGGCACGACGACTCCTGCAAGTAGCCGAGTTGATCCATGGCCCGACAGCCGAAGCACTCTCGGATACGGGAATCGACGCCTTCGAGGTGATCCGCGGATCCATCGAGGCGACGGACCTCCCGCCGCTCACCATTGCCTGGCTGGTGCTCGTGGCCTGCGGCGCCGCCTATCCCAACGAGGGCGAGCTGGCGATGGCGGGGCAGGCGTTGAGAGTTGACGGCACATCGACATTGCTCGAGCACGGCAAACGCTTCTTTGCCGATTGCAGGCGATTCGGTCGCACGACCGACCTGGATCTCGAGATCGTCACTGATGCGGTCGTGATCGACATCAGTCACACGGCGGGTCACAATCTGCACACGGGCATCCAACGGGTGGTGAGAGAGACGGTCACCCGTTGGATCAATGGTCAGCCGGATCTGGTCGTCGCGCATTGGGAGTTCGTCGCCAACTCGCCTCGCCGGCTCAGCGCGGAGGAGATCGATCGCTTCGCTGAATGGCGCACGTCCGTGACCAAGGCCGATGCAGTCGGCGTGTGGCGCGACCTCGCCGAAGCCACGGGTCGAGTGATCGTGCCATGGAAGGCGACCGTCATGATCCCCGAGCTCGCTGCAGAACCGGACCGATGCGACGCATATCGAGCGATGAAGGCCGCCGGCATCTGCACGTTGGCCCTCCTGGTGTACGACCTCATCCCCTACACCGCGTCGGAAACGACGCCAGAGGGGATGCCTGTTCGTTTTTCGAACGCCGTGTCCCTGGCCAAGATCGCGGACAAGCTGTCAGCCATCAGCCATGCGACGGCGGCCGAGTTCCGCGCATTCAACCTGATGGTCGAACAGCAAGGCCTGCGTGGTCCGCGGGTCGAGGCCCACCCGTTGCCCGCCTCGGCTGAGGTCGTCACCGCCGACGATCTCGCTGAGACGCGTCGAAGCCTCGGCCTCAGTGGTGCACCGATCGTTCTCGTGGTGGGCAGCCACGAGCCACGCAAGAATCACTTCGCCGTGCTCGAGGCAGCGGAGACGCTGTGGCGCGAACAACACCGGTTTCAGCTGGTCTTCGTCGGTGGAGCCGGCTGGAAATCGGAATCGTTCGATCACTACGCGGCTCGGCTGATGAACGATCACGATCTGCAGATCATCAAGAAGGCCTCAGAGGTGCAACTCTGGTCGCTCTACAAGCTGGCACGATTCACGGTGTTTCCATCGCTGGTCGAGGGCTTCGGCCTGCCGATCGCCGAATCGCTCGCATCTGGCACCCCAGTGATCACGTCGAACTACGGCTCGATGAAGGAAGCCGCCAGTGATGGTGGATCCATTCTCATCGACCCACGAGACATCGTCGATCTCACTCGAGCGATGCGAGAACTGGTGGTCGATGACGCTCGTTGTGACCAGTTGCGCAACGAGGCGGCCGCGCTCCACTTTCGGTCGTGGGACTCGTACGCAACCGAGTTGTGGAGCTACATCGCGAGTGATCCCGCCGCACGCTGAGCGCTCGCCGGTGTGCACAGCCCGTAGGCTGTCGCCCGCATGTCACTCAGATCGGCGATGGCGCATCGCAACCTGCTGTACCTCCTCTCGCTGAAGGAACTGCGCACCCGCTACAAGAAATCGGTGCTCGGGTGGGCTTGGAGCTTGTTCAATCCGCTGTCTCAGATGTTGATCTTCACGGTCATCTTCATCTACGTGTTCAAGGCGTCAGCGCCGATCGGCGACCCGAGCGGCGTGAAGAACTTCCCGCTCTACTTTCTTGCAGGTGTCCTGCCGTTCAACTTCTTTTCCTTGAGCGTCGGCGTGTCGATTGCGGGCGTGCAGGGCGGCGCCGGCCTGATCAAGAAGGTGCAGTTCCCGCACGAACATCTCGTGTTCTCGGTCGTCATCGCCCAGTTCATCACGCTTCTCATCGAGATGTCGCTGTTGACGGTCGCGATGGCCGTCATCGGCCACAACATCCTCCCGTGGTTGCCGATGTTGATCGGCGTCCTCGTCCTGCTCGGGATTTTCTCCGCTGGTATCGCTCTCGTCCTCGGCGCTGCGAACGTCTTCTACCACGACGTGAACTACTTGTGGGGAATCCTCTCCCAGTTGCTGTTCTACGCGACTCCGATCATCTACAACCCGGCCAACATCACCCTTCGCCCACTCGTGTTGATCGCCAACTACGGACCGACCGGCAGCTTCATCACCGCGATCCACAACATCGTCTACGACTCGCGCTTGCCCGGTCCGGGACGCATGCTCGAACTCGTTGTGTTCGCCTTCGGCAGCTTCGCCATCGGCTCGTGGATCTTCAATCGACTGTCCCCACGTTTCGCAGAGGAGATGTGAACATGAGCCGCGACAACGTCCTCACCGTCGAGCACCTGACGAAATCGTTCCGGCTGCACAGCGAAAAGACGAACTCGCTCAAGGCGCTCATCGCGGGCAAGAAGCGGAATCGCTACGAAGACTTCCTTGCCCTTGACGACGTGACATTCGACGTCCACGAGGGCGAGGTGTTCGGGGTCATCGGACACAACGGATCCGGCAAGTCGACACTGCTGAAGTGCATGGCAGGAATCCTCCAGCCGACCAAGGGATCCGTCCAGGTGACGAAACGAATGTCGGCGCTCCTCGAACTCGGGGCGGGGTTTCATCCCGAGCTGTCGGGCCGCGACAACGTCTTCCTGAACGCAGCCATCCTGGGCATGGGGCGTCGGGAGATCGCTGGTCGGTTCGACGAGATCGTGGAATTCTCCGGACTCGAAAGTTTCATCGATTCGCCGGTCAAGACCTACTCGTCGGGCATGTACGTGCGCTTGGCATTTGCCGTCGCCATCAACGTCGACCCACAGTTGCTGATCATCGACGAGATCCTCGCCGTCGGCGACGTGACTTTTCAACAGAAGTGTGCGGAGAAGTTCGTCGACTTTCGCAACGAAGGTCGAACCATCGTCCTCGTGACGCACGCCATGGCGAGCGTGAAGGACATGTGCGATCGTGCGATCTGGCTGACTCACGGCGTGGTCACAGGAGAAGGCGACCCGGCCGAACTCGTGGAGGCGTACACCGAGACGATGCTGGGCGGCCGCGATCGCGGCGACGGGATGAGTGTTCGACGAGGGTCGGGAGAGATCCAGATCGAGCGCGTCGAGATGTTCGTCGGTGACTCCGAGGTGCCGGTCAAACGATTCCGCACCAGCGAGTCCATTCGTCTTCGCCTGCACTACAGCGCGAGGAAGAGCGTTCCGAAGCCGGTCTTCGGGTTCCGCATCGAACACCTCGGCGGCACGGCGCTCACCTCGCCGTGCACTCGAGACGTCGGGCTGCTGCCGGACTCCATCTCAGGAGACGGGTACGTCGAAGTCACGATGAACGACGTGCCGATGCTGCCGGGGACGTACGACCTGCACACGTTCATCACCGACTTCAACCGGCAGCACGAGTACGACAACGTTCAGGTGGCTCTGCGCTTCGACGTCATGACCGGCAAGCCGTACGAGACGGGCGGCATGATCACGCTCCGGCCCCAGTGGCAGATCCGGAGTTGAATCAGCGGAGTGGCCCGACGACGTAGTCGGTCGGGTTCCCGGGTGGTGTGTTCGGATCGATGTTGCCATCGTCGGACGTGAACGTTGCGTAACGGCCGTCACCCGACAGCGCTGGACTGGTCGCCCAACCCTCGACACCAATTCGAGACCGGCCGAGGTCATCGGTGTCGATCCTCGTCGTCGTCTGATCGGTGAGGTTGCGCAACCAGACGGTGTGGTCGGCGGACGCCTCTGGATCGACGATCACGTTTCCCCGGTAGCCGAAGACGACGACCTGCGCGTCGTCGGAGATCGCGGCCCTGACGGCAATAAGAACCGCCATCGCCGCGTCCGGGCCGATCGGCCCGCCGCCCTGGAACTGGCCGTCAACCGTTTGGGTGTGGGCCCTGGTGTCGAGAACTCGTGCGGGGGTGACGCTGCCGAACGCCGTGCCGCGTGGAACCACCCGGAGACGTCGACAACGAGGTCGACGCTGCCGACGCGGTTGTAGATGTCGATCGGGCCATTGCTGGTGACGGGGACGATCACCGTGTTCGCGATCGTTTGCGCAGCAGTGAAGTTGAGGCTCGATGCCAGCGGCCGCGCGACTCCGTCGGGATAGACGCTGAGGTATGAAGCGGCGGTCGGGTTCACTGCGGTGACGTTGATCGCGTCAGCACCGACGTTCGACGTCGGGACCCCACCCCGTCCGGTGACGGTGACGGCGACGGTTGTGTCGGGGCCGACTGCTCCGGCGCCCACGAAGAGGCCATCGACCGCGGGCGCCCGATCGCGGTTGATCACATCGGCACCTGCGAAGCTGAGCGGAGAATGTCTGTGCCATCCGCCCGCCGAGTCGTCACCGCGATCGAACTGCCGAGTTCGTCCGCATTCGCTCTCGGCGAAACGAGGGCGAACGATCACCGCGCGGTCGTTCCCGATACGCCGATGTTCGGGTATCAACCGGCTCTCGACGGTGTCCGGGCGATTGCCGTGGTGCTGGTGATCCTGTTTCACGCGGGGTTGCCATCACTGTCCGGCGGATACGTGGGTGTGTCGGTGTTCTTCACTCTGTCCGGATACCTGATCACCTCGTTGCTGCTGGCCGAGCACGATCGCACAGGATCCGTCGCTGTCGGCGCCTTCTACTCTCGACGAATCCGGCGCCTGTTCCCGGCGAGCTTGGTCTGTGTTTGTCTGATCATGCTCGCGCGGTGGTCCGGCGCATTCGCAAAAGTTCGAGGCCTTCGGACGGACATCATCGGGGCACTGTTGCACAGCTTCAACTGGGTGAAGTTGGCCGGCACGACGAGCTACGGCGATCTCTTCCTCGGGGGCATCTCCCCATTGGCTCACTACTGGTCGTTGGCGATCGAGGAACAGTTCTACTGGCTGTGGCCGATCGCCCTGCTGGGGCTGTTGCGACTCGTCGGGCGTCGGCACGTCGAACGCGTCGTGATCGGGCTCTTCATCTCGTTCGCTGCGATCGCGGTTGCCATCGCAAAGACATTCGGCCCCGACGCCGCATACTGGGCCACACCTGCCCGCCTGCCGGAGATCCTCGCCGGCGCTGCCCTGGCCTGCGTTCTCGCTCGAGGACGAAAGGTGCCAACCCTCGCACGCTTGGTGGGTCCATTGGCTTTGGGACTCGTCGTCGCGGCGGCACTGTGGCTGCCATCGGGAACCGGGCCGGCGTATTCGGGCGCGTTGCCCTTCTTCAGTTTGCTGAGCGTCGGTCTCGTGTACTCCTTGCAGGTCCCCGGATTGCTGCGACGAATGCTGTCGACGCGGCCACTCTTCGCGATCGGGCGCGTGAGTTACGGGTTGTACCTCTTCCACTGGCCGGTGTTCGTCTATCTGCGCGAGCGGAGTTGGGATCTGACACATCCTGCGAACCTCGGCTTCGCCCTCGCGGTCACCGCGTCGATCACCGCGCTGTCGTACCGCTTCATCGAGCAACCGATCCGGCACATGTCCACCAAGCCGTTGGCGACGGTGACCTTTGCCGGCACGGCGACAGCCGCGACCATCGGGCTGGCCCTGCTCATCTCGCCTTCGATCGCGCCGTTCGCAGTGCCCGCCGATCTGGCGCGGCGAGTGGCCATCGTTCCGGCATCGTCGATCGACCCGCTCGTCACGTCGACGCTGAATACCAGCGTTCGCTCGAACGAGACTGCGATCCGACTCGGGGCGCCACCGAGCCGACCGGTGAGGATTCTTCTCGTCGGCGACTCCACGTTGCAGTCCCTCACGGTCGGGCTCCAGATGTGGGCCGGAGACCATCCGGAGTACGCCCAGGTGAAGGGTGTGTGGGCGCCCAGCATGTCGTTCCTGCGATCGGGCGAGATCAGCGACCAAAAGATCCGCGACTTCGCGCAGAGTGCCGAACCGTTTTTCCAAGACGCTCTCGTCAACGAAGTTCCTGCGCTGTCCCCTGATGTGGTCGTCTTGATGACAACGCTGGCAGATGCTGCTGACAGAAAGTGGTCCGACGCCGAAGGGGTTCTCGGCCCGCAGGATGCCCGCTACGGGACGGCCAGTTCCAACGGTCGGTGCACGGTCCCGGTTTGACTGATCCGTGAGGGTCAGGATGGCCGGTGCTGTTGACCACCACCGACCGTTGGAGATACCAGGATGCCAGGCTTGCCGTTGTCGTTGTGCGAGCGCGA
>JBBRPP010000038.1:0-51718 GCA_038227995.1 Acidimicrobiales bacterium
ATGATCTCGGGAGTGGGTCGTCCACGGCGTGTCATGGTGTCCTCCTGATGTTGCACGACAACACCAGGTCAACGCGACACCACCGCGAAAATTCCCGATCAACAACAATTTCTCGACTAATCAACCTTCCAGGACACTAGAAGGTTCATCGTGGGGTACCAACCTCCATTACAGGTTCGATGACGGGAAGGGTGAGCAGACCTACGAAACAGACGGTGTCATCGTATTCGAGTCCGCCGTCGTGATCATCGAAGGGAAGGGTGGATCCATCAGCGTTCAAGGCCGCCGGGGCGATATCGAACGCCTGAAGCGGGACGTCTCGAACACGATCGGCGATGCGTGGAACCAATGCGCGCGCGTTCGGCGCTACCTCGCCTCGACGACTGCGCCGACCTTCACCGACGCTCGAGGCCGCGAAGTTCTCCGCCTTCCCAAATACGACGCATCAGGCGTGTTCTACGTGAACCCGATGCTCCACTCGCTTGGTTCCTTCGAGTACGAGCTACCGCGGCTCAAGGACCTCGGAATCCTTGGCGACCAACACACTCCATGGCCCGTACTCGTGACGGACCTTCGAGTGATAGCGGAGATGGTCAGCAGCCCCGCCGAACTTCTCCATTACATGCGCTGGCGCTCAAGCCTCGCAATCGGCGACACGATCACCGCAGTCGACGAACTCGACATCTTCGGCGCGTATTTGTTCGGTCGTGTCGGGCGCACTGACGTGCCCAACGACGGCACGCTGTACTTCGGCGACTCAACAACGGACTTCAACACCTACTACGCGGGAGAGCTTGGCCGAGGACCAGCGGTCCCCAAACCCCGCAAGATGCTCGGGACGATGTTCGAGTCTGCACTGCGATCACTTGCGCAGCGCCGTCCACGGGGGTGGTTGGAGTCGTCATACGCGATCCTCGACCTGCCGCTCACCGAGGCAGCTGCGCTAGAGGGGTACGCCTATTCGGCCGATATCGATCGCGATGAGTGGACGTTTGAGATTGCGGGACAGTCAGCGATCGTGATCCTCGGTGAGAGCCTCGAGCCAACGGCGGTCCTCTTGGAGATCGCACGAGTGGTACCTGCCGCCTCTCGGCAATTCATCGTTCGCCAGGCTCAGGGTGGAGCATCCGTCATTGCAGCTCAGCGACGACGATCGCCAGCGTGATCGACCTCGGCGTGGGCCGTCCTCTCGCTGAGTTGGCTGCCGACGATCCACCAAGGGGAGCGGATCTAGCCAAGTCGAAGCGAGGCGTGGTGCCGCATGTCGTCAACAAACCGACGAGCCAGCTCCCTCGACTTGGCCTTTGAGCAGCCAACGATTCGTTGGCGAAAGACCCGAGCCATCCTCGTCGTCGCAAAGTGGTCCCACACTGGGTCGAAACCCATGTCGGGAATCTCGACGAACACACGGGGCTCCTCCAATGTCTCCGACAGAAGATCTCCAGTCGAACCCGCTTGAAAGTAGAGCGCTCTGCTTCTCAGGATCATCTCGACCAAGATGGCTTGGGTGTCGATATCGAACTTGAACGCGAAGCAGACGGTCATTGGCGACTCGAAGTCGATCGTCAAGAAGACCTGGTTGGGGTCGTCGCTTGATGCACCCCACTGTGAGACCACTGCGCCCAACTGTTCGTGGGCGTGAACCCGCAGGAGTTCCTTCAGCTCGGACCGTCCATCAATATCAACAATGAGCACTGGGACAAGCCGACCGTCTGATGGCGGGCCGCCTAGCGCCCCGTCCGCCACAATCGGCACGAACAGGGCTCGTGCTATTTGTATCCGCTTTGTGGGCTTAGGTTTCATGCGCAACGTCCCGCAGATAGCCGAGAGGACAGGTGACCGAAACCCCGTGGGCGTCGTCGAACTGCAGCTCATAGGAATCGATGAGGCGTCCGCCGACCAGGGCTTCCGAGACCTCGAACATGCACCAGCCGGTGAAGGCATCGTGGCCTTCGATGCGTGCGGGGGACACGAAGACGTCCTCGCGCGGCGGCGGCAACGCGACGGGCGACTTTGTTAGGGACGGAAGCGCGAGAACATGGATGGCGCCATCCCATGCGTACGAAATGAGCAGACGTGCGCGAACGAGTGTGTTCGCTGCGTCGGCCCGGTTCGTGATGGTCACGCTGGTCAGGATCCCGATGTGTTCCTTCTCAGAATCGACCATCCGATAGGCATCATGACTTCGGACAGTCCAGTCAGGAAGCCGCCGTTGTTCCTGTGCCCGACTGAGGTTGAGGCTCCAGACGCTGACAAGAAGCGCCACGAGAGCAATGAGTCCGATACCGCCCTGTATCAAGTCCCCGCGGACATCAGCAAACAGACCCACCTCCGCACTCTACGACGACACTCTCACCACCTCTATCTCCTATCCCCTGCAGATCTTCCTGGCCGACCCGCTCGTGAACGAGATCATGATCAACAACGGCGGCGACGTCTGGGTCGAGCGCGAAGGAACCACGGCGCTCGCGGGCCGGCTGGAACCCGATGTCGCGCCACGGTTGATCGAGCGCATCCTCAATCCACTCGGCCGCCGGTTGGATCGCATCTCGCCGATCGTCGATGCACGCTTGCCCGACGGCTCTCGGGTGTGCGCCGTCATCCCACCGGTGGCAGTCGACGGGGTATGCCTCACGTTGCGGCGGTTCGGAGTCCGTCGCCGGTCGCTCGACGAGTTCGCCGGCGCCGACGTGATCGCGCTGATCGACGAGATCGTCGCCGCCCGCTGCAACGTGCTGGTCAGCGGAGCCACATCGTCAGGCAAGACCAGCCTCCTGAACGTCATCGCCTCGCGGATCCATCCCGGAGAACGGATCATCACGCTCGAAGACACCGCCGAGTTGGCGCTCGACGCCGGCCACGTGCTGCGGCTGGAGACCCGCCCGGCGACCGTCGATGGAGTGCCGGCGGTGACGATGGCGGACCTCGTCCGCACCTCACTTCGGCTTCGCCCAGACCGCATCATCATCGGCGAGATCCGCGCGGGCGAGGTCGTCGACCTGTTGCAAGCGCTCAACACTGGCCACGACGGCTCGTTGGCGACGTGCCACGCGAACGGCACTTCTGACGCCTTGCGGCGCATCGAATCGCTGGCCGTCCAACACGCCC
Source organism: Acidimicrobiales bacterium (assembly GCA_038227995.1). GTDB lineage: Bacteria > Actinomycetota > Acidimicrobiia > Acidimicrobiales > Ilumatobacteraceae > WLMZ01. The sequence goes on from JBBRPP010000038.1 coordinate 3,109, forward strand.
CCGGTTGGCCGCTCACCGCCGTCCGCGAGACGATTCGTTCGAGCATCGACGTTGTCGTCCATGTCACACGAACGGCTTCCGGGGCGCGCCGCGTCACCGACGTTCTCGAGCTCCCGGGGCCGGGTTCGGACGGTGTGGGGCGAGCGCTGGTGACGGGCAGTCGGTCGTCGACGATCTGTGCCGGAGTCGCCGATGATCGCCGCGCTTGCTGACGGCGCATGCGGCGTCGTACTCGTCACGCTGGTGGCCGGCCGCGTCCGCCGGCACCTTCGAGATCGCGCGATCCGGCGACGCATCATGCGCCGTCGCGCAGTGCACCGTCGCCCCGTCACTCACATGTTGGCGGTCGTGACGCGGAGACGACGCCGCCCGTCGCCCGTCTCGGCGACAAACCTCGCCGGGCTGCTCGACGACATCGCCCGCCGTTGCGGAAGCGGCGATTCGATGGCCACCGCGTTCGTCGATGCCCTCAAGACATCGTCGGTGGCCACCGCGTTCGAAGTCGCCATCATCGCCCTCTCGCGCGGCGCGACGATCGATGAATCACTTGCGGCCGTTGCCGCGACCAGCGCCGATCAGCGACTGGCGATCCACGTTCTCCAGCTGTGTGCGGCGCAGGGAGGCGCCGTCACCGAATCACTCGATCGTGCCGCGGCGACCTTGCGCGAACGCGAGGCAATGGCGGCCGAGCGTCGCGCCCAGGCAGCGCAAGCGCGCCTGTCGGCCCATGTCCTCACCCTCGTTCCGCTGGGGTTCGCCGTGTGGACGCTTGCGACATCGCCAACCGTCGCTCGCTTCCTGGCCACGCAGATCGGGCTGGGCTGTGTCGGTGTCGGTGTCGCGCTGAACATCGTCGGGTGGCGCCTGATGAACCGCGCGATCGGTGCGCGAACGTGATCATCGAAGTCGCCGGTCTCGGCTCAGTTCTCGTGATCCTGGTGGGTCTGCGCCTCTCACCTCGGCCAGCCCGAATCGCAGCGATGGCGACGGCGCCTGACCGGATCAAGCGGTCACGAAACGGACGGGCGGGCGCGATCGCAGCGGCCGCACTTGGGGTCGTCGCCGTGGCGATCGCGGGCGGCGTGTTCGCTGGCGCGGCGTGCGGCATCGGGGCCGTCTTGCACCGACGTGTCGCGCTGATTCGTCGCGATCGACGACGGCGTCGGTCGATCGCCGATCACTACCCCGACTTCCTCGACCTCGTCGTGCTCACGGTCCATGCCGGCTGCAACCCGCTACAGACATTTCGCTCGCTGGCCGGCGCCGTCGAACCGCAGATCGATGCTGCGCTGGCCGACCTGGTCCAACGCGTGGATCGCGGCGCGCGTTTCGTCGAGGCGCTCTCAGCCCTGCCCGAACACCTCGGGCCGATCGCCCGATCGTTGGCCGACTCGCTGGCACTGGCTGACCGCCACGGCGTTCCCCTCGCCGCGACGCTCGACCGCCTGTCGGCCGAGGCGCACAGCCATCGCCGACGCAACGCCGATACCGCAGCCAGGCAGCTGCCGGTGAAGCTGTCGTTCCCACTCGTCACCTGCACCCTGCCGTCGTTCGTTCTGCTCACCATCGTCCCGCTCATGGCCGGGACCTTCTCGTCGCTACGCAGCCTCACGCGCTGACTGCGGCCGCTGATCCATCACCCCTCGGACCGATCGGAGATCGCCATGAGCAAGAAACTCGTCGCGCTGCACACTCGCCTCCACCACTGGAACGCCGGCCTCGGCGACCGCGGCCAAGCCACCACCGAATACGCGCTGGTGTTGCTCGGTGCCGCGGTTGTCGCACTGCTGGTCGTCGCCTGGGCGACCTCGGGTGGCGGGGGTGGCAAGATCGGCAACCTGTTCGACAGCGTCCTCGACAACATCGTGGGCAAGGTCGGGTGAATCGCAAGCCCGCGGGCGAGGTCGATCGTGGTCAGGCCGCTGTCGAACTGGCCCTCGCGATGCCGGTGGTCGTGGTTCTCCTGCTGGGTGTGGTGCAAATCGCCGTCGTCGTCCGCGATCAGCTGCTGGCTCTCGATGCCGCACGTAACGGCGCACGGGCGGCGTCGGTCGCTGCTGATCCGACGGCGGCCGGGAGTTCGGCCGCCACGGCATCGGCCGCACGCGCTGACATCCGGGTCGCCGTGACCGCCACCGGATCAGTCGTGTCGGTCGCGGTCACGATCACGGATCACACCGACGTCCCGATCATCGGAGCGTTCCTACCCGACGTCACTCTGCACGGCTCGGCGACGATGCTGTTCGAGCCGCCGTGATCGCCGCCCGCCGGCCACGGGTTGTCAGCCGTACACGCACGACGTCAACGCGAACGTCGCCTGGCCGCCTTCGATCACGATCCAGGAATCGAAGTCCGCCTGGCCCACCCCGGGCGACTGATGCGAGCCAGGCCCCGGATCGGTGCAACTGGTCGTCGCATACCGCCGGCGGAAGCTGGACGACAGTGGCACGGTGCGGAGCCGGGTGTTGTTGTTGATGATGAAGAACGCCGGGTCGGCATCGAAGCACTCACCACCGCTCTCTGCCGCGCACTGGTCGATGAACGGCTGCGCCGAGGCGCCGTAGTAGACGCATTGCAGATCGATCTTCAGCGTCGCCCCAGAGATCGAGATGTGGCCATCCCAGACACCATCGGGAATCACCTCACCGATCTGGCCCTTCGATCCGCAACCGGTGCCGCGCACGGGTTCCGAGCCCAATTGCGGTACGGCAAAATACGGCCACGGGAACGCATAGTTCGGCGCGCACGCGTTGCACCCGGCCGAGGCGGCCGTCGTGGCCGGGGCATCCGTGGCCGGCGGCAGCGGAACCGTCGTGGCGGCCGGGACGGTGGAAGCGGGCGGTGGGGCCGACGTCGCCGGCACCGTCAGCAGGGTTGGCGTCGTCCGCACAGTCGTCGTGGTGACGACCGTCGTCGACGTGATTGCGACAGTCGTCGGCGTCGGTGTGGTCGTCGCGATCCCCGTTGTCGTGGATGGCGGCAGCGTGGTTGCCGCGGCGAGAGCTGCGGTCGTCGTCGGGACGGACGACGGCTGGGTCCCACCGGTGAGGGCGGTCTTGTTCGTCGAGCAGCCGACGCCGATCAGACCGAGACTCAGGCCGAGACCGACGGTGATGAGAAGCTTGCTCGAGGACGACACACGAACGACCGTAGCCGACGGTTTGCGAGCGTCGTCCGGATGCCGGCAGCTGGACGATCTCGTCCATCGATGTATCGTCGACGGATGAAGCTCGGCGCACAGACCTCCGTCGTCGGCGGACGGAACGTGCTCAGCCTGCGCGGTGACATCGACATGGCCGGCGTCCCCGAACTGCACGACGCGGTGACGCGGATGGTGCGCGACCATCATGGAGAATTGATCGTGGTCGACATCGACGGGGTCGAGATCTGCGACGATGCCGGCCTCGGTGTCCTGTTGGGCGCGGCCGGGCGCGCCAGAGAAGCCGGCGGGGATCTGGCCGTCGTGTGCTCGGGCGAGTCGCTGCGTCGGCGACTCGGCCGAACCGGCTTCGATCGTGCGGTCGACGTCGCATCGTCGATCGCCGATATCACCACGTCCACCTGAGCCTGGCTGGTCGCGCCCTCCGCCACAATCGGCACTGCGCTACCGTCGCACGAGTGCGCCGCCTGCTCGCCTCGATCCTGTTCGTCGCGGCGATGACCTCGTGCAGCAGTGGCAGCGCTGCCACGTTCTCGACTGCCGACCCGGCCACGCTGCTGCCCGACGACACCACGCCGGCGCCGGGTGCGTGCGACGACGGGTCGAACGCGATCGCCATTCCGACCATCGTGATCGGCGGCGTCAAGACCCCGGCCACCTACGGGAAGGGTTCGCTCGAATGCGCGACGTTGGCCGGTTCTGGCTTCCTCGTGTTCAGCTACAACCCGGTGCTGCTCCCCGCCGACGGGCCGGTCCAGGTCGTGGTCAGTGACAAGTCGACGGTCAAGATCACCTGGCCTGGAGGAGACCCGTTCACCCAGACCGCCGCCGACACCTGGACGTCGGCGACGCCGCAACAGGGTTGCAGCCGCCTGCTCATCGCGCTGAAGTCGGCATCTGGGCTGGCGACGGCGACGTACGGCGCCGACATCCAGGTCGGCGGTCCGTCGGTCGCGTGTCCGCAGCGCGACCTGGCCCCCTTCGACCCCAGCGACACCGGCCCGATCCCGACGGTTGCTTCGTAGCGCAACCGCAACCGCGACGGCGACAACCATCGAGGTCGACGGGATTGCGACCCTGTGGTATCAACGGTGAATGCCAATCCTCGACCACGGATCCGTTCACCTGAGCTATGACGTCGAGGGTTCGGGCTTCCCCGTGCTGGCGTTGGCGCCGGGTGGCATGCACTCGCACAACGACATCTGGAACCGGGCGCCATGGAACCCGCGCACAGCGCTGAGTGCCGAGTACACGGTTGTCGGGATGGACCAACGCAACGCCGGCAGCTCCACGGCGCCGGTCAGTGGCGCCGACGGCTGGGATACCTACGCCGACGATCAACTGGCGGTGCTCGACCACCTCGGCATCGATCGTTGCCATGTCATCGGCATGTGCATCGGCGGACCGTTCGTGATGGCGTTGCTGAAGAGGGCGCCGCACCGATTCACGTGCGCTGTCATGTTGCAGCCGGCGGGGATCGACGACGACCCCCGAGTGCTGCGCGACCTGTTCGACGGATGGGCCGCGGACCTCGCGCCGAAGCACCCTGAAGCCGGCGCGCAGGATTGGGTGTCGTTCGGCGACAACATGTGGGACGGCGACTTCGTCCTCTCGGTGACGCGCGACGAAGTCGCTGCATGTACGACGCCGATGCTGGTGATGATGGGCAACGACCAATACCATCCGCAAACGGTGTCCCGTGGGATCGCGGCACTTGCGCCCAACGCGACGTTCGTCGAACGGTGGAAGGACGACGATGTTCTCGCCGAGACCGATCAGACGATCAAGCGCTTCCTCACCGCGCACACGCCCTGACGACGACGAACAACCCGGAACGACCCGGGCGCTGCGCGCGCAATCAGGAAAAGCGGCCCTGGGTACGCGGGCGATGCACACCGCGTTTGTCCGCGGCGCGTAGGTGCACCCGCTGCTCTTCCTCGAGCGCGGCTTCCTCCGCGACGAGACGTTTGAGGCTGTCGAGGCGGACCGCCGGCAACGTGCCGGCCGCGATCGCCGCAAGCACGGCGCAACCCGGTTCGTCCTCGTGCTTGCAGTTGCGGAAGCGGCAGTGGTCCATCAGATCGAACACGTCGGCGAACGCACGCTCGATGCCCTGACCGCTGAGCCACAGGCTGACCGCGCGCACTCCGGGCGTGTCGAGCAGCCAGCCGCCGGTCGGCAGCGAGACGAGTTCGGCTGCGGTGGTGGTGTGGCGGCCGCGCTGATCGCCCATCCGCACGTCGTTGGTGCGCAAGGCATCGTTGCCGACCAGCGCGTTGATCAGTGTGCTCTTGCCGACGCCGCTCGCGCCGAGCAACGCCATCGTCCGACCGTCGACCGCGTACGCGCGGATCGTCTCCAGGCCGACGTGGGTGATGCCGCTGACGGCATGCACCGGAACACCGAGCGCGACCTCTTCGAGGACCGCCACCGAGTGTGCGATGACGGCCGGATCGTCGACGAGGTCGAGCTTGGACAGCACGACGACCGGCTGCGCACCGCTGTCGAACGCCAACACCAGTTCGCGTTCGAGACGGCGTTGATTGGGCGGGTTGTTGAGACCGTGAACGAGGAAGACGACGTCGATGTTGGCCGCCAACGTGTGGGCCTCCGCCCGGTTGCCCTCGTGCGACGCTCGCCGCACGAACGCACTCTGGCGATCGAGCACCGCGTCGACCTTTTCACCGTCGTCGGACGGAATCACCCAATCGCCGACCGCGACATCGGCCCCGATGTTGCGGATGCGCAGTGGAGGATCGCCGATCGTCTGCAACACCGTGCTCCAGCCGCGGTCGAGGCGCATCACCCGTCCCGGCTCGCCGATGTGTCCGGCGTCGTCCCACGTCGCCTCGAGCGCGTGGGTCCAGCCGAGGGCTGCAGCGGGTGGAATCGACATCGTGGTGATGACGGTACGGAGTTGCGGCCACGACGTCAACAACGTTCGACAACGTTCGACGACGTTCTGTCACCCTCCGTCCGGCGCCCGATCGCCGAGCATGCAGGTCGTTGAAGATGCAACGAATGAGCCTTCGCAGCTTGACAAGGTACCCTTCGATGCTTTAGCGAAGAGAAGTACATGCCCAAGCCCCTCGTCATCGTGGAGTCGCCCGCCAAGGCGAAGACCATCTCCAAGTTCCTCGGCAATGCCTATGACGTGCGCGCCTCGGTGGGCCATGTGGCCGATCTGCCGAGCAAGGGCTTGGCCGTCGACGTCGACAACGGCTTCAAGCCGACGTACGAACTGACCGAGCGCGGCAAGCAGGTCATCAAAGATCTGAAGATCATGATGAAGGACGCCAGCGAGCTCTATCTCGCGACGGACGAGGATCGCGAGGGTGAAGCGATCAGCTGGCATCTCCTCGAATACCTGAAGCCGAAGGTGCCCGTGAAGCGAATGGTGTTCCACGAGATCACCAAGGCAGCGATCGATCAAGCGGTCAACAACCCGCGGGCGATCGACTACGGATTGGTCGACGCGGCCGAGACGCGACGGATCCTCGATCGCCTGTACGGGTACGAGGTCAGCCCTGTGCTGTGGCGGCGCGTCAACCGCGGGCTGTCCGCCGGGCGCGTCCAGAGCCCCACGATTCGACTCGTCGTCGAGCGCGAACGCGAGCGCATCGCATTCGTCAGCGCGGGCTACTGGGATCTCGATCTGCTCACTGCCACGGCGCCCGCTTTCACCGCGACGCTGATCGGCCTCGATGGCAGCAAAGTCGCCACCGGCAAGGATTTCGGCAGCGACGGCGTCCCCAAGAAGGGGGTCGTGGTCGTCGACGAAGCCACAGCCCATTCGCTGGTCGACGGCTTGTCAGCATCCACCGTGACCGTGCGCTCGGTCGAGGAGAAGCCGTATCGCAGCAGCCCCAAGGCGCCGTTCATGACGAGCACGCTGCAGCAAGAGGGTGGCCGCAAGCTGCGCCTCGGCGCCGCCCAGGTGATGCGCATCGCCCAGGGCCTGTACGAACGTGGCTTCATCACCTACATGCGAACCGACAGCGTCATGCTCAGCGACGAAGCGATGTCGGCCGTTCGCGCCGAGGTCGGTCGCGCCTACGGGCAGCAGTTCCTGTCCAAGAGCCCCCGCGTCTTCACGAACAAGGTCAAGAACGCGCAGGAGGCCCACGAGGCGATCCGCCCCACGACACCGTTGCGGGCACCCGATCAGGTCTCGGCAGAGTTGAACGCGCAAGAGATCGCCCTGTACCGGATGATCTGGCAGCGCACCCTCGCCTCGCAGATGGCCGATGCCGCGGGCACCACCGTCAGCGTGCGCCTGGCGGCCACCACCTCGGCACCCGCTCGCGAATGCGAGTTCGCGGCGAGCGGCACCACCATCACCTTCGCCGGCTATCGCCAGGTCTACGTCGAATCCACCGACGACGACGGCACCGCCGAAGAAGAGAAGGAAGCGCTGCTGCCCTCCCTCACGGTCGGCCAGACCGTGCCCGTCGCGTCGATCACGCCCAACGGTCACGCGACTTCGCCGCCGGCCCGCTACACCGAGGCAAGCATCGTCAAGCGCCTCGAAGAGCTCGGTATCGGGCGACCCAGCACCTGGGCCAGCATCATCCAGACGGTGCAGGACCGCGGCTACGTGTGGAAGAAGGGCCAGGCCCTGGTGCCGACCTGGACTGCGTTCGCCGTGGTCGGCTTGCTCGAACAGCACTTCGGCGGCCTCGTCGACTACGCGTTCACGGCGCGGATCGAGGAAGACCTCGACGCGATCGCCCGCAACGAGCAGCGCAAGGACGACTGGTTGACCAGCTTCTACTTCGGCAACGACGCCGACGCTCAACTGCCCGGGTTGAAGCGGCTCGTCACCGAGAACCTCGACGAGATCGACGCGGCGACCATCAACACGTTCCCGATCGGGCTCGATCCCGATGGTGTGCTGATCGTCGCCAAGCCAGGCAAGTACGGGCCGTACGTCAAGCGCGGCGACGACACCGCCAGCGTTCCCGATGATCTGACGCCCGACGAGCTCACGGTCGAGATGGCGCTGAAGCTGCTGTCGCAGCCGAAGAGCGACACACCCATCGGCGAGCTGGATGGCTTCCCGGTGTTCGCCAAGAACGGTCGCTATGGGCCGTACGTGCAGTGGGGTTCGCCCGACAACCTGCCGCCCGGGCTGGAGAAGCCGAAGATGGCGAGCCTGTTCAAGACGATGACGCTCGAGCGTGTCACCGTTGCCGACGCCACCGATCTGCTCAAGTTGCCGCGCACGGTCGGCATCGATCCCGCCGACGGTGTGGCCATCATGGCCAACAACGGCCGCTATGGGCCGTACGTGCAAAAGGGCAAGGACTTCCGCAACATCAGCACCGAAGAGCAGTTGCTGGAGATCACCCTGGCCCAGGCGCTCGACATCTTCGCTGCGCCGAAGGTGTTCAAGCGCGGTGGCCAGTCGATGGCGGCCAAGGGTCCGCTGCGCGAGTTCGGCAACGACCCCGTCAGCGGCAAGCCGGTGGTCGCCAAGGACGGCAAGTTCGGTGTGTACGTGACCGATGGCGAGACCAACGCGTCGCTGAGCAAGGGCGACCGGCTGGAAGCGATGCCGAACGAGCGGGCGTACGAACTGCTCGCCGTCCGCCGCGAGGCGATCATCGAGAAGGGCGGTCTGCCCGCCAAGAAGGCGACCGCGACGAAGAAGGCCGCCGCCAAGCGAGCGACCGCGGCAGCCAAGCCGGCTGCCAAAAAAGCTGCGACGAAGAAGGCCGCTGCCAAGAAGGCCGCCCCGAAGAAGGCCTGACCCGGCCGATGACCCGTCGGGTATCGTGCTCGCCGTGACGAACGTGGGCCGGTACATCGCGCTGGAAGGCGCCGAGGCGTGCGGCAAGAGCACCCAGGCCGCACGACTTGCGGCAGCGCTCGACGCGGTCCTCACCCGCGAAACCGGCGGCACGAACATCGGTGGCAAGGTCCGCGACATCCTCCACGACACGATGAACACCGAGCTGTCCGACAAGGCCGAAGTACTGCTGATCGCGGCCGATCGAGCCCAGCATCTCGACGAGGTCGTCCGTCCGGCGCTGCAGAGCGGGCGCCACGTCGTCAGCGACCGCAGCGCGCATTCCAGCCTGGCGTATCAGGGCTACGGGCGCGGCGTCGACATCGACACCGTTCGCACGATCAGCGATTGGGCGATCGACGGTCTGTGGCCCGAACTCGTGCTGCTGATCGATGTCCCCGCCGACGTCCTGGCGGAACGCATGCGCGAGCGTCACCTCGACCGGTTCGAACAGGCCGACGACGACTTCCACCGTCGGGTCCGCGCCGGCTTCACCGCGATGGCTGCCGCTGACCCAGCGCACTGGTTGGTGATCGACGGCACGGGTTCGGCCGACGACGTGGCCGACGAAATCCGTTCCGCGGTCACGTCCCGATTGGGTCTGTGATGACGCTGCTCGAACTCGACGGCCAGGGCAGCATCTGGGACGGCGTCGTCGGTCAGCCGCAAGCGATCCGCCGCCTCGTTGCATCAGCGGTCAACCCGCTGCACGCCTATCTGTTCGTCGGACCTCCCGGCAGCACCAAGAACGAGGCGTCACGCGCCTTCGCCGCGCTTCTGCTTGCGGGCGGCGACGACCCGCATCAGCGCGATGCGCGACTGGCGCTGGCCGGCGAACACCCCGATGTCCGCGAGTTCGTACGCGTCGGTGCCTCGATCCTCAAGGAACAGGCCGACGAGATCGTTCGCCTCGCGTCGTTGGCGCCGATCGAAAGCAACCGCAAGGTCCTGATCCTCGACGAGTTCCACCTCCTCAGCCAGGAGGCCGCCGCGAAGTTGCTGAAGACGATCGAGGAACCGCCGGCCAGCACCGTGTTCATCGTCCTCGCCGACTTCATGCCACCCGAATTGGTCACGATCGCGTCGCGCTGCATCCGGATCGAGTTCCAGCCCATCCCCGACGACATCGTCACCGCCACACTCGTCACCGAAGGCGTCAGCGCGGCCAAGGCGTCCGAGGCCGCAACTGCTGCGAAGGGCGATCTCACCCGCGCCCGACTGTTGGCCAGCGACACCCACCTCGCCGCCCGCCGACAGCTGTTCCTGACGACACCCGAACGGCTGGACGGCACCGGCCACGCGGTGGTGGCCGCGGTCGAATCGTTGTTGAAGGAGATCGAAGCTGCCGCCGCACCGCTGGCCGAACGACATGCGGCCGAGGTCGCCGCGATGGAAGAACGCATCGCCCGCAGCGGCGAGCGCGGTAGCGGCAAGAAGGCACTGGAAGAGAAGCACAAACGCGAGCTGCGCCGTCACCGCATCGACGAACTGCGTTCGGGCTTGGCCACGCTCGCCGGCGCCTACCGAGACGCACTGGTCGCCGGAGCAATGCCGCGTCCCGATGCCGCAGCCGCTGCGATCACGCGCATCCACAAGGCGCTCGAGGCGCTCGATCGCAACCCCAACGAGCAACTGCTCCTGCAGTCCCTTCTCCTCGAACTCCCCTCCCTCAAAGCCAGCTGAACTGATCCTGTTTTTCGACCACTCCGGTCGAAAAATGGGATGGGAATGGAGAGGGGTGCGCGGTCAGCCGGGGATCACGGAGCCGAGCTGCGCTCGCATTGCGCTGCAGCGCGCCAGCCAGCCGGGCATGCCGATCTCTCGACACGAACCCGTGGCTCGGTCGAGCAACGCCACGACGTTGTTCGTCTGCGTGTGACCTGGATGCCGAAGATGCATCCACGCCTCATCGTGATCCGTGATGGCGAGCAACGGCAACGCACCTTGGGCGGCAAACACCTTGCGGGCCGCGTCGAACCAGTCCGTCGCTTCGTCGATGCGGCCGTCGATGGCGCAGAGTCGAGCCAGCGACAACCGCACGTCGGCACCGAAGTTGCTGAGAACAAGCGGGAGCCAACGCTGTCTGGCGGCGGCTTCGACCATCTCCAGGTGCGTGGTGTCGCCGGTGAACCAGATCACCTCGGCCGCGTTGTGATGGATGCGAGCGTGCCGGTACTCACTCATCGAACCCTCGCTGAGGTACGGGAGCATTCGACCGAGTGCCTCGACCGCCCGAGAGTCGCGACCGCGTCGAGCATGGACGTTGGCGACGATCGAGATGGCCAACGGACCGGGTTGCCAAGGCACGGACCACTGCTCCTTGCTGGACAACCATGCCGCCGTCTCGAGCGACGAGTTCCACATGGTTGCGGACCGCTCGACGTACTCGTCCCACGGCCCGTCGCTGACACTGGTCAACAAGAAGTCGGCGATCGAGAGGTTGTTCCAGTGGCGCACGTCGGGCACGGTCGCGGCCCGCGCATGTTCGGCCGCGACGAGATGCTGCCGTCCAGCGTCGAGGTCGCCCAATACCGCGTATGCGCCGGCAATGTGGCAGTGGGCGAGAACGGCGGCCGATGTCTGCCGGCGGTGTTGCAACCGTTCGATGGTTGCCGATTCGTTTGCGACGACCAGGCGGTAGTCCCCGATCTGCTCGGCAAGGTCGATCGGATGTCGTTGACGAACTCGCGCTGCCTCCTCGCGCGAACGAAGATCTGAACGCAATGCCGCCAGTTCGATCCAATCGGCGTCGGCATCGAGCGCGAGTCGCCCGAGCGCTCGGAACTCCGCATCGTCGAGCAGCTCCGCACGCTCGCGATAGTCGACGTCCTCGACGGCATCCAACCGCGCGATGTGATGCATCAGGCTCAGTCGCATCCAGCCGAGCGGACGTTCGCTTCTGCCGATCGATATCCCCGTTTCGAACAGCTTCATCACCACCTCGCGAACAGGACGGTCATATGCCGTTCTGAACTCGCCGAAGAGTTCGCACAGGAACTGACACGCTGCGCTGGATCCTTCGGAGCGGGCCAGCTGTTCGACAGCCACGAGGGCGATCTCGGCGGCCTCAGCAGGTTGGTGCGAGATTGCGAACGCCAACGCGAGCTGGGCGAGTGCCTGCGGCAGGCGGACATCGTCCGACGACATCATCTCCGATGCCATCCGAAGAAACGTCGCACGTTGAGCATGGGCAGCAACTTGATCAGCGTGGTCCGCAGCTGCGAGCGCCGCGGTGATTCCCGCTTCGGTTCCGCTGAGGCCGCGACTTGCATGGAAGTGTGTCGCGACGCGGGCCATCGTTGTGGGCGACGTCGCCGCCGGTCGCGTGTCGAGCGTGGTGGCGATTCGTCGATGGAGCCGCGGCAAGCGCGACGGGTTGATCGTCGCCTGGGCGGCGACGCGGGTCAGGGCATGAACGAATCTGTATTCGTCGAGCAATTCAGCCGGTTCGATCAGATGCGCGCCGATTGCCTCGTCGATGGCATCGAGTGCAGCGTCCTCACTGAGGTCCGCAACGACGCGGGCCGCATCGAGCGGGAAGTGCTCATCGAAGAGTGCCCCGATTCGAAGCATCGATCTCGTGTTGGCAGACAGCCGGGCCAGCCGGAGTTGAATGGTCGAGATGACGCCTTCTGGCACGACTGCGCCATGGGTTCCATGGCCGGATCGCACCAACTCGGTGAGATAGAGGGGGTTTCCGCCGGAGCTTCTGACGAGATCGTCGACGCGTTCGTCGGAGGGCGCGTCGTCACCAAGGGCGATGACGAGTTCGCGCGCGGCCGCGGCGGAGAGCCCGCGAAGGCGAACGCGCTCGACGCTGACGGGTTGCTGCATTGACCCGAGGCACACGGACAGCGGGTGCATCTCGCCGACCTCGGTGTCTCGGTAGGTGCCGAGGATCGAGATGGGCGACACGGCGGTGAGCGGCGCGAGAAACGACAGCAGGGCAAGCGTCGCCCGGTCAGCCCAATGCAAGTCGTCGAGCACGATGAGGACCGGCGCCGTTGTCGCGATCGCGGTCAGGAGCCTGCTGAAGCCGTTGAAGATCTCGAACCGGAGATCGACAGCATCACCGACACGCGTCTGCACGACCTCAGGACAGAGTGGCCGAATGATCGACAACAGGTCGACGAGCGGCTCCGCTGAGGTGCCGATCAGCCGACGTGCCGCGTCCGGATGCAATGTCGAGAGATGACGTTCGATCCCCTCGACGAACGGGCTGTACGGCGCTGCCCAATCTCCGTCGGGTGACCGCCCCCACAGCACGGTCACGCCCGACTCGCCGGCCTCCATCGTCAGTTTCGACAGGAGGCGCGTCTTCCCGATCCCCGGTTCGCCGACCACCATCGCCACCGACCCACTTCGGTTCGGCAGGCGCTGACGAAGGTGTGTGAGCTCGCCTGCCCGCCCGGCAAAGACGAGAGGAATCGCAATTGTCCGATCAGCTCGCCGCGAAGCAGTCGGTGATGCCCCCCGGTCGACGCCGCCTGCGATCGATGTGTCAGACGTTGGGGCATCTCGCATCGCACGTGCCCGAGGAACGGCTTCGCGCACCAGCGTCGGGTCATGCACGAGGATGCGGCGCTCGAGTTCGCACATCTCCGGACCCGGGTTCAGCCCGAAGTCGTCAGCCAACCAACGCCGAGCTCGCGAACACGCTGCCAATGCGTCGGCCTGACGGTTCGAGCGATACAACGCGAGCATCAAGCGCACCCACATCGATTCGCGCCATCTCGCTCGGATCAACTCATGTTCGAGCGCGTCGATGACGTCGACATCGCGGCCCTCGGCCGTCGCCATGTCTGCCCATCGTTCGACGACTGACCAACGCATGGAGTCGAGCCGCTGCCGCTCAGCGTCGATGACGAGTGAGTGACCGAGTCCGTCGAGTGCCGTGCCTCGCCAACACGAAAGAGCGGCCTCGAGATCGTCACCGTTGCGCGCCATGTCTTCGAACCGACAGGCATCGACCTCTGCGCGATCGGCCCGTAACCGATATCCCGCGGGATCCCATTCGACCCGCGTCGCTCCGATCGTTCTGCGCAATGCCGAAACCAGTCCCCGCAGCGTCGCGAGCGCGCTGGGGGGAGGCTCGTCACCCCAGATGCCGTCGATCAGTCGCTCGACGGACACCACGCGGTTCGGCTCGAGGCCGAGGAGCGCCAGCACGACTCGCTGCTTGAGGGGTCCCGCGTTGAGCGGTTCACCGTCATCGCTGAGCAGCTCTGTCGGCCCCAGTATCTGCAAGTCCACCGGCTCAGTCCCCCTCCGACCTGTGAAATCATAGGTGGCATCGGCGCCGCGATCGACACGCGATCAGAACGCGATCGCATCGGCGCACAGTGACGTTGGAGGCCCGGCAACCGCTGGGTTCGAAAGAGGAGAAGTCATGAGATCCCCGTCACGAATGGCCCCGCTCGTCCTTGTCTGTGCCCTGGCCGCAACAGCGTGTTCATCGGCCGCGCGCACTGCGTCCCCCAGCGCAGCACCAACGACCACATCACCCGCCACGACGCCGCCGGCGACTGCTTCGGGCAGCGCCGCCGGCACCTCGACCTCGACAGCCACTGCGCCGACCACGCAGGACACGAGCGCAACAACGGTCGGCGAGTCCACCGTGTCGGCAGCGCCGAGCACCACCGAACCGACATCGCCGCTGGGTGATCCGACGCAATGCCCATTGGGCGCACTGGACACCGCCTCTGGCACGACCACGATCACGTTCTGGCACGAACACGGCAATGTGCCCGGAGAAGTCATCAAGGCGCTCGTCGACCAGTTCAACACCGAGAACCCGAAGATCCACGTCAACGCCGAGTTCCAGGACGACCTGGCGACCAAGTACATCACGACGTTGGCGGCGGGAGACAAACCCGATGTCGTGTCGCTGCAGACATCGAACAACCAGCTGATGATCGACACCAAGAGCACTGTCCCGTTCGGCGCTTGCGTCGTCGCCGATCACGCCGATCTCTCCGACGAACTGAAGCCGATCCTCGCCCTCGGCATGTCAGGCGGCCAACTCGTGACGCTGCCGTGGGGACAGGGCGGCAACGTGCTGTATTACAACAAGGCCGCGTTCATCAAGGCCGGGCTGGATCCCGCCAAGCCACCGACCACGTTCGACGAGATCCGGGCGGACAGCAAGGCCATCGTCAGCTCCGGCGCTGCCAAACACGGCATTGCGCTCACCGTCAACGGCGGCATCCTCTCCGAGCAGTTCGGACTGCTCAACCAGCCATGGGGGGCCACGCCCGACAGCGCCGGCCGAGCGACGAAGATCAATGGCGACGGCACCCTCGCAATTGCGATTGCCACAACGCTTCGCGACATGGTCGACACCGGCGAACTCCTGCCGTTCGCCGACGGTCCGAGCCCCAACGCGCTGCTGTCTCTCGCATCGGATGACGCGGCGATGACGTTCGCTTCCTCGGGCTCGCTGGGCGACGTCGTCAAGGCGCTCGACGGCGGTGTCGGTAGTGCAGCGGGTCTCACGACGGACACCCTCGGCGTCGCCATTCTGCCCTCGTTCACGGCCCGGGTCTCCAGTTTCTACTCGGGTTCCGGGAAGGGAATTTGGCTGGTGGACAACGGCGATCCGGCGAAGCTCGAAGCGTCCTACCGGTTCGCGAAGTGGCTCAACGAGGCGCCGCAGATCGCGGCATGGTCGATGAAGACGGGTTACATCGCGACCCGAGCCAGCGCGGCTGCATTGCCCGCCATGCAGGACTACTGGACAGCCAACCCGCTGTTCAAGGTCGGCTACGACCAAGCTGCCAATCCGCCGTACACCCCGGACCCCAGCGCCTCGATCGGGCCGACCGATCAAGCCGCGAGCGAATTCGACGCTGCGATGCTCTCGATCGTGACGAAGGGTGCCGACCCCGCGCAGACGCTCGGCGATGCCACCAAGAAGGCGAACGCAGACATCGCGGCGTACAGCACGCGCTTCCCGGCGAGGTGAGTGGAGATGGACTCCGACGACCGCCTCGAAGTCCTGCGCCGGGCGCTGGCGCAGGACCGACACAGTGATGCTGCCATCCGCGCGCTGGCCGACCAAGCGTGCGAGCTGGAATATCAGGCGGGAGCGACACTCGTTCGTGAGGGCCAGCCAACGACCGAGTCGTGGCTGATCCTGCGGGGACGAATCGAGATCAGCCGTCGAGCCGGCCGCCGGTCGATCGCCGAGGCTGGCGATCTCATCGACCCGTCCGGCGGGGCGAGCACGACGGTCTCCGCGATCAGCGCGCAGGCGCTGGAACCCACCGCAGTTCTGGCGATACCGACAACGAAACCAGATGACCGGTAAGCCGCACCCGATGCCGCGGCGCAAGGGCGGCCGATTGGCCGCCCTTGCGTTCGTGACACCGACCCTGATCATGATCTCTGTGTTCGTGATCTGGCCGTTCGCCGGCACGATTCGCAATGCCCTTTACAACGTCGACGGCCTCGGGCGCGTCGGCCGTTACGTCGGTCTTCGGAACATTCGCACCGTCCTCGGATCTGCAGACTTCCGCTCCAGCCTCATCGCGACGCTGAAGTTCGTGGCGCTGACCATGCCCGTCGGGCTGGTGCTCGGCCTGCTGCTGGCACTCGTCGCCTTTCGTCCCATCCGTGGCATCGCGATCTTTCGGCTGATCTTCTCCTCGACGATGGCGACGTCGGCGGCGATGAGTTCGGCATTGTTCATCACGCTCTTCGCTCCGTCGAACGGCGCGGTTCGTTACTTCCTGCAGTCCGTTGGTCTGCTCGGCGCAGACGGCCGAATCGATCTCCTCAACGACGACCGCTGGGCGATCGTCGCCGTGGCCGTGGTGACGATTTGGAGCAACCTCGGCTTCGGGTTCATCCTGTTCACGGCCGCACTGCAGTCGGTCCCAGAATCGTTGCTCGAAAGTGCCGCGCTCGACGGTGCCGGACGGTGGGCAACGCTCCGCTACATCACGCTGCCGCTGATCCGTCCGATCGCCGCCGTCGTCGCCATCTCAGGGACCGCCACCGGCGTCCTCAGTTTCGGCGAGATCGATTTCCTCACCAAGGGCGGCCCCAGCGGAGAGACCGACGTTCTCGCCTACGCGCTGTACAAGAAGGCCTTTCGCGACAGCGACGTCAGTGCTGCTGCGGTCCTGGCGATCGCCCTCATTCTGATCTCCGTCGTTCTCGGCGCCGTTCAGATCCGCTTTCTCAGGAGCCGCGTCGATGCCGCGACACGCTGACTCCCATCGAGGGCACCGCCCGAGTCCCGTTGGCCGACGGCGTCGCCTGAATCTGGCGGGCCGGTGCGCGATGTTGTGCGGTCTGGCACTGATCATCTTGGTACCGATCTACCTGAACGTCGTCGCCGCGCTGCTTCCGCCGAAGTACCGCCTTGCCTATCCGCAACCGCTGTATCCGAAAGACGCCACGCTTGCGGCGTTCATGTTGGCGATCAGGCGCGGTTCGATGCTTCGCTACTTCGTCAACAGCGTGGTCGTCTCGATCTCGATCACCGTCGGTCAGGTCGGCACAGCATGTCTGGCCGCGTACGCGTTCACGTTCATGGACGTGCCGATGCGTCGAACCCTCTTCTGGTTCATCGTTCTGTCCGGCATCATTCCGGCCGAAGCGATCATTGTCGGCAATTACCGCACCGTCGCCCATCTGCATTGGATCGACTCGTATCCCGCGCTGATCGTGCCCTTCCTCGCATCATCGCTTGGTGTGCTGCTGCTGTCGAGAGCATTCCGGACCGTGCCGAACGACCTCATCGCCGCGGCCCAGACGGACGGCTGCGGTCATCTGCGAACGTTGCGCCACGTCGTCATTCCTGTCGCCCGGCCGGCCATCAGCGCGTTCGCTGTCGTCGCATTCCTCGGTGCGTGGGGCCAGTACCTGTGGCCGCTTCTCGTCACCAACAAGCCGGACCGCCGCACGATCCCCATCGGCTTGCGATCGCTGGCCGGCGCGGAGCTGAGCTCGTTCACCGTGCTCTCGGCCGCGGCCGTCCTGACCCTGATCCCACTCGTGATCGTCCTGGCCATCTTCCACAAACAACTCGTCCGAGGTCTCACCGCCGGCCTCGCAGACCGCTGACCCGAGAAACCGGTCGCCAGCCGGGAATCGCGTCTGCCAAACTCCGAGGAGAGAGTTCGTTCAGCGATCGTTTGCCGTATCCTCTCCGAGAAACATATGCCCAGATAGCTCAGTCGGTAGAGCATTTCACTCGTAATGAAAAGGTCGAGAGTTCGATTCTCTCTCTGGGCTCCAACAGTCTCACTCGTCCGGCGGGGCGGGCCCCGGCCGAAAGGCCAGGTCAGAGGCCCCTTTCGAAGTAAAGTCATGGCAAGAACGGTAACGCTCGCAGGCGGGCCGGTCAAGCATTGACTTGCGCTGGCCTAATTCTGGCCTATTGTTTGCTTCATGGCACCTCCCGCCGCACCGCCGCCACAGCGTCGCTATGGCATCGGCTCGGTCGAGGAGATCGCTCCCGGTTCATGGCGCTTGCGCGTGTACGTGGGGTCCCATCCCGTCACGGGCAAGCCGATCCAGCGCAGCCAACGTTTTCGCGGAACTCGGCCGGCGGCCGAGAAGGCTCTGCTCAAGTTGCGGGCGAAGGCCGAGCAGGAGAAGCACGCGGGTGTCCGTGCGACGACGCCGACAAAGGTCACGGTCGCCGCTGTGTTGGACGCTCACCTCGCCGCCTCTCGGAACTCGCTCGCTCCTGGAACGCTGGCCGCGTACGACAGCGCACGGAAGTTGCATGTACCGGAGGGCTTCGGGAAGAAGCGCGTCGATGCGCTCACCTCGCAGTCGTTCCGCGATCTGTACGCCTGGCTTGAGGAGCAAGGTCTGTCTGATGCTTCGATCTGGAAGGTCTACGCGCTGATGAGCGGTGCGCTGACCCGCGCCGTCCGGGAGCACGGCGTGGACTTCGACTCGAAGCTCATGGTGACTCCGCGCAAGCCGACGGCCCGCAAGCGGCAGATGGCCACGGACGAGGAGCTGGCCCGGCTGCTCAGGGCGTCGGCCTCGCTCGGCGACGAGTGGCCGTTCCTGCTGCGGCTGGCGTGCGCCACCGGCATGCGCCGCGGCGAATTGGTTGCGTTGCGGTGGTCGTCGTTGGACGGCCATGTGCTCTACGTGGACGCAAGCGTCGTCGCGACAGAGGGTCTGCTGCTGTCGAAGTCGACCAAGACAGGTCACGCCCGATACGTCCACATCGACGATGTCACGGCCGAATGCTGGGCGAGTTTGCACCACGCCCGCAACGCACTACTCGCTCCGAAAGGCGTGGATCTCGCTCGTGATTCGTTTGTGTTCGCCGGCGTTCCCGACGGCAGTCGACCGATTCGGCCCGATCGGATCAGCAAGGTCTGGGATGCCCTCCGCACTGACCTCAGCGTGAACCCGAAGCTCGAGTTCCGAGCGCTTCGGAACTGGCACATCTCGACACTCGACGCGCTCGGATTCGACCTCGCGAAGATCGGGCGGCGAGTCGGCCACAGCCAACCAAATTCAGCGACGGCAATGACGAGTCACTACTCGCTGGCAGAGCAGAAGGTGGACGCGGAGATGGCCGTCGCGGTTGGAGTGCGTCTCGCTCAGATCGACGAAGTGTTAGTGCAGCTCAGCAGCGATTAGCAAGCAACTCTGAGAGACTTGGCGGTCCGGAGCCGACCCCCCAGGCCGTTGCATGTGTCAGCGACGCTGCCGCCATCCGTCTGGGTCCGCAGGGTCCGCGCTGAGGCTGGTACTCTCCGGGCCATTCCACGGTGCTTTCAACCGACGTCGCGCCGCGGCGATAGTCGTGGATGGTTGCTTCTGGCACGGTTGTCCGCAACACGGCACCTTGCCGAAAAACAACCGTGACTGATGGGAGACGAAGCTCAATGCCAATCGCACCCGCGACGCCGTGAAGGACGTTGAGCTCGAGCACCTAGGCTGGCTTCCGATCCACTTCTGGGAACACGAAAATGCGGGGTCGATGGCCATCCGCGTCGAGGGGCTGTGGATGGCTCGGACAGGGAGGCCTCCAAGGAACTCAGAGCAAGAACCGTTATCCACCAATTCGGGCGCTCGCCGTTCTAGCGTACGGTCGCCAGACGTCTAAGAAGAAGCGAGTCAACATGACCAACCCGGACCGGGGACCGGTGGACGTTACGCCGTCAGCGCGAAGGCTCACGGAGTCCCTCCGAGACATCGGTTATGACTTCGCCGCTGCTCTCGCTGACATTGTCGACAACAGCGTCGCTGCGGGGGCCACCGAAGTCGATATCGAAATCGTATTCGAGGGTGCCGAGTCCCACGTTCTCATTGCCGACAACGGCAACGGGATGAGCGAATCCGAGCTAACCGAATCGCTTCGCTTCGGAAGCCGCCGCGAATACAGTGTGGGCGAGCTCGGCCGATACGGCCTCGGGCTGAAGACCGCGTCGATTTCACAGTGCCGCCGGGTCACGGTCATCACACGACGGGCGATCACGAACCGACGGCTGTCGGCTCGCACGCTCGATCTGGATCACATTGAGAAGACTGACCGGTGGGAGGTCATCGAGCCGCCATCAGACTCGCACGCCTACCGCAGTCTCGAGTGGCTGCATCACGGCCCGGGCACCGTCATCCTCTGGGAGAACCTCGACCGCGTCCTGCCCGATCGTCGCCCAGAAGGTGGTTGGGCGAAACGCCGTTTGGATTCCCTCGCCGTCAAGGCACGCGATTACCTCGGGATGGTTTTTCACAGGTTCATTGAGGGAGATACGGCACGCTCGCACCCCCTCACGATCACGGTGAATGCTGAGAAGGCTGTCGCTTGGAATCCCTTCGCGCCCATGGAGGAGTTCAGACTGGAGCTCCCTGCGCAATCGTTCGAGGTCGCAGTCGGTGAACTGTACGGCCGAGTCCGTCTGAGCCGGTATGTGCTACCGCCGCGAGGTCAGTTCTCGAGTCTGTCCGAATTTGACCGGATGAGCGGTCCGCTCAAGTGGAACCGTCAGCAAGGCCTGTATATCTACCGCGCCGATCGCCTCGTTCAGTACGGGGGATGGTCGAATATCCGTGCTGCAGACGAGCACACGAAGTTCGCGCGCGCGGCGCTCGACTTCCAGACAGATCTTGACACACTCTTCCAGATCAACGTCGCCAAGATGCGGGTGTCGCTGCCTGTCGAGGTGAAAACCTTGCTGGAGAGGCCGATCCACGAACTCTGCCACAAGGCAGATTCCGTGTATCGCCGTGAGGCTCAAAACACGAAGGACTCCAAGTCTGGCCTTCTTCCGATAGATGCGCGAACTCCCAGCAATGCCGGGAACATCGGGACGGCCCTGATGGCGGCGGCGCTTGATGCCGGTGAGCACGAGGCCTTCGTGAGAATCATGGAAAAGCTCCGCTTGGTCGCACCCGAGCTCGCTACAGGTCTCGGCTGGTGAGAGCCGGCGTCCGACCGAGCGAGCCTGCAGAAGCCTCGTGGCACCAGGGCTGGAGCGGGCACTCGTCACAATGAGGCCTTTGCGGGCCGCAGATTCCGCCCGCAAGTTCGATCAGGGCCAGATGCGCCTCATGCGAACGGTCATCGCCACCGATCATCGCCGCGAGAGCGATCCGGCCGTCCGAAAGCCTGTTCTTGCGATCGACATTGGCACCTTGGAAGCGGGCGACGACCCGCAGGACGCCAAATCCCACGATGACCGGATCTTCCGTCTCCCCCGGAACCACCCGAGTCGCCAGGTCGGCAATTGCGGACGTCACGTGTGGAGCGGCGACTAGGTCTGAGGCCGAGGCCGACGGGTGCAGCGCACCGGGGTTTGCCCGAAACCACTCTGCCGTCTCAGCCAGCTCCCGGCACCTTTCTTCCCTCTGCAGGCGAGTGGCGAGTCGTCGGAGAAGGGGCATCGCTGCAAGCGATTGCTCCGGCGAGGAGAGGTTGCGGACCGACGCCCACGACGCCGCGACGTGATCCTCGCTGATTCGAGACCACAGCAGCTCAGCCTGGATGACCGACCATCGGTTGGTCGCAGCGAGCCACGGAACTCGGACGGGCGGACGTTCACGAAACCAAGTCGCGAGTTCTTCGGCGACCAACCCGGTACTGAAGTTGGCCCTCTTGCCGGAATCCAGCGCATCCAGAACCGCTGCGCCGACCTGTTCACCCAGCAACACAGGTACGGCATTTCCAATCTGGCGAAACGCGGCTGACGGCGGACCGGCGAAGCGCACGGAGTCCGGAAACGTCTGGAGGCGAGCGGCCTCTCTCACCGTCAATGTCCGGTCCTGGTACGGATGAATGAACCCGTAACCATCCTTCGCAATGTGCGCCGTAATTGTGCGGCTGACATCGTTGGGGTCGAGCCGCTTGTACTTGTCGTCGAAGATGTCGTCGCGGTATCGCTTAAACCGAGAGTCGAGATCGGAATACCTGGTGTCATGACTCATTTCGGCGAACGCCAACGCGTCATCGGCCCGAACAGGACGCGTGATGTGGTCATAGACCTTGTGGCTCGACAGAATGTCTACGGACGAACGGGCTCGGCGCTGGAAGTCAGTTTTCGGATTGTCGTACGGGGTCCACCCAGATGCGACCGGGTCAGGTCCATCCCCGTTCGTCGGCCGCCATCCGCCATCGACCGGTGGGAGATCCCCAATCGCATTGTCGACGGTTACACGTTGGGCGGATTCGTCGGGCCAGGTGAATTCGATTCCTTTTGCCAACGCAACCAGAATGAGGCGTTGGCGAAACTGGGGTACGCCGTAGCGCCACGTATCGATCACGCGCTCCTCCACTGAGTAGCCGATCGCCTCCAGCCGCTCGATCATCGTTCGCAGGATGACCATTCCCCGATCGAGCGCCATGTCAGGAACGTTCTCCATGACCACCGCCGGTGGCGTTGACAGCTCAATCACGCTGAGAAAGGATTCCCAAAGATCCCGCCGCTGGTCGTGCTGTTCCCGTCTGCCCGTCCTGACCAACTCCCGCATCATCGAACGTCCGGCCTTCGAGAACGGCTGGCACGGCGGGCCTCCCGCGACGAGTGTGATTCCCGACTGCCGAATCAGACGAGCGACTCGCTCCACCACGTTCGTGTCGCCGAGATCCCAATTGACGGACAGGCCCGGATGATGCGCACGGTGTGTCTCGAGGGCCTCGTCCTCGTTGTCAACCGCCAGGACCACCTCGAATCCGGCTGCAGCGAGCCCAAGGCTCAGTCCACCTGCTCCGCAGAACAGGTCGGCCGCCAACGGTGAATCGAGCCGCCGAGACAGAGCAACGAGTTCCTCATCGGTCTCGCAAGCCAACTCGTGGGCGGGCAACCGAACAAACGGCCCGCGCACCAACTTGACCCGGTATTCCCGGGCGGGTTCCGCTTTCATCTTGCCAACCATGTCCGTCTGATCCGCCTCCGCAGGATTGTGCTGTCGCGGTTTCCTCATACCCCGGCGCCGCTTCCCATTCTTGTACGATACGCAGGACGGGTGGATTCTGCTCGGGGTGCGAGATGCAGGCGACGAAGCCGCACGGACGGGGAGCAAAGTGGATCCAATTCAACACGTCTACGACATGTTTGTCGGTCTCCTGCGTGGAGGGAATTCGCCGGCGCAATCCGAGGAGGCGTTGCGCGACCTGGTGAAGGATCAGGACGCAGTTACTGAGGCCGTCGCGCGATACAAGAAGATCGCAGAAAACATTATCACCGCGCGTGAGCCGGACTCCCTCGTCGACAAGACCAAGCTTGTCCCGTGGTACACCGGAGCCCGTCCCGGTGATCTCTTCTGGCCAGCGCTGCACAACAAACTCGAGGCTGGCGGCTTCGACGAGGACTCCCTGAATTCCGTGGATGCCGCTTCGACCAAAGTCGTCGCCTACCTTCCGCCCCCGTGGCAGCCGCAATTCAGCGGTCGGGGGCTAGTCCTCGGGTACGTCCAGAGCGGCAAGACGTCCAACTTCACCGCGGTCGCCGCAAAGGCGGCTGACGCCGGCTACCGACTCTTCATAGTTTTGTCGGGGCTCCACAACAACCTCCGGCGACAGACACAGCTCCGTCTTCAAGATCAACTTCGCGACTTAGACAAGAGCCGCTGGCACGAATTGACCAGCGACGTCGCCGACTTCGGCGTGCCGGGCAACGCAGATGTTTTGCTTTCGCAGAACGATCTTCGAATCCTCGCGGTTGTGAAGAAGAACAAGCTGCGCTTGGAGAATCTGATCGCTTGGCTCAGCTCGGCCTCGGACGCAGCGAGACGGAACTGTCCAATCTTGGTGATCGACGATGAGGCTGATCAAGCGAGTGTCAACACGAAGGATCCAGAAGATCGGGCGGTCATCAACAAGTTGATCATCGCTCTCCTCGCTCAGCCGAAAGTCGCGTATGTGGGTTACACAGCGACCCCGTTTGCGAATATCTTCATCGACCCCTCTATACCGGAAGACCTCTATCCCCGAGACTTCGTTGTCGACCTCCCGCGGCCGGCCGACTATTTCGGCCCAGAGCGCATTTTCGGCCGCGAACCACTGACGGAAGAAGAGTACGAGAGTGGCGTTGCCGCGGACGGTCTCGACGTCGTCCGATACGTCGGTGACGCTGAGGTGAGAGATCTCAGGCCCCCGAGGAAGAAGGCCGATCGGGCACTATGGGATCCGTCGGTGACCGCCTCGCTCCGCACATCTCTGCGGTACTTCCTCATGGCTACAGCGGCGAGAAGGGTTCGTGGCCAAGCGGGCAAACACTCCTCGATGCTGATCCACACCACCCAGCTGGCGGACCTCCATACGCGCTACAAGGCGCCGATAATGGGAGAAATCGCAACCGTACGGAAGTTGCTTGTGTCAGGCGACACAACTGAGCTGGGCCGACTGTGGTCCGACGAATGCGCCAAGGTGCCGGCCGCTTCGGTTGGTGCAACTCCGGTGACATTTGATCAGCTTCTCGCGCACCTGCCCAAGGTTCTCGACGATGCGAAAGTCATCGTCGACAACTATCTCAGTGACGAACGTCTGAGCTACACGTCGACTCCACAGGTCGTCATTGCCGTCGGGGGCAACACGCTCTCACGAGGTCTGACTCTCGAGGGCCTCGTTGTCAGCTTCTTCCTACGAAGTGCGAGCGCCTACGACACGCTTCTCCAGATGGGCCGCTGGTTTGGTTACCGAGGTGGCTACGCCGACCTGCCGAGGATCTGGACGACACCAGAGTTGGCTGAGTACTTCCAATTCCTCGCCACCGTCGAGGCTGAGATCCGTATAGACGTTTCGCGCTACGAGCGTGAGGATCTCACGCCCGCAGAATTCGGCCTTCGCATCCGCACTCATCCGAAGCTCGCCATCACGTCGGCGCTCAAGATGAAGTCCGCCACCGACAGCCAGGTTTCATACAGCGGCCGCAGGCTTCAGACGATCCTCTTTGAGCATCGAGACGAGGCGTGGCTGGGGCGCAACATCGATGCCGCCTTCGAGTTGGTCGTGGCTTCAGGCGGCAGTTCGGCCGAACAGCTTGGAAGGGGCCGATACATCTACCGCGACGTGTCGGTCGAGCTGATCGATCGGTTCCTGTCGGCATACCAGTTCCACCCCGACTCGCAGGACTTGGTCTCTTCCCGGATACGTCAATACATCCTTGGTCAGAATGACAACGGAGAACTCGCACGCTGGAACGTAGGAATTGTGGGACGTCTGGACAGGGCGTGGGGAGACATCAAGCTCGGTTCTGGGAGCAAAAATCCGATCGGGCTGATCAACAGAGCAGCGGTTCGGGCGATTGCCAAGCCGCACGCCAACATCAAGTCCCTCATGTCCCACGAGGATCGCGTGTTCGACCTCGGCCTTGCCCCAGACGTAGTGAAAGAGATGAAGGACGACAAACTGCAGTCGCTCCGACCATCGGGAATCGGGCTGCTGATCCTTTACCCGATCAACAAAGATTCTGTGCCACAGCGGGCGGGCAACCGCATCCCGCTCAATGCGGTCGATCATGTGATCGGCGTCGGCCTGGTATTCCCGGACGCACTGAAGGCCGACACGAAGGTCAACTACAAGACCGTCGTCCTGCCGCTCGGCGACGTTGATGAGGTCGAGGACATCGACCCCGTGGACATGGACACCGAGCCGAACCTCGACGAGATTGCCGGTCCATGAA
Organism: Acidimicrobiales bacterium; assembly: GCA_038227995.1. Lineage (GTDB taxonomy): Bacteria > Actinomycetota > Acidimicrobiia > Acidimicrobiales > Ilumatobacteraceae > WLMZ01. The sequence goes on from JBBRPP010000038.1 coordinate 29,162, forward strand.
CCCGACCGATCTCGACGCTGCGTGGGTCGCGCTCGGCGCGTCCTCTGCGGGTGCGGGTGACATCAAGCTCGCCCAGCTGATGGTCAGCAACCACGACGGTGAGCTCTACGCTGGCCGGGACGCTGCAGGACGGCTTCATCTACTGGTGCCTGTCTCGCCTGGCACGCCGGTTCGAAACGACCACCTGTCAAAGGGTGTCTTCATCGAGCGTGCGGAATACGTGGTCGGCGGGTCCCGGCGGCCCTTCGTGGATGTCGTGTGCCACGACACTCTGCTCAGCGACGTATTCCAGCGGCTCGCTTCGGAGATGGTCACGGAGGTGGCGGAACGGCCTGCCGACTCCCTGACAGTGTGTCATCAGGTGCTGTCGCGCTGGCGGGAACTGCTCGCCCGCCCTCGAGTCGCGTTGGGGCCTGAAGGCGTCGCGGGACTCTTCGGCGAGCTGCTCGTGCTCGGCGACATTGTGGCCGAGGACCCCGCGAGCCGAATCGGCTGCTGGAGGGGTCCACTCGGCGGCAAGCATGATTTCATCGCCTCGTCCACCGGCCTGGAGGTGAAGACGACGCGTCGTCGAGAGGGACGTTTCGTCGAGATACATGGGGCCGAACAGCTGGAACCGAACGCCGGAAGTTCGTTGTTCCTCGAGTACGTCCGCGTTGAAAGTCAGCCCGGCGGCTCCACTGTGACCGATCTGATTCTCGACCTCAAAGAGTCCGGGGTGGACGGACCACAGCTGGACGGCCTCGTGGCTCGGACCGGTTGGCAGCCGTCCAGAGATGAGGAGCCATTCGTGGTCGTGGAGAGACGAACGTATGCCGTCGACGACGCCTTTCCGAGGATTGTTCCTTCGACCTTCGGTGCCGGGACGGTTCCACCAGGGATCCTCAGGCTGCGATATGAAGTCGACCTCACGGGTGACTCACCGGTGCCGCTCGACCCTCAGCAGATCCGTACCATCATCAAACGATTGGCCGGGATCTCGTGACGTCACTGACACACTTTGCCGAACCGCGCGCCGCACACGGTGGCTTGGCCGCCGAGGGGGCGCTCAATCTCCTGGGCAGACCTGATCTTGATCCTCTTGTCGTCCTCATGCGCGAGGCGGCTCAAAACAGTTGGGACGCCCGAGCCACGGAGGCTGGGCCCGTCAACTTTGCGATTCGCCTTGCGCCAGTGACCCCAGAGGCTCGCAAGGTACTGGTTTCCGAGATCTTCAAGGAGCTGCCACCACGGCGACTCGGCCTCGAGGGTGGTGTCATGGTCGAACTCGAAGACGCTCTCGTAGCCGATGACCTGTGGATGATGGCGTTGACCGACACCGGCACCCGGGGCCTTGGCGGACCTGTTCGTGCCGATACCCCCGTCCCGGCGGGATCCTGCACTGATTTTGTGGATCTGGTATTTAATATCGGGCAGCCACCGGACCGGGAGTTCGGCGGTGGCACGTACGGGTTCGGCAAGACCATCAGCTATCTCGTCTCGAGGTGCCGCACCGTCATCATCCACACCGTGACGGAGAACAAAGGTGTTCTCGAACACCGGCTGATCGCTCAGGCCGTAGGTGGCCAGTACTCCTACAAGTCACGCAACTTCACCGGACGGCACTGGTGGGGAACGATGAAGCCTCATGGCGTGGAACCACTTGTCGGTCGAGCTGCCGCCAAACTCGCGGCCGCCCTAGGGCTTCCGGACATCGAGGCCGCCGGTGGCGGAACGACGCTCGTTGTGCTTGCGCCAGACTTGAGTGGAAAAACGCCAGCGCAGGCCACAACGTTCCTTGCGAATGCGTTGGCGTGGAACTTCTGGCCGAAGATGGTGCCTCAGGGGAGAAAGACCGCAATGTCGTTCGCTGTCTTCTGCGATGGAACACCCGTGGCCGTTCCGTCCCCAGCAACGTCGCCACCATTGAATTCATTCGCGGAAGCCTTGAAAGCCGTGCGCGACTGTGAGGCCGGCCGCAAAGCGCCCTCCGACTTTCCCACGATGCACATTTTCGAACTGCGATCTGACCGGCCAGCGGCCAGTCTTGGCTGGCTTGCCCTGCACGCGGTTCCAGTGCGAGCCCGTCGCGCCCTAGATCAAGGGACAGACGAGGACGGCGTTCCGTCGAACTCGTCGAGTTTCAGCGGCCCGGCTCACCACGTCGCCCTCATGAGAAGGCCGGAACTTGTCGTCCAGTACCGGCCCGGCCCAGAGCTTTCCAATCCGGCGGTCGAGTGGGTCGGGGTGTTCAAAGCCTCCGCCATTGCGGATCCTGCATTCGCGGAAGCCGAGCCTCCAACGCACGACGACTGGCGCTCCAACCTCGTGTCAGGTTCTTGGCACCGTCGCTACGTCAACATCGCCCTCAAAAAGCTCAAGGAAAGAGTCGCTGAGTCCTTCGGGTCTTCAACGACGCGTCAGGATCCCGGCGAACGTCCCAGCGGAGTTGTCATCGCTGATGCTCTCGGCCATCTCATCTCCTCGCATCCAGGGACGGGGGCGTCCTCGCCGAAGCGGGAGCGACCTGAATCGACGTCGTCTCGAGGGGCCACGCCCAAGGTGACCATCGCCCGCCGATGGTTTGCCGAACGAGACGACGCACCGACGCTCAACATCGAATTCACGGTTGCCGGTGTCGCCGGCAGCGCAGGCACTTCGATCGAAGTCGCAGTTGCGGCCGCAACCGCCGACGGAGGGTCTGAAACTGACCCGCCATTCGGCGCGTCAGTTCCCATCGTGCTCGAAATCGTCCATTCCGGCGCAACCACTGTTGGAGGGAAACTCCTTCTGGAAGTTGACGACGATGAACCCTCGACGGTGGTGATCTCGCAGCCTCGCGGGGTGGCCACATCTGTCGACGTTCGGGCGACCGCGGTGGCCACTCGGGCGCCGGCGGTGATTTTGCCGTGACACGGCTCGTTGCACTTCCGCACTTGCAAACGGGCGAAGTCGCCCTAACGGATTGGTTGGTTACCATTCGCGGTGAGACCATTCCTGTTCCCGACCTTCTCAAGGGCTGGGACTATGCAACGCCGTTCAGGCTCGAGTGCCGCATGTCGGTGGATCGGCCCCGTGCGTTGGCAGAGTGTGGACTCGGTGAGGGCAGCCGTATCCGCGCCGTCGCGACGTACTGGGCGTCATCGACAAATCGACGGGCCGTGGGCGCGACAATCGAGATTCTTGACTCAAGCGAATGCGCGATGTCGTTTGAGGTTGACCCGGCGCTGGTCGGTGGACGACTGACTCTCCAGCGGCAATTGGTTCTCGAACAGGGCGTTAATCAAACGTCTGAGTTCGCCGCAGACAGAGCGGGTGCCGTCCTGTGGGATGAAGCCCGCGCGACTCGAACTTCAATGCTGCTCGAGGGGGATGCGGCGAGGTTTCCGACCGAGGTCATTGACTTTGCCAGCGGGCGCATCGCAGAACCCGCCTCTGCTTGGTGGCTCGAGCTGGACTTCTCCGAGCTCGACGCTTCTCCACTGGCCTCGATGAGGCTCTACATCAACAAGACTCACCCGCGCATGGACCGATTGTTGAGCGGCAAGGACGACGAGTCGTCCATGATGGTCTCGGCCATCATGGCGTGGGACGTCAGCCGGACGATGGTTCATACGGCACTCGATTCGTCTGAGTTCGTCGACGGATGGGGTCAATATCGCACCGGTTCTCTCGGTGACACCCTCGAGAATCTTCTGCGGACAATCTGGCCCACGCATGACGCCAGAGCGCTCCGCGCGATGAGAAACAACGATCGCGGTGTCTTTGACGCTCGTCTTCAAGGGCGAACGGACGCACTAGGGCAGCCGAGCCGATGAATGTGTGGCCAAGACTTCCGTCGTTGCCTGCGCGACAGCTTCTTTTGGAAATGTCCGGAATCGAGCCGTCGGAGCTTCGGTCGAAGTCGGGCCTATCCCATCCCGAGGCAGCGCACATCGCTGTGGGAGGAGCACCTGTGCCGGAAGTAGTCATCGTCACGTTACGCGACCGAGTACGAGCTCTGAGCGACAAGCTGGGCTTCCCAGCGGATCTGCCTCGGCAGAACGTCTCCGACTTCGACCGGCCCGCGACGCGCATTCTCCACGAGACGATGAACATAATCCCTGCCGATGCGGCCAGCGAAGACGTCTGGAACTTCCTGAGTCTCATCGTTCTTCCGGACATCGCCGTGTGGAGGTTCCCTGCCCGAGCTGACGAGCGCCTGCTCGGTCGACCGCGCAATACATTCCGACGTCTCTGGTGGCGGGGGGAGACCGTTGGAGCAGATCTGATCGACGGACCTAACGGGCTCGGGGAGGACGAGCTGGTAAACATTATGGAGCGGGCGACGCTGGCGGCGAACCCGAGGACGGCGGCTCTCCTAGCGCGTGTGATCGTGGAGCGAGGCAGCGAGGCACCGACCGGCCGTTCAGAGCTCATGCGCGATGTGTCGAAGCGGTTCCTGCGCCATCAGGCGGTCATCAACGTTGACGTCATCTCAGACAGCGAGGTTCAACAGATCTTGGACAGCTGTGTCGACGAAGCCGTCAAGTCGCTGTCACCGCTTGTGAGTGGCGCCCGAAGACTTGCGACGTGGCTGCCTCCTGACCCCACCGCACGGCGCGGAACGCAGTAGCTGCACGCCCGCTCTCGATGCCTACGACTGCCAGTCAGTCACGATTGGCTCTTTGCCAAGAAGGCCGGTGATGCGGCAGCGCGGGTATCGGGCCTCTTGACCGACACAGATTTCGACTGACGAGAACGCAGATCTTGTTCGCAACCGATATGCGGTCGCGCGGGACACTGCCAAGAGTCGCGCTACTTCTGCAAGGGTGAGGAGCGAATACTCGCTATCGGGCATGGTGGGGTCAGCACCGAGCCAGCGAGCGACTTCTGCACGGCTCCAATGCGGCTGGCCGAACATGGCGATCGGTTCAACGGCGAACGTACCGTCTGCCCGCATCCGGTCCAGGCTCGACGGTGAGATGCGCAGCAGTTTGGCTAGTGCGGACCTGCCGACCGTCTGGTGCTCCGCGCTCAGACGGGCGGGCTGCGTCGCCGGTCCACGACCGGCGGGTCGTCGACGGATGACGGTACGTTCGGCTTCGACGTGGCTCACGGACATGCCGGATACATGTCGAGCGACCTGCCGAAGGCGTCATCGATGAGTTCGACGGCTTGATCTGGCCTCGGGCGCCTCAGCGCGACACCCACAAAGTGGAGCAAAATCTGCCCCGTCGTTCTCAGTCATTGACTTTCGCCGCTACCGAGGGGGTAGGTCCTTCCATCTGAAGTCTCGTGCGTTGTATCGTCTCGGCTGGTCACGAGCCGGGTTGGAGACTGAGAGCACGTGGTGATGGGTCAGGACAAACACATCGACTTCCGCAAGGCGCTTCGCCTCGTCGACGCACAATCAGAGGTGCCCGTAGAGGTGCGTCAACGCGCGTTCGCTTGCTGGGTCGCGTTGTTCGATCTTGCTGACGGCAAGCTCCGCGTCGAGACGTCGGCACGAGGGATTGCTGAGTTTGTCGGGGTGTCGCGGGTGACGTGGATCCACTACCGAGCCGTGCTCGAACACGCTGGGGTGTTGCGGGTCGTGACTGGATCTCGCGGGCCGCATCCGCAGCTGATGCGTCTGACGCCGCCGTACGTCCGCTGACCGACTACGTCCCCGAAGGCGTCGTTGTCAAAGAAATCTGTGCGGGGGGATGACGTGTTCGGCACGCCGTCGGGACATTCATCGTGTGATGATCTCTGTACGAGCTGCCGTTCGTGTTATATAGTCGGTTGCACACCATTTGGCACGTTCTGTGAACGAACAAGCGGAGGTCGCAATGATCGTCATCGACGAAGGTTCGACTGAAGACAGCGGTGCTCCCGCCGCTGCCCCGGTGTTGCCTGCCCGGCCGCCGAACCGCAAGCCCGGCCGACGTCGCAGACCTGCGGGTGGTCGCCGGGTGACGGAACGGGTGACGACGTCGATGGTGGTCGGTGTCGTGTTGGCGTTGTTGGCGTTCGTTCTGGTCGCCGCAGTTTTGCGGGATCGGCGTGCGATGACGACGGGTTTGGTGCCGCGTGAGCGGATCCCGGCTGGTGCCGTGATCACGCCGGCGATGGTCGACACGGTCGAGTTCCCGGCGTCGGTGCCGTTCGCTGCGAGCCTGCTGTCGGCGGACTCTTTGGATGCCGGGTTGGTTGCGGGTCGGACGTTGGAGCCTGGTGAGCCAGTGACCAGGTCGGCCGCCGGTGACGGTGTGGCCCGTGTCGTTGGTCGGGTGATGTCGATCCCGATTGCTTCGTGGGGCGACGTCGGTGGCGAGCTGGTGGTCGGCGATCAGATCGACGTGATCGACACCCGTGATGCGCCTGTCTACGTCGTGCAGGGCGCCGCGGTTGTTGACCGAGCAGCGGGTGACGGGTCGGGCGGCGGTCTGTCTGCGGGCACTCGATTGTGGGTGTCGATCGAGGTCACCGGCGACGAGGCATTGACGGTCGCCGGCGTGATCGACGCTGGCGACTTCGTCATCGTCCGCTCGACCGGCGCCGAGCCGACCCCGGCAACGATCCCGGCGAGTTCGGTTCCGTCGGAGAGCACGGTGGTGCCGGGGGTCGGCGGATGAGTTTCAAGGTCGGCGCGACGCTCGGCGGTTGGAGTCGCGAGCTGCGCTCCTATGCCGCGGATCATGCACCAGACCTGGACGTGGTCCTGGTCCGCGACCAACGCGGCGCGACAGATCCGCAGTTGGTGGTGGTGTGCCTGGACCTGTCAACGGTGTGGGTCACCCGCCCGTTCGTCGATGCCGTCCGGTCGTCCGGGACCACGATCGTCGGCATCTTCAGCAACGACACCGAGCAATGCCAGTGGACCGACTGGGATGTCCGCCACCAACTCCGTGCCGACGTCGCCGCTGACGCGATGGTGTACCTGCTCGAGTCCCTCCGGCCGCGCAACCCGCTTCCACCTCTCGAGAACCCCGCCGGGCACGACCTGGCCGAACCGATCGGAGCAGGAGGCCTCATCGCCGTTGGCGGGCCGTCCGGATCGGGCGCTCGCGAGGTTGCGATCGGGATCGCAGACCGGCTCGCAGGGTGCGGTTCAACGGTGCTGGTCGATTGCAGCGAGACCGGCGGCACCGTTGCAACCCGGGTCGGATACGCGGAACATCCGAACTTGCTGGCCGCCGTGCCGGTTGCCGCGTCCAGTGGTGACTTGGTGCGTGTCGTCAGCGGCCCAGCCCCGGGGCGGCCCAGGTTGCCGTTCGATGTGATCGGCGGGCTCCCGTCAGGTGCGGAGTGGAACCGGGTGTCGCCGTCAGCGGTGCTGGCCTTGCTGCATGCGTGTCGGCAGCGCTGGTCGACCGTGGTTGCTGTCACGGGGCCAACGGTCGAGGATCTGCGTCGTTGGGCCGACCGATATGGGGTTTCGCGGGAGATCCTCGGCACGACACCGACGGTCGTTGGGGTGTGTGCGGCCTCACCGAAGGGTGTGTTGGCGTTCGCCGAGTGGCTCGGCGACGCAAGACCTTCTGCGGTGGTCCAAGTGGTGGTGAACAAGGTCCCGGCCGGATCAGCGTTCGTGCGTGGTGAGGTGTTCGACAGGCTTCGGTCGCTGTGCGGTGACCGGATCGAGTTGGTTGGGGCGTTGCCGTGGGATCGGCGGGTGGTCCGCGCCGAGTGGGACGCCGCGCTGGTGCGCCGGGGGCCGTACTCGAAGGCGCTCGATCAGACCGTCGCAGCTCTGGCTCTCGAAGTGGTCGAAGAGCGGGTGGCGTGATGGGTGTTGGCGTGTCGACTCATGAGTTGCTCCGTTTGGAGGTGCTGTCGGCGCTGCGTGACGGTGCCGACGCCGGCGTCGCGAGCTTCGATCGGGACCGGGTCGAGCTGGTGGTGAGGGACCGGGTCGATCGGTTCCAGGCCCGGGCCGATCAAGGGATGGGCCGCACCCTGTCCGCACCATCGGTGACCGTAGAGCGACTGTTGCGATCGATCCTCGAGGCTGGGCCCCTGACGAAGTACTTCACCGACAAAGACCGCGCCGATGAGGTCAGCATCAGCGGAGACACGATCAGCTTCACCACCCGTGACGGGTCGCTCGTGGTCGATCCCGAGCCGACGTGTCAGGCCGAGCTGTTGGCGATCATCGAGCGACTGTTCGCCGACGCCGGTGCCGTCGTCAACCAGGAACACCCGGTCGCTGTCCATCAGATCTGGGGGAACCAGGTCCGGGCGTCGGTGTCAATCCCTCCGGTCGCCGATCAGCTCGACGCGACGTTCCGGGTCTACCGGCCACAACGGACCACGCTCGCCGAGCTGGCCAGACTCGGGTCGCTGTCCGAACCTGCCGCCAACTTCCTGGCGGCGACCATGCTGACCCAAACCGGTCACATCATCTCCGGCCAACCCGGCGCCGGCAAGACGACCGTGGCCGGTGCGTTGCTGTGGGCAGTTCCGGCCACGACGAACACCCGGATCATCCAGGAGGCACGAGAGTTGGAGGCCCCACATCTGCCGGGCGGGCGGTGGTCGCCGGAAGCCGGGGATCACACGATCCGGTCGCTCGTCAACCGGGCCCTGCAGTTCGCCCCGAACCTGCTGGTGGTCGGAGAAACCAGAGGCGCAGAGGCGTTCGAGTTGCTGAAGGCAGCGAACGCCGGGTGCGGATTCGTCTCAACCCTGCACGCAAAGTCGGCTCGGATGGCAATGGAATCACTCGTGACCGCAGCGTTGATGGCCGGTGAAAACGTACCGGAACGACAGGTGCGCCGCTCCTTCGCGTCGTTGATCGACGTTGTCGTGCACTGTGCCGCCCAGCCATTGCACCTGGTCGAGCCGGGTCAGCCGCGGTTGCGGCAAGTGATGGAGATCGCGACGATCCCAGCGCAGCTCGCGGATGGCCAGTTCGCTCTCGAGCCGGTGTTCCGACGCGAGCGGCTCGGTGCCCCGATGGAGTACGTCGGGGCCAGCTCGCTCGGCGATCTCGCCGTCGAACTGGACCGGGTCCTACCTCGCGGGATCACCGCCGACGATCTGTGCACGGGAAGGGCGCGGCTGCCATGACCATCTTTCCCGCGCTCCTCGCTGCAGCAGCCGTCTATCTGATCGTTGCCGGCATCACCTCGTTCCGGAACCCGACGGCACCCCGTCGGCAGCGCGTGTCGAAGCCGTCGACGAAAGTACCGTTGGAGACACGACTCCGTCAGGCAGGCGTGTCCCTCACCCCCAGCCGATACCGGGCCACGGTGATGGCGTCGGTCGTCGGGACGTCGCTGGTCGTCTATGCGATCACCGGTTCGGTGCCGCTCGCCGTCTTGCCGGCGGCGGTCGTCGGGTTCGCACCACGGTCGTTCTATCGGCGTCGCCGCGAACACCTGTTGGCGGAACGTGTCGCGGCGTGGCCGGAGGCGATCCGTGACGTCCTCACCCATCTCGCAGTCGATCAGACGTTGCACCGTGCCCTGATCGAACTCGGCCGATCCGGACCCGCCCCGTTGCGGCCGGTGTGGCGCAGCTATGCGGTCAACGCCGCAGTCCTCGACGTCCCCGCCGCTCTCGCCCAGGTGAGAGCCGATCTTGCGGACCCGGTCTCGGACCACGTCCTCGAAGCACTCGAAGCCGCGCACGACCGGGGAACCACCGTTGTGGTTGCTGTGTTGCGTTCGCTCGCGGATCACGTCACCCGCGACGTGCAACTCCGTGAGCAGATCATCACCGGGCAGGCAGAGACCCGGTCGCAGGCCGTCGTCGCGATGGTGCTGCCGTTCATCGTCCTCGCATTCCTGGTCACGTCGTCGGACGATTTCGGGGACTTCTACTCCTCCACCGGCGGATGGATCGTGATCGGTCTCGGCACCGCAATGGCGGTCGGCGGATGGAAACTGATCAGCGTCCTCGGTCGCCTCCCAACCGAACCACGCGTCCTCACCCGACGGGGAGACATCGCATGACCGGCGTGACGCTCCTCGCTGCGGTCAGCGCCGCAGCCGCGGCAGGGCTCCTCTCCCGCTCCTTCGTGCGACCACCGGTGCGGCTCGCGCCACGGATCGCCCCGTACAGCGAACGGGTCCGGGCCAGGCTCGGCACCACCGTCGCCCAACGCGTCCAGGGGCCGTCCAGTGTGTGGGGTCCGCTCGTCACGGCGTTGGCAAACGGGTTGGCGAACGTGATCGACGCCAACCGCTCCGGTGACATGGCGCTCCGACTCCGCCACGCCGGGATGCCAATGACGGTCGAGGACTACCGCCGCCGCCAACTCGGCTTCACCGCCGCCTCCTTCGCCGTCGGGCTGACATTGGCGTTACTGCTGCGACTGTCGACCGCGGCGACACTGATCGTGATGGTCGCCGCCGCGATGTTCGGCGTCACCCGTTGGCGATCCACCGTCGACCGGCGCACCGCCGAACGCAAAACCACAATGCGCGCCGAAACCCACACGGTCTGCCAACTGCTCGCCGTCTACCTCCGCACCGGCGACACACCTATCGGGGCGCTCGAACGCATGGTGGACCGCACCAGCGGGATCGTGTCCGACGAACTCGCCGGCGCCGTTGCGCAGATCCGCTCCGGCAACCCGCCCGGCGCGGTGATGGAACGCCTCGGCGCCGACTGTGCCGAACCGTCCACCGGACGTCTCTACCGCCTCTACGGCGCGACGTGGCCCGCGTCCGGTGACCCCGACGCCCTCCTCGCGCTCGCCGAAGACCTTCGTGCCGCACGCCGCGAAGACCTCGCCCGAGCAATGGCCAAGCGGCGAACCGCGATGGCGATCCCGCTCGTGCTGATCCTCGGCCCGATCCTCATCCTTTTCATCGCCGCACCACTCCCCTCACTCATTTTCGGTCGCTGACCCACCAATCAAGAAACCCCGAAAAGGAAACTGTCATGACACCACGACACACCCCCGCCGTCCTGCGTGAACTCCGCCGCCGCCGAGCCGGCATCGACCCGGAGGCCGGACTCGAGACCACCGAGATCCTGATGTGGTCCGCCGTCATGGTCGTCGCGATCGTCGCTATCGGAGCTCTCCTGCAAGCCCTCGGCGTCGAAGTCGTCGACTACATCCGCACCCAGATCGGGGTCTGACCGAACCAATGACGAACCCGACCGCGACCGTTCGACACCCGCAAGGTGATCGAGGAGCAGCAACGATCGCAGTCGCGATCGGAGCTGCCGTCGCGCTCCTGTTCGTCGTCCAGCTCGTCAACGTCATCGTCTTCCAATACGGCCAAGGCGCCGTCAGATCAGCCCTCGACGAAGGCGCCCGAGCCGGCTCACGCGGCGGCGGAACCGCCGCGTGCGAAGCCCGAGCTGACGCCGCGATCCACGACCTCGCCGCCGGTATGGCCGACGGCGTCGCGATCACCTGTGCCATCGCCGGGCAGACGATCACCGCCACAGCGACCGTTGCCTGGCAGGGCTGGCTCACCTCCGTCGGCGACTACCAGCGGACCATCGTCGCGTCCGCCGCATTGGAGGACCGATGAACCGGCGCACAGAACGAGACAGAGGCAGCACAGCCATCGAACTTCCGCTCGCAGTCGGACTCCTTCTCATCCCTGTCGCGTGCCTCGTTCTCGCGCTGCCGCGCTGGCCCGAATCGCAGACCGTCGCCACAGCCGCAGCGAAAGAAGCGGCGACGCTCTACGCGACCGCTTCCACTTCCGAGGAAGGCGCGGCCCTCGCCCAAGCCGCCGTCGAACGAGCGGCCGCCAACTCCGGGCGACCGCTCACACTGCAGTTGTCTGGGGACTGGTGCCGCGGGTGCAGCCTCACCGCCAACGTCACCGTCGACGTCCCTTCAATCATCGTTCCCGGCATCGGCTCGACCGGCAACTTCTCCTGGACCGCAACCTCCACCGCACGACGCGACGACTACCAGAGCATCGGAGGCGACGCATGAAGACCCGCCACCACGACGAGGGTGCGATCACGATCTGGGTCCTCGGTCTCGTCATGATCGTCGCCTTCTTCGGCTGGATGTCGATCGACCTCTACAGCGCATTCAGTGACCGCCGCCAACTCGCATCCGCCGCCGACCAAGCCGCCCAAGCCGGAGCCACCGCACTCGACACAAGCGCGTGGCGCAACAGCGGCATCCGCCAACTCGACCCCGACCGAGCCAAGCAACTCGCCCTCCAGAACCTCGGCGAACAGAACCTCGGCCAACTCTCCAACGCCACCATCACCGCAACAGCGGAACAGATCACCGTCGTACTCGAGGCAGACGTTGCCTCCGGACTCATCAGCATCTTCGGCGCAAGCGACGACCCACTCACCGTCACCGTCACCGCTACCGGAACACCACGACAGGACAACCCATGAACAGACGCCTCAACACCCTCATCGCGGCCTTCGCCCTCGGCACCACCCTCCTCGCCTGCAGCAACGACAGCGACGGTGACACGGCCGCCACCGGCACCAGCACCATCTCCACCGAATCGAACTTCACCCCGACCACGACCGCCGTTCCTCCAACGAGCACGACACGTGCCCCGACAACGACCGTCACGACCATCGAAGCCACCACCACGATGACCACGCCCGAGACAACCACTGTCGCGACAGTGACCACCGTCCCCACGGACCCGACGAGCACCGCGATCGCTGAGAACGAGGACTGGGTCGCGATCATCCAAGGTCTCGTCAACGTGCGCGACGAGCTCTACGCCACCTCCGATCCCTCACGTGCCGGCGAGGTCTGCGCCGACACCGCCTTCTGCTATCAGCAACTCGTCGCCCAGCTGACCGACGCACAGTCCAAGGGCTGGCACGTCGAGGGCCAAGGACCCTTGACCATCCGCTCGGCCGACCTCGAGCAGCAGACCAGCGACAGCGGGGTCGACATCGTCCTGGTTCGCAGCAAAGTCCAGCGCACGACCCAGCATGGACGCATGGTCGACTCTGCGGGCGACACGGTCTACGACCTCGTGCCATCCGAGGAACAGCCACTCGAAGGCGAGATCCGCTGGACTCTCGTACGACTCGATGCCGGCTGGCGCCTCGTCGATCAGGAAACGATCACGTGAAGTCGACCACTTTTCGGGTCCTCCTCGCTTCGGCGCTCGCCACCGTGCTGTCATGCGCGCTCGCAGGGCCAGCGGGTGCGCGTGACGTCACTCGAACGTGCGACTACGACCAGGACACCCGCACCCTTGAGTGCATCGTCATGATCGTTCCGACGCCGCCGGTAGTGGTGTCGTTGAACTTGGGGGGCGAAGGTGCTCGGCTCCCATTGGAGTGGCGCCGCGGGATCTGGGCGACTCCGGCCGAGCTGATCTCACGTGGGAAGGGTTGCCAGCGCGACGAAGGCGCTGACAAGATCGTCGGTGTCATCTACCTGACCTTGCTCGTCAACACGGAGACAAACGAGACATTGTCGTTCGAGTACGAGTGTGTGTTTCCCGGCGACCCGCTCCCGCAGCCGCCTCCTCCGCCGCCGTCGCTGGCCGAGTTCCTCGAAGCTGCGGATCTGGTGTTGGTCGCTGATGCCGATGTCAGCCCCGACCCGGCGTGGGGCGGGATCACCGGTTTGGAGACGTGGCTGTGGTGCCAGGATCCCGGCGAACTGGAGGTCGGGGTCTCGCTGCGAGGTTGGTCTGCCGCGGCGACGATGCGACCAGTCCAATACCAGTGGACCGTTGACGGCCCCGAGAAGATGACGTTCAACGCGACCGCCTGCGGAACCGAGGAGAAGCCGGGCGCAACCTGGACCCCGGAGACCAAGGGCTCCTACGAGATCGGCCTTTCCGCGACCTGGGCGGGCTCCTGGGCGTTGACGTACGCCGGTGTGCCGATGGGCGTCTTCGTGCTCGGCCCCGTCGACGTCGACGCCGCCCCAGCTGCCTATCCGGTCGGCGAGTACGTCGGTGTCCTCACCGACGGAGGCACCGGATGACGGACACGGTGCGGGTCATCGATCGCCCGAACATCCCGGTCGCGTTCGCATCGGCCGTTGGGTCCACCGCACTTGCGGTTGTCACGCTCGGGCTTGGCGTCGGCGGGTGGCACGCCGCCTTCAACGCCGTCTGGGCGCTGCCGGTCATCGCGGCCGCCGTCGAAGATGCCTACACGGCTCGGCTGCGAGATTTCATCGTCCTTCGCGGCTTCGGAGCCGTGCTGCTGGCCGCGCTGGTCGTCGCGATCACCGACCGCGATGGGTACGTCGTGATCTCCGTCGTCACCGGTGCGCTGTTGATGAGCGCGTGGATGTTGATGATCCATCTCGTTTCCCCGCACGGCATGGGCTTCGGCGACGTGAAGTTCGGGCTGCTGCTCGGATGCGGCGTCGGGCTCGCGACACCCGTCGGCGTGGTGATCGTGTTCGCTGTCGCCGCCATCGTCCAAGGGCTGGTGATGGTCGGCCGATGGCTGCCCGCACAGCGGCTCGGAATCGGCGGGCCGAGGTCGGCGCCGTTCGGCCCGGCTCTCGCTGTCGCATCGATTCTGTTCGTGGTGGTCGTGACCGGATTACGAGGAGGTTCTTCGTGAGGCGTGTACTGCAAACGTCGGTTTGGCTGTTGGCCGCCGGCGCATCGATGGCGGTCTTCATGGCTGCGGGATCGTGGTCAGCGTCTCCGCTGCGATGGTCAGATCTGTCCGCCTGGTTGGATCAGGCGCGTCCTGAAGAGGCGATCGTCGAGCTGGCCCGCTGGGTCGGGATCGTCGTGTCCGGCTATGTGCTCATCGTGTCGATGCTCGTACTTCTCGCGGACGTCGCTGCGGCGGTGAGACTCGTTCCGGTCACCCGGGTCCTCAACCGGATCGGCTCCGCAACTGCTCTGCCGGTGCTACGCCGGAAGTTGCTGCATGCCACGACAGCAACCGCGATCACGGTGTCGTCGTTGTCGGTCGCGATGACCAGCGGCGGTGTCTCGGCGGCGCCGATCCCGGTGACGCAGACCGTTGACGATGTCGGCATCTCTGCACTGTTGCCCGACGGCTTGACCGTGGATGCGTTCTCAGGCTTCGACATCGGCTCGCTGCCACACTCGACACCCGCAGCCGTGCCGAGTGCCGGCGACCCGACGCAGGACCATGTCGTCGTGCAAGCCGGAGACACCGTGTGGGATCTCGCCGTCGACCACTACGGGACGGCGGACGCGCCGATGATCCACCGGTTGGCTGAGCTCAACCAGCTCGCCGATCCCGGACTGATCTTCCGCGGCCAGACCCTGCAATTTCCCAGCGAGCTGTCCGGATCCATCGTCGAAACTGCCCAGCCTGAGATTTCCAGCGGCTCAGCATCATGGGCTGTTCACCGCATCGTCGCCGGAGACACCCTCTGGGACATCCTCGACAACCACTACGGACAGGTCGACGCCGACCTCGTATGGACGGTCGCCGACGCCAACGGCATCGAGAACCCATCGGCCATTCCGATCGGTACCGATGTCCAGCTCCCGCCGATCGGATACTCGCCGGACACGCCGGTAGACCCGGTCCCCGAACCTATGGCCCAACCAGGAGACAGCAACCTCGCCGTCGAGCTGCCTGCGCCAGTCGATCAGCCGCCTGTGACCCTGCCGCCGCCGGTGCCGGGCACTCTGCCCACACCTGCGGCCAACCCGCCGATGTCTCCGGCGTTGACGCCCATGCCGACACCCACGACCAACGCTTCCTCTATCCCTGCGTCGGTGCCAGCCCCCACGCTGACCCTGGTTCCGCAGGCCGATCCGACGCTCCAGCCCGAGCACTCCGCGGAGAGCGTCGACACTGATCAGTTCGATCCAGGGCGGCTGATCGGTGGTCTCGGATCCATTGCCCTCGCCACTGGTGTCGTGGAGTGGAGCAGACGTCGACGCCGTGCCCGGTGGGCCGTCAGCGGATCAGCGTGGCAGGTCGGCGCCGCAGCCGAAACTCCGGCCGGGTTGGACGAAGCCGCCGACCTGACCTTGATCGAATGGGCGGGCGCCGCGCTCGCCCGTCTCATGTCCGACACCGACAAGCAAGAGACGCACGTGTTGAGCGTCGAGCTCGACGAGAGCACCCTGTCGGTCCAGTGGCAGCGGGCCCGGCCGATTGCGCCAGCACCGTGGTGGGCGGCCGACAACGGATGGACCTGGCACCTGTCCAGATCGGCGTGGCTGCAACCACGCGAAGACGACCCCAAGGTCGGCCTCCCAGCACTGGTGACATTCGGAATCCGGAACGGACGGCAATACCTCGTCAACCTCGCCGCGGTCGGATCCATCGCGGTCGACGGCGCGCTCGCCGATCAGTTCGCCGCCTCCCTCGCACTCGAGTTCGCTGTCGGGGATGAGCTGTCGCAGGCCAGCGTCGAACTCGTCGATCTGCGACTCGCTACCGGCGACTCGATCGACAACCTTTCCAGCGTGACCCCCGAAGACGCCCTCGGCGACGACCGACATCACGACCCCATCAACGGCCAGCGAGTCGTCGTCTCGATCGTGGAAAGCGACAGCATCGCAGCTGCACGGTTGGTCGAACGAGCGTCCACGGACCAACGTCACCCGGTCATCGTGCTCGGCTCGTCAGATCTGCCAACGGCATTGGACGTCCGTATCGGAGCATCAGGGGTCGCGGAACTCGCCCCATCAGGCGTCTCGTTCACAGCCTGTCGGGTGACGAACGCTCTCGTCGCGATCGACCCAGAGCCCGTTCCACCCGCCTTCAGCCCTGCACAATCAGACCCAGCGCCCACAAGTCCGGAGTTGTACGGAGATGAATCGGACAGAGCCGACGAGCCAGAGACGAACGTCGTGCCACTCGATATCTGGCGTGCCGAGCCGCGGGAACCGCCCCAGCTCCTGATCCGATTGTTCGCAGCTCGGCTGCCCAGCTTCGAACCGCCGGTCCACGGCATCGGGGCCACCCAGATGCGGATCGTCACGGCACTCGACTCATTCGAAGGCGGTCGAGCACCAGCCCGCATCGCGGAACGCCTCGGACTCGCGGAGAAGACCATCCGCACGCACGCCGCAGCCCTGTTCGCCGCCACCCCACCGATCCTGCATTCCGACCGAGAGATCTGGACCATCGACAGCGGCGTCTGCAGCGACGTCGACTGGATGAACGACCTCGCCATCGCAGCGCGAGAGGCCACGTCACGGCAACAAACGAAACGCGTACTCGCCGAGTGCTGGGAACTCTTCGAACGAGTCACCGGCCCCGCCTACGCCGGCGGCGGTGAATCGAAGCAATGGAACTGGGTCCACGACCGCATCGACGGCACCTCGCCTGCCGACAACGCGACGCGAGCGCTCGTCGAGGCCGTCACGATCGCAGTCGAATGCTGGGACAAGCTTGCGACCGAAACGATCGAGGACCTGCGATCGCCGGCCTCCGTGGTGCAGATCCTGCTGCGACTCGAACGAGCCATCAGCCTCGCAGAGCCCTGGGCCTTGCTGAGCGCTGCCGCCAAGGTCGCGCGCCGAGCGCCCGAGTCGGCGAGACAGCAGATCGCAATGCGCCTGGCCCAGCTCGCGCACGATAGGTCAATGGAAGTACCTGTCGGGTTGGTGGCAGAGGTGGTCTGACAAACACTCACTGCTTTCTGTTGGACCCTGCGCGACCCATCTCGAATATGCATGATCGTGTCTGGCGACCAGCAAGTTCTGACCATCGCATTCACGCCGGTGCCCCATGCACTCGCGATTCGAATGCTTCAGTGGGTCTAGATCTGCAGATGGTGGTGGGCCTCGGCAGCATCCGCTCGAAGGATCCGGGCCCACGCCGGGACGGAATGCCCGCCACCGGCTGAACACCGGTCCTGTGGACCGGCGCGCCGCACCCGAACACCAAGCGCTGACCACCCACAACCACACGACCATCAGCTTCACCACGCCCAAGAACGCATCAGGCGCTACCACCACTTCAGATCAGCCGAGCCCGAACGCCAAGACCGACCACCAAACAGTCGGTCGGTGGATCGAGGCTAAGACAACGCCTCAACGCCCCACCCGAGTCTCCATCAGGCGCTTATGCCGGTGATCATGTCAAGTGAGTGTGTTCACCGGCATTTCCGGTGAGGGTGTTTCGGTGCTGTCGATCCGGTCGAGGAGTCCGGTGTAGACAGCGGCGAGTCGGCGGTGGTGGTCACGCTCGCGGGCATGGTCGCGTTGGCGCATGATGATGGGAGTGAACTCGGGCCCGTTGGCGCGAAGTGGACGCAGGTTTCGCAGACGGACTCGAACTGGCAGTCGAGCTCGACGGGGCGGGTGCAGTAGCCGTTGCCGAGCAGCCGTTGTTGCATCTCGATCCGCAAGCGACGCATCTGCGCGCCTTCGGCCGCGGCTGGCAGGACCGGGGTGGTAGGGCGAACGAACGCCAGGGCGAATCCGACTGGGGACCCTTGGGAGGCAGCCGAATGCGTCAAACACCTCAACGTACGAGATGCGGCACATAACGCGCAGCGCAGAATGTCGCCGTGGCAGCACGAGCCGAACGCGCCCGCTCGGCTTACGGGTCCGTCGAGTTGCCAACGGTGGTGTCGTTGCGGTGCAAGCACCAGCACTGTCCGGCGAACTTGTATGGTCCGCCGTATGGAACACCGGCAGTCATCACGCCCCGACGGCCATTCGACAAATTGGGCTGAAGTGTTGGGATTCACCATCGCGGCCGGGTCTCCGGTGAGACAGCAGCACCTGCGGATCCATAGCGGGCTCAACGCCTTGTTTGGACGCAACGGGGTTGGCAAGACAATCCTGCTCAGAGAGGTCGAGCGCTTGCTCGCTCAGAACGCGTGGAACCGAGACGAACCCGGCTCTGACTACCCGTCAGTCTCTACCGCGGAGGCCTTCTATTCCATGGGAGGTGTTCATCTCCTTGCTCCGATCACCCGCGCCGAGTTGTTTGACGATGACGAACCGGTCAACCCAATTGCGCAGGCGGCGAGGGACTGGATCGCATCCGACCCGCTTTCGACCGGCAGAGACCGGCTGAATGTGTGGTCGCTGGATCCCGTGAGCCGCGAGCTCATCTCGCCACTGAAAGGGGCTGGATTTACCCAGGACGGAATCGTTTCGCTCTTGGAGCAAGGGCGTTGGATGTGGCAACCGCGAGCTGAGGTTCTATATCTCTGTGATCACCAACCGCTCCGTGGCTCCTCGTCAGATCAATGGCTTGCGTCCGCTGAGTCGTGGGCCAGCGAGTTCTCAACTCAAACACCGCTACCGGGAGTTCGTAACGGGCAACTGAGCTGGGAGGACCACGACGACGAATTCGGATTCTGCTGGCGATTTCCGGGGATTTCCCTCAGAGGTCCCTCGTCTCGATCGCCCCTGATGCCGCTACCGGAAACACTCGGTGTTGAGTGGGCACCCGAGTGGGTTGGTTACCCAGTGGTAGCTCTTCCAGATGCCCCACGAATCAGGCTGGCTGTCCTCACAGACGGAATTGAGACGTCGGCCAAGGCCGCGCCAGGAATTTGGAGCACCGCAACGGAACGGACCGTCCGAACGTTGCCCCAACACTTCAGTCGCAAGCACGTCGACTTCTGGAACTCAACGGCCCCCGGCGCCGTCGCTCCGATCGTTCATGTGGATGATGCAATCGAGCAAATCTCGTTGGCAGCCAATGCCGTGATGTCGGACTTGTTCGATGAGGCACCTTCGCTTCGCCTCCGACGCCGCCCTGAGACCGACTGGTACGCCGGCCTTGCACCCATCATCTGGGAGGCCCGCGCCACCAGCGAGGGACCATGGATCAGCGCTGAAGAACTTGGAGCCGGACACCAGCGATACGCCAACTTTGCGATCGAACGAGCGATCAACCATTGGCAGCGAAGCCGAATTCCGCGAATCCCAGCAAACTCTCAGCTCGTAGACCTCGGGACGATCGCCTTGCTGGACGAACCAGAGCGCGCACTACATGTTCTGGCGGAACGTCACCTTGCCGCAGCGCTGGGCGCACTAGCGGACTTCGTGTTGTTCTCAACCCATTCGACAGAATTCTTCGATGCAGCGGGCGAAAGCCAGATCGAACTCCGGCAGAACGCGCATGGCAACATTGAGATCCACCCCGTCCGCATCTCCCTGAACCCCGATGAGCGCCGTGTTGTCGCCAATCGACTTGGCATCACCCCGGCGCGGCTCGCAGCGCTGACAAACGTCTATCTCCTTGTCGAAGGCGTTCACGACCGCGCTGTCATCGAGGCCTTCAACTCATCGGAGATCGAGCGCTCACGCGCAAAACTGTTGGAACTCGGTGGGACGAAGGATCTCGCCAGAGTGGTGCTGTCGGACTTCCTGTTCGATAGCACCGACGCTCCGATCGCGATCTGCCTCGACAACGTGAACGCGAATGCGTTGGATGCAAGCATGGACCAGCTACGTCAACGCCAGACAACGTCGCAGCGGCACGGCTACCTTGACTCCCTTCGAAACGATGAACGATTCCACGCGCCGGAGATGAAGCAGCTTGTCGAGCTTCTACGAGCGGCCGTCCGAGCGGAGCGTCTCGACCGAATCGTGCCGCTGGGCCTGTCAAAGCGCGACATCGTCGAATACCTGCCAGTCCGTGCCATCGACCCCCGATTCGAATCCTGGAAGGCGCTCAATGTGGCGTTCCTCAAAGCCCAAGGGCGCAGTACCTGGCGACCAGGGGACGGCCTTGCGAAGAAGAATTGGGTGAACGCGAATGGCGGCCGGTACAAGGTCCCGGGTATCAGGCAAGCCCTCAGCGTGGTTGCCGCATCCGGCATCCCACGCCACAGAGACTTTGACGCACTTGGTCAGCGGCTGCTCGATCTCGCTCGGCGATAGCAATCTCGGGTGGTTGGGGAAATCAATCTGCCCCGCAGGAACGCACAGAACGCGCCACGCACAACGACGCTGAAATGTACGTTGCTGGACGCGCCAGAACGGAGGCGCCGATGCCGGTGATTCTGTCAAGGGAGCCTTTGCACGGACATTTCCGGTGGGGGTGCGTGGTTGCTATCGATTCAGGTCGAGGAGGCGGCGTTGACAGCGGTCGCTTGGCCATGGTCATGCTTTCGCGAGCTTGGTCGCGTTGGCGCAGGATGACGCGCTCGAAATCGGGGCAGACACGACCGACGGGCGTCGCCGGTCCGACCACTTGAGTGTCGCCATGGACCGGCGACCGCTCGGTCGAGATGTGGCTTGGATATCGCACGTGTCCAGTGCGAGCGCAACATCACCATCGTCGGACGTCAGAACGTGCATTCGGAGCGTGTCCAGGTGAATGGTCCGGGCCGTCCGTCGTAGAGCGCCGCCATGATCGGTTGCGGGCAGTACTGGACGTCATTGAGACGGAATTCGACATGGAGGTGGGCGACGCCGGATCGGCCGGTGTCGCCGGAGAGGGCGATCTGTTGACCGGCTGCGATCTGGTCGCCGAGCTTTGGGTACACGATGTTGTTGTGGCAGTACGTCGCGCGCAGGCCGTTCACCGACTGGATCGTGAGTCCGACTCCGCAGGTCTGGCAGTCGGAGGGCGGGTTGCTACCGCCGCAGCCGAATCTCCACCAGTTGTGCGGCCAGTTGTGGATGGTGGCGACGGTGCCGGCGGTGATCGCGTAGACGGGTGTTCCTTCCGGGATGATGAGATCCCAGGCTGGATAGTCGTGGTGTGGGTCGTCGAGTTGGCTGGCGTTGAAGGCGTCAGCCCGCACGGGCAGTGACCATTGCTGGCCTGTGTCGTCGATGATCACATCGCTGGGTTCGCCCGGTGTTTGTCCGCTTCCGCAGAACGACGATGGCGGGCTGTCCCCGGCGGCGGCGAGCGTGCTGTAGGTGTTCATCCATTTGGTGACGTAGTTGCGTGGGGTGATGGCGTTGCCGGCTGGGATGAGGTCCCATTCCGTCGAGGTGGCGGCGGGTTCGTGGCCGAGGTACCAGACCGCTGGCACGGCGGAGACTCGACCGTCGTGGGTGTCGAGGATCTCGTTGACGAGCATCGCTGCGGTCTGGTCTTGCAGGT
The DNA here is from genome assembly GCA_038227995.1 of Acidimicrobiales bacterium. Lineage (GTDB taxonomy): Bacteria > Actinomycetota > Acidimicrobiia > Acidimicrobiales > Ilumatobacteraceae > WLMZ01. The sequence continues at coordinate 51,014 of JBBRPP010000038.1, forward strand.
CGGGTGGCGCGTCTTTGGCATGCGGGTAGCTGGCGGTGTCCACGCCGGCGAGTGTTGCGTAGTGGGTCCAGGTGGCGTCGATGAATTGGTATGCGCCGGATGCGGTGGCGTTACGTGCTTGGGCTTGGTAGTTGCCGTCTGATTCGAGAGTGCGGATGGTGGCGAGCACGCGGGGTGTGTCGGTTCCGTACGCGTAGCAGTACGCGGCCGCGGCTGCGGGGAGTGCAGCGCCGCTGGATCCGCCGGCAGGGGCGACGATGAGTACGACGAAGAGGATCGGGGAGAGCACGATCGCGATGAGGACGGCTCCAACGGTGGCGAGTTGTTTCACGCGGTGATGAATGTCCCCGAGCTGCACGGGTTGGTCACGTCGCGATAGCGGCGTGACGTTGCGGCGGCGGTGGGTGCGCATCCATGAGGCGAGTCGATCGTCGGCTCCTTACCTCGGAGGTCGTCATGAGCGTTGTTGTTGGGTTGTTGTCTGCGTTGCCGAATCCGGATCCGGCGGCACCTGCGGAGTTGCAGGCGTCGGCATCGACGGTGTTGGGGTTGATCAAGTGGTTGTTGGGTTTGTCAACCTGTTTTGGCCCCAGCTTGGCCTTCTGTTTTGGCCCCAGTTGTGGGTGGGGTGAGTGGCGGTCAGTCGGGTTGGGTTGGGGTGCGGTTGGTGGGGGTTTTCCCGCCGTAGTGTTGCCAGGCGCTGGC
>JBBRPP010000039.1:0-51430 GCA_038227995.1 Acidimicrobiales bacterium
AAGGTCCGCGTCGCACGCCGTCCGGCAGGTCGAAGATGAGATGGTCACCGACCCAGATGGAGTCGAAGCCGACCGCCTCCGCAGCCTGAGCCATCGCGATCAGCTCCGGCCAGCCGACGTGGCGCTCGACCTCGGGGAGTTGCACACCGATCTTGCACACGCGACTCATGCGGATCACAGTAGCCATCGCCGGGTACGCGAGAATGGGGACCAATGGAACACATTCGGCTCGGCATCGACATCGGTGGTTCGGGGATCAAGGGTGCCACGGTCGACACGACGTCCGGCGAACTGACCGCTGAACGGCTGCGCATCCCGACACCGACACCTGCCACCCCCGAAGCCGTGGCAGCTGTGGTGCGCGACATCACCACACACTTCGGATGGACCGGTCCGATCGGGGCAACCGTGCCGGGCGTCGTCAAGAATGGAGTCGTCAAATCGGCGGCCAACATCGATCCGGCATGGGTTGACACCGACGCTGCCGCGCTGTTCAGCGCGGTGACGGGCAGCCGGGTCACCGTGCTCAACGATGCGGACGCAGCAGGCATCGCCGAGATGCGCTTTGGGGCGGGGCGCAACCGCGACGGCGTCGTCTTGATGATCACACTCGGCACCGGAATCGGCTTTGCCGTCTTCAACGACGGTGTCCTGCTCCCCAACACCGAGCTCGGCCACATCGAGATGAACGGTCGCGATGCCGAGACGCAGGCCAGCGCACGTGTCCGTGACGAGAACGACGAGTCATGGAAGAAGTGGGGCGCGAAGGTCGACGACTACCTCAACCGGATCGAGGATCTGCTCTCACCCGACCTGATCATCATCGGCGGCGGCGTGTCGAAGAAAGCCGACAAGTTCTTCCCGCACATCCACATCCGCACGGAGCTGGTCGCGGCGACACTGCTCAACGAAGCGGGGATCGTCGGCGCGGCGCTGGCAACCCAGCGCCGCGCGGACCGTCAGGCGATTGCCGCTTCGAGTGTCTCCACTGATGGGGCGAAGTAGTACGAACCCGATGCCGGGGTCGAGTAGTTGGTGAGCGCGTCTCGCTCGTAGCCGTTGTTGCCGTACATGGCTTCCATCCGCTCGCGCAGCGGAGCCTGCGTCTTGCAGAAACCCATGAAGTACAGGCCGACGGTGCCGTCGTGGAACGCGTACGGCGTCGAGCGCCGAACCATTTCGCCGCGCTTCGGCGTCGACTCGTCGGCGGTGGCGCCTTCGTGCAGCTCGACGTGCGAAAGGTGCGATGTCGGGACCTGCACGGCGAGACGGGTCGAATCGGCGCGGGTGCGGCCGAACGTGTTGTCCTGATCGGCGGGCGACAGGCTGTTGAAGTACTTGAGGTCGTGGACCCAGCGCTGCGCGATGCAGAACGCGCCGCCAGCACCCGGCTCGCCGGAGGGCACGATGCCGCGGTCGTACTGATCTTCGGGGGCGGGGTTGCCGGTGCCGTCGATGTAGCCGGTGAGGTCGAGGCTGTTGCGGTAGATGAACGCGGGCGTCTCGCGGGCGACCGTCATGTGTCCGGCAACGGCGTTGCGGAACTCGAACTGGGCTTCCCAGCAGAGATCCTTGTCGTTCGAGTGCAGCCAGATGAGCAGTTCTTCCTGGGTGCCCTTGGCGACCTTGCCATCCGGTGATTCGTAGCCGGGGTACGGCTGGAAGTCGTTGGGGATGTCGTCGGTGAGATCGGCCAGCAGCGTCGGGCCGAAGAGGATGCAGACATTGAGCACTTCGGTGACGCCTGTCGCCGAACCCTTGGCCCGCAGATCGCGGAGCGCGGCCTTGATGACGCCGAGGTCGGCGCCCTCGGTGCGGCTGAGGTGGGTGTACCACTGGTACTTGGTGAGATCGGTGAGGATTGCGTGTTGCGGATTTGCCATTGCTGGGCCTTTCGACGGGTCATTGCGTGTTGTTCGCACCATAGCGCGGTGATCTGCGCGACGATTCAGCCATGCGCTATCGACGGCTCGGCCGAACTGCTCTCAGTGTCAGCGAACTGTGCCTCGGCACGATGAACTTCGGGCCGCAGACGCCCGAGGACGAGTCGCATCAGATCATGGACACCGCGCTCGAGATGGGCGTCAACTTCTTCGACACCGCCAATCGCTATGGCGGCGACAAGGGTCCCGGGGCAACGGAAGAGATCGTCGGGCGCTGGTTCGCGCTCGGTGGTGGACGCCGAGAGAAGGTCGTGCTCGCGACCAAGCTGTACGGCGCGATGACGGACTGGCCGAACGACGGGCGGCTGTCCGCGCGCCACATCCGGGCGGCATGCGACGCAAGCCTGCGCCGGATGCAGACCGACCACATCGATCTGTACCAGATGCATCACATCGACCGGACGGCGCCGTGGGACGAGGTCTGGCAGGCGATGGAGACGCTCGTGCAACAGGGCAAGATCATCTACGTCGGCAGCAGCAACTTCGCCGGTTGGCACATCACCCAGGCCAACGAGACTGCGAAGCACCGTGGCTTCTTCGGCCTCGTCTCCGAGCAGAGTCACTACAACCTCCTCACCCGAGCTATCGAGCTCGAGGTGCTGCCTGCGTGCCGTGAATACGGTGTGGGCATGATCCCCTGGAGCCCGTTGTCCGGTGGTCTCCTCGGCGGCGTGCTGGGCAAGGAAGCCATGGGCCGACGCCAGTCGGCAGCCGCCGTGAAGCGGATCGACCGTATTCGTCCACAGCTCGAACGGTGGGAAGCCCTGTGCACCGGACTGGGTGAGGATCCTGCCGCGGTCGCACTCGCCTGGGTGCTGCAGCAGGATGGCGTGACGTGTCCGATCATCGGCCCGCGCACGATGGAGCAGTTCACCGGGGCATCGTTCCGCGCCCTCGATCTCGAACTGAGCAGCGAGACGCTCGCCACGATCGACTCGATCTTCCCCGGCCCAGGCGGCACGGCCCCAGAGGCCTACGCCTGGTGATGGTGGCCCCGTGAGCGAGGCGTCGCGCACGGTCCGCTTCTCGACGCCCGCCGGCAGATGGGTGTTGGTGGGAATGGTGCTCGGTTCGGGCATGGCGTCGCTCGACGCAACGGTCGTCAACGTCGCGCTCCCCCGCCTGGGCTCCGATCTGCACGCCGACTTCGCCGGGTTGCAGTGGGTACAGACGGGCTACACGCTCTCGCTCGCATCGCTGATCCTCGTCGGCGGTGCGCTGGGCGACCGCATCGGCCGGCGGCGGATCTTCCTCATCGGGGTGATCTGGTTCGCCGCTGCCTCGCTGCTGTGTGGCCTCGCTCCGAACATCGGCATGCTCATCGCCGCTCGGGCGCTGCAGGGCATCGGCGGTGCGCTCTTGACCCCGGGCAGCCTGGCTATCCTGCAGGCGTCGTTCCATCCCGACGACCGCGCCCGAGCGATCGGGGCCTGGTCGGGACTCGGCGGGGTGACGACGGCTGTCGGCCCGTTCGTGGGCGGGTACCTGGTCGATGCCGCATCATGGCGATGGATCTTCCTGCTCAACCTGCCGCTGGCCGCGATCGTGATCTGGGTCGCGATCACCCACGTGCCCGAGACCCGTTCATCCGACGCTGGGGGCGGCCTCGACTATCCGGGTGCAGCTCTGGGAGCTCTTGGTCTGGCGGCCACGACATGGGGGCTGATCGAACGGTCGTGGCTGTTCGGCATCGCGGGTGCCGTCGTCCTTGCGCTGTTCGTCGTGGCAGAGGCCCGCAAGCGCAATCCGATGCTGCCGCTTGCCGTCTTCCGCAACCGCCAGTTCTCGTCGGCCAACGTCGTCACCCTGTTCGTGTACGGCGGCCTCGGCGCGGTGCTGTTCATGATCGGGCTCGTCCTCCAGCGGTCGCTCGGCTACTCCCCGCTCGAAGCCGGCGCAGCGACCTTTCCGATCACCGTGATCATGCTCGCGTTCTCGTCGAAGGCCGGCGCGCTGGCACAGACGATCGGCCCACGGTGGCCGATGACGGTTGGACCGCTGATCATTGCCGCGGGGCTGTTGCTGATGACGCGAATCAGCCCGGGTGGGAGCTACGCCTCGACCGTGTTTCCCGCGGTCGTCCTGTTCAGCTGCGGGCTGGCGCTCACCGTCGCGCCGCTCACCGCGACGGCGTTGGCTGCGGCAAGCGCGGAACACGCGGGAATCGCGTCTGGCGTGAACAACGCCGTGGCGCGAGTCGGTGGACTGCTGGCCGTCGCAGCCGTTCCGCTGATCGCCGGATTCAGCCCCAGCGGCACGGTCACACCGCACGAACTCGTGAACGGCTTCCACACCACGTTGGTTGCCGCGGCCATCCTCGTTGCGATCGGCGGTGGGCTCGCCTTCGCCGGCATCCGAGCGAACGGTCTCGACGAGTCCGCGACCGGCCACCACGAGACCAGCGACCCGAACTTCTTCTGCGGCGCAGACTCCCCTCCGGCCACCGTCTACGGCGCGGGTCGGATCACGCCCGATCCACCCACATGAGCTGACGGCCGCTGGAGGGAAGTCCTCGGCGCGCTGCGCGTCGTCAGAAAGACGAGAGACGTCCCGCGTGGCCCGAGTTTGCATGTTGCTTGAAGGGTCGAAGCTCCGAGGTGGTGGGTCACCTCGGCGGCCGGTCAGCGCTGGGGCTGCCGCGCGATGCGTTCGAGCACGGCGACGATCTCGGCTGGTCCGGGCATCGCAGCGATTGAGCCGGCGACCTTGGCGGCCGCCGCAGCGAAGGCAGGCTCGTGCAGCAACCCCGCCGTGGCGGCGGCGATCGTTCCGGCGGACGCTTCGTCGGGTCGCAACGACAGCCCGCAGCCGGCGCGGGCGACCGCCGCGCCATTGAGGAACTGGTCCGCGCCTTGCGGGAGACAGAGTTGGGGCAGACCAAGCGCGGCCGCAGCCAATGTCGTCCCTGACCCGCCGTGCGACACGACGACTGCGCAGTGCGGCAACACAGCCGTCTGGGGCACGAACCGCTCGACGCGCACGTTCGCCGGCTGCGGCGCGAGCGTGGCAGGATCGACTCCCGCCCCGACGGTGGCCAGTACCCGCAGACCGAGACCGATGAGCCCATCGAGCGTGACCCTCATCGCCTCGGCATCACCGAACACGGTGCCCATCGTGAAATAGACGAGCGGGCCATCACCCGCTGGCAGTGAGACCTCACCCGCGCTGTCGCCGTTGTAGGCGTCTTGGCGCATCGGCTGCACGGCCCGCACATGCGGGCCTGGGCGATGATCCAGCGCCGGCGGGTAGATGTCGAGGTACAACGTGTCGTACAGGCCGCCGTAGGGGCGCGGCTCCAATCCCCGCGCCCGCCACAACCCGGCTACCTCATCAGCACCCCGCGCGACCCGCGGCCCCTCCAGCGCAGGCCCGAATCCCTTGGCGACGCACCGCACCCCCAGCCGCGCGGCGACGATCGGGCCAGCGAACGCGAGGGCATCGGCAACGACGAGATCCGGATCGAACCCGACAGCGATCGGCTCCAACGTCTCCAGCATCGCCGGCGCGATCAAGGCGCCGAACAGTTTCGCGGAGATCGCCGCCGGGCGGTCGGTCACCGGCATTGCGGCCACGTCGGGGAACTCGCGCATCACGTCAGCGGGTGTCGAACCCGGATCGCCCGTCATTGCCCAGGCCACACCGGCGGCCTCCACCGCCGCTCCCCCTTTCAGCGGCGTGGCGTACAGCACGTCATGACCGGCGCTGGACAGTGCCCGCGCCAGCGGGATCATCGGATAGACATGACCCAACCCCGCCGACGACGTCAACAGCACTCGCATGACCAGCAAGTCTGCCCCACACAAGACCGGCGATGAACAGAGTTCGTCGTGGGCAGCACCCCGGAGGGCGATTTGTTGCCACGTCTCAGGTTGTTCAGGAGAGGATGTCCAGCGCGTATCGCAGGGCTCGGTCGAGTTCCGAACGCTTGATCTCGTCGAGTCGTCCGACGGGGCTGTGGTCGAGTGCATCGACGGAGACGGCGATGATGTTGTCGCAGTTGATGACGCCCGCTTCGGGAAGGCCTTCGTCCAGCCCGATCGAGACCTCGGGTCCGATCACGCCCGAAGCACCGACATGAGCTGACGGTCGCTGCCTGGCTCGCCCATGAAGGCGAGACCGAACGGCAGACCGCCATCGGACGCGAGCGGCCGCACGATCACCGGCGCACCGGCCAGACCGGCCAGGCACGTCAATCGCAACGTCTGCGACCGCGCCGCCTCGTGCCCTGCACGCGATGCGTCCGTCGGATGCACGAGTGGGGCGGCTCCGGCCGTGGTTGCGGCCACGAGAACGCGGCCACCCGCCGTCGCAGCAGCGATCAGCGCACGAACTCTCTCGCGGATCGGTTCGGCGCGTCGAACGTCATCGATCGTCACCTTCGATGCGACGGCGAACCTCGCGCTGATGCCCGGACCCATGGCCGGTTGCGTCGCTTCGATCCACGCGCCATGGGTCTGCCACGCCTCGTAGCCCTGCAGCGTGCGGAACGCGGTGACTGCGGCGTCGAGGTCGCAACCGAGAACGGCGGATTCGGTTGCGCCGACCGTGCTCGCCGCAGCGACGATCGACGCACGACACGCTGGCGAGAGTTGGTCGAGGCACTCCTCGATCAGCACGTATCCGGACACCGGTTGGCCATCGTCATCTCCGGAGATCGGCTCGCTCAACAGCGCCCCGACACCACGCATCAGGAGATCCGGATCGCGTGCGAACAGGCCCGCTGTGTCGAAAGACGGCGCGAGCGGAACGACACCGGTCAACGGCACGGCGCCGTGTGTCGGACGCCAGCCGATGATGCCGCAGTAGCTCGCCGGGACCCTGATCGATCCGCCGGTGTCCGTGCCGAGCGCGAGGTCGACGAGGCCGGCCGCCACAGCCGCTGCCGAGCCGGCAGACGAGCCGCCGGGAACACGGCCTGGCGCGGCGACGTTGCGGGGTGTTCCGAAGTGGACGTTGGTACCGGACAGCGAATAGGCCAGTTCGTCGGTGATCGTCTTGCCGACGACGGTCGCGCCGGCGGCAACGAGCCGGGCAACAGCCTCGGCGTGGATGGTCGCGGGTGCGCGCCGTTCGGCGAACGACGGATTGCCCGCGCCGGTCACGGTGCCGGCGACGTCGTACAGATCCTTCACCGCCAACGTGACGCCGGCGAGCGCTCCCGAGGCCGCGCCGACGGCGAGCACCCTGGGCGTCCCCACGAACGCGCCGATCGAATCGACCGTCTCGAACGCGTCGAGCCGATCTGCTGGCCCGGCCGTCACCTAGAAGACCGTGTACCCGCCGTCGACGACGATCGTGTCGCCGGTGTGGAACGTGTTGGTCGGGTCGGCGAGGAACACAGCGGCAGGTCCCATCTCGTCGGGGTCAGCCCATCGACGAACCGGCGTCCGCGAGATCGTTGCGTTGCGGAACTTGTCCCACGCATAGCCGGCGGCCGCCATGTCGGTGATCGTCCACCCGGGCAACAGCGCGTTCACGCGTATGCCGTCGCGCGCGTGTCCGACGGCGAGCGCGCGGACGAGCCCGAGCAATGCAGTCTTCGATACGCCGTACGCTTCATTGCCGCCTGCGCCGTGGATCGCCGACGTCGACGACACCGCGACGAGTGATCCACCACCGCTCTGCTTCATGTGCCGAATGGCTTCACGAAGCGTCAGGAACACACCGTCGAGGTTGGTGTGCATCACCGCCCGCCAGGCCGCCAGCGAGGTGTCGACGAACGCTGTACCCGTCCCACCTCGGCCCGCATTCGCGAACACCGAATCGATGTGACCGCCGGCAACGGCGACGGACGCCGCGAACGACGAGATCACCTGATCCTCGTCGGACACGTCGCACACGAACGCGTGGGCGGTGATCCCCTCTCCTCGCAATCGGGTGAGGGCTTCCTCGTTCTTGTCGCCATTGCGGCCCCAGATGACGACGTTCGCTCCCGCCACACCCACCGCGGAAGCCATCCCCAGGCCGATGCCCCCGTTGCCACCGGTGATCAGCACTGTCCTACCGTCGAGCGTTCCCATGCCCGGAACCTAGTGCCGACCCGCTATCGCGACAGGCGTTGGCCGATGAGTTGCGTGCCCGGTCCGACGCGCCCACCCGGACCGGGGCGCACGTCGACATTGGCGGCCGTTAGCGGTTCCTTGCACGTCGCACAAACGACCTCAGGTTGGCAGGCGTGGTGGTCGTGACGGAACCTCACCGGTGGACCTTCGGGCAGTGCCTGCCACGTGTCTCCCCACGCGGTGAGCGCGATCAGGATCGGGACGAGGGCTTTGCCTGCAGTCGTGAGCGCATATCGCGATCGCGGCGGGTGCTCGGAGTACGGGACCCTGTCCAGCAGACCTCGGTCGACGAGGTCGTTGAGACGAGTGGTGAGCAGGTTGCGGGAGATGCCGAGATCGGTGGCGAGGTCCTCGAAACGGTCGATGCCGAGGTGGACGTCGCGCACGATGAGCGGCGTCCACCACTCGCCCATCACTGCCAATGATCTCGACAGCGAGCAGTTGAACTCGTCGAATCTGGTGTGCTGCACTCGATCATGCTACAGTCCATTCAATGTTTGAACTGACTACACAAAGCACCCGCCCATGTACCGCCTGATCGTGCGTCGCCGCTACCGCGCGACCTGGGCCGCGATGAACCGCCACGACGCGGAGGCGGTGATCGATCAACTCGCACCGAAGTTCGCGATCACATTCGTCGGCGACACACCGCTGGGCGGGACGCGGACGACCGTGACCGCAACTCGGGCCTGGTTTGCACGCCTGTTCCGGCTCTTTCCCGATGCTCGATTCGACATGCGCGCCGTCGCCGTCGATGGGCCGCCATGGAACACCCGCATCGCCGGGTCGTTCACCATCAGCGCGACCGCCTGCGGGCAGCCGTACGAGAACGTCTTCACCCAATTCGCGCGACTGCGGTGGGGGCGAATCACGGGTTACGAGATCATCGAGGACACGCAGCTCATGGCGACCACATGCGCGGCGATGGTCGCCGCCGGGGTCGAGGAAGCCGCAGCCGCGCCGATCACGGATTGACCGGGCAGACTGTGCCGATGGGCGCGAGCATCGGCATGTTCACCGATCGGTACGAGATGACGATGCTGGCCACCGCGCTCGCGGACGGCACGGCCGCGTTGCCGTGCGTGTTCGAGGTGTTCGCGCGCCGACTTCCCGAGGGCCGTCGTTACGGCGTCGTCGCCGGCACCAGCCGCGTGCTCGACGCGATCACCAACTTCTCGGTCGACGACGACGAGTTGCGATGGTTGCGCGACACCGGAGCAGTCGACGATGTGAGTGCCGAGTACCTGCGTCGCTACCGGTTCTCCGGCCGCGTCGACGGGTACCCCGAGGGAGAGGTGTTCTTTCCCGACAGCCCGATCCTCACGGTGCACAGCACGTTCGCCGAGGCAATCCTGCTCGAGACGATCATCCTCTCGATCCTCAACCACGACGCGGCCGTCGCCGCGGCCGCGACCCGAATGGTCACGGCCGCGCACGATCGGCCGATCATCGACATGGGCTCGCGCCGGACACACGAGCAGGCGGCGGTCGCTGCAGCGCGGGCCGCCTACCTCGCCGGCTTCGCGTCGACATCGAACCTCGCTGCCGGCCGCACCTACGGCATCCCCACGGGCGGCACTGCCGCCCATGCGTTCACACTCGCCCATCACGACGAACTGACAGCGTTCCGCTCGCAAGTCGCCCAACACGGTCCGGCCACCACGCTGCTCGTCGACACATACGACATCACGCGCGGCATCGACAACGCCGTCGAGGCTGCGGGCACCGAACTGGCAGCGATCCGCATCGATTCCGGCGACCTCGGACCACTCGCTCGCCTGGCACGCGCCCAACTCGACGGGCTCGGGAACCACGGCACCAAGATCGTCGTCAGCGGCGACCTCGACGAATATGCGATCGCCGGCCTGGCTGCTGCTCCCGTCGACATCTATGGCGCGGGCACGGCCGTTGTCGTCGGCTCTGGCGCACCCACCGCCGGATTGATCTACAAACTGGTCGAGGTCGACGGGCGGCCCGTCGCCAAGCGCAGCGAGCACAAGGCGACCAACGGTGGGGGCAAGATCGCATTGCGCTCCCATCGATCGACCGGCACCGCGACCGAGGAGTTGGTGGTGGCGGGACCCAGCGCGCGGCGCGACGCCGAATCGATGCGTTTACAGCGCGACGATGCGGGCGTGCGGTGCATCCACGAAACGCTCATACGCGACGGAGTGATCACCGCGGCCGGCAATGCCTCGTTGACGGACAGCCGCGATCGCCTCCGCACGACGCTGCGGACGCTGCCGTGGGAAGGGCTCGCCCTGTCACGGGGTGAGCCGGCGCTGACGACACGTCTCATCAGCGTCGCGTGACAGCGCTCCGCGCCCTCGCGCTGCTGCTGGCCGGCATCGGCGGAGGCCTGTGCGGCAGCATCGCCGGGCTGGCCTCATTGGTCAGCTATCCGGTGCTGTTGGCGATCGGGCTGCCGCCGGTCACCGCGAACGTCACCAACACCGTGTCGCTCGTGTTCAGCAGCACCGGGTCGATCATCGGATCGCGGCCGGAGTTGAAGGGACAGCGCGGCAGAGTTCGCCAACTCGCAATCGCGGGACTCGTCGGCGGCGCGGCCGGTGGTGCACTGCTGCTCGTCACCCCGGCAGACTCGTTCGAGGTCGTCGTGCCGTGGCTGATCGCACTTGCGTCGATCGCGATCATGGTGCGGCGCCGACCGACCGAAGGCACGGCGCCCGAACTCGGCCAGCCGGTCGGACCCGGTGTCGTCGCCGCGGTCGGTCTGGTCGCGGTCTACGGCGGTTACTTCGGTGCTGGCGCCGGCGTGCTGCTGCTGTCGTTGCTGTTGTTCGCAACGCACGAATCGCTGCCGCGCAGCAACGCCGTCAAGAACGTCGTGCTCGGCCTGGCCAACGGCATCGCCGCCGTGGCGTTCGCCTTCTTCGGCCCGGTGCGATGGCTCGTCGTCCTTCCTCTCGGGGCCGGCTTCTTGATCGGGGGTCGGTTGGGTCCGATCGTGGTGCGCCGAGCTCCGTCCGACGCGCTCCGGCGCCTGATCGCGATTGCAGGCATGGGGCTTGCGATCAAGTTGCTCGTCAACCGCTACGGCTGAGTGCGACCAGTTCGGGACCCAGCCATTCGTCAGCGACTCTGGTCGCGGCGGCGACGGTGAGATGCATGTCGTCGGGTCGGGCGCCCGGATCGTCGAGGATCTTCGACTGCTCCAGCCAACTGCGGTAGTCGAGCACGTCGATGACTTCCGGGTGCTCGAACGCAAGCGACCGCACAGCGTCCTCGATGACCTGCTGCCCGCCATTGATGAAACTGGGATCGGTCCCCTTGCCCGCACTGTTGTAGATCGCCGAGACCGGCGGCCGAAGCCAGACAACGTGCGCCGCGCCATCTGCGATCGCGGTCGTGAAGAAGTCCTGATACGCAGATCTGATTCGCGCGCTGTACGCCGGATCGGTGGCGTCGAGATAGTGATGTCCGTCGTCCCATGACCGCCGCCAGGTGTCGGAGACGCTGATCGACACCACCACCGCGTCAGGACGGTATTGCTCGATCGCGGCCGGAATCGTGTCGTTGACCAGATGCTCGCAATCCGCCCGGGCGAACTCGACGAACGTATCGAGATTGCCACCGTGCACCAGACCGCAACCGCCCAACGCGAGGACCGACACCTGCGCCTGGTCGGGGTGTTCGTAGGCCCAGTTGACGAGTCCTGCCCCAAGTGCCAGCGCCGTCGAGTCGCCGATCAGCAGGATTCGGACGGGGCCCGCCTGTGTGGTCGATGACGTGGTCGCGGATGTGGTCGATGATGTGGTCGCGGAGGATGTCGAGGTGACCGGGGCGATCAACGGTGATGTCGCTGCGGTCACAACAGCCGATGTCGTGGGTGCTGTCATCGCCAGACCGCGGGTCACCGGTGCTGGTGCCTGAAGAGCGACGCTCTGGGCCTTGGTCGCATCGATCGCGTAGGTGCTCGCCGGCCGGCCGTTGGTCACGGCCAATGCGGTGCCGACGATCACACCGATCGCCGCCAGCGCCATCGAGATGTCGCGGACGTTCGCCGGTCGCGACCGGCGAACGGGCCGCTCGATGACGACGAACGAGAGCAACGCGACAGCGACGGTTGCGATGATCTTGACCGCGAACAGTGGCACACGCGCCTTGCCGGTGAGATGGAGATCGAGGGCGAGGAAGATCGGCCAGTGATAGAGGTAGATGCCATAGCTGATCGTGCCGGTGGCGACGAGCGGACGCCAAGACAGCGCGGTTCGCAACGGCCCAGGTGTCTGCGCGGCAGCGACCACGACGGCCGACAGGATCGCGAAGAGCGGCAGCCCTCCGTGGTACGCCCAGCCGTGGCCCGCCGGCGTGGCAACGAACGCGGCGACGATGAGCGCCATCGCCGCGACTCCGGGCCAGCGCAACCAGGTCGGCACGACGCGGCCGTTCACGACCGCGGCGAGCAGGGCTCCGGCCAACAGTTCACCGGCACGCGCCGGTGTGGCCCAGTAGGCCGCATCGGGACCCCAACGGTGGTCGATGAACACCGGGGCGACCGCGAAGACCGCGGCCAGCCCACCGATCGAGATGGTGAGTCTCCGCCGCGAGGTAGCTGCGACCGTCATCAGCGCCAGCAGGAGCAACGGCCACACGAGGTAGAACTGCTCCTCGATCGCGAGCGACCAGTAGTGCGCGAGCGGAGAGACACCAGACGAGAACAGGTCGGCGTATGACCGACCGGTCGTGAGCTCGCCCCAGTTGGCGACCTGCAGCGCCGACGTCGTGACGTCTCGGCGGAGGTTCGCGACACCGTCGAAGACACCGGCGGCACCGGCGACGATCACACCGACGAGACACACACAGCTGGCCGGCAGCAGCCGTCGAATCCGCCGCGAATAGAAGCCGCCGAGATCGGTGGCGCCGGTTCTCGAGCGCTCCTTCAGCAGCAGCGTCGTGATCAGGAATCCCGACAGCGTGAAGAAGACCGAGACACCGAGGTAGCCCCCGGACATCCATCCGAAATTCCCGTGGAACAGCAGCACCGCGATCACTGCGACGCCCCGAAGCCCGTCCAGCCCCGGCTGGTATTCGATCTCGCGACTCATCGACTCTGCGATTCCCCCTCGTTCGAACGATAGCCCGTCGACCCCGCAGCTTCGCCACCTGCTGGGATACGGTTCGTTTCGTCGCCAGCCCGCGGATGCGGCGAGAATGGGCGCCGTGCTCGGACATCTCGGCCTGAACGTTCCCGATCTCGAGGCCTCGAAGGCGTACTACGACCGGCTCATGCCGCTGCTCGGCTACGAGCCGTTCTTCGCCACGGACACAGAGTTCTCGTACTTCCCCTCTGACGGCAAGCGCGGCACGTACATCTTCTTCTACCTCGCGGCCGCAGACGGCAGCTACTCCCGGCAACGCTCCGGCCTGCAGCACCTCGCGTTCATGGTGCCCACTCGCGCCTCGGTCGAAGCCGCACTGCAACTCGCAACCGAACTCGGATCCACGCCGGTTCACGAACCGCGCATGTTTCCCGAGTACTCCCCCTTCTACTACGCCGCGTTCTGGGAGGACCTGAACGGGTTCTACATCGAAGCGGTCTGTCACAAAGACGAGTGAGCGGCTCGTCGACCACACCGCGCACAGCGGTGCTGTGGGACATCGACGGCACGCTCCTGCGCGCTCGTGGTGCAGGCACGCGGGCGTTCACGATCGCGCTCGCGGCCGTCACCGGGCATGCCTTTCCCAGCCATCCCATCGACATGGGCGGCAACACCGACCCGATGATCGCAGCAGCGCTGCTGGCGGCTGTCGGGGTCGAGGACGAATCGTTGATCGCTCCGTTGCTGGCCGAGGTCGAGCGAGCGTATGAGGCCAACGAGGACGAGTTCAGGGCGCTGACGGTCGTGCAGCCCGGCATCGTCGATGCATTGGCGGCGATGAGCGCCCTCGACGCGGTCCAGACGATCGTGACGGGCAACCTCGAATCCGTGGCGCGTCGCAAGATCGCCGCGGCCGGCGCGGGTATCGGTGAACATCTTCGCTTCGAGCTGGGCGGTTACTCCAGCGATCACGCCATCCGCGCCGAGTTGGTCCGTTTGTCGCGCACCCGAATCGAAGCGGCCGTCGCGCCCGTGGAGCCACATCGAACGTGGGTCATCGGCGACACGCCACGCGATTTCGAGTGTGCTCGGGCCAATGGCGTGCGATGCATCCTGGTCGCGACCGGCACCTTCGAGTTCTCCCAACTCGACACACTGGGCGCCGACGCCGTCTTCCGCGACCTCAGCGACACGGCTCGCCTGCTCGAAACGATGGAGATGTGATGAGCACCGAACATGCCGAAAGCCCCGACACCCACGAAGCGCTTGAACCCACCGACGAGTCCGTGCTCGACAACCCGACGTGGCATGCACTCACGACGACGCTGGCCGGCTTCGCGACCGGAACCGGACGGGCGCGCCGCATGCGGCCCGACGTCTCGGCGTTCTCGGCCATCGACGAGAGCGCACCCGAGGCATGGCGCGACCTGACAGCGCTGTGCACACCGGCGGAGGTCGTCATCATGAACCGTGTCGACCCGATCTCACCAGCCGAGGGATGGCTCGCACACGGCGAACGACCCGGCTACCAAATGGTCTTCCGCAGCGGTTTGGCGGGGCTCGAGGGTGTCGCAGTGCCTGATGGCATCCGCCGCCTTGAAGACGCCGACGTTCCGCAGATGCTCGAACTGATCGCGCTCACCGAGCCCGGGCCGTTCCGCCCGCGCACGATCGAGCTCGGCAACTACCACGGCATCTTTCACGGCGAACAGTTGATGGCGATGGCCGGACAACGGATCAACCTGCCCCGGTTCACCGAGATCAGCGCGGTTTGCACTCATCCCGATGCGCGTCGGCGCGGCTACGCGGCGGCGATCTCAGCGGTCGTCGCCCGCTGCATCATCGACGCCGGTAAGACACCGATCCTGCATGTCGCCGAGAACAACGACAATGCCCGTCGCGTGTACGAAACACTGGGTTTCGAGACGCGGACGATGATGCGATTCGCCGCACTCCAGGCGCCGGCCGCCTGATCTGGCTGGCTGACTGACTGATCTGGTTCGCCTATCAGGCGGCGACGACTTCGGCCGCCGGTAACTCGGCAGCCATCCGGGCGGCGAGCATCGGGTCGGCCAGTTCACGGCGCTCGATCACGTGATCGACCAAGCCGTACTCGACAGCGGCGGCGCCACGCACGATGAAGTCGCGATCCATGTCGGCAATGATCCGTGCCTGCTCCTGGCCCGTCGCCTCGACCAGGATGTCGACCATCAAGCGGCGCATTTCGACCATCTCGGCCACGGCGATCTCCATGTCGGTGCTCTGCCCCTGCGCCCCACCGTGGGGTTGATGCACCAGCACACGCGCATTGGGCAATGCATAACGCTTGCCCGGTGTTCCGGCGGCGAGTAACACCGCCGCTGCGCTTGCCGCTTGGCCGACGCAGATCGTCGACACGTCAGGCGCGATGTACTGCATCGTGTCGTGGATCGCGAACAGCGCGTTCATGTCGCCCCCAGGTGAGTTGATGTACATCGACACGTCGAGCGAGGTCGACTCGGACTCGAGGTGCAGCAGTTGGGCGATCACGAGGTTGGCGACGTTGTCGTCGATCGCGGTTCCGAGGAACACGATCCGGTTCGCCAGCAGTCGGGAGTAGATGTCGTAGGCCCGCTCCCCACGGCTGCTGGATTCGATGACGGTTGGGATGAGCACGGTGAACTCCCTCGTTCGATGTTGAGATGTGCAACTGATTGGTTGCAGATAACCTAGCGACAGCGACAGACATGTGCAACCATTCGGTTGCGATACCATGTGCGCCATGCAACCCGTGACGATCACCCGCCGTGTCGACTTCGCGTTCTCGCCCGATGAACTGTGGCAACTCGTCTCGACGCCCGACTCGTTGAGCGCGTGGCTGGGCGACTCTGTCGAGCTGGATCTTCGTCCGGCTGGTTCAGGCGTCGTCATCGATGGCGGGGTCATTCGCGACGTCCGGGTCACCGAGGTTTCGAACGGGCGGCGGCTCGGATTCGTCTGGTGCGATCGCGACGACCCGAGCACGCCGTCGCACGTCACCTTCGATGTCGAGTCCGATCGCGACGGCGGCTCACACCTCGTCATCACCGAGACCCTGACCGCGTCGGGCGGCGCTGCCGATGCCGCCGATATCGCCGGTGCACAAGCGGCGTGGGAAGTCCGCGTGCTGTCGTTGTGGGCGTGCACCGTCGTCGCTGCGCTGGTGCAGTGAAGAAGACAGCTACGGAGCCGGGGGTGCTCGATGTGGTCTTCGGCGCCCTCTCCGACCCGACCCGTCGACGGTTGCTCGAACGACTCGTCCACGACGGTCCGCAGACGGCGACGTGCCTGGCGGGTGACTCACCGTTGACGCGGCAGGCAGTCGTCAAGCATCTGCAAGCGCTCGTCGAGGCCGGCCTTGCCACGCCTCGCCGCGAGGGCCGCGAGGTTCGGTACATGGCGACGCCCGAACGATTGGCCGTCGCGATCTCGTGGTTGGTCGAATCGAGCGCGCAGTGGGACCGCCGGATCGAGCGCCTCCGTCAACACGGAAGATGAACCGCCAACGAGCTGAAGATTGCCGTGACCAGGCCGTTCTCGCAAATCATCATGAATTCGTCAAGTTCCTCACGGTCCGTGCCGAAGAAAAGTCATGCTTCGAATCCGTACGGCACTGGCAGCGGCGACCATTGTGGTCTCGTCGCTCGCAGCGCTCGCCGCTCCGGCTCATGCAACATCAGCCTCCTCAACATCAGCCTCCTCGGCATCAGGAACCGCGACAACGGGCACGGCGACCAGCGCGGCCGCAGCACCGACCTACGTGGTCAAGCGCGGTGACAACCTGCGGGGAATCGCGATCAAGCTCAAGGTTCGCCTGGCCGACCTGCTCGCCACCAACAAACTCGTCCCGACGAGCCTGATCCAGCCAGGTCAGGTGCTGACGGTTCCTGTCTCCGCCATCAGTACCGCGCAGACGACGGCAACGACCGGGGCACCGAAGGCGACGACAGCGAACAGTCCGTATCTCGTGCAGTCCGGCGACTTCTTGCTCGGCATCGCCAAGCAGCACGGGGTCACCCTCGGCGCACTGTTGAAGGCCAACGGCCTGACGCTCACCAGCACGATCCACGCCGGGCGCACGTTGCAGATCCCGCCCGCCACACTGCCCGTCACCGCAGCGTTGCCGAAGGCCGATATCGCGCCGTCAACGAGCACGACGAGCACGACGAACCCCACGAACAGCACGAGCAGCACGAGCAGCACGAGCACCACTGTCCTGTCGACGGACTCGACCGTTGGCGGCGCCACCTCCAGCGCTCACGATCAAGCGATCGCAACACTGCTGACCTACCTCCAGGCTCAGGTCGGCAAGCCCTACGTGTTCAACACCGCCGGACCGGAGAGCTTCGACTGCTCGGGACTCGTCGTTGCCGCCTATTCACAGATCGGCATCACGCTTCCCCATCAGAGCCTGATGCTGTCGACGCACGGTACCGCCGTCGACTGGACCACTGAGCCGATCATGGCCGGCGATCTGATCCTGATGTACTCGTCCGCTCACCCCGGCGTCATCAGCCACGTCGGTGTTGCGATGAGTGCGACCACATGGATCCAGGCGGCCCGCACGGGCGTGCCGGTGTACATCGGCGCCATCCCGGTCGACAAGATCCAGGCCGTTCGTCGCATCGTCCAGCCGTAGCGCCGGGCGATCGAGACCAGCTCGACGTCAGTTTGCCCGGAAGCGCACCAGACGGCCCGGCATCGCACCGGTCGGCACGCCATCGGCATAGGTCTGCTGGCCGGCCACGAACGTCGCCCGGTAACCATCAGCGCGCTGCACCAAGCGGCGCCCGCCAGCGGGCAGGTCGAAGATCATCTCCGGTGCGTGCAGCGTGAGCGCATCGAGATCGACGAGGTTGATGTCGGCCCGCTTGCCCGGCTCGAGCGTGCCGCGATCCGTGAAGCCGTACACCTCGGCAGTGCGACCCGTCTGCAGGTGCACGGCTTGCTCGAGCGAGATCAGATCGCCCCGCGTGCGGTCGCGCACCCAATGGGTCAGCAACGAGGTCGGCATGCTCACGTCGCAGATCAGGCCACAGTGAGCACCGCCGTCGCTGAGGCCGAGCACTGCGTTCGGGTGCAGCATCATCTCCCGGACCGCGTCGAGGTTGGTGTCCTCGTAGCTGGCCAACGGGGCGAAGAGGAACGCTGTGCCGTCACGCTCGAGCATCCAATCGAGCACGACTTCCTCAGGGCTTCGTCCCTCACGCACCGCAACCGCGGCAACACTGGTCTCCGGGCCGGGCTCGTAGTCGGGCGGATCACCGAGTGGGAAGATCCGGTCCCAGCGCGACATCAGCAGCTTCGCCACGGGGCTGCCTGTCTGTGGCTCCTCGCTCAGCAGCGCGGCACGGACGTCGGCATCGTGCAGACGGGCGACACGTTCGGCCAGCGGCAGCTTGCTGAGCGCGCGATACGTCGGATGGGTGATGAACGGATGCAGCGACGACTGCAGGCCGAACATCATGCCGGTCGGTCGACACGCGACCTGGGGAACGATGTCGAGACCTTCTTCTGCGGCAGCTGCAGCGGCCTCGAGCGCCTCTCGGTACGCGAGCGGGTCCTTCGCAGTCTGGGCAAGCGAATACGTGACCGTGGCGCCCGTGCGGCGGGCGATCTCGGCCATCCACACGCCGACCTCGCCGACGGGTGAACCGTCGTCGATCACCTGGAACACACCGTGACCGGCCAGACCGACGGCATCGCCGATGGCCATCAGCTCGTCGATCGGCGCGCGCGTTCCGGGTACGAGGCCGTGCTTGCTGCGGTGCAGGAAGGTACGCGAGGTCGAGAAGCCGACCGCACCGGCGTCCAACGCCTCGTGCGTCAGGCGCGCCATCTCGGCGATCTCGGCCTCGGTCGCGTCATCGTGAGCCCGTTCGCCGAGCACGTACGCGCGCAGCGCTGCATGGGGAACCTGGGCCGCGATGTCGAGGACACGCTCGGTCGAATCAAGCGCATCGAGGTACTCGGGGAACGACTCCCACTGCCAGTTCATGCCCTCGTGCAGCGCCGTACCGGGGATGTCCTCGACACCCTCCATCAGCTCGATCAAGAAGTCGTGGCCGTCGGCGCGAACGGGCGCGAATCCGACGCCACAGTTACCCATCACCACCGTGGTCACGCCGTGCCAACTCGACGGCGTGACATGCGGATCCCACGTGACCTGACCGTCGTAGTGGGTGTGGATGTCGACCCAGCCGGGCATCACCGCGAGCCCGGTGGCATCGACCTCGCGGCGCCCGACGCCGGCGACCGTGCCAACGGCCGTCACCACGCCGTTCGTGACGGCGACGTCGCCGACGAAAGGTACGGCCCCCGTCCCGTCGACGATGTTGCCTCCGCGAATCACCAGGTCATGCATGACCTGAATCTAGTGGGACGGCGGCCGATGGCCCGGACCAGAGCGGTGCGCCATACTGAGCGCCATGACGACCATCGCCCCGTTGAGCGCCACCTACGCCGACGCCCGAACCGAATTCCTGACGGCAGCAGCGTCCGCGAACGCGCGGGTCGTTCACTATCCGCATCAACGCCGCGGACCCTGGGGCGAAGAGTTGGCCGTCGACGTCGCCGAGTTGGGACCGGCCGAAGCGACGCACGTCGTGATGGTCGTCTCGGCGACCCACGGCGTCGAGGGCTACTGCGGATCGGCCCTCCAACGCCATTGGCTGCAGCACTTCGCCGACGAACGCGCCGAGTCGGTTCGGGTCGTGATGATCCATGCGCTCAACCCGTTCGGCTTCGCATGGGTGCGACGCGTCAACGAGGACAACGTCGACCTGAATCGCAACTTCATCGACTGGACCCAGCCACCGCCTGTCAACGCGTACTACGCCGACATTGCCGATCTCCTCGTACCAGCCACATGGGATGCAGACGCCCAGGCCCGCACGCTGACGGGATTGCTCGAGGTCGCGGGCCGGGTCGGGCTCGATCGGATGCAAGAGATCGTCAGCGGTGGCCAGTTCGCTGACCCGACCGGCGTGTTCTATGGCGGCACCGGGCCCGTGTGGTCGCACCGCTGGCTGCGAACGTGGTGCGCCGACAACCTGACGGCCGCGGCGCAGGTGATCATCATCGATCTTCACACCGGGCTTGGTCCGTGGGGCCACGGCGAGCTGATCGGCAGCGAGCCATCGACCAGCGCCGCTCACCAACGCGCTGTCGCGCTGTGGGGTGACGTCACCTCGATGGTCGATGGCAACAGCGTGTCGGCCAACCTCGTCGGGGATTGGCAAGCGGTCACGGCCACGCTCGCACCCCACGCCGAGGTGACCGCGACGACGATCGAGTACGGCACCGTCGACACGCTCACCGTGCTGCAGGCGCTGCGCGCCGACGCATGGTTGCACTCGCACGGCGACCCCAATGGCCCCGATGCCCCAGCCGTTCGAGCTCAGATCCGCGCCGCATTCGCCGACGACGATCCGGCCTGGCTGGAAGCGACGTGGCCGCGATTCGCCGAGGTGATGACGAGCGCGCTCGTCGCGTCAGCTCGTTCGTGAACCGGCAACTGCACGGGCGCGGGTGAACTGCATCACGCCGTCGTCGACGGGCGATTTGCGGAACAACTTCTTGTCACGCCCGTAGTTCTGCGGATTGATCCACGGCTCGCGGTCGCCCTGGCGGGGGAACTTGTGCATGACGCGCTGCATGTACCCGGCCGAGAAGCCGTCGATCCACGGTCGCTCGGGCATCGATGCGTCGCTGTCACGCAGCCTCGGTGTGCACTGCACCGTGCCGGTCGTGCGCATGTGGTTGAGCAGACGGCAGACGTACTCACACGTGAGGTCCGCGCGCAGCGTCCACGAGGCGTTGATGTAGCCGAACGACGACGACAGGTTGGGAACGTCTGAGTAGGCAAAGCCCTTGTAGCTCCACGTCTTGGAGAAGTCGACCGGCTCGCCGTCGACGACGAAATCCATCTCCCCGAGGGTGACCATCTCCAGGCCGGTGGCCGTCACGATGATGTCAGCCGGCAACTCCTTGCCCGACTTCAACAGGATGCCCGTGTCGGTGAAACTCGCGATCTGGTCGGTGACGACGGTTGCCTTGCCGGTCTTGATCGCCTGAAACAGGTCGCCATTGGGCACGAGGCACAGGCGTTGATCCCACGGGTTGTATGTCGGAGTGAAGTGCTTGTCGACGTCATAGTCCGGGCCGAGCTCCTTGCGGACCAGGCCGATCAACTTGTCCTTGACCTTCTTCGGCTGAGTACGAGTCTGCTTGTAGATCATCTGCTGCATCGTCGTGTTCTTCCACCGTGTGATGTCGTAGGCGATCTTGTTCGGCAACGCCTTACGCAGCGCGTTCGCGACCGCGTCGTGGTCGGGCCGAGCCACCACATAGGTCGGCGAACGCTGCAGCATCGTCACGTTGGCCGCGTCCGCTGCCATCGCCGGGACGAGCGTCATCGCCGTCGCGCCGGACCCGATGACGATCACACGCTTGCCCGCGTAGTCGAGATCTTCGGGCCACTTCTGCGGATGCACGATCTGACCGGCGAACCGTTCGATCCCGGGGAACTCCGGCGTGTACCCACCCTTGTAGCTGTAGTAGCCGCTGCACATGAAGAGATAGCCGCACGTGATGGTGACCGCCTCGCTGACATCGCCGACCGTGCGCGTCGCTTCGACCGTCCAGCGCGCATCGGCACTGGACCACTCGGCCCGGCGCACGAGATGCTTGAAACGAATGTGCTTGTCGACGCCGAACTCGGTCGTCGTGTCGCGCAGGTACTGCAGGATCGACGGTCCGTCGGCGATCGACTTCTCGGCGGTCCACGGCTTGAAGCTGTAGCCGAGCGTGTGCATGTCGCTGTCGGAGCGAACGCCGGGGTAGCGGAACAGGTCCCACGTCCCGCCGATGTCGTCTCGTCCTTCCAGGATCACGTACGTCCGATCGGGACAGTTGGCCTGCAAGTGGTAGCCCGCGCCGATCCCGGAGATTCCGGCCCCGACGATCAGGACGTCGAAGTGTTCAGCGCTCATGGAATCCCCCGGTCACGGTGTCGCCGCGTCGATCGACGCAACCGCGTGACTGTAGTTGCTGCGGCCGGCGCTCATCCGCTCGTGTACGTCGCTCGCAAGCGAGCCTTCTCCACCTTGCCCATCGCGTTCAGCGGCAGCGCATCGACGACTTCGATCCGCTTCGGCACCTTGTACCCGGCCAGCACTTCGCGCAGCGCTTCACGGAGCCGAACGACATCGAGTTCGATGCCCGACTCAGCAATGACGACTGCCATCACGGACTCTCCGAAATCTGCATCGGGGATTCCGATGACGGCGCTGGCGACGACACCCGGCTGGGCGTTGACCGCCTCTTCGATCTCCTTGGGATACACGTTGAGCCCACCCGTGATGATCAGATCCTTGTGCCGACCGACGATGGTCAGGTACCCGTCATCGTCGAACACGCCGACGTCGCCGGTGCGGAAGAAGCCATCCGCAGTGAACTCGGTCGCGGTGAGCTCGGGTCGCTTCCAGTAACCACCGAACACATTCGGACCGGCCACCTCGATTGCGCCGATCTCGCCGGGGCCGAGCGGCGATCCTGTCGACTCGGCGACCACTCGGACGGAAACACCGTCGAGCGGTGGACCGACCGTGCCCGGCTTGCGCTTGCCCTGCAACGGATTCGAGGTGAGCATCGATGTCTCGGTCATCCCGTAGCGCTCGAGAATGACCTGGCCCGTCCGCGCTTCGAACTCCTGATGTGTCGTCGCCAACAACGGTGCTGATCCGCTGATGACGAGCCGCGTGTTCGCACATGTCGACGCGTCGAACCGACCATCGGCCAACAGCCGTGTGTAGAAGGTCGGGACGCCCATCATCACGGTGCACGCGGGGAGTCGCTCGAGCACCGTCTCGATGTCGAATCGCGGCGCGAGCATCATCGACGAGCCGCTGGCGATGACGGTGTTGGTGGCCACGAACAGCCCGTGCACGTGGAAGATCGGCAGCATGTGCAGCAACCGATCACCACTCGTGAAGCCCCACGCCGCGGCCAACGCGAGCGCGTTCGATACGAGGTTGCCATGCGTGATCACCGCGCCCTTCGGCCGGCCCGTGGTGCCGCTCGTGTAGACCATCGCCGCCACCGTGTCAGCGTCGGGAATGAAGCGTGGCGCTGGGTCTGCTGCCAGCGCAACTGCCTCCGGCCACGATCCACCGCCGTGGGCATCGAGGGTCAGCACCGGGCCAGCAAATCGAGCGGCCGGCAGCGCCGGATCGGCGATGACCAGCGACGGCTCCGCATCACCGAGCAGGTGCGCCAACTCCGCCTCCGTCGATGCAGGATTGAGCGGCACGAGCACCGCGCCGGCGCGGATGCACCCGAGGTAGATGACCAGCGCCTCGGTGCTCTTGGTGACCTGCAACGCAACCCGATCACCAGGTCGAACGGCATGGTCGACAATCACGCGTGCGACACGACCCGCACGGTCCCATCCCTCGGCATAGGTCAGCGACGAGAGTCCATCGATGCCGACGATGAACGGCGCTGACGCCTCCGTCGTGCCTCGCTCGAACAGCTCGACCAGCGTCGTCGACGGCGCAGCTCGGGTCATGAACGCACGCTACTCATCGATGGTGCTACACAGGTGAGGTGATGCAGTATCGCCGACCGCGAGAGGTCGCCACCGATCTCGTCGCCCGCCTGAGGTCGATCGACACCGAGGCGCTCGGGCGATCGGTGCTGGCTGGAGTGGAATCCGCGACCAGTGCCCGTTGGGACGCCGCGGTCGTGCGCGCCAACTCGCTTCCAGGCGACGTCCGCCCGGAGAAGATCAACGCGCTGGCGACGTCACTGGGCCGAGAGCTCGGGCTGGTCGGCGCCGCAGCCGGGGTCGCCGCAGCGACGCCACTCGTCGGCACGACTGCCTCGCTGCTGGCGGCCACCGCCGAGCTGTCGTGGTTCACCGCACGCGCCGGCGACATGATCCTCACCATCGCGGCGCTGCACGGCCACCCGACGCCCAGCGCCGAGGAGCGCACCGCGTGGGTGCTTGCCGTGCTCATCTTCGGCAGCACCGCGCGACAGGGCCTCACCAAGGTCGCCAACAAGATGGGCGCAGGGCTGACCGATGCGAACACCTCGAGCATGCCGATCGCGACCCTGCGCGCGGTCAACGGTGTCCTCACCCGCTTGATCGTCAAGAGCTACGGGACGCGCCGGGGCGCGATTGCGCTCGGCACCGCACTGCCACTCGGCGTCGGGGCCGTCATCGGCGGCGGCGCGAACATGGTCGCGATCCGCCGACTGGCAAAGCAAGCCGACTCGTTCTTCGCTCGCCTCCCCTACTCGGCGATCACCGTGAACTCGATCGAGGTTGCCGGCAACCTCTGACGCCTGCGTCACGCCCGTTCGCGCACACCTGGCATCACCAGGTGCGTGAAGTTCTGCGTCGCGACCGCAGCTGCGGTCGCGTCGGCACCCAACGACGGACCGGTGATCACGAAGCGATCGATGCCGAGTGCCGCGAGTTCGGCCAGCCGCTCGATGCAGCGTTCGGCCGACCCGACGATGCCGAACCGGTCCGTGAAATCCGCCGTGAGCTCGCCCGTCTGCGATGAGCCGGCCCGCGTGTGGTGCGTCATGTCGTATGCGCCATGCACGTCGATGAGCACTTGGCGCTGATCATCGGCAATCGGTGTGCGCACCGCGCCATCCATCACCGAGAAGCGGGCGAAGGTGGCGAGGCCGCCGGCGATCAAGGTTCGGGCCACGTCGATGTCGTCGTGGCAGACCACGTTCACGTAGGCGCCGATCGGCATCGTCGGATCGAGGCCCACCGCGGCACGTTGGGCACGGATGTGGTCGATCGCCCAGCCGACTCGTTGCGGATCGGCACCGACAGCCAGCATCACCCGGTCGGCGTGGAGAGCGGCGAGCTTCAACACCCGCGGGCCTGTTGCGGAGACTTCGACCGGCACCGTCGGGAGGTCACGCGGCAGCCACGACAACCGGCTCGCGGTCGGACGGTCAGCCAGGCCGAGCGCGTCGACCGGGCGCACGATCGCAGGCATGTACTGCTGCAGGTCCGCGAACGAAACGTCGTCACCACGGAGGTACGCACGCAGCACGACGATGTACTGCTCCAACAACTCAGCTGGAACCGGCGCCGCTCCGAGATGAGCGAGCGCCGAGTCGCCGCGCCCGATGCCGAGGACCGCTCGGCCGTGGGAGACGACCTGAAGGCTGGCGATCGCCGCTGCCGTCGCCGCCGGATGACGGGTGGCGGGATTCGTGACGCCAGTACCGAGTGCGAGCGTCGATGTCGCTGCAGCAGCGAGCGTGAGACCGACATACGGGTCGCCCGCGAGGTTCTGCGAATCGACCACCAGCATCCCGTCGAAGCCGGCCGATTCGGCCCGTTCGGCGGATCGCGCAGCAATTTTCGGCGCGGCAATTCCCATCGTCCAGATTTCGCAAGACCCCATGTCAGCGACGGTACTGGCACGGTCACAACCGATTTGGACCGGACGTGATACGGCAACGATCGTCAGGAAATCGTAAAGGTCTGGGCCGAGGCGACCGAAAACATTGCATGTCGCAATTCCGAACGGCTCTCCTCGCCGCCTCCATTTCGACACTCTCCTTCGGAGCGCTGGCCACCACGGCCGACGCAACTCCCTCGTCAACTTCGACACCGGCGACTGCCTCGACGCCGAGTTCCACGGCTGCACTCGCGACCTACGAGGTCCAGTCGGGCGACTACCTCGCCGGGATCGCGACCAAGCTCAAGGTCAAGCTCACCGAGCTGCTATCGGTCAACAAGATGTCGACGGCGAGCGTGATCCACCCCGGCGACAAGCTGTCGGTGCCCAAGGGTGGCATCGTGCCGCTCACCAAGGTGAACGCCGGCGCCACACTCGGCCCATCGACCGGCGTCACTCGGTCTGCCGCGTCAGCGGCCGCTCCGGTGGTGACGACGCCCGCAAAGTCGAACGGCAAGAACACCAGCGCGCCGACGACGACAACACCCAGTTCGACGGCACCAACGACCCCGGCCGCTGCGACCACTTCGTCCTACGTGATCAAGGCCAACGACTACCTCGCCGGTATCGCGACCCAGCACGGCGTGACGTTGACGGCGTTGCTGAAGGCCAACAAGCTGATTGCGACCAGCTCGATCCAACCGGGCGACAAGCTGACCATCCCACCCGCGACACTGCCCTTGCCGCCGACGTCAGCGGCGACGGACACGTCGACCACCACGACCCTGCCGGCCGGTGACCCCACGACATCGGCCGGCAAGATCGCGATCGTCCTCACCTACCTCAAGGCCCAGATCGGCAAGCCGTACTTCTTCAACACGGCCGGTCCGGACAGCTTCGACTGCTCTGGGCTGGTGACCGCCGCCTACCTCCAGATCGGCATCAACCTGCCCCACCAGAGCCTGCTGCAGTCGAAGAAGGGCACTGCCGTCGACTGGCACACCGAGGCAATCCTGCCCGGCGATCTCGTGTTCGAGTTCTCTCATAACAATCCCACCGTGATCAGCCACGTCGGCGTCGCGATCGATGCAACACACTGGATCCAGGCTGCTGGCACGAACATCCCCGTCGCCATCGGCCCGATTCCCGCGACCGACAAGATCCAAGCGGTCCGCCGCATCGTCCAGCCGTAACTACTGGCCCGGTCGGCACGGCTGGCCCGGCTGTCACAATCGGCACGGCTGTCACCATCGGCACGGCCGGCACTCGTGCACGCCTACGATTCCTGCGTGGATCCGCTCGAGCTTCGATTCATCGTGTACCGACACTTCGTCGACGTCGGGACTGCTCCCAGCCGGGAGACCCTCGCCAACATCGTCGGCGACTTGGAGACGGTCGACGATCTGCTCGGCCAGCTACACGACCGGCACATGCTCGTGCTCGACGACCGCCCTCACCGTCGCGGTGAGATCCGCATGGCACTGCCATTCGCGACCGAACCCACCGGCTTTCGGGTCACCACGGATCAAGGTGCGTGGTCGGCGAACTGCGCGTGGGATTCCCTCGCGATCCTCGCCGCGCTTCACCGCGACGGCCTCATCCAGTCGACCTGGTCCGACACCGGAGCGCCCGTCGAACTCAACATCGACGCCGGGCAACTGACCAGCACGGACGGCTACATCTCCTTCGCCGTTCCTGCCAGCCGATGGTGGGAGGACATCGTGCTCACGTGAAGCACCATCAGGTTCCTTCGGTCGAAGGACAACCAGCCCGACGCAGGTGACACCGCCACGCTCACTCAGATGTGGACCCTTTCCCAGCGTTGGTACGGCGATCGCCTCGATGAGTCATTCACCCCCAGGACCATCGACGCCACGCAGCGGCTTCTCGACGACGTCGGGCTCACCTCTGACTTCTGGCAGCTCCAGCGCTGAACCCAACTCGACATCACGACACCAACTCCGACACCAACTCCGACGGATCGACACGGCTGCGAAGTTCGCCTTTCAGGGTGATGCTTCGGTATTCGCAACGCTCACGAGGAGGGCGTCCTGCCAGATTCGAGCCGCGATGTCGTCGATCGACACGGACTCGGGAATCAACCGCTCCAGCTCGTGACCCCACGGGTGCGCGTGCGGATACCAGTCCCGCATGTCGTCCTCCGTGAAGCCACAGTCGGTCGTGAGTCGAGTGCGATGTCGACGAAGCGTTTCCTCGATGCTGACGTCGAACGAGTACAGGAAGTTCTCGGACACGCCTGCCGAGAACAGACGGTCGAGAACCAACCCATACGACCGGCGGCTCAGAATGCCCTCGAGGATCACGTCGTATCCGTCGGTCAGTGCCGAGATCACGTTCTGCTCGATCATCCGATGAATCGTCGCTGAGTTTGGCAGACTCCCGCCACCGGCCGGTCGAAAGATGAATCGGTAGTGGTCTTGCTCAATCAGGCAGACTCGCCGAACAGCACGCTCAAACAGACGGCGTGCCAGGGTTGACTTACCTGAGCCCGACGGACCCCTGACGACGATCAGCCGAGGCGTGAACATTGAGTCCATCGCACGATCATTGCCGTCCTGACTGGCCAATGTGTCACCGCGGCGATCGACTGTCTGATCCCATCAGCCAATCCGAACCGCCGTGGAGTGCCACCGAGGTTCCGAAGTCCATCCGTCTCGTGGGTGAGAAGCAATCCATCGAGGATTGGAAGGCGACAAGCTCCGGCGTAGCGGTTCTGATCTCAGTGATGGGTGGGTTTTTGTGGTCCTCGGATTGATCTTCTTGTTCCAAAACTGAGGCGCTACTCCACGTCCCTCGGGGCAGCAAGCGCTCAGCGTGTGGTGGGACAGATCGCCCAACCTCGCACTGGCGACCGAAGTGCCGAGCAATCCTCTCGCTAGAAGCTCGCGAACCGAGCAGACCGCGCGCTCCGCACATCAGGGGGTCAGTTGCTGTCGGGTGGGTTTGATGGTGCGGGTCGGAAGGTGAGGTAGTCGTAGTCGATGCTGCCACCTTCGGGATGCACATACCGTTTCGCCGACGCTGGCGGCGGTTGCCGGTTGGGTGGTTTCGGTGGGGCGGCGCCGGCGATGATGGTGCCGTGCTTGTTACGGAACACCAAACCGTCCGGATCATCCGCGTTGCCCTCGATCGTGAACTCGCCACGATGATGCCTGCGGTGACACGATGGACACAAACAACACAGGTTCCATGTGTCCGACGGTCCGTCGGGGTCCCAGTGGATGATGTGATGCACCTGCAAACCATGGCTCGAGTTGCACATCGGGTTGCGACACACCCGGTCACGATCCTCGACCACACGCCTGGTCCGTAACGGCACGATGTGCACCGCCCGACCCAAATTGATCGGCAAACCCTCGCTGTGCCACAACGGCTGCACCACACCATCACACAAGATGTAATCCGCGAGCGCCGGTGGGAGATGTGGGCCTTGATGAACCCACGCCCCCTCAGCATCGAGATGGACGATGATCCGATACAGGTCACGCCGCGACGGCGACTCCACGGATGCGAGTGACCGTCTGGCCATCTCCACCAACGCGTCAAGCCACGTCACATCCTTGTTCCCGGCTGCGAACAGGGCGTCACGCGCTTCTTTCAACCCTTGATAGATGAGGGCGCCATCGACCGCGTCGACCAACGCATGCAACGACAGATCACCGTCATCATTGAAACCAACCGACAAGCTGTGCTCCCGCGCTGGCGGCTCCGGCGACGGCGCGTCGTCGTCTGCAGGTTTCGGGGCGGGTGGGAAGAACGCTTTGCCCAACGCGACCCGCAACTGCGCCACCGTTGCCGCCTGCGCGAGATCGCAGGCTTCCGCATCGTTGTGGGCCGGGGTGCGTTTCGCGACCGCGACCATCTGATCCACCGACACCAACCCATCACCAAACGCCGCATACGTCACCGGCAACTCCACCTCACGCTCCGCGAGTCGCACGATCTGCTTCGCACGCTCCGGCGACAAACCCGTCTGCCACGCCAACCACTGCGCCGGCGTATTGATCCCCTGCCCCGACCAGGCCTGAGTTTCCAACGCTGACCGCGTCAACGACACCATCCGCGCATGCAACACATTCAAATGACCACACACCTCAGCCAACTCGTCTTCCAACGACACCTGAATCGACTCGAGGGCAGTCATTCCCATCCCTCAATCGTACATACGTTCGACCGCACAGCCAACACGAACCAGCCACATTTCCGACCATAAAATGACCGCAAACCCATACGTGACAACGGTTTCCGCACCTCAGCGCCAGCGCCAAACGCCGGTACCCAACGCTGTCGGGCGGCGATGAAGCCTCGGTCAGTTGACGCCTTTGCTGAGGCTGCTCCAGTACGGCTCGCGGAGCTTGAACTTCTGCAGTTTGCCGGTGGCCGTGCGGGCCAGCGACTCACGGATCTCGATCTTCTTCGGGCACTTGTAGCCGGCCAGCTTGGTCTTCGTGTAGGCGATCACGTCGGCCTCGGTCAGCGTCGATCCCGGGGACACGACGATCAACGCCATCACGGCTTCGCCCCACCGTTCGTCGGGCACACCGATGACGGCGACCTCGTCGATCTCAGGATGGCTGAAGATCGCGTCCTCGACCTCGATCGACGACACGTTCTCGCCGCCGGAGATGATGACGTCCTTCTTGCGGTCGGAGATCGTCAGGTAGTGCTCGTGATCGATGGTGCCGCCATCGCCGGTGTGGAACCAGTCGCGGCCGTCCTCGCCGTCGTGGATCGCCGCGGCCGTCTCGTTCGGCTGACTCCAGTAGCCGGACATGACGACGTTGCCGCGGGCGAGCACCTCGCCATCGGGAGAGATCGCGGTCTCGATGCCGATGGCCGGCGCGCCGGCGCGGCTCATCCGCTGGGCCCGCTCCCCCGGCGTGAGATCGTCGAACTCGGCCCGGTTGCGATTGATGGTCAGCAGTGGTGAGGTCTCGGTGAGCCCATAGATCTGGTTGAACTCCCAGCCGAGCTCGGTCTCGATTCGTTCGATCGTCCGAGTCGGTGGTGGGGCGCCGGCGCAGACGATACGGACCGTGCCGCGACCCGGGATGTCGCCGTCCCATTGCTGCGCGGCATCCAACACCATGCCGAACACCGCCGGCGCGCCGCACATCAGGGTGACGCCGTGGCGCTCGACGCGGCGCAGGATCTCTGCCCCGTCGACCTTGCGCAGGATGATGTGCTGGCCGCCTATGCCGGTGACGCCGTATGTCATGCCCCATCCGTTGCAGTGGAACTGCGGCAGCGTGTGCAGGTACACGTCGCGGTCGCTGACGCCGAGGTGCCAGCCGAACGTGGTCGCGTTGATCCAGATGTTGCGGTGTGTCAGTTGCACGCCTTTCGGTCGCGCCGTCGTGCCGCTGGTGTAGTTGATCGTCGCCGTCGCGTCCTCGTCGGGGATCCATGGCCGCGCCTCTGTGTCGAAGCGCAGCAGTTCCTCGTCAGCCTCGGAACCAATCACCAGCGTTCGTTCACACTTCACGCCGGCCAGTGAGTCGGCCAACTCGGGGTCGACGAGCAGCACCCGAGCACCGGAGTGATCGATGATGTACTGGATCTCCTCGGCGACGAGGCGGAAGTTGATCGGCACGAGGACTCGACCCGAACCACTCACGCCGAAGAACGACGTCAACAATCGGGCCGAGTTGTGGCTCACCATCGCGACCCGTTCGCCCTGGGCGATGCCGAGCGCATCGAGGCCCGCGGCCTGGGCCGTCGCTCGCTCGGCCATCTCCGCATAGGTCGCGCTGCCCCAACCGGGCGCTGGCTGATCGGGCTCGTCGACGAACCCGACTCGATCGGGATAGACCTCACTCGCGCGCCGCAGGAAATCGTTGACCGTCAATGCCACCTTCACGGGGCCTCCCCTCAGAACCAGTGCCGACCAACATAGTTGCGGGGCGACACCATCAAGGCCCCGACGACACGGATCAGGCGTCACGTCACCGATCAGGCGATGGGAATCGAGACCCCGACGCCACCGCGGGTCTCGCCGCCGTACGTGGCGATCTCTGCGTTGAGATCGAGCGGTGCCGTCATGACCCGCTTCGTGCGGTCGAGGACTTCGTCGGTGATCAGGTCGGCGGGCAGCAACCAGCAGACCTCGAACTCGAGGCCGTCCGGATCTTTCGCGTAGAGCGCCTTTGTGGTGACGTGATCCGATGCTCCGACCAGCGCGCCACGCGCTGACAGGAGCCCGCCGATGCGCTGCAGTTCGTTGAGCGTGTCCACCTCCCACGCAAGGTGATAGAGACCGACGGACGTGCGTCCCGCAGAGGATGGTCCGGCGCCGGACCCGATCTGGAACGTGCCGAGATCGTGGTCGTTGG
Organism: Acidimicrobiales bacterium; assembly: GCA_038227995.1. Lineage (GTDB taxonomy): Bacteria > Actinomycetota > Acidimicrobiia > Acidimicrobiales > Ilumatobacteraceae > WLMZ01. The sequence goes on from JBBRPP010000039.1 coordinate 31,880, forward strand.
TCGAACCGGGAGCGCGGAAGAACGCTGCCTGCCCTTCCCGCCAGATGAGGGTCTTGAAGCCCAGCACGTTCTCGTAGAACTCGCGGGTCGCCGCGACATCGCGGACGTAGAGAACGGCGTGGTTGAGTCGGGTGACGGGCATGGCAGCTCCTCTGCAGCTGGACGAGTGACCTTTACTTGAGGTCTCAACAAAGTGTAGCAAGTTACTTGAGATCTCAACCTTTACAGGTAGAGTTTTCGGCATGGCGCAGTCGAGATCACGGAGATCAGAGCCGAAGGCGATCGTGAGCGACTCCAACAACACGACCGGCACTCGATGGCTCACGGCCAACGAGCAGCAGACTTGGCGAGCGCTGATGCTCACCATGCAGCTCCTCGACGGCCGCCTCGATCGGCAACTGCAACGCGATGCGCAGATGCCGCACGCGTACTACGGGATCCTCGTCGGATTGTCCGAGGCGCCGGACAACACCTGCCGGATGAGCGACCTCGCGACCCGGTTGCGCTATTCCCAGAGCCGTCTCACCCATGCGGTGGCCAGCATGGAGCGCAACGGCTGGGTCGAGAGGCGCCGGTGTCCCGACGATCGCCGCAGCCAACTCGTCACGCTCAATGCTGCCGGTCGAGACGCACTCGCGACCGCGGCACCCGGTCACGTCACCGAGGTTCGTGCAGCCGTCTTCGACCGTCTGTCGTCCACGCAGGTCGGTCAGCTACGCGAGATCTGCGACACGCTGCTCGCCGACCTCGACCCATCGTCATCGGACGAGTGAGCCGGGCTATTTCTTGCGACCGGCAGTTGCCTTGACCCTCGGGGCCGGCGCGGACGCCAGCGCCTCGGTCAGCTCGCACAACATGGCCTCGATCCGATCGAGACGATTGCTCAACGCAGTGACCGACGCCGGCGTGTCGGAGTTTGCAACTGCGGCCTCAGCGGCGAGCGCAGCGTGGCACGCCTTCAATTTCCGACCCGTGTCTCGTTCTTCGGACACGTAACGGCCGAGCAATTCACCGGTCTGGATGTCGATCGAGATGTCGTCGAAGAACTTGGAGAAGATGTCGGGACCTTTGCTGGGTATGCGAGCGAAGCCGAGCTTCTCGAACTTCTCGCAATCGGAGATGTCGGTCGCAGCTGCTGTCGCGAGTCGTGCAGGCAACGACGGATCGTCCTTCGGGATGACCGAGTAGCCGAGCTCGTTGATCCGCTTGGCGAAGCTCTTCGAGTGCTCGGCCTCCCGCAACGCGACCATCTCCGCCACGCACCGCACGTCGGCGTTCGGCGTTGCTGCAGCCCACGCGTTGAACAACTTCTCGCCACCTGCTTCGCCGACAGCAATGGCGTTCAGCAACCCGAGATACGACGGCTTCTCACTCATCGGTGACCCCCACAGTCAGTACTTGCGTCTCCCGGAACCGTAGCGGCGACGCGTGAGCGCTTCGTTGCCGGAGCGCCACTCGTAACATGAGCCCATGTCTGCGCGAGCAATTCCCACGGCCCTCGGTGACCTTCGGCTCGGCTTCATCGGGGGCGGTCGGCATGCGCGCGCCAATCTGTATCCATCGATCACGCTCGCCGGTGGACACATCACCAGCGTCGCGACGCGCAGCCTGCCAACAGCAGAAGAATCAGCCGTGCGTCACGGCGCCGAGCGCGCCCACGCCGACTACCGGTCGATGTTGGCTGCCGATGATCTCGACGCCGTCTTCGTCAGTGTGGACCCCGCGTCGCATGTCTCGATCGTCCAGGACTGTCTCGCTGCTGGCCTCGACGTCTTCGTCGAGAAGCCGCTCGGCTTGAACGCTGTCGATGCTCGTCGCGTCGCCGATGCCGAGGCCGCGTCAGACGGGCGCGTGATGGTCGCGTTCATGAAGCGATTCGCACCCTGTTACCTCATCGCCCGCGAGCTGATGGCCGACACCGCATCGTTCGGTGAAACGATGTCGTTCGTCTCCAACTTCGCGTTCACGACGTGGACCGACGAGCTGCGCGACGACACGTTCCTGCAGCTGGCCGCGATCCACATGGTCGATCTGACGCGGTTCTTGTTCGGCGAACCAGCGTCTGTCACCGGGTTCCGAAACTCACGCGATGCGGACATCAACCTCGCGTTCGCGCTGCGGTTCGATTCGGGCGTGGTCGGCACGCTGAACCTCGCCGCAGTGCCGGCGTGGAGACGCGGCCACGAATCGCTCACCGTGACGGGACGCAACGGGTTCGTGACCGCAACCGATCTCGCAACGGTCACCCATCACGTCGACCGACCCGGTTCGACGAGTCCATGGCAGACGCTCGATGAGGACACGACCGTGATCGAGGCCGGCACGTCGACCGGTTCGGGCGGCGAACGCGACCTCTACCAACGCGGCTTCGTGGGCGAGGTCGCCCACTTCCTGCGTTGCGTCAGCGACGGCGCCGCGCCATCGCCTTCCGCAGCCGACAACGTCGCGACGATGCAACTCGTCGACAACCTGCTGCTCGCCATCGCCTGACGCCGGCATCGCGGCTTACTGTGGCCGGATGCACATCGAGGCCATCGAATACACCGTTGACGACACGAAGATGATCGGGCATCTGGCGTTCGACGACCAGCGCGCGCCCAGCCGCCCCGGTGTGCTCGTCTGCCACGAAGGACCCGGCATGAGCCCACACGCCAAGAACGTCGCCGAGCGGTTGGCCGCACTCGGTTACGTGGCTTTCGCGCTCGACTATCACGGCAACGGCACGATGCTGCCCCGCGAAGAGATGATGCCGAAGCTCGGAGCGCTCATGGGCGATCCGTCCCGCATCCGCCTCCTGGGTCGCGCCGGACTCGACATCCTGCTCGCCCACCCGCACGTCGACACCACCCGCATCGCTGCGATCGGCTACTGCTTCGGTGGCACGATGGCCTTGGAACTCGGCCGTGACGGTGCGCCGATCCACGCGATCGTCGGCTTCCACTCCGGTCTGGGATCCGCGCAGCCGGGTGACGCGAAGAACATCACGGGCAGCGTTCTCGTGTGCATCGGAGCCGACGATCCGATGATCCCAGCCGACCAGCGTTCGGCATTCGAGCAGTCGATGCGCGAAGGCGGCGTCGACTGGCGGATGAACCTCTACGGCGGCGCCCAACACAGCTTCACCAACCCTGACGCCTCAGCCGCGGGTATGCCGGGCGTGGAGTACCACGAGCCCACCGACCGTCGTTCGTGGACCGCGATGATCGATCTGTTCGACGAGCGCTTCGGCACGATCTGACCTGATCGCGCGAGTGGCCGCGACACTCGCAGCAATCGGTCAGCCCATCATCTCCGAGACGACGTCGAGCCAGAACTGTGTCGTCAGGCGCAGCGATTCGACATCGATGCGCTCGTCGTTGCCGTGGAGTCGCGCCGCATAGTCGGCGCCGTTGAGTTCGGGACTGAACAGGCCGGCGCCATAGGCGATCGAGCCCATGTGGCGGAAGATGCGCGCGTCGGTGAAACCGGCGACCAGAGACGGCGTCAGCCGCGCTGATGGGAACGGCTTGTTGACGCAGCGTTGCAACGTGTCCCACATCGGGTTGTCCATGCGGCTGATCGACGCTGCATCGTTCATCACGATCTCGACCTCGACGTCGTCGGCGAGCTCACCGAGGGCGGCGCGGAGATGGACGGCGACATCGTCGGCTGTCTCCCCCGGCAGGGTGCGGATGTCCACCCCGATGTCGATCGCACTCGGGATCGTGTTGTGCTTCATCCGCCCTTCGATCACGTTGCACGAGAACGTCGTGTGCGAACACGCGTGCAGGTGCCGTGCCGCGCCTGCGTGCGGCATCGATGCGAGCACGTCGTCGATCTGCGCCGGATCGAGGAGCATGGCCGTCGTCGCCTCGTCGAGGTTCATCGACTCGACCTGGTGCCTCCACAACTCGTGGAACTTCGGCTGCGGCGCGTATGCAGTGATGCGCTGGATGATCGCCGCAGCTTTGACCAGCGCGTTGTCGGTTCGAAACGGCGCAGAACCGTGACCCGGTGTGCCATGCACGCGGAGCTTGCGCCAGGCGACGCCCTTCTCTCCGATGTTGACACCGATGAACGGAGCGTCGGGCGAACCGGTGTGGACACCGCCGCTCTCGGTCAGCAGGTAGTCGCAGCGAATCGCGTCCGCTGCATGGTCTGCCATCCACTGTGCGCCGTGCTTCGAACCGGACTCCTCGTCGGCAACCGCGAAGTAGATGAGATCACCCTTCGGTCGAAATCCACGCCGAGCCAGGTCGCGAACGGCGACGGCCATCGATGCGGTCAGGTTGAGCATGTCCACCGCTCCCCTGCCCCACACCTCACCGTCGACCAGCTCACCACCGAACGGGTCGCGACTCCACCCTTCCGGGTTCACGGGGACGACATCGGTGTGACCCATCAGGCACACGCTCGGCGCATCGGGATCAGAACCTTCGAGCCGAGCCACGAGCGACGCCCGACCGGGTGTCGGCTCGTAGCGCTCGATCGACATGCCGCTGCCTTCGAGGAACGACTGGATCACGTCGGCGGACCGACTCTCGTGACCGGATGCAGCAGTGCCGTCGTTGACGCACTCGTTGCGGATCATCGTCTGGAGCAGTTCGACGGTCTGTCCCGTCAGCGAATCAGCCATGCTGCGAGTCTCGCGCTCAGCTTCCGGATCGGCCGAGCACCCGGCGAAACAGATCGTGATGAGTGGTGATCCGTGGCGCGTCGAACGACGGGTTCTTGCCGGCCTCGTCGAAGCGTCGGAGCGCGATGGCGTCGGCGGCGTGCACGCCGGCACGAAACGCGTCCGCCTCGCCGGCGCTCATCGGCCCACCCTGCAACCTCAGCGTGTGCACCGATGCCGCCGAGAGCAACGCTGCGTACGCCGGCTCGGCGGTCACCAGGTACCGCTTGGCCGCGACATGCAGTCGAACCGGTTCGGTGACGTCGTTGTCGAACCATTGCGCCAACCACCGCGCCCCGCTGACATCGTGGTGCGCGTCGACTTCGGCCTCGATCGCTTCGCTCGCATCGCGTTCACCAACGCGTTGCCCGACCATGTGGCCGACGTCGTGCAACAGCGCAGCGACGACCAGATGATCCGGCGCGCCAGCTTCGATCGCGTGAGCGCCGGCCTGCAACTGATGCAGGACCATCGTCACGTCCTCACCGAGGTATGCCATGCCTTCGGCAGACGCGAACAGCTCGTCGATCGCGGTGATCGCGTCATCGCCAACGGTCACGAGATCCTCGCCGCCACGTTCACCGCTCGGTCAGCTCAGGACGTACGAGGTCATCGACAGCGATCCCATCGCGTAACCGTGGTTGAGCACTGCGGTGGGCGTTCCCGCAGCAGCAGCCAGCCCGGCGAGGTACAACATCGGGATGAAGTGATCGGGCGTCGGGACGGCCTTGCGGACGTCGGGATGATGCTCCATCGAGGGCGCCGATGCGGGATCGTTGGTGAGGATCTCGCGGGCCGCGTCGTCGAATCGATGAGCCCAGTCGAACCCGACGTCTGGCTGCGACCAGTCGAGGATCCCGAGGTTGTGCACGATGTTGCCGCTGCCGACGATCAACACGCCCTGCTCGCGCAGGGGCGCCAGCGCCGCGCCGAATTGCAGGTGCTCGTCGAACGACTTCTGAGCGTCGATCGAGATCTGGAGAACCGGGATGTCGGCGGCGGGGAACATGTGGGCGAGAACGGACCATGTGCCGTGATCGAGGCCCCAACTGTCGTGATCCATACCGAGCCATCGGGGTGCGACCACCTCGCCGATCGCCGCCGCGAGGACGGGGTCACCGAGAGCCGGATACTCGAAGTCGAACAACGCCTTCGGGAATCCGTAGAAGTCGTGAATCGTGCGCGGCTTCTCCATCGAGGTGACGGCTGTGGCGTTGATGTACCAGTGCGCGGAGACGCACAGGATGGCTGTCGGCCGTGGGATCGATTCGCCGAACGTGCGCCACGACTCGGTGTACGTGTTCGTCTCGAGTGTGTTCATCGGACTGCCGTGCCCGATGAACGCCGCGGGCATCAGCGCTTGCGACACAACGTCAGCCCATCTGCGATCGGCAGCATGACGCGATCGATGCGATCATCGGCAGCCACCATGTCGTTGAACGCTCGCAATGCCAACGTGTCGGCGGTGGTGTCGGATGCATCGATGATGTTGCCGCCCCACAGAACGTTGTCGACAGCGATCACGCCGCCCGGCCGCAGGCGGGCCAGGATCTCGGTGTAGTAGTCGGCGTAACCGGTCTTGTCGGCGTCGATGAACGCGAGATCGATCGGCGGGTCGTGGGGCAGCGCCCGCAGCGTCTCGGCCGCCGGGGCGATACGAAGGTCGATCCGGTCATCGAGTCCGGCTTCCTGCCAGGCCTGGACGGCGCGGGTGGTGTACTCGACGCTGACGTCGCAGCAGATCATCCGACCACCCGGTGCCAGGCCGCGGGCCAGGCACACCGACGAGTAACCGGTGAACGTGCCGACCTCGACGATCAACTTGGCACCGAGCATCTGCGCCAACATCGTCAGGAACGTTCCCTGCTCGGGGGCGATCTGCATCCGGCTGATCCCACCCATCGCCATCGTGTCGGTGATCAGTCGCCCCAGCACCGCATCAGGTGGGCTGCCGTGCGCGACGAGATATTGGTGCAACTCGGCATCGAGGCCGAGGCTCTTCGGAGTGGTCGCCATGCGGCCACTCTACGACGCGCACACGGGTGCGTCGCGGCGACCACCAGAGTCTGTGCAACCATCGCGATGACCGACATCGGGTGTCGATCCGGTTGGCATTCCACCGGATTCACACCCGAGGCCGTCGTCGCTGCACCACACGACGCGCCGACCGCCGATTCAGCGGTAGCGGCGGCCAGAACCCGAGCTGGGACCCGAGCGACCGGCAGCGGCGCGGCCAGCGCCGGCGGGCGCTGCGCCCGAGCTGCTGCGGCCCGACGAGTTCGCGCTGCGCCGCGGCTGCGACGAACGCTGCGGCCGTGCCGGCTCGGCGTATTCGACGGCCGTGTACTTCACCAGCGGAGCGGCCGGTCCGACGAGGCTTGCGACAAGCGGGTGACCCGGCGCAATACGAGTGATCGTCGGCTCGATGCGGGCGGCGCGGGCCAGCGACTTCACGTCGCCGACCTGATCGGGCGTCATCAGCGTGACGACGACACCCTCGGCGCCGGCGCGTGCCGTGCGGCCGGAGCGATGCATGTACGCCTTGTGCTCGGCCGGCGGATCGACATGGACGACGAGCGCGATGTCATCGACGTGAATACCGCGGGCCGCGATGTCGGTGGCGACGAGCACGCGAGTGGTGCCGGCCGTGAACGATTCGAGGTTGCGCTCGCGGGCGTTCTGCGACAGGTTGCCGTGCATCTCGACCGCGGGGATTCCGGCTGCGGACAACACCTTGGCGAGCTTCTTCGCACCGTGCTTGGTACGCATGAAAAGCAGCGAACGATCCATGCCCTGCGCCAGTTCGCGGACGACAGTGGCCTTGTCGGCGGCCGACACGGCGAACACATGGTGCGTCATCGTGGAAACCGGAGCGACCTCGGGGTCGACCGAGTGCACGACCGGGCTGGTGAGGTAACGCTTGACGAGGACGTCGATGCCGTTGTCGAGCGTGGCCGAGAACAGCAGGCGCTGGCCACCGGCGGGCGTTGCGTCGAGCAGACGCTTCACACCGGGCAAGAACCCGAGGTCGGCCATGTGGTCGGCCTCGTCGAGCACGGTCACTTCGACCTTGTCGAGGCGGCAGTGGCGCTGAGCGATGAGGTCCTCGAGACGCCCCGGGCAGGCGACGAGGATGTCGACGCCCATCCGCAGCGCAGTGACCTGCGGACCCTGGCCGACGCCACCGAACACGGTGGTGACCTTGAGGCCCATCGCCTGGGCGATCGGGGCGAAGGTCTCGGCAACTTGGTTGGCGAGTTCGCGCGTCGGAACGAGGATCAGCGCGCGGGGGTGCTTGGCTTCGCGGCGAGCGGTGGAGTTGGCGAGCCGAACGACGGTGGGGATCGCGAAGGCGATGGTCTTGCCACTGCCGGTCTTGCCACGACCGAGGACGTCACGGCCGGCGAGCGAGTCAGGCAGCGTCGCGGTCTGGATCGGGAACGGTGTGGTCACGCCGAGACGTGTGAGCGCATCGACGATCGGCTTCGGCACGTTCAGTTCGGCGAAGTCGACAGCGGCGACGACAGGCGCAGTCGACGGGGAGAGATCGACGCTGGGCTCGTTCGAGTGAGCGCCATTGGTCGGTCCGGACGAGCCGGGGCGGCGGTTGCCGCCATCGGTGCCGGGACGCTGGCCGCGGTGACGGGGATTGCGACGCGACGCGCCAGAAGCGGGGGTGGTGGTGGTCATTGGGTTCCTTCCAAGTTCGGTTGGCCGCTGATGCAATGGCTGTCCGCGAAAGGGAACACAACGTGCGCCGGAGCGCTGCACTCGACCGCAAGTCACCGGGGGGTGGCAACAAGCGGTCTCAACCGTATCGGGGAATCCGCGCGCAGCCACTTGTAGCCTCGAACAAATGCGCTGGGACCGATTGACCGTTGGCCTCGGTCTCGGTTATGCGCTGTTGGCATGGAGCCTCGGTTACGGCGCAGTGTTGCCCGAGTTGCGCGACGAACTGCACATGTCGGCCTCGATCGCCGCCGTGCACGGCTCCCTGTTCGGCGTGTGCCTCATCGTTTTCGCGTTGTTCGGGAGCCGATTCCTGGCCGCGACGTCGAACCGACGGCTGCTGGCGATGAGCGTCACAGCGATGGTCGGTGGCGGTGTGCTGTTCGGCGTCGGGCGAACAGCAGCGGTGACGCTCGGCGGCGCAGGGTTGTGCGGCATCGGGGCGGCCCTGTTGGTGATCGTCGTTCCTTCGATCGTGTTCGCTCATCAGCACCACGCGCCGACACAGGCGATGGCGACGCTCAATGCCTTCCCGATGGCGTCGGCGACGTTGCTTCCGTTGGCCGTGAGCCTGGCCGGAGTGGTCGGCATCAGTTGGCGCTTCTCGTACCTCGGTCCGGTCATCGTCATCGCGCTCGCGATCGTCTTCACCGTCGGCCGATCTCGGGTGCCACGCGCGTCCAGCGGAAGCCCGGTCGCGCTCGGCCAACTCTTCCGCGTTCCACACTTCGCGCGGCGGTGGTGCCTGCTCGTCTGCGGAGTGCTCGTCGAGATCGGAACCGGCATCTGGGCCGCGTCGATCATGCATCGCCAAGGTGGCGCCTCCGAGAGCGTCGCTGCGTCGCTGACCGTCGGGTTCTTCATCGGGATGGCCATCGGTCGAATCAGCCTGACCACCATCCTGCGTCGAATCGAGCCGACGCGAGTTCTGGCGACGTCCTTCCTCGGATCACTCGCCGCGCTCGGCCCCTTCTTGCTCGGCCCCGGTCTGGTCGGGCGTGTCGCTGGACTCACGATGCTCGGCCTGTTCCTGGCGCCCGTGTATCCACTCTCGATCACACGACTGTTCGAGCTGCACGACGACACGGCCGCGCTCGGGCGAGCCGCGGCGCTGGCGTCGGGCTTTGGCGTCACGTTCGGCCCGCTGATCCTCGGCGCTCTGGCCGACGCGGTCGGTTTGGGATGGGGCACGTTCGCGCTCCCCGTGTTCCTGATCGCCGGCTTGATCGCGATGTCGACCGGACGCGCCGCAGCACAAACGCCTGTCGCCTCCCCTGACGATGGCGCGAACATCGCTGTCTAACATCGCTCGAATGGGACGTATCCAAGATCGAGTAGCAGTCATCACGGGCGCCGGAGACGGCATCGGCAGGGGCATCGCGCGGCGGTTCGCGGCAGAGGGTGCGCGGGTCCTCGTCGCCGAGCTGAACGCGGACGCCGGCGAGAAGGTGGCGGCCGAGCTCCGCGACACGTACGGCGTCGATGCATTCGCGACGCAGACAGACGTGTCGGTCAAGGAACAGGTCGAGGCGATGATCGATGCCGCTCAGCAACGGTGGGGAACGATCGACATCCTCGTCAACAACGCCTGGGGTGGCGGCGGTCTGGGCCGCGTCGAGTTCAAGCCCGACTCGAACTTCGAGCGTGGGTTCGGCGTCGGCTTCTATGGCCCGCTGTGGGCGATGCAGGGCGCGTTCCCGTTGATGAAGGCCCAGGGCCGCGGCAACATCGTGAACCTGTGCTCGCTCAATGGCGTCAACGCCCACATCGGGACGGCCGAGTACAACTCGGCCAAGGAGGCACTTCGTTCGTTGTCCCGCACCGCAGCCCGCGAGTGGGCCCAGCACGGCATCGTCGTCAACGTGATCTGTCCTGCGGCGAAGAGCGCGGCATTCAACGCCGTCATGGCGCGCAACCCAGAGCTCGTCGCGGGCGCCGACGCAGCCAACCCCATGGGTTACCTCGGTGACCCTGAGCGCGACATCGCACCCGTTGCGCTGTTCCTCGCCAGCGATGACGCTCACTACCTCACCGGCAACACGTTGTTCGTCGATGGCGGAAGCCACATCAACGGGGCACACTGGAACCCAGATCTGCCCGACCGACCGAACTGAGGACGCGATGACCGAACGTCCCCAGAGCCGCGAGCACTACACCGCTGAGCGCGATCGGATCCGCTCCGCTCACCTCGCCCCGCGCGAGAGCCGTCCGGCCTCCGCGGCCCGCGGTGTGCATCACGTCGCGCTGCTCTCGTCCGACGTGGAGGCAACGGTGCGCTTCTATCAAGGACTGCTCGAGTTCCCGCTCACCGACATGTTCGAGAACCGTGACTATCAAGGCTCGACACACTTCTTCTTCGACATCGGCAACGGCAACGCCCTCGCGTTCTTCGACATGCCGGGCCTCGACCTGGGGCCGTACCGAGAAGTGCTCGGCGGTCTGCACCACCTCGCGATCTCTGTCGAGCCGACGAGGTGGCAGCACCTCAAGGACAAGCTCGATGCTGCGGGGATCAGCTATCAGCACATCGACGGGTCGTCGATCTACTTCCCCGACCCGGACAACGTGCGCCTCGAACTGATCAGCGATCCACTCGGCGAGATGTACGGCCACTTCGTGATGTGATCACCGCGGCGTTGCGCACCGCTCGTCTCGCGGGCCATCACGACTACGCTCCGCCCATGTTCGACCATCGCAAGATCCACAAGAACGGCTTACGCGGGGTGGCCAACGTCCTGTCGATGCACGAGCACACGGCACACTCCCCCGACTATGCGAAGTACGACTACGTCATCGCCGTGCGGGCCGAGACCGGCGAAGCGTTCCAGACCGAGTTCACCCTCAGCTTGAGCCTGTATGAGTCGAAGCCTCAGGCCTACGACGTCGTCAACGTGAAGTTCGACCCGAAGTCACACGAGACAGTGTTCGACTACACCGACGACCCGCGCTTCGACCTCGTCGCGATGCGCGCCCACACCGAGGCACTCAACGCCGACACAGCGCGCATGCGCGCGAACCCTGGGGCGGCCGCGATGTCCTTCATTCCGAAACTGCCTCCGAACCTGATCGCAGCGATGCCGGCCGCGTCGATGCCACGGGTGGTGCAGATGCCGCAGTCAATGCAGCCGGCTCAGATGGCTCAGATGGCTCAGACAGTCGCAGCTGATCCGGCCACCGCGATCGAGCGGCTGGCGGCTTTGCACGCTTCCGGGGTCCTGAACGACGAACAGTTCGAGGCCGCGAAGAACAAGGTGCTCGGCCTCGGCTGAGGACCAACGCCGCAGCGCGACGATCAGCGACGATCAGCAACTGTCAGAGCGGCGGCAGCCCCTGATGTGAATCCATCATGTCGGCCATGATCGCGCGGATGAACTCGTCGGCTTCCTCGGTCCAACCGCCACTGACGCCGCCGTAGATCGCACCACTCTTCGGTGCGTCGGCACGATGCGCACGCGCGTACTCGACGGCCGCAGCGAGATCCGTCGTCCACTGCTCAACGACACCATCCTGCGTCTGTGGCCGGGTCACCGCCATGTGGATCGCGTTCGGGTACTGCAGCCCGTTCATCCGCCACCCGCTCGCACGCAACGCGTCGTTGACGTGGTAGATGTCGAAGTCGTCGGACGTGAATGCGAACAGGTAGCTCGGGTCACCGATGAGCCGCAACTCGGGGTGGCTGCGCACTGCATCCTGCATCGCGTACGACGTGTCGAAGACCTTCTTGGCATAGCCGAGATAACCCTGGCGGCCGATCGCGACCATCCCGGCCCACGTCGCGGCCAGAAGTCCGCTGGACCTCGATCCGTCGATCCCGGGCGAGCAGTACTTGCCACCCGTCCAGGCGGTCTGGAAGAAGTACTGACTGTTGCGCAGCGCCCGATCGCGGAACAGCAACAACGATGTGCCCTTCAGCCCGTAGCCGTACTTGTGAGTGTCAGCCGAGATCGACGTCACGCCAGCGACGCGGAAGTCGAACTTCGGGATCGGGAACCCGAGCTGCTCGCCGAACGGAAGGATGAACCCGCCGAGGCATCCATCGACGTGCAACCCGACGCCGCGGTCGAGGGCGATCCGACCGAGGGCGCTGATGTCGTCGATCGTGCCGTAGCCATAGTTCGATGCCGATCCGAGAATGGCAATCGTCTGGTCGTCGATCATCCCCGCAACCGCGGCCACGTCGACCTGTGCAGTCACGGGATCGATCGGCGCGACACGCAACTCGACACCCAGCAGGTGGCACGCCTTGTCGAACGCAGGATGACCGGTCTCGGGCTTGACGAAGTTCGGCCGGGTGACGCCCCGGGTCTGCGAGGCGAACTCGCGGTACGACAGCACGGCGTGAAGGATGCTGCCACTGCCGCCGCTCGTGATCATGCCAACTGGATCAGATTTGGCCGGATCGCCGTCGGTGACCGACGCCGCGTGGAACACATCGAGGCCCATGGCGATGATCTCGCCCTCGAAACGGGTCGCGCTCGGACACACGTCGCGCTGGAGTGCGTTCATGTGGCCGTACAGTCCGAAGGCCTCGGACATGAAGGCGTAGTGGTCCATGTCACCGCAGTAGAAGGATCCGCTGGCCTTGCCCGTCTGCCAGAACGAATCCTCCTGGGTGGCCATCTCGCGCAGCTCGGCCAGGATCGCGCCGCGGTCGCGACCCTCGCTGGGCAGGCCGCGCAACACTGGATATCGATCGGCGTAGGGGTACGTGCTCATGCTGCGAGCTTGGCACAGGCGTGCGCCATGATGGTCACCCATGGAACACCGCTGGTACCTCGCGATCGACCTGGGAACCGGCGGGATCAAGGTCGCTGCCGTCCACGAGGACGGTCGCGTCCTCGGTTCGGCCTTCCGTTCGATCGAAACAGTCGTCCCCGCTGACGGGGGGTCGGAGCAATCGACCGACCAATGGTGGATCGGCGTTCGGCAGGCAGCGGCGGAGGTCGTCGGCGGGCTCGATGCCGGCTCATCGACCGGAGATTGCGCCGGCATCGGCATCACCGGTCAGTGGGGCTCCACCGTGCCGATCGACAGCGCAGGCACCGCGGTCGGCCCGTGCCTGCTGTGGTCCGACCATCGGGGCGGAAGGTGGTCGGCGAAATTGGCCGGCGGGCGCGTCAGCGTGTCCGGATATGCGCCACGCAAGATCCTGAAGTGGTTGCGTCTCTCCGGTGGCGCCCCGAATCCCAACGGTGCCGATCCCACCGGACACGCACAGTTCATGCGTCACGAGCAACCCGACATCGACGGTCGAACGACGGTTCTCGTCGAGCCGGTCGACTACATCGGACTTCGCCTCACCGGTCGAGTTGCAGCCACGCCGGCATCGATGATCGCATCGTGGCTCACCGACAACCGGCCGGGTGCCACCATTGCCTACAGCCCGACCTTGGTGAAGTTGTCGCAACGCGATCCGGTGAAGCTGCCCGAACTCGTCCCCACCGGCTCGACCCTCGGGACCCTGCTCCCTGACGTCGCCGTCGAGTTCGGCCTGCCGGCGTCGACGCCCGTCGTGTGCGGCGTCCCCGACCTCCACACCGCGGCGATCGGCGCCGGAGCGGTCGCCGACTTCGCCGGCCACATCGCGATCTCCACCACGGCATGGGTGTCTGCGCCGGTTCCGTTCAAGAAGACCGCCATCACCCGCCAGATGGCGTCGATCCCCGGACTCCGCGTCGGTTCCTACCTCATCGCCAACAACCACGAAACAGGTGGGGCAGCGTTGCGCTGGCTACGCGACGCGGTGCTTGCTGGAGTGGGCTACGACGACCTCACCGACGCGGCAGCAACGTCTCGTCCCGGAAGCGGTGGGATCATCTTCTGTCCATGGTTGAGCGGTGAGCGCTCGCCTGTCTCCGACGAGAACCTCCGTGGCAGCTTTCTCAACGTGTCGATCACGTCGACGCGCGCCGACCTCATTCGTGCGGTCCTCGAAGGTGTCGCCTACAACGCACGTTGGCTGCTGGAAGCCACCGAGCACTTCGCCGGCCGCCCGCTCGACGAGCTACGGCTGCTCGGTGGCGGCGCGATCTCCGAGCTGTGGTGCCAGATCCATGCGGACGTGATCGGTCGCCCGATCCATCAGGTCGCGGATCCGCTCAACGTCAACGTCCGCGGCGCGGCCTGGTTCGCTGCGCTGCACCTCGGTCACCTCACGCTGGACGGGATCGCGAGACGATCACCGGCGGCGCGAGTGTTCGAGCCGTCGGCCACCGCTGTGGCGGCGCACGAGCCGCTCTACGCCGAGTTCGTCCAACTGGCCAAGGCTCAGCGATCGATGTATCGACGCCTCAACGGTCGACGAACGCATGGGTGACAAGCGCGTCGCCAGCACCGACGAAGATGCGTCGACGAGCCGTCATCGGCTTCATGTCGTGTGGCGAGTCGTCAAGGTGGTCGTGGTCGTGGCAATCGTGTGGAACGCCGTCTCGTTCGGTCGGTACGTGTTCACCGACAACGGCGATACGACATCGGAGAAGATGGCGACGTGGGGGCGCAATCATCACCTCGGCTCGGTGATCGACTGGATGGAGGCGCGCGCCTATAGCGACCCACCGGCCCGAGCGCCTGCGAAGTCGCTGTCGTTGTCGACACCGACACTGGTCCCTCCGGTCGCCACTGCCCCTGCGCCCACGAACACGAGCACGACGGATGTCGTCACGGCGGCCACGCTGACCACGCCGACCACGCCGTCCGCACATGAGATCCCGGCATCGACGGAACCGACGCCCTCGGTTCCGTCGGCGACAACGACTGTCGCACCGGCAAACCCAGCCGTCGATTCCGAACAACCGCTGCTGCCACCTCCGCCTTTGACTCCGCTGTTCACCACACCGCTTGCCGGTGAAGGCGCGTGGGCGCCGATCGCACGCGCCAACGGCGCAGATGCGATCTGGGCCACGAGCATCCGCCCGCTCCCGGCATACGGCGGCGTGGTGGCATCGATCGCGGAGTTCGATCAGACGCACCTCCGCTCCGGACTGTTCAACGGATCCGAGGTACCGGGTGGCACATGGCAGCGCGGTAACCGCGTCCCTGACGCACTGCAACCTTCGCTGCTCGTGGCGTTCAACGGCGGGTTTCGCTTCGAGCACATGAAGGGCGGCTACGTGACCGAAGGTGTCGTCGTCAAGCCGTTGCGCAATGGAGATGCCACGCTCGCCGTCGGCAACGACGGCCGGCTCGTGCTCGGACAGTGGGGCCGCGACATGGTCGACGACGGCTCGTGGAAGAGCATTCGCCAGAACCTCATCCTCATCGTCGACGGCGGGAAATCGCAGGTACAGAAGGGCATCAACCAGGGCGTCTGGTGGGGAGCGGACTACGGCAAGCAGGTCTACGTGCCGCGCTCGGCGGTCTGCGCGATGCCCGACGGCCGCCTCGCCTACGTGATCGTGGGCGATGTCGATGCATTCCAACTCGCCGACTCGTTGATCAACATCGGCTGCTCGAAGGCAATCCAATTGGACATCAACGGCACGTGGCCCGCGTTCTTCACCTTCGGGCCGGACAAGCACGGCTCGCTCG
Organism: Acidimicrobiales bacterium; assembly: GCA_038227995.1. Lineage (GTDB taxonomy): Bacteria > Actinomycetota > Acidimicrobiia > Acidimicrobiales > Ilumatobacteraceae > WLMZ01. Next base: position 47,790 of record JBBRPP010000039.1, read on the forward strand.
TCGGACATCCGCTCGACAGGCGAATGGGCGGGAACCCCTACCGCTACCTCAGCGGGTCGACGAAGGAGTTCTTCGCGCTCTTCGACGACCCGCTCGTCCCCGCGTCGAGCGTGCTCGACGACTGAGGCCGCGACCCTTCCCGGCGTTCAGATCGCGCGCATCCGATTGTTGCGCGGGTTGTGTTCGACCTCTGCCAGGCCGAGTGCTTCCAGCACCGGCGGCACGTAGTTCCCGAAGCGTCCGCGGAGACCCTTCTTGAAGCCGTACCACCCACCCACGGGATTGGTTTCCGAACGGCCCCATGCTTCGACCGTGCCGGCCGCCGCGGGCTTCTGCTCATCGGCGTTACCCAGTGCCATCCAGTCGCCGTGATCGACCAACATCGCGTGCAGATCCTCGATGCACGACAGGTGGTAGCGCAGCTGCGTCTTGCCGACCTGCACCACGAGAGCGGGCGGCGTCGCATCAGGATCGCGGTACGCCTCGAACGCGCTTGCTCCGGGCGGGGTGTTGAGCTGCCATGGGTCAGTAGGTGTTCCGGTGCCTTGTATGTCGTCGGTCATGGAACCAACATGACAGACCGAACCTGACATCTGGTGTCATGTTCGAGGACGACCATTCGGGGCGGCGTCACCCCACGTCTACTCTGACCTGATGGAAGAGTTTGAGATTCGCACCGCCCTCCTTGGTGATGTACCGCGGATCGCCGATGTGTTCGTTCAGTCCTCGCTCTCCAACGAAGGCGACCGACCAGCTCTTCTCGCGCACCCCGACGCACTCGTGTTCGACGACGAACCAGTTCGACAACAGCGAACTCGTGTCGCCCTCAGCAACGAACACATCATCGGGTTCGCGACAGCCCGTCCGGTGGGCGACATCGATGAGCTCGATGATCTGTTCGTCGATCCAGACTGGATGCGCCGAGGCGTCGCCCGCGATCTCATTGCCGATGCCGTCAAGGATGCTCGAGCCCGCGGAGCCCGGCGCATCGAAGTCACGGCAAACGGCCACGCGCTTGCCTTCTACACCACGACCGGATTCGTTCTGGATGGAACGGCGGACACAGAGTTCGGACCCGGGTACCGGATGCATCTCGACGTTGCCGTGCAACCCACCTGAACCTCACTCGCCCGCTCTGCCGATCGTGCGCTCCGTCGTTCTGCATTCGAGATCGCTCTTGCATCGAGAACAACGAGCGGGCACGATGCGCTGCATGGCATTCGTCTGGCGAAAGCGGGATCGCGAGGCGCGAGCGATTGTCATGCGCGGCGATGATCACAGGGGTCGGGATCTCAGCCGATGCCGCCTGGACGACTTGGATTTGCGCGGCAAGAACTTCGCCGGAGCCAATCTCGATCGGGCAGACCTCACGGCATCGGATCTGCGGGGTGCAAACCTCAGTGGCGCGAACTTGTATGCGGCCTTTCTCACTGGTGCCCAGCTGGATCAAGCAGACCTTCGTGAGGCTCGGTTGGACGGCGCGTACTTGATCGCCACCGAGTTCCTGTCCGCCCGGATGGACGGCGTCACAGTCGTCGGTGCGACGTGGGACCAGGCCACCAAATGGCCCTCGAACTTCAGGCCGCCGAAGTCAGACGTCGGGCTCTGGCATGGCCGACGCGACTGACGCCGAGCTGCCCATCGGGCACACATGACGGGCGAAACACGCGTCGGGGGGTCGATTCTGCTGCGAGGATGACAGCCGTGCGCCGGTACGAGGGGAAAGTTTTCGACAGCGGCCGGTGGGATGGCTTCGAGCTTCGCCCCGGCGACATCGTCATCAGCACGCCGCCGAAGTGCGGGACGACGTGGACGCAGATGATCTGTGCGCTGCTGATTTTCCAGGAGCCGGATCTGCCACTGCCGTTGGACACGCTTTCGCCGTGGATCGACATGGTGACGCGCGCCCGAACGGAACTGTTCGCCGAACTGGAGGCCCAGACGCACCGCCGGTTCATCAAGACCCACACACCGCTCGACGGCATTGCCAACGATCCGTCAGTCACGTACATCTGCGTCGGGCGCGACCCGCGAGACGTGGCGCTGTCGATGAACCGTCACATCGACAACATGAACGTCGACGCGTTCCTCGAGACGCGCAAGCGGGCGGCAGCGATTGACGGCGTCGAACTCGCGCCGTTGCCCGCACCGCGGCCGCGTCCCGATGGCGATCGAGACCGCTTCTGGCAGTGGGTCGACGACGAGACACCTTCGACGCGTTCAGGCGGCGTGTCGCTTCGGTTTACCATCGAGCACCTGCAGACGTTCCGGGACGCCGCCGACGATCTCGACATCGTGTTCTTGCACTACGACGAACTGAACTCCGATCTGGAGGGGCAGATGCGGCAGTTGGCAGCGCACCTCAGAATCGAGGTCGCCGAGGAACTGTGGCCCCGCCTGGTCCACGCGGCGACGTTCGAGTCGATGCGCAACAAGGCCGACATGACGGTTCCTTGCGGTGGTCGGGAGCATTGGATCGACCCCGCAGCGTTCTTCAGCCGCGGAACGAGCGGCCAATGGCATGCCCTCCTCGACGATGCCGACCTCGCCCGGTACGCCGAACGTGTGCGGACGCTCGCGTCCGACGACCTGGTGGCGTGGTTGCACCGCGAACCGATCGACGGCGCCTCATTGACGTATCCAGGAACCGGCCCGAATCTGGTCCAAGAGTGAGCGCCGAGCTGCCGATCTCGTGCTCGTCGATCTGCGCTCGACCTGGCGCCTGCATCGCGAGCGACGAACGACCGTGGTCGCGCGTCGGTGAAACGGCTGTGTCGTTGTGACTGGCTTCAGGCCTTGAAGCGTTCAGCAGTCGTGAAGTAGCGGGAATCGCCGACCTGGCCCTTGCGTCCGTTGGTGGACCAACCCATCGACAGCATCTTCAGCTTGACCGCGACCGCGATGGCGAGTCGGAACTCCTTGCCGGATGTCGGGGATCGCAGCGCACCGTTCAGGACGGGGTCGGCCTCGATGATCCCGACGACGCCGGAGAGCGGCGGCAGATCGCGACCCTCCGCGCGGACCATCCGGTTCTCGTTGTCGGGGTCGTTCAGGATCGCAAGCAGCCTGTCGGTGACGACGGGGTGGGCTGTCAACATCGCGAAGTGTGGCCCTCCGAACCGGTCGGCCTTGAAGTCTGCGAGCGTCAACGACATCGCTGGAGTGTGTCAGCAGATTCGACGACTCGTCGCGACCCCGCGTGGCGGCGGGCGTCTTCGGACCGGTCGAGCATCAGGCCGCCACAGGAACTCCGCCGAGCGTCGAAGGACACGTCCATTTCCACGCTGCACTCACTCCCTTATTGTTGCGCGCCCGATGCGCTTGTGATCGAGCAGGTTGGTTGACGGATGGCAGTGGATGTCGCAATCATCCGAGAGTCCCGCCTCCTACTCCGAGATTTCTTTGACGGGCAAGCCGATGATCGGGGCGAGGGGGCGAACTCGCGTTATCGGCGCTCGTCGTTCTGCCCGCGCGATTGCTCTTGCATCGGCGCGCCGCAGCGAGGCTCGTATGTGTTGTCAAGGGGCTGTTGCCGGGTTCGCGGGCAGTCCAGCGATGGGCCACTCTGGTGAGGGCAAGCTCGTATTAGGCCTTGCGGTTCCGGTGGGTGTTTGTGACGGCGGGACGGCAGATCGTTCGGA
>JBBRPP010000040.1:0-49589 GCA_038227995.1 Acidimicrobiales bacterium
ACCTACCCTCAAATCTTGCACGCCAACAGCCAAGCCAGAACGCCGACGCGCCGTTCTGTACTCGACGGCCGCGGTTGCAATGGTGTCGTTCTGCGCCGCGCGTTCTGTGTCTGTCGCTCGTGTGGTGGCTAAGCGCCGAGAGGCCGATCTCGCGCACCACTGCCGAGCTTGACCGTCGCTATCAGGTTCTCGGGATGTTCGCGAGGAACCCGCCGCGGCCGCTACTGCCGTCGATGAAATCCGAACTCGGAAGCGTGTGAACGAGCACGGAGATTGCGCCTCCGTGCAGTTCGAGGTTCTCAATCCATCTGACCGCTTCATCGAGAAGATCTCGTCTGTCCGGATAACACGGACCGGCGAGCAGGAATCCAGACGTCGAACCGTGCAGCACGCCGACCGTGAGGTTGATACGAATGCCCCAGTCCGCAAGTGGTTGACGGCTGTCGACACTGCCGACGATGATGCCCGGCAGTTCCGAGCGCATGACCAGGTCGGGTTCGACCTCGACCAAGACCACTGGAACGCCATCAGATCTCGTCGCGTATCTCACCTTCTCAGGTGGTGTGAACCGGGGCTTCCCGTCGCCGGGGAGCAACTCGTTGGAGGCTCGGTCCTGCGGTGGCAGATTTCGGTCGACGATCCGCTTGGCCTCTCTGAGGCCGATATCCAGAACGCTGCGAAGCGCCTTGATCGTGGCCCACGGTCCAGCTCCAGCGACAAGGAGCGATCGCGCCACGCTGTCAACCTGTTCACCCTGATCAGCGAGATGACGAGCACGCGCGGCCCACTCTGCGTCGTCCACTGCACATCACCGCCTGACCTCGTTCGGTCCAGATTGCCCTATGACGGCGTTTGATGCAACGAGATTGGTCGGCATAGATCGGCGCCACATCAGCCCGACTGGTCGAGAGCGCGGATGCGCCGATCTGGGCGGTGCCCGTCGGGTCGGTGTGAGCGCGTTCTGTGTTGCGGGTTATGCGCTGGTGTCATTCGCTCTGGGTGAGCGAGGCGTCCGAGTCGTTGATCGGTGGGGCCCGTGCGTTCGAGTTTCATCGTCGGGCCCATCCTCGGCGGTCGACTTCGTTGCGTAGTGCCGTCATCGGTCCGCTTCTGACGCGGTCGTCTTCGTTCGCGCCGGTGAGATCGGTCATTGCGCTGGCCTGGGCGAGCGCGAATTCCTGGCTGACTTCCAAGCGTCTCGCGAGATTGGTCGAGTAGGCGATCGTGGCGGGGGTTCGGCCGGGTCCCATTTGCATCAGCAGTTCGACAGCTCGGTTGGAATCTCGTTCGTGTTCGGACAGTGCGGCCAGCAGAAGCACGGTGTCGTTCGCCAGTCTGCTGAGGCGTCCGGTGAGCGCATCTTCCGCGTGGGCACGTACGTGTTCTGTCGCGGTCCACCGATCGCCGCTGGCCAGATGAGCAAGAGCGCGGATCTCGCGCAGTTTGCCGTTGGGATACGTGAAGGAGTCACCCCAGTCAATGAGCTCGAACGTTCTCGTGACGTTTCCCTGCATCAGTTCGCACATCGCTTCGGTCTGGTTGAAGGCCAGATCCAAACTGGAGATGTGATCGTGCCGGGCGAGGTTGTCGAGGCGGGCGCGGAGCGCTTCGCGCGCTCCGGCGATGTCTGACGTCCACAGCGCAAGCGTGCCGGTCATCCCCAGCAACATCGCTGTGATCAAGTCCTTGTTCACGCCGGCGGGTGCGAGTTCAAGACTCTGACCTGCCAATCGGATCATCTCGATCGCGGTATCAGGAGCCGCAGCGGCGGCGAACACGAAGGCAAGGTGGAGTCGTCCGCTTGCCTGGTGCATGGGGTCCGTCGAGTTCGACAACACGTTGGCGAGATCACCGATTTCGTGCCAGTCGTCGAGTGTCATGAGCGGCAGCGCCATCGCCGTGCGCAGGAAGCATCCGAGATCCGGGTCGATCGAATCGATCGGTCCGATGCAGCGCTTGTACATGGCGCGTGCTTCGAGGCCGTGACCGTAGCCGTCGTACGCGGCGAGTGATCCGAGGAGGATCTCACCGGCTGTCACCCATCGGTCGGTGTGGGCCAGCCAATCGAAGCCGGCCGACAGATTGGAGCGGTCGTCGCTGAGCCGGTCACCAATTCGAACGTCTGCCGTGCACCGTCGCCCGAGTGCCGTGCTGAGCTGATGAAAGTGGGCGGCGTGCCGATCACGCGCCACAGAATCCTCGCCCGCATCGACGAGTTGGCGATGGGCGTACGCACGCAACGTCTCGAGCAGCGTGAACCGGCTCGTGCCAACGCCGTCTGCGCGCACGACCATGGATTTGGCGACGAGTGCTCCCACAGTGTCGATCGTGAGTGATCGGTCGAGGCCTGCAACTGCTGCGACCGCGTCCAGGTCGAAGCCACCCACGAAGACGGCCAGCGCCCTGAACACTCGCTGCTGCAACGAGTCGAGCAACTCGTAGCTCCAGTCCAGAGTTGCCTCGAGGGTGCGTGCCCGACGTCCTCGCCGTTCGTGACCGAACAACGCGAATCGGTCGTCGAGGCCGCCGAGCAACTCGGGCAACGACAGCACCGTGGTTCGACCCGCAGCAAGCTCGATCGCGAGCGGTATGCCGTCAAGGCGCTCGCACACGGACGCGATCGTTTCTCGAACCGTGTCATCGAGTGTGAACCTCACACCGACCGACGCAGCGCGCTCGACGAACAGTTGAACGGCAGGAGACTCTTCGTCCGCCGAATCGACCGCCGACGAGAGCGGCGGCACCCGCACCACCCTTTCTCCGTCCACATCGAGCGCCTCACGGCTCGTTGCCAACACGACCGTCTCGCCGGGCGCCGACAGCAAAGCGTCGACAAACGCCGCGCACCCTGCAACGACCTGCTCACAGTTGTCGAGAATCAACAACGACCGCTTCGACGCGAGATAAGACACCACCTGAGCGAGCGGATCCGCCGTCGTGAGCTGAAGCCCGAGCGCGCCGGCGATCAAACCAGGAACATCTTCATCGATCATCGTCGACGTGAGATCGACGAACCACACACCGTCCGCACGTTGATCCAACTCCGCTTCACCAACCGCGATCGCGAGCCGCGTTTTGCCTGACCCGCCGACCGCAGTCATCGTCACCAAACGGTGCTCTGCGAGTTCTTCCCGGATCGCCTCGATCACCCGAGCGCGCCCGATCAGACGAGTCGGTCGAGCCGGCAGGTTGGACACCGGCCGTACCTCGGTACGCACAGCAGGGAACCGCTCGCCACCAAGTTGAAACAGGCGAACCAGTTCGTCGACATCACGCAGACGATGTTCTCCGAGATCGGTCACGCCCTCCGCTCTGGCAGCGACTCGGACAGCGTCGGTGATCAAGATCTGCCCGCCATGGGCAGCCGCCTGCACTCGCGCCGCGATGTTGACAGCCGGCCCGAAATAGTCGCCATCCCGTTCCTCCGCATCACCAAGATGCAAACCGATACGAACTCGCAACACAGGACCCGGCCAAGCAGCCGACGCCAACCTCGCCTGGATCGCAGATGCGGCAGCAAGACCGCTCGCAGCACTCCCGAACGCAGCCGCAAAGGAATCGCCGGCCGTCGTGAACACATACCCACCGTTCGACTCAATCGCCTCACGAAGGACCCCGTCGTGAACGATCAACGACGCCGACATCGCAGCCACATCCAACGCCCACCACCTCGTCGACCCCTCAACATCGGTAAACAGGAAAGTTGACGTGGCGCTCGACGTACGCACCGACGCTCCTGACATCGACAAAGTCTTGCACTCCGGCACGCCCCCGTCGTCCGGCCACGGTCCAATCACGCAACACCCACAGGACGTGTCGTAACCGAGCACGGATGCGCCGTTCTGAGCGCGTCTGACGCTGCCGCGCAGCGCGAATATGCGCCGCGCGTTCTGTGTCTCCTACCGGCACTTGGTGGACACGAGCGGCGAGGGGTGCTGCGACGTGCCCATCATTCGGAGCCTGCGCCCTTCGCCCGTAAGTCGGCAGTGAGCTGTTGTACATGCTCTACGGTCGCGGAATGACCGACCGCCCCGACCCGCCGCCGCAGCCCGACGAGCGCACCGCCCTCGAGGCGTCTCTCGACTACTTTCGAGCGACGCTTCGTTGGAAGGCCGACGGCCTCACCGACGAGCAGGCACGCACGGCCACGGTCGAGCCGAGCATCATGAGTATCGCCGGGCTGTTGCGCCACATGGCCGAGGTCGAGCGCCACTGGTTCCAGATGTATTTGCGCGGTGACGCCGAGGATCGGCTGTTCTGGCACCGAGGGCCCGACGCCGACTTCGAACTTGGCGACATGGTGACGCTCTCCGAGTGCGTGGCGCTCTACGACCGCGAGATCGCGACCTCACGTGCCATCGCCGCCGAATATGAGCTCGACGACCTCGCTGCGCTGAACGACCGGGATCGTGGCGAGCCGTTCGACTGGCAACCGAACCTGCGCTGGATCCTCGTCCACATGATCGAGGAGTACGCGCGCCATGCGGGCCACGCCGACCTCATCCGCGAACGGATCGATGGCGCCACCGGTGACTGAGCGAGGTTCTCGGAGTTGTCCCAGATGACGCCCGCCGAGCATCCCATATCGCCGGGTATGGGCCGAGCCGATGCGCCGTTCGGGGCGATCCGTTCGCTGACATCGCAGTCACGTTCGGCTCGAGCGTTCTGCGTCTTGATTGCAGAGATTGGGCAACGGCCGGTTCGCCGTGCCAGCGCCTCTTTAGCAGGGGCGCCTCGTTCAGTGTGGCCGCTGCAAGGCCCCGCCTGGCCCGAGGGACTGACGTCGGATCGTTCGACGTCTCTACCTTCAGTGTGAGCAGCCTGAGGCTGCGAGCTCGAAGGATTGGTCCGGTATCCCAGACGCAAACTTGACCGGTGTACGTGTCGTGTTCTGACTTCGAGTGCCCTGTCGATCAGCTCAGCCTCGCACTGCTCGCAGCGTCGAGCGCGAGCAGCGACGACTTGACGCTGGGTAGCAGCGAAGAATCGGGACCATGCCGACGCGATGAGCTTGCTCAACGTGCCCGGGTTGCAGTTCCATCGCTCGGCGAGCTGCTGGTTCCGGGGCTGTCGCGATTCCTGGGAAGATGTGACCTGTCGGTGCTTCGGAGGAGACAGGTGATGCGCGAGTTCAGGTTGGTTCATGTCGGGGTTGCTGCTGCGTTGGCGGCGGCGGCGGCGGTGACGGCCGTCGGGTTGGTGAAAGAGGTGGGTGCGTCGACTGGTTCGTCGTCGGTGTTTGTGCCGATCACCCCGTGTCGGTTGGTTGATACGCGGGCAGGTTCGTACAACGTCGGGACTCGGGGGGCACCGATTGGTTCGGGTGAGGCGGCGACGTTCGCTGTGTGGGGCACGAACGGAGCGTGCACGATCCCGAACTCGGCGACGGCGATCGCGACGAACACGACTGCGGTGAACGCTACGGCGGCGTCATATCTGACGGTGTATCCGGCGGATGCGGCGCCGCGTCCGACGGCGTCGAACTTGAACCTGACGGCCGGGTCGCCTCCGACCCCGAACCAGGTGACGGTCGGGTTGTCAGCTGAAGGCGCGATCGACGTGTACAACAACGGCGGCACGGTCGACGTGATCATCGACATCGTCGGCTACTACCTGCCCTCGTCGGGCGGCCCGCAAGGGCAGCAAGGGGTTCAGGGGGTGGCTGGTTCGCCGCAGATATGCATCTTGGTGACCTTGTGCGCGTGGGGCGCCAACTACACCGGCGGCTCCTACAACTTCAACACCCCATACGGGGTGGCGTTCGACGGGACCCACCTGTGGATCACCAACTACAGCAACGCCTCGGTGACAGAGATCAACGCCGCCGACGGGACCTTTGTTCGGAACCTGAGCGGCGGCTCCTACAACTTCAACAGCCCCTACGGGGTGGCCTTCGACGGGACCCACCTGTGGATCACCAACAGCGGCAATGCCTCGGTGACAGAGATCAACGCCGCCGACGGGACCTTTGTTCGGAACCTGAGCGGCGGCTCCTACAACTTCAACTACCCCTACGGGGTGGCCTTCGACGGGAACCACCTGTGGATCACCAACTTCGTCAACGCCTCGGTGACCGAGATCAACGCCGCCGACGGGACCTTTGTTCGGAACCTGAGCGGCGGCTCCAACAACTTCGCCAGCCCCTCTGTGGTGGCCTTCGACGGGACCCACCTGTGGATCACCAACAACGGCAACGCCTCGGTGACCGAGATCAACGCCTCCAACGGGACCTTTGTTCGGAACCTGAGCGGCGGCTCCAACAACTTCAACTACCCCTCCGACGTAGCGTTCGACGGGACCCACCTGTGGATCACCAACTTCGTCAACGCCTCGGTGACCGAGATCAACGCCGCCGACGGAACCTTTATTCGGAACCTGAGCGGCGGCTCCTACAACTTCGACGGCCCCATTCGGGCGACCTTCGACGGAACCCACCTGTGGATCACCAACCTCAACAACTCCTCGGTGACCGAGATCAACCCCTCCGACGGGACCTTTGTTCGGAACCTGAGCGGCGGCTCCTACAACTTCAACCATCCCTTCGGGATGGCCTTCGACGGAACCCACCTGTGGATCACCAACGCCCTGAACGCCTCGGTGACCGAGATCTTCGCTCACTAGCTGACGAGGTGCACCGGTCGCTCAACGGCCGCAGGCCGACGATTACCCACTACGTGCCGCTCGGCCAGAACACGTCGAAACCGGCCTGCACGGAGCCCGCCGCGCAAGCGATCGCGCTTGCGCGGAAGATCCGCGGCCAGGTCGCCCAAGAACTGATCGGGCAGGCCGAGGCCGTCAATCGATGACCTGAAACGGCAGTGCTCGCGACCGCTGCGGGCGACTTGGACGAGACAGCCACCTCGGCATGGCTGCACGACCATCTCCGGCCGCTCGATTCGACGGAGTGACCAGCGCCAGACATGCGGTTCGTCCCGACGAATGTCGCCGCATCGGTAGCCGCATCGGTGACATCGGTCGGATGAAGCGATCGCATCGATGACCGGCCCGACCCGGCGAGCCAAATGTCGCGCAGCGGACGACATCGGCCCAACAGGCCAACAGCGCGCAGCCGAACTGCCAAGATCCGCGCCATCCCAGTACTACGCGAACCGAGTAGAACCGAGCCGAGAACTCGGCGGTGAGACGGGTCGCCGACTTCTCATCCGCGCATGGCCCCTGGGCTATTCCGGTGATCAGTGGCGACTATTCCCGCGATCGGAGGCGCTATCCGTCCGACGCGCGAGTCCGTGCTGCTGACGCGTCGCCGGGTAGCGCATAACGCGCGGCTCGAGCGTCCGTGACGGCTCGCGATCACCCGTATATCGGGTTCGGGGTCTGATCGGGTGGGTCTCAAGAATGCCCTGTCACCGTGAGGTTGGCTTTCGAGCGAAGCGGCCGCCTGGTCAGATCCCGTCGCAGTGTGGCTCGTAAGAGGATCGGCATTTGAAGCGCCCCGGGTCGCGTGACCGCTCGGGCCATTGGGTGACGGCCGCCGCGGAGCCGCATAACGCTCGAGCGGCCAGCCCGTGAACGCTCCGTACGGCCTCGATAACAGCACTCGTATCCGGCGATCTCGCGCGGATGAGTCGAGCGGTCTGGGACGATGAGTCCTCACTGTTCAGCGCGATCAGGGCAATCCCATTCGGGCGCGTGACGTTGGCCCCCGAGAGACCGCGGCGCGATCGCCTCAGGCCAGGCCGAACTTCGGGTAGTCGTTCTCCACCATCGTGATGTAGGTCCACACGCGGTAGTAGTAGTTACTGACCCGAACGATGAAGTCGCGCATGCCGTGCGGCCAGGCACCGGTGAACAGCACGGCGAACCAACCGATCACGGCCACCACTGCGGCAGCTGCGAAGAAGACCATCAAGACGATGTAGTGAGGGATGGCCTTCAGCACGTTGAGCGCTGCCGAGCGCGGCACCGATTCCGGGACTGCCGGAAGGCTCAACCTCACGGGCCTGTACGCGTTGTTGTCGGACGTGCCTGTGTCGAAGTCGAACGGCGGGTACGTCTCGGAGTAGCCGAGCAGGAACCCGCTCGCGCGAGCGCTGTACCGCTCGTACATTGCCATGATGCCGTAGAGGCCGGGGTTCAGCTTTCCGGTGAAGACCAGCATCAGCCAGTAGACGACGAACACAACGCGCGACAGGAGCTGGAGCGCATTGAGGATGACCGCGTGCGGGATGTACAGGACCCAGTTCACGAGCGGTCGCCACCGCGCCAGCTCGTATGGAGAATCAACAACCAGATACGGCTGGGCGACGTCGACGCTCGGGTTGTTCATGACAATCCTCCTCTGGAGGCGCAGTGCCCCGTTGTCCATGTTCTCGAAAGACCGGGCGGAGCGCCAGAGCACAACGTCATTCGTTGCGGCCGGATCCGGTCGGCGTTCCGCTGCGCGACCGGGCCTCGCGTGCGATCCGGATCATCGCCTCTGCGGCGGGCGAGAGTCGGCCCGGGCGGTGCAGCAGTCCGATACGGCGACTCAACGCCGGCCGCAGCGCCCGCACGACGGCACCTCGATCGGCGGCTTGAGCTGCGAGCGCGGAGGGCAGCAGCGACGCCCCGGCACCCGCGATCACGAGTGGCAGGATCGCTTCGCGCTGGTTGATCTCGACGACGATGTTCGGTGAGGCACCGCTGCGCGCCACGGTCTGGTCGAGCAAGCGCCGCGTCGAGGTGCCGCGAGGTGTCGCGATCAACGGCATCGATGCGAACGCGGTCGGCGTGATCGGGCCATCCGGCAACGAGGTGCCCGGCGGGCACACGGCAACGATGTCCTGACGGAACAGTTCGATCCGACGCAGTCCGACGCCGCCCGTCGTGAGATCGGTCAATCCCAGTTCGGCGCGTCCGGACGAAACCTGCTGGGCGACGTCTGCCGCATCTTCGGGCTCGCGGACGCGAATGGTCACGCCAGGATGCACGATTCGGAAACGGCCGACGAGATCGGCCAACGGGTCGACGGCCAACGTCGGCAGCGCGACGATCTCGAGATGGCCGACTTCCACCGATGTCACTGCGGCGACGACGGTGGTGACATCGGCCATGTCGCGCAGGACTCGACGGGCCGCGTCGACGACGAGCTCGCCGGCCGACGTCATCTGCACCGAGCGACCCAACCGCGCGAACAGTTCGACCCCGAGTTCGGCTTCCAGCGAACGAATGCCGTATGACAGCGAGGGCTGGGCAACGTGCACGGCGGCCGCCGCACGAGTGAAGCCACCGTGGTCGGCGACGGCAACGACGTATTCGAGCTGGCGTAGATCCATAGAGACATCCTATGGGTCAGGTCGAAATCATTCGCTGGCGTGACAGGCAATTCGAGTTCACGATTGAGCTGTGACGATTCCGACCAGTGCTCGATGACGCTGTTCGGCGCTGCCCTGGTGGGGCTCGCGATCGGCTTCCTCGGCGGGCTGTTCGGCAAGGGCGGATCGGCGATCGCGACGCCACTGCTCCACGCGATCGGCGTCCCCGCGATCATCGCTGTCGCTGCGCCTCTCCCGGCCACCATTCCGTCGACACTTGCGGCCAGCTCGGTCTACTGGAAGGAACGGCTGATCGATTGGCGGATCGTCAAGTGGAGCCTCGCCTGCGGCATCCCAGCCACCATCGTCGGTGCGCTTGCGACACGATGGGTCGGCGGCGGTGCGCTCGTTCGGATCACCGACATCATCCTCGTCGGCCTCGGCGCGCGGTTCCTGTTCGCCGCCAAGAAGTGCGAGACCGACCCGGTCGCCGAACCGCGCACGGGCACACCGATTCTGTGCGTCGTCGCAACCATCGTCGGGTTGATCTCGGGTCTGCTCGCCAACAGCGGCGGCTTCCTGCTCGCCCCGCTCTATGTCGCCGTGCTGCGCCTGCCGATCAAGGCTGCGTTCGCCTCGTCCTTGGCAGTCGCTGCGGTCCTGGCCGTGCCGGGAACGATCGTGCACGCTGCGCTCGGACACATCGACTGGGTACTCGTCGCCGTGTTCGCATCGACGTCGGTGCCACTGTCGTTCCTGGGCGCTCGCGTCGCGGTGCGCACCGATTCAGCCAAGCTCGAGCGGCTCTACGGAGCGGCGATCGGGATCCTCGGCCTTGCCTTCCTGATCTTCAGCTGAAGATCTTCAGCTGAGGACGGCAATCACACCCGGCGCGGATGGGCTGCGAAGAACTGCCACAGGGTCGACGTCGCGTCGATCGCGGTGCTCGGCGGATCGATGCCCAGTGCCCGTGCCGCTCGTGGCGGGGCAGCTCGCCCACCCGGCCACTGGTGGCCGGCACCGTCGATGGTGATCAACGTGACGTTGACGCCGTTCGGGCCATCTGCCGATTGGGTGTGCACAAATCCGTTGTGGTTCATGGTCGGCGTCGTGCAACCATCGACAGCGCGCCAGATGTCCATCACCGATGGAATCGATGGCCGGGCATCCTTGGCGAATCCGCGCGGACCGACTCCGCCGGAGAAGGGCACTCGATCATCGGCGAGGCCGTGGATGTGGCACACCGAGGTCGGCGCCGCTCGCGCGCAGTGGACAGTCATCGATCCGGCAACGGGGCCGATCGCAGCGAAGCGCCCGGGCAGCTCGCATGCGAGCCGATACGACATCATCGCCCCGTTGGACATGCCGGCTGCGTAGACGCGTGTCGGGTCGATCCCTTGGGCGCGGATCAGCTCGGTGACGAGCGCATCGATGAAGCCGACATCGTCGACGCCGTCGCGCATCGCCGGCCCGCAGCATGTCCCCGCGTTCCACGTGCGGCCGATGCCGTTGGGATAGACGACGACGAAGCCGTGACGATCAGCCGCGGCGTCCCAGCCGTAGGCGCGTTGGGCCTGATCCGCTGATCCGAATCCGCCGTGCAACATCACGACCAACGGCACCGCCGTGGCGCCCGTCAGCGAAGTCGGCCGGTGCACGATGTACTGCCGCTGCACTCCCCCGACCGTGATCGATGAGACCGGAACGGCAGCACCGCCACCCATCATGCGCGACCGGCCGCCCATCGGAATGAACCCACCACCGCTGGACCCGCCCCACTGAACGGGGCCGGATCCATCGGGGCTGCCCTGCTGCCGGCGAGCCGTGAACTGCTGACGTCGTCCCTGTCGCGACGCGAACATCGTGGCCCGCATCAACGCCAACGCGATGAGCACGGCACCGAGTACGACGTTGCCTCGCGCCATCAGGCTGATGCCGATCGCGACGCTGAGCCCGATCATCACCCATCGCAGCAACTGCAGTGACTTCACCGATCGTCGCCGCGTTGCCGCTTGACACCGTCGATCCGATCGGAGAGGAGGTGCACCGCCCCGCCGAGATCCGCGAGCGCGACCTTGCGTCCCATCGTGGCCAACAGCAGGCTCATCACCGGACCGTGGATCACCGTGCCCTTGCCCCACGTGCGGTCGCCGTCGGTCGCGACGAATCGCAGGCCGCGTATCCGCGAGAACGGCAGGAACAGGAAGGCTCGGCCGGCAGTCACGTAGTCCATCGCCGCGGCCACGTGATCGAACGGCACCGGATGGGCCAGGCCCAACGGTCGACAGATGTCCTGCCCGTGCACCAGCAGATCAGTGAGGGGCGCCAGCGGTGCGCCGGGTGGATGACGACGATCGTCAGCGTTGGCGCGCAACTGTGCGGCGATCGCTTCGATCGGTCGGTTGGCCAGCTCCTTGGTGAGCCGATCGACCGCACGCGAGAACGACAGCTGTTCGCCCAGGACGCGCATCGCCATGCCTGGCATCGAGACGTTGAAGAGGGTCGTCAGGTGGGCAGCGACGTCCTTCACCGACCAGCCCGCGCAGAGCGACGGTGTTCGCAGCTGACCTTCGTCGAGCGTGTCGAACAGGTCGGCCAACGTCAGCCGTTCACTCGCGACGACGTTGGCGACGAAGCCGGAGTTCATCAACAGGTGCCGGAGATCGCCGGTCGGTGCATGACCGCTGTGGACGGCGCGAACGACATCGTGACATCGTCGACTTCCGCGACGCCGTCGACGATGAGGCTCATCCCCTCTGCGGTGACCGGTGGATACACCAGCGTCACGTTCGGCCGGGCGCGCAGGTTGGCCGCCGTTCCCCGACCGACGTCGGCGGTCAGCGTGCCACCGGGTGACCAGTGCGGCGCGATCGCGATCACACGCGGCGTGGAATCATCGGTGACCGTCAACAGGTAGCACCAGCCGATCTGGCCGTGGATCGCTGCCGGTAGGTCGTCGATGGTCACCGCGATGCTCATGCCCGCAACCGTAGATCGTCGACGAAGGTGTCAGCTCGCGGAAACGGCGATCAGCGCGTGCATCCGCTCGAGCAGATCGCGTTCCTCGGACGGCCCGCGCACGATCGGGCCGTGGCCGACGATGACGGCGCCCATCACCTCGAGCGTGTGCGTCAACGACTCCAACGCCAGCGATCCGCGCGCTGCATGGCTGACGGACGCGCTCACCGCGAACGGCTTCTTGTCGATGTCGGTCGAACTGACGAGCCAGTCGAGCATGTTCTTGACGATGCCCGGCACGCCGTGGACGTATTCGGGACAAGCGATGAACACGCCCACCGATTCCGCGAGACGCGCCTTCAGATCGAGGATCGCCGGCGGGAAACCCTGCGCCTCCACGTCGGGATTGAACGGCGGGATGTCACCCAACCCGTCGTAGATGACGAACTCGACCGGCTCCGAAGCCAGTGTTGCGGCCAGGCGTTGGGCCGTCTGCAGCAGGACGAGGTTCGACGATTCCGCCTGCAGGCTGCCGCAGATACCGAGGAGCTTCATCCGTTGCAGACTACGGATCTCAGATGCCGAACCACGGCTCTGATCGCAGGTCGGATTCGAAGATGCTGCGGTCTTCGTCATCAGCGACCGGCACGGCACCGGCCACATCACGTTCGGCGCGCGCCTCGTCGCCGCGACCGAGGCAGGCGAGCGCGCGGGCCGTGGCTTCGTGCGCGTAGGCGAGATCGAAATCGGTGAGTCCCGAGGCCGCGCAGATGTCGGCAGCGCGCCGGGCGTAGTGGAGCGCGAGATCGCCGTTGCCGCGAACGACCCAGACGCGCGACAGCATCCACGCCGCGCGGGTGTCGTTCTCGGGTCCGCGTCGAGAGGCGCGGCCCCAGTGATACGCCGCGGCGTACGCAGCCATGGTCATCTGCTCGTCGTCCTCCGCCGATCGCTCGCCGTCGGCTTTGCCGAGCCAGTCCCACGTCGCGTTGTTGGCAGCGATGCCCTGTGCTCGATGCCACTCGCCTTCCGGGTCCGCCGCAGACGCGGCAGCATCGGCGCCGACGAACTCACGCACCTCACCCATCTCCTCGCCCGTCTCGAGATACGTCTTCATCGCGCCGAGCACATGCACCCAGCCGAGCTTGGTGGTCTCCCACGTGAGTGGGCTCTTGAACAGATCGCCATGCACGAGCGTGAGCCGGGTGACGTCACCCGCGGGTTTGATCACCCACTCGATCCGGCTCGGCGGCTCCTCGGCCATGGCGGGGTCGTAGAGGAACCGAAACGTCATCACCAATCGCCGCCCCGGATCGATGTCGTCGATCACGCCTTCGATCGCCGGCTGCCCATCGGGCAACAGGTAGCGGTAGCCGTCGCCCTTGACGAACGTACTCTCGACGGTGTTGCCGTAGAAGTACTTCACCGTGAACGCTGGATCGGTGAGGGCTTGCCACACCGCTTCCGGGGTGGCCTTGATGTAGATGTCGTAGACGTGGCGGGGGGCGCTCATGCGATGTGCTCCTGTCGTGTGTGCTTGCCCGGTCTTGTGGGACCGGTCTGAATGTTTCGTCGGTTCGGCTTCGCCC
Source organism: Acidimicrobiales bacterium (assembly GCA_038227995.1). GTDB lineage: Bacteria > Actinomycetota > Acidimicrobiia > Acidimicrobiales > Ilumatobacteraceae > WLMZ01. The sequence continues at coordinate 13,802 of JBBRPP010000040.1, forward strand.
GGTGACCGGTCGGCGCTTCGAGATCGCGCTGCATGTCGACCATCGCCCGCACGAACGGCTGTGCGTACTTCGACAGCCACCGGTCGTGGATCTGTTGGATCGGAACGGGGTTGAGGTAGTGCCGCTTTTCGCGGCCGACCTTGTACGCGGTGACGAGCCCCGCGCCTTCGAGCACCGCGAGATGCTTCATCACACCGAACCGTGTGATCGCCGGCAGGACCTCACACAGCTCACCCAGTCGCTGCCCGTCGCGAGCGAACAGCGCATCGAGCAGGGACCGCCGGCCGGTGTCGGCGAGCGCCTTGAACACGTCGACGAACGCCTCATCCGTTGCGCTGTTGACCGCTTCATCCGCACCCACGATTTCGACTATAGGTGACCTATTGGTCACCTGTCCAATTCTTGAGTGAAGTCATCGGGAATAGGGCATACTTGGACCAAATTCGTACGTCGCTGACGAGTCGTCTCGGCGCAGGAATCTCAACCAGAAACTCTCAATGAGGAGAAGCACAATGACCGTTCGTCTCGGCGACATCGCACCGGACTTCGAAGCTGACACCACCGAAGGCCACCTCAAGTTCCACGAGTGGCTCGGCGACAGCTGGGGCGTGCTGTTCAGCCATCCGAAGGACTTCACCCCTGTCTGCACCACCGAGCTCGGTCTGGTCGCCAAGCTGAAGCCAGAGTTCGACAAGCGCAACGTCAAGGTCATCGGCCTGTCGGTCGACTCGATCGACAACCATGGCAAGTGGGCTGCCGACATCGCCGAGACACAGGGCACGCCCGTCAACTTCCCGGTCATCGGTGACACCGACCGTCACGTGTCCGACCTCTACGACATGATCCACCCCAACGCCAACGACACGCTGACCGTGCGGTCGGTGTTCATCATCGGGCCGGACAAGAAGGTCAAGCTGCAGATCACCTACCCGGCATCGACCGGCCGCAACTTCGCCGAGATCCTGCGAGTCATCGATTCGTTGCAGCTCACCGCGAAGTACAAGGTGGCCACGCCCGGCAACTGGGAGAACGGTGACGACGTGATCATCGGTTCAGCCGTCACCGACGAAGAGGCCAAGCAGTTGTTCCCCGACGGTTGGACCACCGTCAAGCCGTACCTGCGCACCCTTGCGCAGCCCGGCAAGTAATCACACCGTCACACCAATCACACCAATCACACCAGGTTTTGGCGGACCCACGTCCGCACCGGAGGCGCCAGTCGATCCAAGTGATCGGCTGGCGCTTCTCGTATCTGGGTCGCACTGATCGGGACCGCGACGCGATCGGCATCGACGACGACGGGTTCGGCGTTGAACCGCCCAGCGAGCTGGTCGATGTAGGGGTCGCTGCTGAAGATCGCGTGCGGACCCGCGGCATGCGGCCACCGGGAACGGAAGAGATCCATCCACTTCGCCCACAACGCTTCGTCGTCGAAGTTCGTGTCGAGATCGTGGCGAACCTCGACCACCGACACGTCTGGATGCAGCTCGGCCAGCCAGGCCGCGCGCAGTTCGCCCGGCACCAACTCGCCATCGCGGGTGTTGACGAACACGACGAGCCGATCGACGCGAGCCGCAGCCCAATCGATCATGTAGCTGTGTCCGAGATGTGGTGGGTTGAACCGGCCGACGATCAGCCCGGTGGGGTACGACTCGGCGGTCACGAGCGGATGGTCAGCTCGGTCTCCAGCTGCGGGAGGTTCTCGACGACGGATCGCCAGCCGGGCGCCAGTGTGGCGAGGTCGACCGGGCCGTTCGGGTGAACGCAGCGCAGCACGTGCTCGTACGCGGCGAGGGCGAGAGCACGGGCGATCACGTCTTGCGTCGCGGCCGATTGAGCCACGGCAGCGTCCAGCCAGCGCCGAGCCTCGGCCGAATCTCCGTCGATCGCGCTCGCTGCGCCTGCTGCGATCTGCGCGATCACGCCGTCGAGGTACGAATGCCCAGGCGCGCCGACGACCGCCCGGGCCGCCGCGATCGCCTCAGCGGTGTTGCCCTCCATCACCGCCACCAAGCTCGTCGCCGACATCGCGAACGGATGCGCGACCATTGCGCCGTCGACCTCGGCCAGCGTCGCGTGGGCCTCGTCGTAGCGTCCGGACTGCACGAGCCCCATCGCTCGGATCACCTTCGGCTCACCGGGGTTCGAGCCCATCTCGTGGGTCGACTCGATGGCCTCATCGGCGTGCAGCACCGCGGCGCGCCCGTCGCCCGCGTGCATCGCCATACCCGCCGCAGCCAACAGCGGCAGTGGTGAACGGCCGTGGATCTCAGCCATCGCCAGCAACGACTCACTGGTGCGCGGCGCGTTCGGATCGCCGAGCGCGACCTGGGCCCGACCCAGCACAGCGAGCGTCTGACCGAGGCCGAAACCATCCCCGAGCTTCTTGAACTTGACGCGTGCTTGATCGGCCAACGACAGCGCCGCGTCGATCTGACCCGACCACAACCGGATCGACGACAGCAACGCGGTCATCATCGCCTCGGCCCACTCGTCGCCACGCTCCTTGGCTTCGGCCCGAACCAGCGACGCGAGGTCCTCGGCTTCCTTGAAACGACGGTTGTAGAACTCGACGTACGCGAGCAGACCGAACGCCCAACCGAGCCCGGCCCGATCGTTCAACTCGGTCAACGTCTCGACAGCGCGGTGAAGGTGCTCCTCGGCGACCGCGACGTCGCCGCTGAGGAACGCCATCCATGCCCGGTGCTGATCGATGTAGCCGAGACCGCGACGATCGCCGAGCTCGGTGTACAGCCCGGCAGCTTCGCCGAAGAACCAGTCGGCGTCGGGCAGCGATCCGCCGAACAGTTCGAGGAAGCCGCGCTGGCGAAGTGTCTCGGCCAATTGCGGTCGATCGTCGAGCGCACGGAACAGATCGATCGCTTCGCCGAGCTCGCGGCGGGCCTCGGGGTTGTCTCCGGCAGCCTGATGGATCAGGCCGCGGGCGCGGCGCGCTGCTGCCTCGGAGACAAGGTCTTGGGTCGCAAGTGCTTCGGCCAGCACGGACTCGGTCTCGGCCCGCGCCCGGTCGAGGTTGCGGGCCTCGACGTAGGCGCTGATGCGCCGCAGACGGAAACGAGCGCGCTGCGAGCGTTGCGTGATGGTCAGCGGGCCGTGATCGAGAAGGTCGATCGCCCGCGTCGTGGTGCGAATGATCTGGCGCAAGTTGCCCTGATCGACGGCTCGTTCGGTGGCGCCTTCGAGACCGGCGAGCGCCTGATCGCGGATGTCGAGCGGTACGTAGTCGACGAGGCCGACTTCGGCCACCAGTTCGGCTGCGGACGCGAGGTGGTGGGCGACGTCGTCGACGTTGGCGCCGCGTTCGGACATCGTCCGCGCGACCCCGACATGACGTTGAGCACGCACGGCCTTGGTCATCGTGTTGTAGGCGACCTCGCGGACGGAGTCGGACTTGAACCACCAGCGATTGCCATCGATCTGGAGCAGACCGGCATCGAGCAAGCCGTCGATCACGGCGGCGTCGAACGTCTGACCCAGAGCCGATGCGAATCCTTCGAGGCTCTTCACCTGTCCGGACGGACCAAGGATCGCAGCGTTGTCGAGGACCGCACGTTGGTCGGGCGGCAGTTGATCGAGGCGGGCCGCGATGACGGCACGCAACGAATCGGGAAGTGCGTTCACGTCGCCACCTTCAGCGACGAGGACCGCCAGTTCTTCGAGGAACAACGGGTTGCCGCCCGAGCGCTCGTAGATGGTGGTGATGGTCGCCTCGTCGGCGTCGGGGCCGATGATCGCCCGGCACATCTGCGCGGCCGAGATCGGGCCCAGCGGCTCGAGCGGCAGCCGTACGACGGCGGCGCGGGTGGACAGTGGCGGCCACACGAGATCGGGGTCGGGCCGGTTGGTGGTGACGAGCAGGAACGGCGTGCGCGCCAGAGCGATCAGCAAGTGTTCGCACAGCGCCAGCACCACGGGGTCGGCCCAGTGGATGTCGGTGATCGACAACAACACCGGTCCGTCTCGCAGCTTGCGTTCGAGCACCAGCGTGACCGCCCGCGCCACCGCATCGCGCGATGCCTGCGGGTCGAGCTCGTCGAGCTTCGACGAATAGCCGAGCACGTGCTGGAACACGTCGGCGAGTTGCTTGAGGGTGATCTCGTCGTCGACGCCGAACAGCACGCGCCCGCGCTGGAGCGCGAGATCGCGCACGTCGTCGCGGTTGGCCGAAGGGTCGATCTCGAGCCGGTCGAAGAGCGCTTGCGCCAGCGGCCACCAGACGTTCGATTCGCCGTACGGAACGGCGGCACCTTCGAGGACCAATGCCGATTCACGCTGGCGAACCGCGCCAACGAGTTCGTCGACGAGCCGGCTCTTCCCGACACCGCCTTCGCCATCGACCGCCATCAGCGCGGCCTGCGAATTCGCCACAGCGAAGTCGACCGTCGCGATTGCGAGCGCGAGTTCGGTCGACCGTCCCATGATCGCAACGTCGCGGCGGCGGTGACGCGCCCCGGGGACGGACAGCGCGATGCGCGCCAGCCAGGCCGCGACAGGAGCTTCGCGACCTTTGGCGGCGAGATCGCCGAGGGCCTCGTACTGGATGCTGGACTCGGTCAACCCGTGAGTCGCCTCACCGACCAGGACGCCGCCGGGAGGCGCCATCGACTGCAGTCGCGACGCGGTGTTGACGACGTCGCCCATCGCGGTGTGGTCCGTGCCGGCCACCGTGCCGACCAAGGCCACGCCGGTGTTGATGCCGACCCGCATCTGCAGGGTCTGGGCCGCATCGGACGCGATCGTCGTAGTCGCGAACGTGGCCAGGGTGTCGTGCATCCGCAGTGCCGCCCGGACCGCTCGCTCGGCGTCGTCCTCGTGGGCCACCGGCACGCCGAACAGGGCGACGATGCCGTCACCGACGAACTTGTCGACGGTGCCTCCGAAGGTGGTGATGTCGTCGACCAGCCGTTCGAAACAGGCATCGATCAGACGTTTGACCTGCTCGGGATCCATGTGTTCGGACAGCGATGTGAACCCGACGAGGTCGGCGAAGAGAACGGTGACGACTCGCCGCTCCTCGATCGTCGACGCCGCCAGCGCGAAACCGCAGGTCGGACAGAAGCGTGAGCCGGCCGGGACCGGATTTGCACAGGACGGGCAAGAACTCACCCCCGGGATCGTAGGGCAAAGACGCCCGACAATGATCCACCAGATTCGCGTCGTTATGGTGGCTCCGTGCGTCTGGGTTTGCGGCTCGACCTGTATCGCCAAGCAGCGGTCTCGGTGCCGGTCGATCTCGTCCGCCGGGCCGAGGACGCGGGATACCACTCGGTCTGGACCGCAGAGGCGTACGGCACCGACGCACTGTCTCCCCTCGCCTATCTCGCCGCGGTCACCACCAGGATCAAACTCGGTACCGCCGTGGCCCAGGTCGCGGCGCGCCCGCCCACCACGTTGGCGATGCACGCGATGACGATCGACGCGCTGGCCGGAGGTGGGCGAACGATCATCGGCGTCGGACTGTCAGGGCCGCAGATCGTCGAGGGTTGGTACGGGCAGCCGTGGGGCAAGCCCGCGGTTCGCCTCCGTGACTACGTCACCATCCTGCGATCCACGATCGCTCGCGAGACACCGGTCGCGCACGACGGGGCCGAGATCCAACTGCCGTATCGAGGCCCCGGGGCGATCGGTCAGGGCAAGGCGCTGAAGTCGATCCTGCACCCGGCCGGCGAGATCGAGATCTGGATCGCAGCCGGCGGAAGTCGCAACGTCACGACCGCGGCCGAACTGGCCGACGGGTGGCTGCCGATGGGCCTGCCACCCGCCGGGGTCGACGCATACCGCGACGAGTTGACGACCGGTTTCGGCCGCCGCTCCCCCACGCTCGCGCCGCCCGCCGACTTCGACGTGTTCACCGGCTGCTCGGTCGAGATCACCGACGATGTGGCGGGCGCGCTCGACGCGATGCGGCCACTCACCGCGATGTACGTCGGCGGGATGGGCAGCGCGACGCACAACTACCACCGCGACTCGATGGCTCGCCGCGGCTTCCCCGAACAGGCCGACACCATCGTCGGCCTGTGGCGATCGGGACGCAAGGCGGAAGCGATCGCAGCCGTGCCCGACGACTACCTCGAACAGACAGCTCTGATCGGCTCGCCACAACGCATCCGCCGTCGTTGGGCCGATGGCTTCGCAGCCCCGGGTTGCACCGGCATCATCGTCGGCACCACCCAGCCCGAGGCCATCGATCTGATGGCCGACCTCGCTTCATGACAGGGGCACCATGCCAGAACCCGCGATGCCAGAACAGCTGATCCTCATCGACAGTCCGGCCGAGCACGTCCGCCGCATCACGCTGAACCGTCCCGAGAAACGCAACGCGATCTCGACGCCCTTGCGCACTGCCCTGCTCGAGGCTCTCTACGCCCACGACGACGACCCCGACGTGCGGGTCACCATCGTGCGTGGCGCCGGCACGTGCTTCTCCGCCGGCTACGACGTGAAGAGCCCACTGATGCAGGACCCGCCGTTCCATTCCGCTCCGGGCCCGGGTCAGTGGGCGCGCCAGATCAACGAGAGCTGGTTCACGATCTGGGATCTGGCCAAGCCGGTGATCGCTCAGATCCACGGATACGCCATCGGCGGCGCCACCGAGCTGGCATCGGCGTGCGACCTCGTCTACATCGCCGACGACGCGACGATCAGCTACCCGCTCGTGCGCGTCATCAGCCCACCGGACTTCCAGTACCACACGGTGCTTCTCGGGCTGCGCCGCGCGATGGAGTTGATGCTCACGGGCAAGGCGATCAGCGCAGCCAAGGCGGTCGAGATCGGGTTCGCCAACGACGCGTTCGCGGCCGATCAGCTGGACGCATCCGTGCTCGCCGTCGCGGAGTCGATCGCCGGCGTCCCCAGCGACCTGACCCAACTCAACAAACGGTCCGTCCACCGCGCGTTCGACGTGTGGGGTGCCCGAGCCGCGATCCGCGCCGGCACCGAACTGCAGGCGCTCGCGTCGCAAACTGCGACTGGTCGGGCCGCGTCGGGAGCCGTCTTCGATCTCGTCAAGAAGGCAGGCGAGAGCCAGACCTGATGCGGACTCGTCGTCATCCTCATTGCTGACGACGCGTTCGACGTCGTTGAGTAGCGTGTCCTCGTGAAACGCCTCGCGCCATTTCGTTGGCTGCACGCACATCCGATGGCCAGCGATGCGTTGATCGCCATCGTCCTCGCGACCGCAGCGATCGGTCGGCTGTGGGGCGATTCGTCGACGTCGTTCCACAAGCACGCCAACGCGCTGACGACGATCCTCTCCGCGCTCGCCGCCCTCCCGCTGGTCTGGCGCCGCCCCAACCCCATCGCCGTGCTCGCGGTGGTCGCTCCCAGCGCGTTCCTGCTCGAAGCGCTGGGTGTCGACGGTCCTGGCGGGTTGGCGGCTGTGATCGCCATCTACACGCTGGCCGCGCACACGAACGGAAACCAGCGAGCGATCGCGGCGAAGCTGCTGGCCGTCGGCGGGGTCGCGACGCTGACGGTCGGATACGCGATCCACAACATCGCGGTCGGCAACCTGATCTCCGCGGTGCTCTTGTCGATCGGAGCGTTCATCCTCGGCGACAACATGCAGCGTCGCCGACTGCACTTCGCCGACCTCGCGGAGCGCGCGGAACGCCACGATCGCGAACGTGAGCTGATGGCGCGCCAGCGCGTCCACGACGAGCGATCACGAATCGCCCGCGAGTTGCACGACGTCGTGGCCCACTCGGTGAGCCTGATGATCATCCAGGCCGGCGCCGCACGACGTTCGATCAACACCGCTCCGCTGCAGGCCGAATCCGCGCTGCGCGAGTTGGAGTCGACAGGTCGGCAGGCGATGGACGAATTGCGTCGCGTCCTCGGTGTGATGCGCACCGGCGACGATGTGCAGGGGCTTGCACCACAGCCCTCGCTGGACAGCGTTCGTCTCTTGATCGAGAACGACCCCAGCCTGCCGGTCGAGCTCGACGAGATCGGCACCCCGCCCGACGAGGTGCCGTCCAGCGTCGGCCTGTCGATGTACCGCGTCGTCCAGGAGGCGCTGACGAACGTGCGCAAGCACGCGGGACAGGTCCGAAAGGTCAACGTCGATCTGATCTACGGACCCGACAACGTGGTCGTCCAGATCACCGACGACGGGCGTGGCGCCAGCGTCGCCAACAACGCCGACGGTCACGGGTTGGTCGGCATGCGCGAGCGCATGGCGTTGTGCGGCGGCACGGTCACTGCCGGGCCGCGGGTCGGTGGTGGGTGGCAGGTCCGCGCAACGGCCCCGCTGGCGGAGGTGGGCGCATGATCCGCGTTCTGCTCGTCGACGATCAGGCGATGGTGCGGGCCGGCTTCCGGATGATCGTCGAGGCCGAGGCCGACATCACCGTGGTCGGCGAGGCCGGCGACGGGATCGAGGCTGTCGATGCGGCTCGCCGCTGCGCACCCGACGTGATCCTGATGGACGTTCGCATGCCGCGCATGGACGGCATCGAAGCGGCATCGCAACTGTTGGCCGATCGACGCGCCCGAAACCCGCGTGTCTTGATGCTGACCACATTCGATCTCGACGACTACGTGTACGCCGCGCTGCGAGCGGGCGTCAGCGGGTTCATGCTCAAGGATGCACCGGCCGAGCAACTGGTCGAGGCCATCCGCGTCGTTGCCGCGGGCGAAGCGCTACTGGCGCCGTCGGTGACACGACGTCTGATCGAGGAGATCAGCACGCGCCCTACCCGCGAGACGGCACCGATCCCCGGCCTCGACCAGTTGACCGAACGCGAGCTGGAAGTGTTACGCCTCGTTGCCAAGGGCATGTCGAACGCCGAGATCGCGGAGCAGTTGTACCTCGGCGAGGCAACGATCAAGACCCACGTCGGGCGGATGCTGATGAAGCTCAACCTCCGCGACCGAGTGCAGGCCGTGGTGCTGGCCTACGAGAGCGGTCTGATCACCCCCGGCGAACCGTCGCCGGCCTGATCCAAGCCGGCCGCGAACGGCGCCGAGCACCGGCTGGGCGAGCGGCTGTGCGGGTGCCCGCGGCGACAACTGTGAGTCATATGTCGTCGATCTGACGACATATGACATACGCGTCCACCCCGGTCACGGTGCGTGTGAGCAACAACGCGAACGTCGCGATTGTGGCGCACTGAAAGTCGGGCTCGAGGCCGCCCCGAACGGCGCATCCGCCTTTGATTGATGTCGTGGAAGGAGTCGCCGATCACATCGGCGGGCGGGATCTCGGTTGGCCGGCGCGCCTACGGGACGACGACGAGGGCAGGAGTGTCGACGAATATTTGATCGGCTGTCACAAGTGCGGCCCCGATATGCAACGCAGTGGCCGCGATCCACAGATCATTGCCATGGACCGGTCCGGCGAGCGGATGCCCGATCCGGCGGCACGCTGCGCGCAGCTCTGCCATTGTGGTCAAGAACGCGTCAGTGACCGGCACGACGGTCGTCGCGGCGATGGCCGATTCGACTCGCTCGCGTCGTGGGCTACCTCACTCAGCGACGATCGCTCCGTAGCGCAGTTCTGCGACCGTGACGACCGAAAGGAACAGCTGATTGCCCCGAAGCGCCTCAACATGAGAGTCGAACAATTGGCGGCGTCGTCGGCTCAACGCCGCGATGAACACGCCCGTGTCAACAACCAGTCTCACGACCCGACGGCGGCTGCGAACGCGTCGTCTTCTTCGTCGGACAGGTCCTCGATCAACAACGCATCGACGGATGCCAGCACCGGCGCGGCCGAGAGCTCGTCGGCCGTCAGATCGCGCGGCAACAGACTGACGCCGTGTGGGATCTCGAATCCGTTGCTCGCTGCATCGCTCACAAGGTCACTTTACCTCGGTGCCCCGCAGCGGAGCACCGACTTCGTTCAGACGGCGACGTGTGCTCGGCGGTTCAGACGACGCGAGCTTCACAACGCAGAACACGCATATCGAACGGCACTCGTCGGCGTCCGGCCGAAGCGCCCGAACGGCGCGTGGGCATCTGTACCCGGCGAGACCGAGCAGGGTGAGGAGGTGGACGGGGGCTGTCTAGCCGCTGGGTTTGAATCGTGAGGTCTGGGCCGCTCAACGCGATCGGGCAGCGCGACCTGAGGTCACGCCGCCCGATCGCGTTGGTGCGGTGTCGCTGGCTGTCAGCGCGCTGTCGCTCCGGCGTCGGCGAACAAGGTTGTGCCGGTGATGTAGCTGGATTGGTCGCTGGCGAGGAACACGATCGCGTTGGCGATCTCGCGTGGGTCGGCGAGGCGGCCGAGGATGGTCAACCCTGCGACTTGTGCGGCGCCCTCCGCTCCGAGTGTTTCGATGACCATGTCGGTCGCCGTGGGGCCGGGAGCGATCGCGTTGACGCGCACGCCCGCGGCGCCGAACTCGGCGGCCCACGTCCGGGTCAGGCTGTTCAGTGCGCTCTTGGTGGCGGAGTATGCGGCCATTCCGGCGACGCCCATTGCGGACACCATTGTCGACACGTTGACGATCACACCGGAGCCCTTGGCCACCATGGCGGGTGCCAGCGCGGCTGTCAGGAAGAACGGTGCTCGGACGTTGGTCGTGAACATCTCGTCGAAGTCGGCGAGGGTGACGTCGGTGGTGGCGCCGACGCTGTAGGCAGCGGCGTTGTTGATCAAGATGTCGACGTCGCCGGCGGACGCAGCGAGTCGCCGGATCGAGTCGAAGTCGGTGAGGTCGGCGGCGATGAACCGAGCGGCTCCGCCTGCGGCTTCGATCTCCTTGACGGTTGCGTCGCCTCGATCGGTGTTGCGTCCGGAGACGATCACCATCGCTCCCTTGTTGGCGAGTTGTAGGGCCACTTCGTGTCCGATGCCGACCGTCGAACCGGTGATCAATGCTGTCTTGCCATGTAGTTCCTGCACGTGAGCGTCTCCTTGGTGAGTGACTCATGGATGCCATGAGCCTTCCGCAGTGTGCCGAACCATTTTTGGAACATCTACTCCAATCGTGCAGATTACTCAGATGCCACTGATTGCGCACAGAGGTGTGCGACATGGGCCAAGGTCGCGTCGAGCGCAGCCTGCAGAGGTGCGATGCGGCGTTCGATCTGCGTCAGCATCAATCCGCCTTGCAACGACGCCAGCGTTGCAAGGGCGAGCGCATCGACGTCGACCGACGCTGACAAGCTCCCGCGCGCCTGCATTGCGCGATACCCACGACGGATCGCCGACTCCCATCGTCGAAATCCCTCGGCGCTGATCGCCCGGGCGATCGGGTCGATCTCGGCGATCTCACTCCCGAGCGTGCCGATCGGACAACCGCCAACGCAATGTACGCGCCGCTGGTGATCGAGGATGAAGTCCCGCCAGGCACGCAGACCCTCGAGCGTGTCGAGGTTCGCGAAGATCGCCTCGTGCACGCTCACGATCTCGTCGTTCTGCGACTCGAGAACGGCCCTGAGCAGCTCTTCCTTGCTCCCGAAGTAGTGGTAGATCTGCGAACTGCTCACCCCAGCTGCGGCACGGACGAGATCGATCGTCGCTCCGGCGACCCCCATTTCGAGCATCAACCGCGACGCTTCAGCCACGATCCGTCCCCGCGTCTCACGACCCTTGCCAGTCTTTGCGTCAACTTTCACACCACGAGCCATACGGAGATCATAAAGGATTGAGCGTTCCAAAATGACGTCACCCGCTTCCTTGATCACAATGCTCGAAGGTGCTTCAGCGTGTTCCGGCGAGGGAGAGCAGCGTGTGGATGGCGGTCTCGAGCGGAGCCGTGTCTCGCTGGACCTGAGCGAGGAGAAGGCCACCTTGAAGGACGGCAAGAAACGTGACGGCGAGGTCGTCGGGGTCGATCTCGGCGGCGAGATGTCCGCCGTCGTGGAGCACGTGAAGGCCTTCGCCGATTGCAGCTGACCACTGTGCGAACCCGTCAGCGATCAGAGGACGAGCTCGGGGATCGATTTCGGAGAGTTGCCCCCCGAGTGATCCCAACGGGCAACCCCCCTGTCCGTCGACGGTCTTGGCATGGGCGATCACTTTGTCGTACCAGCCCGCCAACCCGATCGTGCCGAGGTCGAGCTGACGCTGATTGTCGACGATGACCGCCGTTTGATGGTCGATGACAGCACGCACCAGCGCCTCCTTGTCAGGGAAGTAGTGATAGAGCTGCGACCCGCTGACTTCGGCCTCCGCTTTGACATCGTCGAGCGTGGTCGCAACGACGCTACGCCTGTGGATCAGCCGGGCTGCGGCATCGACGATGCGCGCTCGCGTGCGTGCGCCCTTGGGGGTGAGACGGGACTGATTTGGGCCACTTTGTTCCACATCGGCGAGGCTATCCGAGTTCTGGGTCTTGTAACCCAATTTGTCTGGTAGTAATGGGTTGTACAACTCACTTCAAGGAGACCCGATGATTCTCGTCACGACCGCCGGCAAAGTCGGCACCGAAGCCGTCCGCCTGCTCTGCGAACAACAGACACCCGTCCGCGTTCTCGTCCGAGACCCCGGTAGGGCAGGTCCGCTGGCGGCCGCAGGTGCGGAGATCGCAGTAGGAGACCTCACCGACCCGGCCACGATCGACCCGGCGATGACCGACGTGACCACCCTCGTGCTCGTCAGCCCCGCAGTCCCAGAACAGGAACTGGCCGTCATCGCCGCCGCGGCCCGAGCGGGCGTAGGCCATGTCGTCAAGGTGACCAGCAAAGCCTCAGCCGACTCGCCGATCGCCAGGCGGCGAGGGCAGCACGAGATCGAGTCCGGTCTCATCGATTCCGGTCTCCAGCACACGTTGCTGCGCTCGAACGCCTACATGCAGAACCTGCTCGTCGCGGCCCCTGCCATTGCCCGCACCGACACGTTCGGTTCATCCGCAGGCGCGGGCCTGATCGGCATGATCGACGCTCGCGACGTCGGAGCAGTCGCGGCGAAGATCGCAGCCGTGCCCGCTCCGCATGAGGGCGCCACGTACTGGCTCACCGGCCCAGCGCTGATCTCCAATGCCGACATCGCTGCCGCCCTGACTCGAGTTCTGGGTCGCCCAATCACGTACCGCACACTCAGCTACGAACAAGATCGCGCCAACATGATCCGGGCCGGGGTGCCAGCCCCGATCGCAGAAATGAACGCCCAAGCGTTCAGCCTCGTCGCACAAGGCGACGCCGCATGGATCAGGGACGACATCGAAACGCTCCTTCAGCGCCCACCGCGCGACATCGACACATTCGTCACCGAACACTCGCACGCTTTCTCACCGACCCCGAGCGCCTGACCCTCTACGAACGCCGGCCACGACGCCGCGATGCCACGGAATCGGTCGAGAGCGCATCACCCACACACCGAATCACCAAGCCAGCCTGAAACCAGAACCGCCCGTGTGACGGCGCGTCGGCGCTCCACGAAACTGGCTGTCGATGGCATGGTTGCGTGATGATGTCAGAGACGCGGGGATGTACCGTTCGGCCGTCACTGACGCGATCGTTGGTGTGACCGCTACGGGCGAAGGAGCGTGGGGATGTCGATCGACTCGGGGGCAGTGTCCCATCCGGACGTGCAGAACGATCACCGTCTGGACCCGCGCGTCAAGCGAGCCCTGCGCAACGTCCCGTCGCGCCCACTGAACGACATCGACAGCCGCGAGCGCCTGGTCGAGATCTCCAATTCCGAGTCGGCTCTGGCAATGGCGGCCAAGCTCGAGGCTCTCTACGCACGACTCGACACCGCTGACGTGGCGCCGTTCGACGGTCTGCGGGTCGAGACCCGAGAGTTCGCGTCGATGCCGGACGGCAACACGGTCAAGGTTCAATTCATTCGTCCCGACAACGACGTCGTCGTCCCCGGTGTCGTGTACCTCCATGGCGGAGGCATGCAGACCGGCTCGTGCTTCAACGCGATGTACCGGATATGGGGCCGCGTGCTGGCCCATCAGGGCCTGGCGGTCGCAATGATCGATTTCCGCAACTGCCTCACGCCGTCCTCGGCGCCCGAGATCGAGCCGTTCCCGGCCGGCCTGAACGACTGTGTCTCAGGGGTGCGCTGGACCGTCGACCATGCGGTCGAGCTCGGCATCGACCCAGATCGAGTCATCGTTGCTGGTGAGAGTGGCGGCGGCAACCTCACCCCTGGCGACCGGCATGCGGCTGTTGCGCGACGGCGACATGGGACTCGTCCGTGGTCTGTACGCGCTGTGCCCGTACATCGCCGGCCACTGGCCGCAGGAGCGGTTCCCATCGTCGATCGAGAACGAAGGCATCCTCCTCAACCTGCACCACAATCGCGGCGCGGTCGCCTATGGCATCGAGCAGCTCGACGCTGGGAATCCATTGGCGTGGCCGTCGTTCGCGACCGATGCCGATGTGCGTGGCTTGGCACCCACGTTCATCAGCGTCAACGAGGCGGACCCGCTGCGCGACGAGGGCATCGAGTTCTACCGACTACTGCTGCAAGCAGGGGTCAACGCGCAGTGCCGCGTCGTGATGGGCACGTCGCACGGCATGGACGTGTTCGCGGCCGTGCTCCCCGATGTCGGCGCACAAACGGCGGCCAGCATCGCCCTGTTCGCCCGTACCTGAGACGGCGCCGCCGCAGCACCGGCCTCCTCCGCTGGGTGGACCATCGATCAACCCATATGGGGAGTCGCATCGCGCACCCCTCGGGTAGAACTGTCGTCATGACTGACTTCCCCATGCCTTCAGCCGATTCTGCCCCGGGTGCAACGGCCACCGTGATCGCTGCCGCCGGCGCAGTCGACGCCACCAAGGTGTACGGATCCGGCGACAGCGAAGTGCGCGCACTCGACGGCGTGACGGTTGCGTTCGAACGTGGCAAGTTCACGGCGATCATGGGTCCATCGGGTTCCGGCAAGTCCACGCTCATGCACTCGCTCGCCGGCCTCGATGGGCTGACATCGGGCGCGGTGTACATCGGCGGCACCTACCTCGCGGCACTGAAGGACAAGGACCTCACCGAGCTGCGCCGTCGTGAGGTGGGCTTCATCTTTCAGGCCTACAACCTCATCCCCACGTTGTCGGCCGACGAGAACATCCGTCTCCCGCTGCTGCTCGGTGGCACCAAGGGCGACGAAGCATGGATCGGTCGTGTGATCGACACGGTGGGGTTGCGGGATCGCCTCAAGCATCGCCCCAGCGAGTTGTCCGGTGGCCAGCAGCAGCGCGTCGCCGTCGCCCGCGCGCTGGCCAGCAAGCCCACCATCATCTTCGCCGACGAGCCGACGGGCAACCTCGACAGCCGCACCGGTGCCGAGATCCTCGACTTCATGCGCCGCGCGGTCAACGAACTCGGGCAGACGATCGTGATGGTGACCCACGACCCCGTGGCCGCCAGCTATGCCGATCGCGTGTTGTTCTTGGCCGATGGCAAGTTGGTCGACGAGATGATGGATCCGACGGCCGAGAAGGTGCTCGACCGCATGAAGCGCTTCGGGGAATGACATGCTCCGCATCGCACTGAAGAACGTCTTGGCCCGCAAGGGCCGTCTCGTGCTGTCTGCGCTTGCCGTGATCGCCGGCTGCGCCTTTCTCAGCGGCGTGTTCGTGTTCAGCGACACGATCAACGGCAGCATCGACAAGTTGTTCGCCACGGCATACAGCCGCACCGACGCGTATGTGCGTTCTGCGGTGTCGATCAAGGGCAACTTCGGCCCCGACCAGCGCGGCCATGTCTCGGATTCCGTGATCGCCCAGATCAAGGCAGTACCCGGCGTCGCCGAAGCCAATGGGTCCGTCCAGGGCACCGCCATCATCACCGGCCCCGACGGCAAGGTGATCGGCGGCGGCGGTCCACCTCAGTACGGAGCTGTCTTCGCCGAGAACCAGACGACGCCCTGGCGGCTGAAGGAAGGCCGTGCGCCCAACGCAGCGAACGAAGTCGTGCTCGAGAACCACACAGCGAAGCTCGGTAACGTCGCCGTCGGCGACACGGTCACGGTGTCGACATCGGGGGAACCGCGCACGTTCACCGTCGTCGGCATCGTCACGTTGTCCGGCTCGGAATCCACCGGCGGGCCCACCTGGGCGCTGTTCAACTTGCCGACCGCTGAGGATTTCGTGCTCGGTCAGGCAGGCATGATCGATTCGGTCAGCATCCGGGGTGACGGAACCCGTACCCAGGCCGAACTCAAGGCCGACATCCAGAAGTTGTTCACACCCAGCCAGATCCAGGTGATGACCGGCAAGGAGATCACCAAAGAGGCACAGTCCAACCTGGCCAAGCAGTTCAACGTCTTCACGCTGTTCCTCACCGTCTTTGCGGGTATCTCGATCTTCGTCGGTTGCTTCGTGATCTACAACGTCTTCAAGATCAGCGCGGCTCAACGGCTGCGCGAGAACGCGCTCATGCGCGCCATTGGTGCACGAAGCAGTCAGGTCACGTTCGCCCAGTTCGTCGAAGCCCTTGCCGTCGGCATCATCGGCGCGGTGCTCGGATTCATCGGTGGAGTGGGTCTCGCGTTCGTCATTCACTACGCCCTGACCAAATCTGGCAACGGACCAGGCGACAACTCACTGGTGATCAGTGTGAGCGCATTCCTCAAGACATTCATCGTCGGGCTCGTCGTGACCCTGGTGTGCGCCACGTTCCCCGCACTTCGCGCCGGCCGGGTGCCACCGCTGGCAGCGATGCGCGATGTCGCGATCGATCGGTCGGGCACGTCGCGCCGGCGCACCATCACCGGCATCGTGTGCGGGGTCCTCGCCGTCGTCGGCATCACGCTGGGTCTCGCCGTCACGGCGGAGTGGCTCGTGCTCGGCGTCCTCGGCCTGTTCATCGGCGCCATCGCGTTCGGCCCGGTGATCGTCACACCGATCGCCAACCTCCTGACCAAGCCGATGGGCAAGATCAGCGGTGTCACCGGTGAAGTCGCCGGCCGCAACGCGGCCCGCAGCCCCGAGCGCACAGCGCTGACCGCGGCAGCGCTCGGCATCGGCCTAGCTCTGCTCGTGCTCGTGTCGACCTTGGCGAGTTCGTTGCAGGATTCATTGCGCGCCACGTTCAGCAAGGCATTCGTGGGCGATGTCGCCGTCAGCCCCGAGGTCGGCAATGGCGGTGTCCTGCCTGTCACGCTCGCCACCGATCTCGGCAAACTGTCCGAGATCAAGGACTCGGTCGGTTTCGGCGGCGGGTTGTTCAAGATCGCTCCGAAGGACGGCGGAAAGAGCGACGACGCCGCGGCGCTGTTGCTCGATCCAACAACGGCCCCGAACCTGCTCAATCTGCACTTCGTCACGGGGTCGTGGGGTGATGTCACCGGCACCAAGATCCTGGTCTCGAAGGACATTGCCAACAGCAAGAAGTACGTGATCGGCAGTTCGTTCAACGTCAGCTTCCTCAACGCGAAGACCGCAACCTTCTCGGTCGTCGGCATCTTCAGCGACAAGATCTTCGGCGACTACATCGCCGACCGCACAGCGTTTGCCGACAGCGGGCAGCCGCAATTCGACTTCCAGGTCGCAGCATTGTCCGCTCCAGGTGTTTCGCAAACGCAACTCGATGCAGCCATCAAGACGGTGATGGTCAACTACCCCAGCGCCAAGGCGCAGACCAAGAAGCAGTTCATCGACGAATCGATCAGCAGCTTCGACGGATTCATCACGCTGATCTACGCACTGCTGTTCATGTCGGTGTTCATCGCTGCGCTGGGCATCGTCCTCACGTTGCTGCTCGGTGTCTACGAGCGCCGCCGCGAACTCGGCCTGATGCGCGCCATCGGCACGACGCGCAGCCAGATCAGGGGCAGCATCAGATGGGAAGCAGTCGTGACCGCGGTTCTCGGCGTGATGATGGGTCTCGGCCTCGGACTCGTTCTGGGCTGGATCGTTGTCAAGGCCCTGAAGGATCAGGGCCTCACCAACTTCAGCGTGTCACCAGTGAGCCTGATCGTGTTCGCGATCCTGGCCGTCATCCTGGCCCTGCTCGCGGCGTGGTTCCCGTCACGACGGGCGGCGAAGGCGCCGATCCTCGAGGCGATCGCAACCACCTGACCTCGCGTCGGATGCCGCACTCGTAGCCTGAACCGATGTTCCGCCTCGCCCTCAGAAACGTGACCGCCCGCTTCGGGCGCATCGTTCTGACGGCGCTGGCGATCATCATCAGCACGGCGTTCCTGTCGGGCACATTCATCTTTCGCGACACGCTCGAAGGCAGCTTCAACGCGCTGTTCGCGAAGTCGTACGAGAAGGTCGACGCCTACGTCCAATCGGCCAACTCGGTCGAGACGGCGTTTGGTTTCGAACGTCGCGATCGCGTCGACTACTCGGCGCTGGCGATCGCGGCCGCCGTCCCGGGCGTGTCCGACGCACAGGCCTTGGTCGACGACGACGCCGTCGTGATCGCGAAGAACGGCAAACCCATCGAGCGCACGAGTCGGGCGACGTCGGGCGGAACCTTGAACTCGGGCGACCTCTCGGTGTGGAAGGTCGTGCGGGGACGGGCCCCGACCGCCGACAACGAAGTCGTGCTCGACAACCAGACCGCCGCCGACGGCAAGTACGACATCGGTGACTCGGTGAAGGTCAACTCCGAAGGCGGCTCGCGCAGCTTCACGCTGGTGGGCGTCGCCCAGTACAACGACATCTCGACCCCCGGCGATGCGACCTGGGCGCTGTTCGACACCACCACGGCGATGAACTTCGTCGCCAAGCCCGGCTTCATCGACGCCGTGTTGATCCGCGGCGACGGCTCGGTCACCGACACCGAACTCGCGGCACGCGTGCAGGCTGCGCTCGACACGGCGCAGGGCACTGAAGTCAGCCAGGTGCTGACTAGCAAGCAGATCATCGAGCAGAGCCAGACCCAGCTCGAAAAGGGGCTTGGCTTGTTCACGATCTTCCTGTCGATCTTCTCCTTGATCGCCCTGGCCGTCGGATGCTTCGTGATCTACAACGTGTTCTCGATCACGGCCGCGCAGCGCCGCCAGGAGAACGCTCTGCTCCGAGCGATCGGCGCCAGTCGTCGTCAGGTGACGCGGGTGATGCTCGTCGAGGCAATCGTGATCGGGATCATCGGATCGCTTGCCGGCCTCATCGCCGGCGCGGGGCTGGCCGTCGGCATCCAGAAGGTGCTCGACGCCGTCGGATTCGGCGTTCCGGCACGCACGCTGGAGATCACGACGACGACCGTGCTCATCACGATGTTCGCCGGCATCGCGACCACGCTCATCGCGGCCATCGTGCCGGCGGTGGCAGCGGGGCGGGTCGCACCTGTCGCGGCGATGAGCGAGTCGGCGTTCGAACACACCCGCAGCAACCGCACCCGCAGCATTGCGGCGACCGCGTTCATCGTCGTCGGCATCGCCGCGATCGTCGCCGAGCTCGCGGGTGGCGATTCGATCTTGCTCGGCGTCGCCGTGGTCGCGGTGTTCGTCGGCGTGCTGCTGTTCGGACCGGTGATGGCCAACCCCATCGCCCGCGTCCTCGGCGCACCCGTCCAACGGTTCCGCGGCATCACCGGCACGATGTCGCGTGGCAACGTGCAACGCAATCCTCGTCGCACGGCTCGCACGGCCGCACCCGTCCTGATCGGTGTCGCGCTCGTCACCGGCGCGAGCGTGTTCGCGGCATCGATCAAGCAGCAACTGCGCGACACGATCGGCGAGCAGTTCCGCGGCGACTACGTCATCAACTCCACCAACGGTGGCTCGCTCAGCTTCAGCCAGAACTTCATCGACACGCTGAACACGCTGCCCCAGGTCGGCGACGCAACCGGACTGGGCTTCGCTCCCCTGCAGGACGCCGCCTCGCTGAAGGGGGTCTTCGCGACCACGGTCAATCCGGCCACGGCACAGGGGCTGCTCGACTACAAGTTCGTCCAGGGGTCGTTCCTGTCGCTGACGAAGGACGGCATCCTCGTCAGCAGCGGCGAAGCCAGCCGCAAGCACCTCGTCGTCGGCTCGACGGTCGATCTCCGCGTCGGAGGGAAGAAGGTGACGCTGACGGTCGACGGCATCTACGCGTCCAGTGACCTCGCACAGGCGCGGGTCGTCCACCGCGATCTGCTCGACGGCACCTCGCTGAGCAACCAGGCCGGATTCGTCTTCATGACCCGGGCCGCGAACGTGTCCGACGCATCTTTTCGCACGGCGGTCGACGCCGCCATCAAGTCCTACGGCATCGGCACGTTGCAGGATCG
Source organism: Acidimicrobiales bacterium (assembly GCA_038227995.1). GTDB lineage: Bacteria > Actinomycetota > Acidimicrobiia > Acidimicrobiales > Ilumatobacteraceae > WLMZ01. The sequence continues at coordinate 33,894 of JBBRPP010000040.1, forward strand.
CAACCAGTTCATCGATGGTCGCAGCGACATCATCGACCGCAGCCTGTCGTTCATCTACGGCCTGCTCGCGCTCTCGGTCATCATCGCCGTGTTCGGCATCGTCTTGACGATGTTGCTCGCGGTGTATGAACGCCGCCGCGAGATCGGTCTGCTGCGCGCAGTCGGCATGACGAGATCACAGGTCCGCACCACCGTCCGATGGGAGAGCGTGCTGACATCGATGTACGGGGCGATCGTCGGAGTCGGCCTCGGTCTGGTCCTGGGCTACATCGTCATCGTCGCGCTCCGCGACAAGGGTCTCTCGACCTACAGCGTCCCCACCACCGCAATCGCTGTCATCGTCGTGACCGCATTCGTCGTCGGTGTCCTCGCCGCAGTCGTGCCCGCCTGGCGGGCAACCAAGCTCGACATCCTCACCGCCATCTCGGCCGGCACCTGAACGGAGACCCATGATCGATCCAGCCACCCCCGACCAAGCCGTGCTCGACTTCCTCGCCGAGCGTCACCTCGCAACGCTCACCACCATGCGAGCCGATGGCAGTCCACACGTCGTCGCAGTCGGCTTCAGCTACGACCCCGCAGCGCTCGTCGCCCGAGTCATCACGTTCGCGCCGTCGGTGAAAGCGCGCAACGCCGCACGTGGCGGACGAGCTGCCGTGTGCCAGGTCGACGGGGGCCGATGGCTGACGCTCGAGGGCACTGTGCGACTGGCCACCGACACGGCGAGCGTGGCTGCAGCCGTCGAGGGATACGCTGCCCGTTACCGCCAGCCGGGCGAACGAGCCGACCGGGTGGCGATCGAGATCCAGGTCGACCGCATCCTGGGCCGAGCGTGACAGGAGGGCCTCGTTCGTGGCCGGGTATTCGGATACAACATTGCTGCAGAAGTTGGGGATCAAGGAAGGCACGCGCATGGCCACGGTCAACGCGCCGGCAGACTTCCGCGAGAACCTCGGCGTCCTCCCTCTCGCCGTCGAATGGGCCAACCGCGTGCGGCCGCCTCTCGATGTCGTCATCGCGTTCCACACCAAGCGCTCGGCGCTGGTTGCCAACTGGCCGGCACTGACGGCCGCCGCACACCCGAACGGCGCGATCTGGCTCGCGTGGCCGAAGAAGGCCAGCGGCATGGACACCGACGTCAACGAGAACGTGTTGCGCGAAGAGTTCCTGCCGACGGGTTGGGTCGACAACAAGGTGTGCGCGATCGACGAGACGTGGAGCGGTCTGCGCTTCGTCCTCCGTGTCGAACGTCGTCCGAAGAAGACAGCGCCCGCCGCGAAGCCTGCCAAGTTGGTGAAGGCCAAGCGCGGCGCACACCACTGATGAACGATCTGCGCACCATGCTCGGTGGCAACGAGACCACCACGTTCCTGGGCCTGCCCGCGTGTGATCTGACCACACTCGACCGCGCCGATGTGGTCGTGGTCGGCGCTCCGTGCGCGACCCCGTACCTCACCGTCGGGCCGTACTGCGCTGCGGCGCCAGAAGCCATCCGCCGCGCCAGCGGTACCTACGGCGGGTTGCACGCGCACTGGAACTTCGACCTCGGCACCAACGCGATGCCTGCGGACGCTGCGGTGTTCGACGGGGGTGACATCGAGTGGGATGCCGTCGACTTCGCGGCCAACCGAGCACGCATCACGGCGGCCTGCGAACAGATCCACGCCGCCGGCGCCGTGCCGGTGGTCCTGGGCGGCGACGATTCGATCCCGATCCCCGTGATCCAGTCGTATGCCAGACGCGGCCAGCTGACCATCATCCAGATCGATGCTCACATCGACTGGCGCGACGAGGTCAACGGCGAACGCATGGGCCTGTCTTCGACAATGCGCCGATCCAGCGAGATGGCGCACGTCGGCACCATGATCCAGGTCGGCCAGCGCGGCGTCGGTTCGGCGCGCAAGGAAGAAGTCGATGCCGCCAACGCCCGTGGCGTGCACTTCGTCTCCGGCCACGATGTCGCCCGGAACGGCGTCGAGCTGGTTCGTGATCTGATCCCGGCCGGATCGGACATCATCGTCACCATCGACGTCGACGGCCTCGACCCCACCACGATGCCCGGCGTCATCGGTCCCGAACCCGGCGGCCTCAGCTATTACAACGCGATCGACATCATCGACATGGCTGCCGACGTCGGCCGCATCGCCGGGTTCGACATCGTCGAGTTCGTCCCCGAACGCGACGTCAACGGTCTCGGCGCGCTGACGGCCTTCCGCCTCACCGCGCACGCGATCGGCCGCATCCTCCAAGCCCGCTGAGAGAGTTCAGTAGGCGAAGAAGCCGCGCTCTGTCTTGCGGCCAAGAAGGTTCGCTTCCACCATCCGGCTGAGCAGCGGCGGCGGCGCGTACAGCGGCTCCTTGAACTCGGTGTAGAGGCTCTCGGCGACGGCGAGGGTGGTGTCGAGTCCGATCAGGTCGGCAAGGTGCAGAGGCCCCATTGGATGGTTGCAGCCCTCGATCATGCCGGTGTCGATGTCTTCGGCAGAGGCGAAACCCGATTCGAACATGCGGATGGCCGACAGGATGTAGGGCACCAGCAAGGCGTTGACCACGAAGCCAGCACGGTCCTGACATCGGATCGTGCGCTTCCCGAGGATGTCCGTCGCGAAACTGGCGACGTCTTCGACGGTTTCGTCGGACGTCAACAGTGACGGCACGATCTCGACCAGGTTCAACACCGGCACCGGGTTGAAGAAGTGGACGCCGACGACGAGGTCGGGGCGACGGGTCGCGATGCCCAACTTCATGATCGGGATCGAGCTGGTGTTCGAGGCCAGGATCGCGTCGGCGCCGCGCATCACTTCGTCGAGACGCTTGAACAGTTCGATCTTCAGCTTCTGGTCCTCTGCGACGGCCTCGACGACCAGATCGCAGCGTTCCAGCCGTTCGAGGTCGGTGTTGACACGGATGCCGTCGAGGAACCGCTCCTTGTCGGTGGCCTGCAACTTCCCCGAACGCACGGCCCGATCGAGCGACTTGGTGATGCGGATCATCCCGGCGTCGGCCGCCGCCTGCGAGCTCTCGACCACCGTCACATCGAGGCCTGCACGGGCGCACACCTCGGCGATGCCCGAACCCATCAGACCACAACCCACCACACCAACGCGTTCGATCGTTCTCATCGCAAAGTCCTCATTCCGGCGACCCTAATTCGCCCGCCGCGTCCCGCGCCGTTCCCAACCATGTGCGCACCTGGTCATCGTCCTGGCCCAGGGCAGGCGGATTGCGTCGAACCGTCGTCGGCGTCGCCGACAGCAGGATCGGCGACCGCACACTGCGCTGCGATTCACCGTCGATGGTTGTCGTCACGACAGGCGCGACGCCCAGTTCTTCCGCTGCGATGAACGCTTGGCCGATGTCGTTGATCGGGCCGGCCGGCACGCCCTGAGCGCTGAGCGTCGCGACCCACTCGGTGACCGACGCCGTCGAGAATGCCTCACCCAGCAACGGTTCGAGAGCATCGATGTTCGCGACCCGCTTGGTGTTCGTGGTGAATCGTTCGTCGAGCGCCAGCTCGGGCCGGCCGATGGCCGTCGCAACCTTGGCGAACTGCGAATCGTTGCCGCACGCCACAACGAAGAATCCGTCTGCCGCGCGGAACGTCTGATACGGGGCGATCGAGGGATGCCGGTTGCCGAGTCGCTGCGGCACGACGCCAGCGCCGACGTGAGCGGAAGCCTGGTTGGTCAGCGCCGCGAGCGCCGTCGCCATCAGCGACACCTCGACGCGTTGACCGATGCCGGACGACGCTCGAGCCGTCAACGCGGCGAGCACCCCGACCGTTGCCTGCAACGCACAGATGTGGTCGATGACGGCGACGCCGACCTTGGTGGGTTCGCCCTCGGGCTTGCCGGTGATGCTCATCAGCCCGCTCATCGCCTGCACCATCAGGTCGTAGCCGGACAGGTCTGCGGCTGCTTCGGTCGCGCTGCCGAAGCCGGTGATCGAGCAGTAGATGAGGCCGGGGTTGACGGCGCGGAGCTGGTCGAATCCGAGCCCGAATCGTTCAAGGGTGCCTGGCCGGAAGTTCTCGATCAACACATCGGCTCGCGTCGCCAACTCGATCGCGAGCACGCGATCGGCCTCGTTCGAGAGGTCGAGGGTGACACTGCGCTTGTTGCGATTCAGGCCCTGGTAGTAGGTGGCGATCCCGTCCTTCCACGGCGGACCCCACCCGCGCGTGTCGTCACCGGTTCCGGGGCGCTCGACCTTGACGACTTCGGCACCGAGATCACCGAGCGTCATCGCCGCGTACGGCCCGGCAAGGATGCGCGAGAAGTCGGCGACGAGCAAGCCGTCGAGCGGCCCGCGCGGGGCGATCGGCGAGATCGACGAGATCGACGAGATCGACGCACCGGCAGGTTCCGGGAAGGCACGAGTGACCGTGAACGCGTGCTCGGTCGGCCCGTGTTCGGCCAGATGAGCGAGGCGCGCCATGGCTTCGTCGACGGTCGGCAGATGTTCTTCATCGATCCACCAGGCGACGACCGCTGGACCGTCCATCGGTGTGAACCACTCTTTGCGGCGTCGCAGAAATGTCGTGTGGCCGCTGCGAAACACGAAGTCGTTGAGCGATTCGGCGTCGCGCCACACGGTGAGGTTGATGATGACGTTGGGATCCGGATGCGGGCGCAGAGACGTGGCATCACCGTCGTCGGTCTGCAGACGCCAGACGAAGCCGGGAGACGCCTCGGCCAGCGCATTGACGGGGTCGAGATTGGCGACGAACTCGGCCGTGTCCTCGTGCTCCAGCGGCTGGGTGAGGCGACCGATGTTCAACTGAGCCAAGTGCATCCCTCGATCCTGCCGGATTGCGATGCGGCCTCCAACTGCGAGAATCGCCGAGTCCCACTTCCGTCCGAACCCTTTCGCCTCGTAGCCTGCACGCGATGCGTGCCGTGGTCCCCGTTCGAGATGGCGTGCTGCCCGCCGGCGGGACAGAGGCCGTCGCCGAGTGCGACGGGCGGGCCATCGTCATCGGAACCGGAACCGCCGAGGCCGCAGCCGCTCTCGCAGCCATCGCCTCCGACGTGATCACGATCGAAGCCGGGCAGTTCGCACCCGCGTCGTGGGCGAGTGCGCTCGCGCCGCATCTCGGCGATGAACCCCACGTCGTGCTGCCCGCATCACCCGACGGTCGAGACCTCGCGCCGCGCCTCGCGGTGCTTCTGCATCGCGATCTTCACGCCGGCGCGATGTCGGTGAGTCCCGATCACATCGAACTCATCCGCGGTGGCGGATTGGTCGTCAGCGACATCCGTCCGACCGACGCGTTCGTCGCAACGTTGCAACCAGGTGTCCGCGGTGTCGAGGTCTCGGCGGCATTCGCCAGCCACACGGTGGCAGCCCGCAGCGTCCGCTTCGACGGTTCGACGACGCTCCCCGACCCGACGGTGATCGAGGTCATGCCACCAGACGCAGCGACGATGGATCTCGCCGAGTCGCCGCGAATCATCGGCGGCGGTGCCGGCCTGGCAAGTGCCGACGCGTTCGCACAACTCACCGATCTGTCGATCCGGCTCGACGCGTCGATGGGTGCGACGCGAGTCATCACCGACCGCGGGTGGGTCGGTCACGAGCGTCAGATCGGCACGACAGGTGTCGTGGTCTCCCCCGACCTGTACCTCGCATTCGGCATCAGCGGCGCCGTCCAGCACACCAGCGGGCTCGGCCAACCGGACCACATCGTCAGCATCAACACCGACCCCCACTGCCCGATGATGCAACTCGCCGATCTCGCCGTCGTCAGCGACGCCAACGCCGTTCTCATCGAACTCCTCGATCGGTTGCCCATCCATGACTGACGCCGACGCGATCATCGTCGGCGCGGGTCCGGCCGGTTCGTGCGCGGCCATCGTGCTCGCCCGTGCGGGCAAGCGAGTGATCCTGCTCGAGCGTGGTCCGTTCCCGGGAAGCAAGAACATGTACGGCGGCGTCATCTACCCGCGCATCCTCGACCAGTTGATTCCCAATTGGTGGCTCGAAGCTCCGATACAGCGCTGGGTGACGCGACGTTCGACCATGGTCCTCACCGACACGAAGGCACTGACGATCGACTTCCGCAGTGAGGCGTGGGGCGAGCCGCCGTACAACGGCGCGACCGCGTTCCGGCCAGACTTCGACAGCTGGCTTGCACAGAAGGCCGTCGACGCCGGAGCCGAACTGATCTGCAGCACGACGGTCACGGGTCTCCTCCACGACGCAACCGGCCGCGTGTGCGGTGTCGCCACCGATCGGCCTGACGGCGAACTGACGGCATCGGTGGTGATCGCATGCGACGGCGTGAACAGCTTCCTGGCCAAGCAGGAAGGTCTGTACGGCAAGCCTGACGCCGCCAACTACACGCTCGGTGTCAAGGAGACCTTGGCCTTCCCGAAGGACGTCATCGACGAACGCTTCGCCGTGCGCGGCAATCACGGCGTCGACATCGAGATCGTCGGATGCACCGGCGGTGTGCCGGGTGGCGGTTTCATCTACACCAACCTCGACACGCTCGCGGTTGGTCTGGTGCTGAAACTGCCCAAGCTGGCCGCGCAGAAGAAGCGTCCCGAGGAACTGATCACGGCGATGAAGTCGCACCCCGCGATCGCGCCGCTCGTCGAGGGCGGCGAGCTGAAGGAATACTCCGCCCACCTCATCCCTGAGGCCGGGGTGTCGATGATGCCGAAGCTGTCGGCCGATGGACTGCTGGTCGCGGGTGATGCGGCGGCGTTGTGCCTGGCCGCCGGCATCTGGTTGGAGGGTGTGAACTTCGCGATGGCCAGCGGCATGTACGCGGGCGAAGCAACCGTCGAAGCCCTCCGCGCCGGCAACACGTCAGCCGATGGCCTGGCCGGCTATGCCCGACGGCTGGAGAGCACGTTCGTACTCAAGGATCACCGCAAGCTGCGACGCGCGCCGGCGCTGGTTCTGTCCGACCGGGTGCAGCACCTCTATCCCGACCTCGCGACATCGGTGGCCGAGCGAATGTTCCGGGTCGACAACCCCGAGCCCAAGCCGGGCTTGCGGCGCATCGTCGCCCAGGAACGCAAACGCATCGGAATCCGTCGCCGCGACCTCATGCGCGATGGCCTCGACGGATTCAGGAGCTTCGGATGATCGAGTGGCCAGAGATCTCGTTCGAGGACCGAATCGACACCGCGACGTTCAATGTTCACCACCAAGCGCACATCGTGGTCGACGGCAAGATCTGCGCTGACTGCAGCACACGCGAGTGCATCGTCGCCTGTCCGGCCAACCTCTTCATCCCGACGAGTGACGGCGGCATCCTGTTCAACTACGAGCAGTGCTTCGAGTGCGGCACGTGTTACATGGTGTGCAACCGCGAGGGTGCGATCACATGGAACTACCCCGAGGGCGGCTTCGGCGTCGTCTTCCGCCGCACATGATCGCCGTCTGTCTCAAGTGGGTCGACCAGCGCCCCGAGATCACCGACGGCACGCTGCCGGCACCCGACAGCCGGTTCGCCGGCGCATCGCTGTCGGACCAAGCTGCGCTCGAATGGGCACTTCGTTGCCGAGACGCGTCAGGCGTGGATGTGCTTGCGATCACGGCCGGCCCACCCGCGGCCGACGCTGTCCTGCGCGACGCACTGGCCGCCGGAGCGACGGCCGCGGTTCGGGTCGACATGCCGTTCGGATCAGCGAGTCGAGCGGTCGCCGCCAACATCGCCGCGCATCTCGCCGGCGCAACGACGGTGTGGTGCGGCGACATGTCAGCGGACCGCGGCACCGGGTCGGTTCCCGCCTTCATCGCGGCCGAGCTCGCCGCTGCACAAGCGCTGGGATTGGTCGCTGTCGAGCTCGTCGATGGCTCGCCCACCGCTGCTGTTCGCCGCCTCGACGGTGGTCGTCGCGAGCGGCTCGCGATCGCCGGGCCAACCGTGCTGTCGGTCGAGGGATCGACCGCACAACTGCGGCGGGCCGGGTTGAGGGCGATGCTCGGCCGCCGCACCATCGACGTCCGGCCTGCGGTCGCGACCGATCACTCCGCCACAGCGACAGCGAATGCGACGGCCGCCACGAGTCGGCCCTTCCGGCCGCGGCCGCGCGTGCTCGCCGCTCCGGCTGGTGCCGTCGCGCTCGATCGGATCAAGGTGCTCACTGCCTCAGCATCGTCTGCCGCGCACGGCGAGACCGTCACGCTCGCGCCGGGCGAGGCCGCCGACCGGATCCTCGCCGCACTCCGCGATTGGGGCTACATCAGCTGATGGACCAGCTCGGCCACCACACGTGGACCGAGGTGACGCGTCTCGGGTCGCCTCCGCTGCTGGCGATCCCCGTCGGTTCATGCGAGCAGCACGGGCCACACCTTCCCCTCGACACCGACACGCGGATTGCAATTGCGGTCACCGCCGGTCTCGCGGCACGAAACGCTTCGGTGCTCGTCGGTCCGGCGATCACGATCGGCGCAAGTGGTGAACACGACGGCTTCGCGGGCACGCTCTCGATCGGCGTCGCTGCCTTGCGAACCGTGTTGGTCGAGATCGCCCGGTCTGCCGACTGGAGTGGTGGCGTGATCTTCGTCAACGGACACGGCGGCAACCACGCGACCGTGCGAGCCGCAACCGCGCAGTTGGTCGCCGAGGGTCGGCGGGCGCTGGCGTGGTCACCGAGCATCCCCGGTGGCGATGCCCACGCCGGCCGCACCGAGACATCGTTGATGTTGGCGATCGCACCAGAATTGGTGCACCTCGATCACGCTGCCGCCGGGCGAACGGAGCCCCTCGCCGAACTGCTCGACGAACTCGTCGCTCACGGCATCGCGTCGATCAGTCTCAACGGCGTGCTCGGCGATCCGGCCGGCGCGAACGCGGACGAGGGCGCGCTGCTGCTGCGCGCCATGATCGACGATGTCGAGCGATGCGTCACGACCTGGCAGACATGATCACTGCGCGTTTCGTGGTCGATGGATCGGTCCGCCGCGTTGGCGGCGGGCGGGTACTTGTCGGTGGATCACCGCTCAAGTTGCTGCGACTCTCGGCGGCCGGAGCGACCGTCGTCGATTCGATCGAACGCGGCGAGCCGATCACGGATTCACCGGCTCGCACGGCGTTGATCAACCGGCTGCTCGACGCAGGTGTCATCCATCCCACCGGCGACGGCGTCGACGGCGTCGATGGCGGCGTTGGCGTTGGCGTTGGCGTTGGCGTTGGCGTTGGCGTTGGCGTTGGCGTTGGCGTTGGCGTTGGCGTTGGCGTTGGCGGCGGAAACGGCAAGGGCCCGTCCGCCGCGGACGTGACGGTCGTGATCCCGGCGTACGACTGCGATCGCGGGCGACTCTGCAAACTCGTCGCCGCGTGTGAGGGAACGGCGGGCGTCATCGTCGTCGACGATGCATCGCCTCGACCGATCATCGAGATCGCCGGTGCAGAGGTCATCCGTCGCCATATCAACGGTGGCCCGGCTGCGTCGCGGATGACCGGACTCGCTCGAGTCACCACCCCGCTGGTCGCCTTCGTCGACACCGACGTCGAGTTGCCATCGGGTTGGCTGGATGCCCTGCTCGCGCGATTGGCCGACCAGCGCGTCGCCCTCGTCGCACCGCGCGTCGCGAGCACGCCGGGCGCATCGGTGATCGCCCGTTACGAATCGGTCCGCTCGCCACTCGACCTAGGTCCCCAGCCCGCTCGCGTTCGCGCCGGCACGCGTGTCAGCTACGTGCCGTCAGCCGTTGTTGTCGCCCGTGTCGATGCGCTGCGCGACGTCGGCGGCTTCGTCGAATCGATGCGCGTCGGCGAAGACGTCGATCTCGTCTGGCGGCTCGACGAATCCGGGTATCGGGTCCGCTACGAGCCGGCGTCGGTGGTTCACCACGCGCCGCGGACATCGTTGCCAGCCTGGCTGCGTCAGCGCTACGGCTACGGGTCATCGGCCGCCCCGCTCGCGACTGCTCATCCCGGCGCGTTGGCCCCGGTGCGCGTCAGTGGTTGGAGCGCGGCGTCGTGGCTCGCGGTCGTCAGCGGCTTCCCGATCGTCGGTGGAACGATCGCCGCCGCGACCACAGCGTTGCTGTGCCGCAAGCTGCGCACGGTTCCCGAGGGAACGCGCGAAGCGTTGCGCCTGGCCGGCCTGGGGCATCTGTTCGCCGGCCGCTCATTGGCGGCGGGACTGACTCGGGCGTGGTGGCCGGTGGCCGCGGTTCTGGCACTGGTGTCGAAGCGCTGTCGGCGCGTTGTCGCGATCGCGTTCGTGATTCCTGCGGCGATCGACTGGGCACGTTCGCGGCCGCCACTCGATCCGGTGACGTACATCGCGTTGCGAGCATTGGACGACGTCGCCTATGGCGCGGGACTGGCCGCCGGCTGCATCGGCGCCGGGTCGATCGATGCGTTGCTGCCCGACTTCACGTCATGGCCGAAGTCGCGCTGACCTCACGCTGAAATCGCTGTCGGGAGGAGGTCAGCGAGTCGCGGACACGAGGCGACGCGACAGGTCGTTGCACGACTCGCAGACCTCGGGCGGGATGATGCCCCACCGCATCAAGCGGTTGAAGATCACGCAGCCAAGGCAGTACGCAAACACGGATTCGAGCGTCGCTGCGACGACGATCATCGCCACCATCACGACCGCGAGGGTGTGGCCACCGAGAACCCAACTGATGAGCGCACCAACCGACAACGTCGCACCGATCGCTTGCGCAAAACGCTTCGGCGGTCCCGGGACCAACCGATGTTCAGCGTGAATCCGGGGCGTCACCACCCGCGTCGCGAACTGGCCGAGCGGGCTCAGCGTCGGGCCGGTCGCGACTCGCGCCACGAAGCCGTACGCAAGCGGCACCAGCTGCCACCACTGCCGGAAAACGATGAACGCGACGCACTGTAGAAGGACGCCACCGGCCACGAGCCGGGCCGACGTTTCGTTCACCGGGTTGGGAAACTTGAACAGTGAGCGCACGAGATGAGCGTAGACGGACAATCCCGATCAAACAACTCGGGAATTGCTCCCCTGCGAGGCGGCGTTGGTTGTCGGGGAGGTCGAGATCGCCGAGTGCGTCGGCCGCGTCGTCGAGGTGGGCCTCGACGACGTCGAGCGGCCCGCGCGTGAGCAGTGACTCTCGGCCCAGTCGAGCTCGGAGCGGGCACTGCAGCAACTCCAGGCCCGTCTGCCAGCGGAGCCCATGGCAGCCATGGATCACACTCGGGTCCTTCGCGCGTTGACCTCGGCCGAGGTGGGCCGTCATCATGTGCCGGTGACCGACAACAACGACATCCTTCGCACCCTCGCAGCCGACCTCGAGATCCGCAACGCGCTGGCGCTGCTGGCCGAGCTCACGGATCAGGGAGACCTCGCCGTGTATCGAGAACTGCTCGCCGACGACGTCCACTACGACATGTTCGGGAACATGACCGACGGCGCAGACACCGTTCTGGCAGGCATGGGGTCACGCCGCGCGAGCGGCAACACCGGCCCGGGCTCGAACACGCGTCACGTCTTGACGACAGTGCGCGTGGAGGTGCAGTCCGCCACGGATGCGTCGTCCCACGCGCTATGGCAGTTCTACACCGACACAAGCGGGGCCAAGACGCTGTCCGTCTTGGGCACATACGACGACCGCTGGGTCAACCGGGGGACTGGCTGGAAGCTCGCGTCACGAGCCGTTGCAGCCGCTTGACGCGTCACCCGCGCTGAGCTTGACACGATGTGCACGCCGGCGCGATGCGGGCAGCGTGGCGTCGAGGATGCGGCTGTTGGCCCAGATGAGCGAGACGACGTCACCTGCGGCGACATCGGGGCGGACGGTCCCGTCGCCCTGTGCGCGGTCGAGGATCTCGTTGGTCATGAGACATATCCGGTCTTGGAGATCCTCGGTTTCTGAGCAGGCCGGGATGCGAACGTCATCGACCTCGATGACAACCGACTCGAATTCGTGGCGAAGGCATGGAACCCGAGGAAGCACGGGTGACCACTCATCGCTCGCACCACCAGTGATTGCGGGTGTCAACCTGACCAGTCAGCGGGCCATCGTCACCGGCAGCCCATCCGGAAATCGGAGTCGAGACCGCTGCGCCGAACGATCGGGGGAACCCAGGCACCTTCGCCGACGCATACCGACCGTGCACGTCGAGGATTCGTTCGGGGCGCTTCGCTGCCGTGGATGGTGATGTCGTTCTGCGCATTCGTTCTGTGCCGCTGTCGAGCGGTGGACTCTCTTGTCGCCGTGGGCGAACGGTGTTTGGATGACGAGGTGCCGGGAATCGTCGGAACTCGCCGTCAACGTGCGTTGTTCGCCGGGGGCCACGGCGCATGATCCGAGTCTGGCGCGGCCCTCAGGCCTGGCGACCGATGATCTCGTCGAGGCCCTTCAGCGCCAGGCCGAGCCGGAATGTGACCCGGGACCTCGACGGGCGGAGCGTGACGACGAGCGCCCGGGGCCCCTTCTGGCCGGGCAGGACTCCGCCCACCATGATCGGCTCGTCGGTGTCGATCCGCATCAGGTCGACCTGGCGGCGGCACCACGCGTCGTGGGGGGCGAAAACCAGGTGGTCCGCGAATAGCTCCAAATTGCCGGTGACGTTCGTGGCGGACCCGCCGATGATGACGGGCAGCGAGCCGCTGCTGATCCGGGTGCCGCCGTTCCTGGCGATGAACTCGGCATCGGCGAAGGATGTCTTCACGGATCCGCTCCAGAGCACCGCGGACGAGTCGGACCTCTGGCCGTGTCGCACCGGGTCCGGGGCGACACGGTTCGGCGGCGTCGACGCGAACGAGTCCAGCATGTCGCTCGCCGCAGCGATACTGCCACCGAGGAACGCGCGCAGCTTCTTCGGCGAGACCTGAATCGAGCGGTCGATCAGCGCCTGGGCTTCGGCGTCCGCGGGTCGGAAGCTCGGCACGCACGGGATCGTAGACGAAGTGGCGAGCCACCCTGCACGGCACCCTGCACTGCGCCCCGGGCGCCGCGCCATCCGCCGGTCGTCTTCCGCCAGATCATCGAACCGTTCAGCAACGCCGACCCCTGACGCCAAGTTCGCCATGGTCGACGCCGGTGCGTTCTTGCGCTCGATCTTCGCTGACCTAGGTCGCCATATTCGCAACGGCGGCGAGCCGGAAGTGTGAGCGACGAGCTGACTCAATCGAGCCACGAAGCGCACCATGACGGCCACTTCCCGAAGAGCAACGGTGCCGCCTTGCCGCGCGCTCGAGGCGCCGATCTGTACTGCTCGCCTCCGATGGAGGCACTCGGCGCGGTTATGCGCCGCGCGTCTGAGTCTCCCCTACCGCCACTTCTGGGACGCTCAGGTGCACACTGATCACCCGTTCCTTGCACGCTTCTCAACAACGACGGGAGTGCTCTCGATAGTGGTGGACGAGCGCTATGTGCCCCTCGACATTGCCGGACGGGAGACATTCGAGCGCCGGGTCTGCGCTCGCTCTCGCGGGCGCCCCGGGGCACGTTGGGGACAGGAGGTGACGAAGCTGGTGACTGCCGTCGGCGATCATCCTCCATCTCGTGCATTCGGCGGGGGACGCGTCGCGATCGGTCAGTCGGTTCGCGGTGGGGCGACTCGACGTATGGAGGTCGTCAGCTATCCAAGATCTCGTGGATGTCCCAGTCACCTGGTACGCCCTTGAGCGTGTGTTGTCCGAAAAGTCGGAACTGCTGACGTGAACCGAGCAGGAGATCGACAATCGTTCGTGAGACCAGTATCTGGCTCGGTCCGGCAAGGCTCGCGATCCGTGCTGCAATGTGAACGCCGATGCCACTCAGACCATGCGTGCCGATGTCCACCTCGGCTGCGTGCAGTCCAGCTCGCATCGAGAGGTCATGGGCGCGGACATCCGACAGCAGCGTCATCGCAGCGAGCACAGCGTGTGAAGGACTCGAGAAATGAGCGAGCACCCCGTCGCCGGTGGTGTTCACCACCGCGCCACCGAAACGAGACACGACCGCCTCGGTGAGCGAGTCATGGAGCTCGATGATGGAGCGCCAGCGGTCATTGCCGACGACAGCGATCCGCTCCGTGGACCCGACGATGTCAGTGAACAGCATTGTCCGAACTGCACGTTCAGCCTCCGGCGCCAAACGCGTACCGGTCAACGCCAGTTCGATTTCGCCCAGCGTGTCTTCGGCATCGATCCAGCACAGCAGGTCAGCTCCTGGGAGCTCGACGAGTCGAGCGTTCGCCGATCTACTGACGATGAAACGTCCAGCGTCGACCGGGAGCGCCGCCGAATCACTTCGTTGGATGACGAGAACCGGACACGTCGTTGCCTGCAGTTCGATCGTGGCATCAGCCAGGGCGAGAACCTGAAGAAGGCTGCGGGCCGTGCTCGGACTCGCACCGCGGTGCCCCGCACTGATCCACCAAGCTCGAAACGAATCGTCTCTGGCCATCGATGGAGCGGCCCAGGCAAGCTGATCTGGCTGATCTGGCTGATCGTCTGTAGGAAGCGATGTCGTGCGGAGTTCTCGCCGATATCGATCGTCGAGTGCGCTCTCGGTGATTCCAGCAACGAGGGTCAAGGGTTGAACGGTCCCATTGATCGAGACCACTTGCTCCACTCGGTCCGGCGCGATCGCAGCGACGACGAACGCGACCTTCACGTCACCGAGCCCCGCGACAAGCGTCGTGGTCGTGGCTCCAACTGCATCAAGAACCGCTAACACATCGTCGGCCCAATCACGCAATGTTGGAGGATCATCGACCGATGTCGGGTCGGACAGACCGATACCTCGACGATTGAAGGTCACGACCCGCCCGAAGCGTTCGAGTCGCTGCAGGAAACGTGCAAGACGTGGTTCTGAGTCCACGAGATCTACCGGGATGAAGCCACCCAACATGACGACGATGACGCGTTCGCCCCGCCCGCGAACCGTATAAGCGATGTGCACGTCGCCTGCCAGCGCATAGTTGACAGCGGTCATGGCGCCCCGACGGTCGGTGCACGACCTCCAACAACCGAAGTACCCCGGCAGTGGAGAACTCTGCGCACAGAACGAGAGTACAGAATTCGCCGACAACCACCGCCAGCCGACCACGCCAGATCGGGCCAGATCTGAGCGCGCTCCCTACCGCCGGGTATGGGCCGAGCCGATGTGCCGATCGGGGCGCGTCGCAGGCATGCCCGTCAGTCGTGGTCTTGAGCGCACGTTCTGCTCGGTTCGCGTATTCCCGACATGGGACAGATCGGCAGTTCGGGCGCTACCCCCAGAGATCGAAGAACTGCGCAACATCGTAGTTGCCGATCGTCGCGGCAAGCTTCCGCGGGGACACCCCGGAGTTGTTGACTGAGTCCGGATCGGCTCCGTGCGCGAGAAGCTCTGCAATGAGTTCACCTCTGCCGCGAGAGCTGACCGTCGCGGTCCACAACGCGGTGTTGCCGTGCATGTTCCGAATGGTCGTGGATGCGCCAGCCCCAAGCAGCGCTCTCGCAACGTCGAGTCGGTACTCCTGCGCTGCGAAATGCAGCGGAGTGAAGCCTTGGCGATCCTGAGCGTTGACGTCGGCGCGCTCCCGCACCAATTGCTCGACCGCGCTCAGCTGACCCTCAAGCGATGCGTAGTGGAGCGCTGTACGGCGATCGCGGTCGTGAGATGGGACAGCGTCCAAGCAGCGCATAGTGCCCAGTGAGAATGGGGCTTGTCGAGTCAGACGAGAATCCGCGTTGGGCTCGGGCTGGTTTGTCATGCTTGTTTCTGCAACTTCGGGGCGCGTCACGTCTCGTTCCGGAAGGCGACTCGAGGTGCTGCGCC
>JBBRPP010000041.1:0-48412 GCA_038227995.1 Acidimicrobiales bacterium
ATCAATCTGATCGAACGGCGTGTACTTCGCCAACCCCTTCGACGCCAACGTCTTCGAAATCGCAGCCGTCAACGTCGTCTTACCATGGTCAATATGACCCATCGTGCCGATGTTGACGTGCGGCTTGGTGCGCTCGAACTTGGCCTTGCTCATGTCGTTTCTCCGTGCTGTATTTCTGTGACTGGATGTCGCGGGGTTGTCAAAGATCTGGTGCGAACCGTGCCGGCGGCAGAGCCGCCGTGCAGACTTGGCAAGCCTAATGGCCGGCCGATGAGCGGACAACCTACGACTTCTCAAAAGACCATGCCTCGCCGCCGTGATCGTACGAAGTACGTTTCGATCGATGGGGACGCGAGCGAACGGTACCGGGCGCCGTCCGCGATGGCTGTTGTCGGCATCGATCCTGTGCGCCGTCGGTCTGCCGCTCGCCGCGTGCAATCGCACGCAGTCTCCGAAGTTGACCTGGGGTGCGTGTAGCGATGCGACATTGGTGACTGCCGGCTTGCAGTGCACGACGTTGAAGGTGCCCCTCGACTACGGCGACCCGAAAGGTGCGACGATCACGCTCGCCCTGTCGCGACTGCTGCACACGGTTCCGAACGTGCAACCGCGAGGTGCGATGATCCTCGCCCCCGACGGCCCTGGGGCCCCAGGCATCGGCCAGCCGGCACTGGTGAAGACGCTGGCCGACCACGGATCTGACTACTACGACTGGATCGGCTTCGATCCCCGCGGCGTCGGGGCGAGCACACCGTTGCTCAGTTGCGATCCCGCCGGCGCGCTGGCCGACCACTCGAACGTGGTCACGACGACGCCGGCAGCCGTCGCCGCGCGCAGCAGGCGTGCGAAGCGGCTCGCCGCGGCGTGCGCAACCAGGAGCGGTGCGTTGCTCCAGCACGCCACGACTGCCGACAGCGCACGCGACGTCGATTCCATTCGCCGCGCGCTCGGGGTTGGCACGACCAGCTTCTACGGCCGCGGCTACGGCACGTACCTCGGATCGGTGTGGGCGACGATGTTTCCCAAGACGGTCGACAAGTTGGTGCTCGACGGCGTGGTCAACCCCACGCGCGTCGGCTTCACCAACCTCAGCGATCAAGCGCCGCTGTACGAGCAGAACCTCACCCGATGGCTCGGTTGGATCGCGACCAACGACGCCACCTATCACCTCGGCACGACGCCCGACGTGGTGCGGCAGCGTTTCGACGCCGCCCGCGACAGCTTCGCCGCGAACCCTCCGCCGGGGGGTCTCGGCACCGGTGACTTCACCAAGGTGTTCCTGATCCCACTGACGAAGTCTCGGGAATGGCCGACGTTCGCGGACATCCTCAGTCGCTATCTGCAGGACGGCAACGCCGATGCAATCCGCGGCCAGGCCGAACCGACCGGAGGGCAACAGGCGACCGACAATCGGACGGCAGCTGATCTCGCGGCGGAATGTGGTGACAGCACCTGGCCGGCAATCGACGCCATGGTGGCCACGACGAGTGTCCTGGCCGCGACAGCGCCCTTGACGGCGTGGTCCGCGATGTGGCGCCTCGCCCCGTGTGCCTCGTGGACTGCGGTCGGATCAACACCGGTCACCGTCGACCTGACCAAGGTCAAGGGCGCGCTGTTGATCAACGGATCGGACGATGCGGCGACACCATTCGCCGGCGCACTCGATGTCCGCGTCCACACGCCCAAGAGCCGGTTGGTCGAGATCATGGGCGGCATCGACCACGCGTCGTCGTTCGACACGATCGATTGCGTTTCGGCCGCGATCGCCGACTACATCATCAGCGGCGATCTACCGCCAGCGAAAACGGGAACGGGCGCAGACGTTGTGTGCAACGCTGCGCCCGATCCGACACCGACTTCTTCGTGAGTTCAGCGGTCGCTCGTGGCGGCCGACGCGGTCACTCGCCGCGGACGCGCTTGATGATGTCGGTCGCGATGGCGTTCGGGACTTCCTGGTAGGAGTCGAACTGCATCGTGTAGGTCGCCCGACCCTGGGTGCGCGAACGCAAGTCGGTCGAGTAGCCGAACATCTCCGACAGCGGGATCTGGGCCCGGACAACCTGGGTGTTGCCCCGGGCCTCCATGCCTTCGATCCGGCCGCGACGGCTGCTGAGGTCGCCCATCACGTCGCCCATGTATTCGTCGGGCGTGACGACTTCGACGCCCATGATGGGCTCGAGCAGCACGGGCTTGGCCATCTCGGCGGCCTTCTTGAACGCCATCTGTCCGGCGATCTTGAACGCCATTTCGCTGGAGTCCACGTCGTGGTACTGACCATCGACCAGCGTGGCCATCACGTTCACCGTCGGGTAGCCGGCGAGCACACCGTTGTCGAGCGCGCTCTGGATGCCCATGTTCACGGGCTGGATGTATTCACGCGGGATCTTGCCGCCGGAGATCTTGTCGACGAACTTGTAGCCGCCCTCTGCGTTGGGCTCGAGCGTGATCTTGACGACCGCGAACTGCCCCG
Source organism: Acidimicrobiales bacterium (assembly GCA_038227995.1). GTDB lineage: Bacteria > Actinomycetota > Acidimicrobiia > Acidimicrobiales > Ilumatobacteraceae > WLMZ01. Next base: position 2,471 of record JBBRPP010000041.1, read on the forward strand.
AACCGCCGGACTGCTTGATGTGGCGGTACTCGACGGATTCGACCTTCTTGGTGATCGTCTCGCGGTAGGCGACCTGCGGCTTGCCGACGGTGGCGTCGACGCCGAACTCGCGCTGCATGCGGTCGACGAGGATCTCGAGGTGGAGCTCGCCCATGCCGGAGATGACCGTCTGGTTGGTCTCTTCGTCGGTGCGGACACGGAACGTCGGGTCTTCGTCGGACAGGCTCTTCAGCGCCTTGCCCAACTTGTCCTGGTCGACCTTGGTCTTGGGCTCGATGGCGACGTGGATGACGGGCTCGGGGAAGATCATCCGCTCGAGGATGATCGGGTTGGCGCGATCACACAGCGTGTCACCGGTGGTGGTGTCCTTGAAGCCGAGGCCCGCCACGATGTCGCCGGCCATGGCGACGTCGAGGTCTTCGCGCTGGTTGGCGTGCATCAACAGGATGCGACCGAGACGCTCGCGCTTCTCTTTCGTGCTGTTGTAGACCTCGTCGCCCTTGTTGATCAGGCCCGAGTAGACACGGAAGTACGTGAGCTTGCCGAACGGGTCGGCCACGATCTTGAACGCGAGAGCCGCGAAAGGGCCCTTCTCGTCGGCGGGGCGGTCGATGGGGTTGTCGTGGTAGTCGACACCGGAGGCGGGCTTGATGTCGAGCGGGCTCGGCAGGAAGTCGATGACGGCGTCGAGCATCGGCTGGACGCCCTTGTTCTTGAACGCCGAGCCGCAGAGGATCGGTACGAAGTCGAACGCGATGGTGCCCTTGCGGATCGCTCGCTTGACCTCGTCTTCGGTCATCTCGTCACCGTTGAGGTACTTCTCGAAGAACTCGTCATCGCTGCCGGCGATGGTCTCGAGCAGTTCGTGGCGGTACTGGTCCGCCTGCTCCTTCATGTCGGCCGGGATCTCGACTTCGTCCCACTTCGCGCCGAGTTCTTCGTCGTGCCAGACGAGGGCCTTCATCTTGACGAGATCGACGAGGCCGATGAACGGCGTGTCGACTTCGATGCCGCCGGCACCGATGGGGAGGTGCAACACGGCCGGCGTCGCCTGGAGGCGGGACTTAACCATCTCGACGGTGCGGTAGAAGTTGGCGCCGATGCGGTCCATCTTGTTGATGAAGCACATGCGCGGCACGTTGTACTTGTTGGCCTGACGCCACACGGTTTCGGTCTGCGGCTCGACGCCGGCGACCGAGTCGAACACGGTGACCGCGCCGTCGAGGACGCGCAGGTTGCGCTCGACCTCGATGGTGAAGTCGACGTGGCCGGGGGTGTCGATGATGTTGATGCGATGGTTGTCCCAGATGCACGTGGTCGCCGCCGACGTGATGGTGATGCCACGCTCTTGCTCCTGCACCATGTGGTCCATGGTCGCGGCGCCGTCGTGGACTTCGCCGATCTTGTAGGTCTTGCCGGTGTAGTACAGGATGCGCTCGGTCGTCGTGGTCTTGCCCGCATCGATGTGGGCAATGATTCCGATGTTGCGGGTGCGCTCGAGGGGGTATTCGCGCTTAGCCATCTCTGTACTTCTTCCGTTTGCGGTCGTGCGTCTGTGGGTCCGAGATCAAAGGCGCGCCGTAGCAGAAACTGGCCACGGGCACAGGTTCCAATGCTAGCGGTGGCTCTCCCGGTCCGCACCGCATGCCGGACGGTGCGAAATGTGGCTCCGTGCCTGCACACTGGAGTTGACACGCCGAGTCGTGTAGGTTCCGCAAACCCGAAACGAAGGATCAGAGATGGCAGCCACCCAGAAACTCACTGCGCTTCAGCAGGCCGAAGCAGACCGCGCCGCACGAGCAGCGGCCAAGCCCAAGCGCGAGTTCTCCGAGGAGGAGAAGACCGTCCGCCGTGAGCGGGTCGCCAAGGCCAAGGAAGCGCTGGCCCAGTCCGTCGGCACCAAGGGCGATCACGTCGCACCGGCACGAGCCGCGTTGAAGACGTTCCTGCAGCGTTTGAACGAGCCCAAGCAGCCCGATGATGCTGCATTCGACGTCCTCGTCAAGGGGCCGTTCACCGCGCCGCCGAAGAAGAAGACCAACGACCGTCGCTTCTGAGACGCTCACACGAGCGCCTCGCGTCATTCGCTGAGCGGGCTGCCGGTGGGGGCGACCGGCAGCCCGACTTCAGCTGCGGTTGCGGCGCTCGTTCGAGCGCTCGACAGCCGGCATCTTGGCGGCCACGGCCGCGGCGATCGTATCGATGTCGGCCGGATCGACGCTTCCTGGCTCCAGGATCAGGTCGATCAGCTTCTGGGCCCAGATCACCCACACGTCATCGAGCTGGAACGGCTTGGCGCGCAGCGCCCAGTCGGAATTGACGAAGCACAGGACCCTGTTGACCGGAGTGGCTTCGAGGCCCGTCGGTTCGAGAGCGTCGACGACCGCGTCGTGCTGCCACTGCATCGCGCCGATCAACTTGGTGCGGTCGACGCCGCCGACGTACAGGCGGAGGTCACGATGGACCGGCCCGCCGACGTTGCGCATCTCCACCAGACCCGAGTAGTCCTTGGCGTCGATGATCCAGACACCCGACGTTGCGACGACAACGTGATCGATGGTGCGAGACGTGCCGACGAGCACTCGATCGCTGTACACACGCGCCCGGCCGGCGAGATCCGAACGCAGTTGGGCTGCCAGCCGTCGCTCGGCCGCGAGGGCGACGGTCGAGCGTGTCGCCTCAGAGAGACCGGTGCTGGAGAGTTGTGTCGTCGCCATGCCTATGCATCGGCAACGCGCGCGACGATCTTGAGGAACTCTTTACGAAATTCCCACAGCGTGCGAGTGAACGGATTCAGCCCTGCGGATCGACGCTCTGGGCGCCGTTGTCGGAGACGTTGTTCGTCCACTTCGCGCCGTCCCAGTACCGCATCTGGTGGCGCTGATAGGGATCCGGGTGCCACGCGCCGGCGGCCTGCTGCTGTTGCTGGTAGCCCTGCTGCGGAAATCCCTGCTGCGGAAATCCCTGCTGCGGAAATCCCTGCTGCGGGTAGCCCTGCTGCTGGAAACCTTGGCCGCCGTAGACCATGCCGCCTTGCACCTTCTTGTTGCTGAGGCAGGCGATGATGATCACGCCGATCAGGCCGAGCAGCAATCCGAGGACGACGCCCTGACCCGTTCGCCCCTTCGAACTGCCGATCGCCGCAGCGATCACCGTGAAAACAACCCATAGCAAAAGCGTCACGCCAGCGTTCATGTTCGTGTCCCTTCGATCCGTCTGGCGAGAGTCTTCATGGAACATGCTCCCAGGTCAAGCATTTCGCACGGACGGAGCAGCGAACCGTCACGACCGGGTGTTGATCAGCACGGATCGGTGGGCGCCGTGACGACGGTGAGGCTCGGCGCCGACTTGTTGCCCGCGGAAGAAATCGCGATCGCACGGATCGTGAAGACGCTTCCCGGCGCCAACCCACCCTTGGGTGCAACGCCCTGATTCGGCACGGACATCGTTCCCCATTCGATCCAGCCGTATCCGCTCAGCCACGAGAACTCGTAACGCATCCTGGCACCTTCGGCCGCGGTCGAGTTCGGGTCACCCGGCCACAGCGGGACGACCGACCACCCGAGGCCCTTCTTGTTGAGGCATCCCCAATACGGCGTGATCGTGGGCGGCGGAGCAACGATCTGGATCGAAGCGGCTGTCGTCGGCGGCGCAGCCGTGATGGGGGCGAACGGCACGGCGCCTCCGTTGTGGGCGCCGGTTGTCGAAGTCGATCCCTTCTGCTTGATCTGGAGCGCAATGGCGACTGCGATCGCACAGACGATCAGACCAACGATCACCACCATCGCGGTGCGGCGTTGATCGCGCCGCTCGGGAATGCGCAGCCGAGCCATCCGCGGTTCGGAGTCACGGGCGGATGGTGGCGTGGTGCTGATCGTGATCGTCTTGTTCGTCTCACCGACCATCTCCGCTGTCATCTCCGGCGTGATGATGGGGATCGCTGTCTCCGGCTGACGCGGGGGAGCGACGAAGCCAAGCCGCAGCGCGTGCACTTCGTCGGGAGTCAGCGGGCAGTGCGATTCCTGCAGCACCGAGTTCAACGATTCACAGTCGCAGACGATCACGTTGTCGATCATCAGCCGCGGTTCGGGCAACATCGCCTGGGCGAAGCAGAGCACCGGCATCACGGGCGCTCCGAGTGCCTCCTCGATGTGCTTGGCCGCGTCCGTGGCAGCCTCGAATTCACGCCGCAACGAATGGCGACCGGTCCACAGCGTGCCCTTGTTGAGTGTGATGCGCCCGGTGTGGTTGCGGCTGTCGACGAGATACGCCCCACCGGGACCGATCACGAGACGCTCGACGTTCGAGGCCGACTTCGACAGCTGCAGTCCGTCGATCACCTCGAACGCGAACGGCAACTCCGCGAGCTGCTGCGCGATCGCGCGATCGCCCGCAACACTCGAATCCCACCGACCGAGATCGCCCATCAGCCGAAGAGACTGCTCGTGGAGCTCGGTTGTGTCAACAGCACCGCCTCACTCTATGACCGAGCGCGCTGCGACATCGTCGGCTGAGCACGACGATCGCAACATGGCCGAAACACAGACGTGCCTAGGATGCCGTCGATGTTGCTCTCCCCACATGAACAGGAGCGGCTGCTGGTCCACGTGGCAGCCCAGGTCGCGCTGGCGCGCCAGGCTCGAGGCCTGCGGCTGAACTATCCGGAGACGGTCGCAATCCTGACCTCCTGGGTCTACGAAGCGGCCCGCGACGGACGCACCGTCGTCGATCTGATGGACGCCGGACGTCGTGTGCTCGGCCGCGCCGACGTGATGGATGGCGTGGCGGAGATGGTCGACGAAGTGCAGATCGAAGCCACGTTCCCCGACGGCACGAAGCTGGTCACGTTGCACCAGCCGATCCAATGACCGCGATGATCCCCGGCGAGATCACAGGCCCCAGCGGAGTGATCGTCCTCAACGCGGGAGCCACGGTGACCACGCTGAAGGTGATGAACGGCGGCGACCGGCCGATCCAGGTCGGGTCGCACTATCACTTCGCCGAGACCAACCCGGCGCTGCAGTTCGATCGAGCAGCGGCGCGAGGTCTCCGCCTCGACATCGCCGCCGGAACCTCGGTGCGATTCGAGCCGGGGATCAGTCGAACGATCGACCTGATCCCGATCGGCGGCGACCGGATCGTCGCGGGCTTGCGCGGCGACGTCGCCGGTCCACTCGATCGCGAGCCGGCCGATGGTTGAGATCGATCGCGCTCGCTATCGCCGCATCTACGGACCCACGACGGGCGACCGGGTGCGGCTCGCCGACACCAACTTGATCATCGAGGTCGAGCAGGACCTGTGCGTCGGTGGCGAGGAAGCCGTGTTCGGTGGCGGCAAGGTCATCCGCGAATCGATGGGCCAGGGGGGTCGAACGCGCGATGGCGTGAACGGCCAACTCGGGACACCCGATCTGGTGATCACCGGCGCGCTCATCCTCGACCACTGGGGAATCATCAAGGCCGACATCGGCGTCCGCGACGGGCGCATCGTCGGCATCGGCAAGGCCGGCAACCCCGACACGATGACCGGCGTGACCCCGTCGCTCGTGATCGGTCCGTCGACCGAGATCATGTCCGGCAACGGGCGCATCCTCACCGCCGGCGCAGTCGACTGCCACGTGCACCTGATCTGCCCCCAGATCATCGACGAAGCGTTGGCCTCCGGAACGACGACGTTGATCGGTGGCGGCACCGGGCCGGCTGACGGGACCAAGGCCACCACCGTCACGTCGGGGGCATGGAACCTGGCCCGGATGCACCAGGCCATCGACTCGTGGCCGATGAACTTCGTGCTGCTCGGCAAGGGCAACACGGCGTCGCTGCCCGCGCTCGACGAACAGGTACTGGCCGGGGCCGGCGGGTTCAAGCTGCATGAGGACTGGGGCACGACGCCCGCGGCGATCGACGCCTGCCTCACCGTGGCCGACCGCACTGGCATCCAGGTCGCGATCCACACCGACACCTTGAACGAGGCCGGCTACGTCGAATCGACGCTGGCAGCGATCGCCGGTCGGGCGATCCACACGTACCACACCGAGGGCGCAGGCGGCGGCCACGCTCCCGACATCATCACCGTCGCATCACACCCGAACGTGCTGCCGTCATCGACCAACCCGACGCGCCCGCACACGGTGAACACGTTGGCCGAACACCTCGACATGTTGATGGTGTGCCACCACCTCAACCCCACCGTGCCCGAGGACCTCGCGTTCGCGGAGAGCCGCATCCGGCCATCGACGATTGCTGCCGAAGACGTGCTGCACGACATGGGCGCGATCTCGATCATCGGCAGTGACTCACAGGCAATGGGCCGAGTCGGCGAAGTGATCCTGCGCACGTGGCAGACGGCGCACGTGATGAAAGCTCGCCGCGGTTCGCTGCCGGGTGACGGCGAAGCCGACAACAACCGGGCCCGACGGTATGTCGCCAAGTACACGATCTGCCCAGCAGTGGCGCACGGACTCGATCACGAGATCGGTTCGGTCGCTGTCGGCAAGCTGGCCGACCTCGTGCTGTGGGACCCGCGATTCTTCGGCGTCCGCCCGCACGCAGTGATCAAGGGCGGGATGATCGCGTGGGCGGCGATGGGCGACGCCAACGCGTCGATCCCCACTCCGCAGCCGGTGTTCCCTCGGCCGATGTTCGGTGCCCAACCAGCCGCGGCCGCGGCGACGAGCTTCACATTCGTCGCGCCGAGCGCGCTCGACGACGGCCTGGCCGAGCGGCTGAAGCTGCGCCGCCAGCTTCGACCGGTCGCCAACATGCGCAGCCGCGGCAAGGCAGACCTCCCCGAGAACGATGCACTCCCGACGATCACGGTCGAGCCCGACACGTTCGCCGTGCGTATCGACGGCGAACTGATCACCGAGCAGCCGGCCACGGAATTGCCGATGGCCCAGCGCTACTTCCTCTTCTGATGCACGCCGCGCTGCTGCTCCTTGCCGACGGACGTTTTCCGTCCGGTGGACACGCTCATTCGGCGGGCACCGAACCAGCCGTCGGCGCCGGCGAGGTGCACGACATGACGTCTCTGCGGGCGTTCGTCGAGGGGCGTCTGGCGACGGGCGGAGTCGTCGATGCTGCGTTCGCCGCGGCGTCGTGTGCTCGGGCGTCCCGGGTCGACCCGCAGTGGACGGTGCTCGACGCCGAATACATCGCCCGCACGGCTTCGCCACGCCTGCGCCAGATCTCGCGGACACTCGGTCGTCAGTTGTTGCGCGGCGGCGAACGGGCCTGGCCGTCGGCCGCCTTCGGGGCGGTTCGCCGCGCGCTTGCCGACGGCGTCCCGCAACCGATCGCGATGGGTGTGGTCGCTCACGCGTTCGGGGCGTCGCCTGCCGACGCGGCGCTGTGCGAACTGCATCACCTCGTCGGCTCGTTGGCGTCGGGCGCCGTCCGCCTGCTCGGTCTCGATCCGTTCGACATCGCCGCGTTCAACGCCCAGCTCGCACCGCAGCTCGATCGACTCGCCATCGACGCGGGCGACCACGCACACGACGAGCCGGCGATGTTGCCGGCATCCGTCGGTCTCCTCAACGACGTGCTCGCCGAGCACCACGGCACCTGGGAGGTGAGGCTCTTTGCCTCCTGATCACGAACCCAACTGGTCGACGCCGAGCCGATCGCACGACCACGACCACGATCACGATCACGATCACGATCACGATCACGATCACGATCACGCGCATCTCCATCCCGAGGAACCAGCCGATCCGCGGGGACGTCCGTTGCGGATCGGCATCGGTGGGCCGGTCGGCAGCGGCAAGACGGCACTGGTCGCCAACCTGTGTCGACTGCTCGCCAACGAGATCTCGCTCGTCGTCGTCACCAACGACATCTTCACCACCGAGGACGCGGAAGCATTGCGGAGGATGGCCGTTCTGCCCCACGACCGAATCGTCCCGGTCGAGACCGGCTGCTGCCCGCACACCGCGATCCGCGACGACATCTCGGCCAACCTCGATGCAGTCGAGGAGCTGGAGGCGCGCCATCCTGGTGTCGAGTTGACCTTGATCGAGAGCGGCGGCGACAACCTCACCGCGATCTTCAGCCGCGCGCTCGTCGACCAGCAGATCTTCGTCATCGACGTCGCCGGTGGTGACAAGGTGCCACGCAAGGGCGGACCCGGCGTGACAACTGCCGATCTGCTCGTGATCAACAAGACCGATCTCGCGCCATTGGTGAGGGCCGACCTCGCCGTCATGGATCGAGACGCAAAGGCCCGACGCGGTGACCTCCCGATCGAGTTCACGTCGCTGGTGACGCCCGAAGGAGCGGCTGCCGTCGCGGCATGGGTTCGCGGATGCCTCGCCGCGTGGCAGACGCACGCGGCAAGCGTCGCGTAGAACCGTGCGCTCCCGGTCTCGACTCGCCGTCGCGCTCGATGGCCGGGGACGAAGCGTGGCGACGACGATGTTCGCCGAGGCGCCATTGCTGCTGCGGGCCACGAGTGGCGGCGGCGACGCCCTCACCATCCACCTGGTCGGCGGTGCAGCTGGTCCGCTGGGCGGGGACTGCATCCATCTCGATCTCGACGTCGCAGCGGAGGCGACGCTGATCGTTCGCTCGGTCGCCGCGTCGATGGCTCAACCGGGTCCGGGTTCGCAGTCGTCGGGCTCGACGGCCACGATCGCGGCCGCGGTCGCGGCGGGTGCATCACTGGACTGGTGGCCGGAGCCGCTGGTATCGGTGGCCTCGAGCCGACACACGATGAACACCGATCTGTCGGTCGCACCCAGCGGGCATGCGCGCTGGGTCGACGAGGTCGTGCTCGGTCGACACGGTGAGCCAACGGGTTCGTTGGTGATGAACCAGCGGGTCACGGTCGACGGCCATCCGGTGCTGTCTCATCAGGTCAGCTTCGGGCCCACATTGCGCAGTGCCGGCCGGCATGGCAACGGGTCGGTGGCGATCACCGGCATCGAGGTCGGCGCACTCGCACACGAACCGTTGTCGATGATCGACGGCTCGCTGCGCGCCGCCCGCTTCCCGCTGAGCCCGACGGCGACGGCATGGATCGGCCTCGGCGACGATCTCGACACCGTGCGCGCCGCGTTGGGCCGGTTCGACCTCACCCGATACTGAGACGTACGCGTCCCGAAACAGGCCGTTCACAACTCGCTCCTACATTCGACGTCGATGGCGACCACGAAGGGATTCCGACTGGCGCCGCGCTCGATCGCACTGGGCGCGCATCACGAGCTGCGGGCCACCCCGGACACGTGCTATTGGGGTTACATCGACCGCGATCAACCGCCGTGCCTCACGGTTGCCAGCGGCGACACGATCATGGTCGACGCGATCACCCACCACGCCGGCGATGCTCCAGACCTGCTCATGGACGACGGCATCCGCGCGATCTGGAGCGGTATCCCCGAAGCCGATCGCGGCCCGGGCGTTCACATCATGACCGGCCCGATCGCAGTCGAGGGCGCCGAGCCCGGCGACACATTGCTCGTCCGCATCCTGGAGATGTACCCACGACTGCGGTACGGATCGAACTGCGCCGCCAACTGGGGCTTGCTGTACGACACCTTCCGCAAGGAGCGCATCACGATCTACGGACTCGACGGCGACGGCTCGCGCGAATTCGGCAGCACGGCGCGGCCCGAGTTCGCGTTCGACTTCACCGCCCGTCCGATCTACGACCTTCCTGGCGTGATCAGTACGCCTGACCCGGCAGCGCGACAGCCGTTCAGCCGACCGGTGCAGATCCCCGTTCGTCCACACTTCGGCGTGATGGGCGTCGCCCCGGCCGAGAGCGGTCGACTGTCCTCGATCCCGCCGAGCGTTTTCGGTGGCAACGTCGACAACTGGCGGATCGGACCCGGCGCAACCATCGGCTACCCGGTGTTCGTACCGGGCGCGAACCTGTACGTCGGCGACCCGCACTTCGCCCAGGGCGACGGCGAGATCTGCGGCACCGCGATCGAAGCTTCGCTCACCGCACGGATCCAGGTGATCGTCGTGAAGGGGGTCGGCAACACCGCACCGTTGCTGGAAACGCGAACGCATTGGTTCACCCACGGCTTCGGCGCTGACCTCGACGAGGCGATGCGAATGGCGGCCGAACAAGCGCTGTGGTTGATGCAGACACACCTCGGTCTCTCCGCCGACGATGCCTACTCGCTCGCCTCGGTCGCGATGGACCTCGGCGTGACGCAGGTCGTCGACGCCACCCTCGGGTGCCACGCCGGACTCCCCCGTGCGATCTTCCGCTGAGCGGCACCTCGCAAATGCGCTATGGTCTGACCATCAGTCCAAAGGGTCAGGTTGATTGCGGCCCTTCGGCGGTGGAATTCTGCACGGCCACGAGGGGGCGTCTTGCTGACGAACAACATGAAACACCGACAGACCGAGACCGAACGCCGATGACGTCCGCAACGTTCGATCCTGTCACCCGACACACCGTCTCGGCCGAGATCCGTCACCGGCTCGCCGACGCGATCCACACCGGCCAGCTCGCACCGGGCACTCCGATTCCCGCCGAACGCGTGCTCTGCCAAGAGTTCGGCGTCGCTCGCACATCCGTGCGCGAAGCCATCCAGGGCCTCGTCATCGCCGGCTATGTCGAGCGTCGCGGCAACCGATCGGTCGTCGCCGAGCGACTGCCCGACGTCAACTTCACCGGCGACGATCGCAAGGCACTCGTCACGCAGCTGTTCGAGGTCCGCCAGGTCATCGAGCCCGCGATCGTCGAGATGGCATCGAAGCGGGCCACCGACGAACAACGAGCCGAACTGACCGAGATCGCCAGTCGGGTCACGTTGAAGCTCGACGCCTTCCGCGAGATCGATCGCGACTTCCACTCCGCGCTCGCTCGGTCGTGTGGCAACCCGATGCTGCACGAGGTGCACGCCAAGGCGCTGGCCAAGTTGTTCGGATCGGGCGAGTTCGCATCACTGCTGTACGCCGAGGTCAACCGGGCCGAGGTCAGCGACCTCATCCTGACCTCGACCGCGGCCCATCAAGCGATTGCCGATGCCGTTGCCAAGGGCCACACCCGCAAGGCCGTAGCCGCTGTCGTTGCCCACCTCGACGACGTCGAGCGGCGGATGGTCGAGCGTCTGCTGTGAGCCTCCAAGACCTCGACGCCAACTACTGCTACTTCTTCGACGACGACCTCTTCCTCGAAACGGACCGGCCCGGCTTCCGTCGCCGGCGCGTCATCGGCGAACACCTCGAGCTGTGGTTCTGGCGGATCACCGGCGGCACGTCCGGCTCGGTGCTGCATCACCACCCGGCGAACGAACAGATCGGCATCATCATGCGCGGTTCGCTCGACTTCCGCATCGGCGATCGCGAAGACGACACCCGCCGCGTCCTGCGTGCCGGCGACTGCTACCTCGCCCCGTTCAACGTGTGGCACGGCGACAGCAACTTCATCGGCGACGACGAGCTCGGCGAGGTGTGGATCCTCGACGTCTTCTCGCCCCCACGTACCGATACCCCGGCCGCGGCCGGCGAACGGACGGCAAACTCATGACCGCCGATTGGCGTCTCGCCGTCGACATCGGCGGAACGTTCACCGACCTCGTCCTGCTCGACGCATCCACCGGAACCGTGGTCGTCGACAAGACCCTCACCACGCCGCGCGCACCACTCGACGGTGTGCGCACCGGCGTTCGTCAGGTGTTGGCCAAGGCGGGCATCCGACCGGCTGACATCACTGCGCCGATCGTCCATGCCACGACGTTGATCACGAACGCGCTGATCGAGGGCAAGATCGGCCGCGCCGGGGTCGTCACCACCAGCGGCTTCGGCGACACGTTGCTGATCCGCGACGAGCATCGCTACGACATGTACGACCTGCAGATCGAGTTCCCCCCGCCACCAGTGCCACGCGACCGCGTCTTCGAGATCGCGGAGCGCACGAATGCAACGGGTTCTGTCATCGCACGGCCCACGGCCGCTGGCCTCGACGCCATCGCCGAGGCGTTGCGCGCGGCGAAAGTCGAGTCCGTCGGCGTGTGCTTGATCAACTCCTACGCCAACCCCGCCAACGAGCGGGTCGTCGCCGAACACCTGCGCCGCGAGCTGGGTGTGCCGGTGTGCATCTCGGCCGAGATCTCACCGCAGATACGCGAATACCCCCGCATGATCACCACCGCGTGCAACGCGGCGACGATGCCGGTCATCGGGCCGTACCTCGACGAGTTGCAGAAGTGGTTGGCATCCGAGGGCTTCGGCGGTTCGGTGTTGATGATGCTGTCGAACGGCGGCGTCGTCGCCGCGGAAGACGCCGCGCAGTCACCGATTCGTCTCGTCGAATCCGGGCCCGCCGCCGGCGCGCTGGCAGGCAGCTGGTTCGCCCGACGACTCGGCGAAGATCGGTTGCTGTGCTTCGACATGGGCGGTACCACCGCCAAGTCGTGTCTCATCACCAATGGTGAGCCGCAGTTGACGAACACGTTCGAGGTCGCTCGCATGTACCGCTTCAAGAAGGGCTCCGGCTTCCCGGTGTCCGTGCCGTCGGTCGATCTCGTCGAGATCGGCGCCGGCGGCGGCAGCCTTGCCCGCCTCGACGAACTGGGATTGCTCAAGGTGGGGCCCGAATCCTCGGGCGCCGATCCCGGCCCGGCCTGCTACGGCCGCGGCGGCGAGCGGCCGGCCGTCACCGACGCCGACCTCGCCCTCGGTTTGCTCGATGCCGCGTACTTCCTCGGTGGCGACATGCCGCTCGACATGGCGGCCAACGACCGTGCACTCGCTTCCATCGCAACACAGCTCGGCCTGCCGACGAGCGACACCGCGGCCGGCATCCACGAGCTCGTCAATCAGAACATGGCTGCCGCCTCGCGGATGCACGCGGTCGAGCAGGGCGAAGACCTGCGCGGCGTCACGGTGCTCGCATTCGGTGGCGCCGGCCCGATCCACGCGTGCGGCGTGGCAGAACTGCTCGAGTCGACGCGGGTCGTCTTCCCGACCAATGCCAGCGTCCTGTCCGCGTTCGGCACACTCGTCACCCCGGTGCGCATCGACCTCGCCCGCAGCATGGTGCGCCCATTTGCAAACCTCGACGACGCCGAACGCGACGCGCTGCTCGACGAACTGCGCACCGAAGGCATCCGCGTGCTCACGGCAGCGGGCGTCCGGCCCGAGCAGATCCACTTCCGGTACGGCGTCGACGCTCGCTACCTCGGCCAGGGCAACGAGATCACGCTGTGGGTCGGCGAGGGCGACCGGTGGCCGGCAACCGCTGCGGCCGTCGTCGATCGGTTCGAATCGGACTATCGACGCATCTATGGGCTGACGATCCCCGACGTCGGCATCGAAGCCGTCACATGGCGCCTGTCGGCGTTCGCCGAGGTCGACACCGTCGAGCCGACGACGAACGTGGGCACCGCGCCGGGCGCTGCCCACAGCAGCCGGCCGGTGCGGTTCAATCGAGCAACGGCGGCGGTGGACACGCCCGTCTTCCGCCGTGTCGACCTCGGTGTCGGCCAACAGATCGTCGGTCCGGCCATCGTCGAGGAACGCGAGACGACAACCGTCATCCGCCCCGGTTGGACGGTGTCGGTCGCCGCAGACGGATCCCTCATCGCAGACTGGAGCGCCTCATGACGACCACCGACACCGCACACGTCACCGCTCGCTTCGATCCGATCGAACTCGAGGTCCTGTGGCAGAGCCTGATCTCCACCGTCAACGAACAGGCTCGTGCACTCCAGCGAGCCGCGTTCTCACCGATCGTGCGTGAGGCCGGCGACCTCGCCAATGCCGTGTTCGATCGCCGTGGCCGGATGGTCGCGCAGGCGGTCACGGGCACACCCGGGCACATCAACTCGCTGGCTCGCGCCGCGTCGGCGATCCTCGACGAGTATCCACCCGACTCGCTGGTCGAGGGCGACGTGCTCATCACCAACGATCCGTACAAGACGGCCGGACAGCTGCTCGACGTCACCGTCCTCTATCCGGTGTTCACCGAGGGACGAGTCATCGCGTTCTTCGGTTCGACGATCCATCACACAGACGTGGGTGGCTATGGCATCGGTGCGGGCGCGCGCGATGTGTTCGAGGAAGGCCTCTGGATCCCGATCACGAAGTTGATGACCGCCGGCCAGCGCAGCTCCGATGTGTGGAAGTTCATCCTCTCCAACGTCCGTCAGCCCGATCACATGGCCGGCGACCTCCACGCCCAGATGGCGTCGGGCGAAGTGGGCGCACAGCGGCTCCGTTCGCTGTGCAAGCGCCACGGTCTGGCTGACATCGAATCGCTGGCCGACGAGATCATCGAGCGGTCCGAAGCCGCGACGCGCGCCAGCATCCGCGAGCTTCCGGCCGGCACGTACCGCGCCCAGGCCGAGCTGGATCTCACCGACGGCAGCCGCGTGCAGATCGTTTGCGCGATCACCATCGACACCGACGCCGGCGAGATCCTCGTCGACTACGCCGGGTCGTCGGGCGCGAGCCCGTTCGGCATCAACGTCGTCAAGAACTACACCCACGCCTACACGACGTTCACCGTGCGGTCCGTGCTCAACCCGGAACTCCCCAACAACCACGGCAGCCTCGCTCCGATCAAGGTCGAGGCGCCCGTTGGCTCGATCGTGAACGCAGTCTCGCCGCAGCCGTGCACCGCCCGCCACGTCGTCGGCATGTTCCTGCCCAACGCGTTGTTGAAGGCACTGGCCCAGATCCGGCCCGAGCAATCGATGGCAGAGGGGGCCGGCGCAGTGTGGACGATGCAGGTGAGTGGCAACCATCCCGACGGCAGTCCGTTCATCACCGCGATGTTCACGTACGCCGGCGGTGTCGGGGCACGGTTCGCAAAGGCCGGTCTGTCGGCGTGCTCGTTCCCCACCGGCATCGCCGCGGTGCCCGTCGAGGTCGTCGAAGCGTCGGCGCCGATCCACTTCATGCGCAAGCAGTTGCGCGACGGCAGTGGTGGCGAAGGTCGCCAGGTGGGCGGCATGGGTCAGACGATCGAGTTCAGCGTCGACACCGAACGCCCGTGGCAGCTGAACGCGGTGACCTCGCGACTCGCGGTTCCGCCCGAAGGCATCTTCGGTGGCGAGCCCGGCGCGTCGGGTTCGTTCACGGTCAACGGCAACGACGTGACCACACAATCCCGGGTCACGCTGCAGCCGGGTGATCAGGTACGGCTCGATCTGCCCGGTGGCGGCGGCTATGGAGCCGCACGATGAGTACTCTCACCACCGATCTGCTGACATCGTTCGATGCGTCCGTCACCGACGTCTCGACCGCGGTCACGATGCCGCCCGAGATCTACACGTCGCCCGAGTTCCTCGAATTCGAACGGCGCGCCCTGTTCGCCAACGAGTGGCTGTGCGTCGGCCGCGCCAGCCGCATCCCCGACGCCGGGGACTACTTCACCACCACCGTCAACGACGAGCCGATCATCGTCAGCCGCGCCAAGGACGGCACGATCCACGCGTTCTCGTCGATCTGTCAGCACCGCGGGATGCAGGTCGCCGACAACGACGGCAACTGCACCAAGTTCACGTGCCCGTACCACCTGTGGAGCTACGACCTCACCGGGCGGCTGCTCGGTGCGCCGGCAATGGAGCGCACCATCGACTTCGACAAGAAGGACTTCCCGCTACCCGCGCTGAAGGTCGAGCTGTGGCAGGGATTCGTGTTCGTGCACTTCGACCCGAACGCCGCACCACTCGCACCGACGTTGGGCAGTTACGAGCCGTATGTCGCCAACTACGAGCTGGAAGACGCCGTGTGCCCGGGCACGTTCACGCTCCACGACCTGCCGTGGAACTGGAAGGTGATGTTCGAGAACTTCAACGACGGCTATCACGCGAACAAGCTCCATCACACGATCCAGGACTTCTGCCCCAGCGAGCTGGCCGCGTTCCCCGTCGAGTTCCAGGACTCGTCGAACGTGATGTTCCGCACCAACGGATACACGCACATCGACGGCGGTTTCAACGCCACCACCAAGGCGCTGCTGCCGATCTACCCCAAGCTCACCGAGGAAGAGCGGTGGCGCAGCACGTTCGCGTTGATGCCGCCGACGCTGTGCTTCGGCACCGCCCCCGACCAAGCGTTCTTCTTCATCGTTCGGCCGAAGACGGTCGACACGATCGATCTCGAGATCGGCTATCTGCTGCACCCCAGCGCGCTCGACAACCCGATGTTCGATCACCTGTTGCAGATGAGCGACGCCGGCGTGCAGGTGTTCGTCCGCCAGGATCAGGACGCCACCACCAAAGTGCAGCGCGGCATGCACAGCCGATACGCGGCGCGTGGTCGGTACTCGTGGCAGGAAGAGAGCCACGTGCAGTTCAACCGGTGGCTTGTCAAGCGCTACCGCCAACACTGGCCCGCTCGATGACATCAACCGTGACGCCACCCGTGTCTGCCATCGCCGACGTGCTCGCCCTGTGGGGCATGCGCGGCTGGCTGACGCCCCCGCTGCAGCCGGTCGTCGGAGCCACCGCGGCGCGCATCGCGACAGCCCGCACCTTGCAGTTCACCCACGCCCCCAGCGGGCCGGGGATGACACCTGTCTACGAGATCCTCAGCGGTGACCTCACCGATGTCGCTCTGGTCCTGGCCGGGGCCGCCGACGTTCCTGGCGCCGTCTGGGGCGAGATCCTCAGCACCGCAGCACAGCAACGGGGCGCCGCGGCGGTGCTCGTCGAGGGCGCCGTGCGCGACGTCCCCGAGCTGATCGAGCTCGGGCTGCCGATCTACGCCGAAAGCCGCAACGTCGTCGGACCGGCCGGCCTCGGCCACCTGGTCGCGGTCGACACCAGCGTGCGCATCGCCGACAGCACGATCTCGTCCGGTGACACGATCGTGATCGACGCCATGGGTTGCGTGCGCATCGCCGCCGAGCTCGCCCACACGGTTCTCGATGCAGCCGCGCGCTACGCCGAGGCGGAAGACTCGGTGCTGCAGGATCTTCGTGGCGGCGCGCCGATGAACGTCGCCTACCGCCACAAGTCGGCCGTCGTCGACCTCCTGCGATCCGAGCGGCCCCAGGAGGTGGTCAACCGATGACCGAGACAGCAACGAACGCGACGATCGATCCGGCGCAGGCACCCGACGACCTGATCGTCGCGACCGGCGTGACGAAGTTGTTCCGCCAACGCGGGCGCACGGTCGAGGCGCTGCGCAACGTTGACCTCACGATCGAGCGCGGCGAGTTCGTCAGCCTGCTCGGCCCGAGCGGTTGCGGCAAGTCCACCCTGCTGCGCATCATCGGCGGGCTGCATCGCGCCGACGCGGGCACGATGTCGGTCGGTGGTGAGACCGCCAACGCGGCTCGCACTGCGAAGCAGTTCGGACTTGTTCCGCAGGCGCCGGCGCTCGTGCCGTGGCAGTCGCTGGCCCAGAACGTGCGATTTCTCACCAAGCTGCACCGCGGCGCCGAAACCCACCCGGTGATGACCGACGCCGAGATCGGTGATCTCCTCACCACGGTCGGGCTGGCCGGCTTCGAAAGCGCCTACCCGCACGAGCTGTCGGGCGGCATGCAGCAGCGAGCGTCGCTCGTCCGCGCATTCGCGCTCGGTGCGCCGATCCTGTTGATGGACGAACCCTTTGCCGCGCTCGACGAGATCACCCGGGCCGACATGCGCTACCTCCTGCTCGATCTCTGGGACCGGCGCAGCGCCACCGTCGTCTTCGTCACTCACTCGGTCACCGAAGCTGCGATCCTGTCGGATCGGGTCGTCGTGATGGCTGCCAAACCCGGCCGCATCGCAGTCGAACGGCGCATCGACCTGCCCCGGCCGCGACACGTCGAGCTCGAGGACACACCCGAGTTCCACGACATCGTGCGCACGCTGCGGGCCGACCTCAGAGAGCACCACGCCTGATGAGCAGTCTCCTGAACTCGACCAGTCGTGTCGATCCGCTCGGCGGAAACCGCGGTATCGCCGACCCTGGCGAGGACGCGCTCGCGCGGTTCAATCGCACGCCGCTGACTCGACGGTTGGTGACAATCGCGCGGGCGTTGGCACCGATCATCGGCATCATCGGCTTCCTCGCCATCTGGCAGCTCGCGATCATCGTGTTCGACATCCCCAAGTTCGAGCTGTCTCGGCCAACCGACATCTTGCGCGGACTGAAGAACGATCCGAGCTTCTACATCGAGAACGGTCGCACGACGTTGTGGGAGGCCTTCCTCGGCTTCGTCATCGCGCTGATCGCCGGCCTGGCGGGCGCGACGCTGATGGCGCATTCCCGATTCATCGAACGCGCCGTCGGACCCATTGCCGTGATCCTCCAGGTGACGCCCATCTTGGCGTATGCGCCAGCCATCGTGATCTGGGTCGGGTTCGGTCTGAAGCCGATCGTCATCATCACGTCGATCGTCTGCTTCGTGCCCTTCCTCATCAACGGGCTGACCGGACTGCGATCCGTCGACCCCAATCTGCTCGAGCTGGCCCGTTCGGTGAACGCGAGTCGACGAGAGATCTTCACGCGGCTCCGATTGCCGTCGGCGCTGCCCCACCTCTTCTCGGCAGCCCGGATCGCCGTGGGCCTGGCCTTGATCGGGGCCGTGCTCAGCGAGTACTTCGCGGGTGTCAGCGCCGGCCTCGGATGGTCCGTGAAGATCGCACTGAACCGCAACCTCGCGCTGCAGGCCTGGGGATCTGTCTACACGCTCGCCGTCATCGGATCGACAGCCGTTCTCCTGCTCGGTGGCATCGAGCGCGTCGCGCTGCGCTGGCACACCAGCCAGCGAACGTGATCAATGCTTCTCCTCCCTCCCTCCACCAGTCCCCAACCCCAGCACCACCCAACCCAGAAAGAGACACCATGATCAGCGTGAACAAGCAGATCGGAAAGACAGGTGCAGTGCTCGTCGCACTCGCCCTCCTCTCCACCGCATGCGGCAGCGACAAGAAGGCTTCCCCGGCAACAACGGCGGGCGCCACGACCACGAGCGCTGCGACGGCGACCACGACGGCCACCAGCAGTGACGTGCCCGCCGTGAGCACCGCACCGACCAGCGACATCCCGGTCACGAGCGGCAGCAGCGATGTGCCGACCACCGGTGGGACAGCCAGCGGCGTCACCACGTCCGGCATCTCCGCCGAGGAGTGCGCGGCCAACAAGGCGGCCGGCAAGATCACCTACATCAGCAGCTTCGACTTCTCCGCGTCGGCGTCGATCATCGATGTCGTCGTTGCCAAGGACAAGGGCTACTTCGACAAGATGTGCCTCGACGTGACGCTGCAGTCCGGCTTCTCGACTGCCAACTATCCGTTGGTTGCGGCCGGCAAGGCCCAGTTCTCGTCGGCCGGTAGCTACACCGAGATCCTCAACTTCTCGACCGACGGCGCCAAGTTCGTGTCGCTCGTCGACTACGGCAAGGCACCGATCGAGGCCCTCATCACCAAGGACGGCGGAGCAACGAAGCTCGCCGACCTGAAGGGCAAGACCATCGGCGTCAAGGGCGACATCCCACCGTCGATCGTGGCACTGCTCGCCAAGGCCGGCCTCAAGCGCGGCACCGACTACAAGGAAGTGCTGCTCGATGGCTTCGATCCGCAGGCTCAGCTGAAGCAGGCGATCGACGCGTTGCCGGTGTACAAGAGCAACGAGCCCGGCCAGTTGGACCGTGCCGGTGTGAAGTACAACCTCTTCGACCCGGCCACGATGGACATCCCCGGCTCATTCGGCATCATCTACACGTCAGCCGACTTCGCCGCCAAGTACCCCACGGCGGCAGCCGACTTCGCCCGCGCAGCATTGCACGGGATGGAGACGACCATCGCTGACCCTGCGGCCGCAGTCGCCACCGCGTTTGCCTTGGTGACCACGGCGGGCAACCCGAACTACTTGAGTGCCGAGGGCGAGACCTACCGCCTCACCCAGGAGATCGCGGTCGTCAAGGCGAGCACGCCCGCCGGCGAGCCGATCGGCCTGATCGATCCGACGGTCTTCGACAACGAGTACAAGACCTATGTCGACGCCGGCGTCTGGCCAAAGGGCGCACCGACCGACAGCAAGAGCTACGACGCCAGTCTCGCCAAGTCGCTGTACGGCAGCGATGGCAAGGTCATCTGGCCGTCGAGCTGAATCGATGACCATGCGGGCACAGGTCCAGCGAACATTCGGTGGTGAGGCGGCCTTCTCGTTCGAGGAGGTCGCCGAACCTGTGCCCGCTGATGGCGAGGTCGTCGTGGCGGTGCGAGCGTGCGCGCTCAACCGCCTCGACCTCCTCCAACGCGAAGCCCCGTTGGTGCGTGGCTTCACGCTCCCCCACACGGCCGGCATGGACGTCGCCGGTGTGGTCACCGCCCGCGCCGACGATCTCGAAGCAGGCGTCGGGCCGGCGATCGGTGACGACGTCCTGATCGATCCCGTCAGCACATGTGGTGTCTGCGAACGATGCCTGCACGGGCTGGCCCCGTACTGCGAGAACCTGCGCACCGTCGGATCCACTCGACCCGGTGGGTTCGCCGCGTTCGTCGCGACCCCCGCCGACCGCGTGTTCCCGATGCCGTCGGGCATGACGTACGTCGAGGCCGCGACGCTGCCCGTCGCGGCGATGACAGCGTTCCACGCGATCGAGGCCGGCAACTTCGTGTCCGGCGAGACCGTGTTGGTCAACGGAGCTTCGTCCGGGGTGTCGTGCGCGCTCCTGCATCTCTTGCAAGCCCGCGGCGCAACGGTGATCACGACCGCCGGCGGCCCGGCCAAGGTCCAGAAGGCGAAGGCTGTCGGTTACGACTACGCCATCGACTATCGCAATGAGAACATTCCCGAGGCTGTCCAGGGGTTGACCAAAGGCCATGGCGTCAAGCTGGTGATCGACCACGTCGGCCCGGCGCTGTTCCAGCCGTCGATCGATTCGCTCGCACTCGGCGGCAGGATGGTGTTCTGCGGCACGACGACGGGCACCGAGGTGCCGCTGTCGTTGACGAGCGTGTACCACTGGGGTCGTAGCCTGATCGGCGCCGGCGGGTACCAACCGGCCGACTTCCCGCTGATGCTCGAAGCAATGGCCCACACGGGTCGCAAACCTGTCATCGACAGCGTCTGGTCATTCGACCAGCTTCCCGAGGCACAGCGGCGGATGGAGAGTGGCGAGTTCTTCGGCAAGATCGTCATCGACTTCAGCGCCTAGGGATAGGTTGAGGCGGTGAGGCGTGCATGGGTCGTGAAAGCCGGAGAGAACACGGCCGAGATCGACGCACTGCGTCGCGCCGGGCAGATCGGTGTCCGACTGGAGACGGTCGGTGATGCTCGCGAGTGGACCGCGTCGCAGATCGAGCAGGCGATCGGCAAGGCTCATCCCGGGGAATCAGCGCAACTGCGCTCGAACCTGCTCCGGTTCACGGTCGAGATGCATCCCGGCGACTTGGTTGTCCTGCCCAACACTCCCGACCGTGAGGTGTGGCTGGCGGTCGTGACGGGTCCGTACGACTTCGGCGAGAACCCGACCGTGGCGAACTACCACCACACGCGCACGGTGGAATGGCTCGGCTGGTTGGACCGTAGTGCGCCGTGGTTGCAGAACAAGCTCAAGTACATCGACACGCCCTCGACGCTGGTCGAGCTGCGCGACCCCAATTGGTGGTTCGAACAGATCGCCGCGATCGACGTTCCTCGCGATCGGCCGGATCGACCACGCCGCCCGGCGCCAACGCCGAGAGCGACGAAGCGTGCGCCCAGCAGTCGACCTCCCGTGGTACCCAGACCGAAGCCGCCGGAGATGGTGTTGTGCGCCGGGCCGTGTCAGTTGCAGTGGCGGGCGTCCGCTCTCGTCGGCGGCCTGTGCCCCGACTGCCGCGGCGACTGAGCAGCGCAACGACGGCGCGCCGTCACTCGACGACTCGCTCCATGCAGATGCTGAAGTCCTTGCCGATGAACTCGCCCCACGGTTCACACTCGACGTAACCGGCCCGACCGTAGAGGGCCAACGCCTCCGGCTGGCGGGGACCCGTCTCGAGGATGAAGCGCCGCACGCCGAGGCCGACGGCACGCGCTTCGAGCTCTGCCAACAGTGCCGCCCCCGTCTTGGCCCCGCGAGCTGACGGTGCGACGTACATGCGCTTGATCTCTGCGGTGCCAGGCTGATCATCGGTGAGCCGAAACGCGCCGCAGCCGATCGGACGTCCGTCCCGCACGGCCATCAACAGCGCGCCGACGCCGTCGACGACGTCGGCTGGATCGAGGCTGAAGATCAACGCGCCGGGTTCGGGATAGCGCTGATACAGATCGGCGTTGAGTTGGGCGATGAGGAACTGGACGTCGACGTCGTCGAGCCACACGCGGTCGATCGACAGCTGTGCCCGCGGCTGCATCGCCGGGAAGGCATAGGCGGACGAGCCATGGATGCGGAGGAACGTCAGCCGGCCAAGGGCCTCCGCTGCAGTCGGCTGATGGCGGTCGGCCACCCACCACGCGACTGATTCCGCAGCCTGCGCGTCCCCGTCAGCGCGTACGAACGATTGCAGCGCGGCACCGTTCTCCCACACGGTGATGGCCGTGCTCGTCGATGGGAGATCTTGGAAGTACGCAACCTTCACGATCGCTGATCGTAGAAGAACGGCGGCACCATTCGTTGCGTGTGTTCACCACGTTCGCAGTCCGTTCACAAAGCGTCGGCGGGGTTCACGTTGCAGCCCGGCGCCACGATGGCGTCGATGGCATCCCGTACGCCTGCCGGCAGATCGACTTGTCCGGCAGCGAGCAGATCGTCGAGCTGTGCGACCGTGCGTGGACCGATGATCGCGGCGGTGATCGCCGGATCGTCGAGGACGAAACCGAGCGCCAACTGGGTCAGGCTCAACCCAGCGTCAGAGGCGACCGCCCCGAGCGAATCGACGAGCGCCAGCTTCGTCCGACGAATCTCGTCATGACCGTGGTCGAAGTGCTCGGCCTTGCGCATCGCCCGGGAGTCGGGCGCGGCATCGTTCTGGTACTTCCCCGTCAGCCAGCCACCGTTGAGCGGGGCCCACACGATCACACCGAGTTGATGTGCGCGGCATGCAGGCAGGATGTCGGTCTCGATGCCGCGGGCGAGGATGGAATACGGCGGCTGCTCGCTGGTCGGTGCGGCCATCCCTGCCGTGATCGCCGCAGTGACCGTGTCGTCGATCTGGGTCACCGAGAACGTGGACGTTCCGATCTCGCCGACCTTGCCCGCCGTGATCAGTTCGTCGAAGGCGGCCAACGTCTCGTCGATCGGTGTCGCAGGGTCTGGACGGTGCATCTGGTAGAGGTCGATGTGATCGACGCCGAGCCGCAGCAGGCTGTCCTCGCAGGCCTGGATGATCCACCGACGCGACAGCCCGCGGCGCTGTGGATCGCCGTTCATCTCGTTGCCGACCTTGGTCGCCAGGACCACGCCATCGCGATGGCCGTGCAGTGCCTGACCGAGGATCGTCTCCGACACACCGTCGTCGTAGATGTCGGCCGTGTCGAACAGGGTGATGCCGGCATCGAGTGCGCGGTGCACCATGCGGTGGCATTCGGCGAGATCTTCGTTGCCCCAACTGCCGAACATCATCGTGCCGAGGGCGAGGGTGCTGACCTCGAGGCCGCTGTGCCCCAGCCGGCGCGTCCGCATTGTCATGCCATCCCAGCCTGGCGCTGGAACACGAGGCTGTCCCAGTAGTCGACCCGGTGCGCAACCTTGTCGCCGACGACGTTGAAGCGCATCACGCCGCGCACCGCGATGTCGCGATCGTTGAGGTGCGTGTGCAGCGTGTAGGCCACGGACACCTTGTTGCCCTCTGCGATCACATCCTCGATCTCGTACCGCAGGCCGGGCATCGAGGCCAGGAAGCCGGGCACGCGCGAGGCGTACTCGGTCTTGCCGACGCAGCCGGAACCGAGCGCAGCGGTGTGTTCGTTGACGAAATCGTCGGCGACGAGCGCGATGACCGCTTCAGGGTCACCTGTTGCGAAGGCGTTCAGGTATGCGGTGCACACCTCGGCAGGTGTCACCGATCAGCCCCAGACCTCTTGCGCCTTGGCGTACACACCCTGGTTGTGGGAGAACTCGATCATGTTGCCGTCGGGGTCCTTCAACGCACAGATGTATCCGATCGGCGCCGGCATGTCGGTGGGTGGCCACGCGAGGCATCCCTCTGCCTCGCCCCGCTTGGCGATGTCTTCGACCTCGGCCCGGCTGGTGACTTCCATCCCGATGTGAGCGAACGGCGCCATGATCGGCTGCGGGCCCTTGCCGTGCGCGCTGTTGAAGCTGACGAGCACGAGGATGAACGGCTTGTCGCCCTGGTCGGGATGACCGAGCCACGCACCCTGACCGTCAGCGTCCTCGCGTCGGTCGAGCAGTTCGAGCTTGGTGAAGCGTGTGTACCAATCGATGGTCGCATCGATGTCCGTGCACGGCAGAGCGATGTGCGTCCAGCGCATGGCCGTGGGCCCGGCTTCGTACGCAGGGGCGGCTTCGTTGTGGGCTGCCAGCGCATTGGAAACGGTCGTGTCACTCATGGGTGAAGCCTTCCTGCTCGGTGGGGTTCTCTCCCGGCTTGGTCCAGAGTACAAAGGTGTTGCCCCACGGGTCCATGAACGCCGCATTGTTGCCGTTGAACTCGGCCCAATAGTGGTTCCGCCACAGTTCGGTCGCGCCGAGTCGCACCGCGCGCTCGAGGATCGAGTCCTGCGAGTCGTCGTCGCCGACCAGCACCCAGGTGCGCGCCGTGCGACCACCGGTGCTGAGTTGGCGCGGGTCGACACCGGCCGAGTCGGGGTGGGGCCGAGCGTTGGCGGCGTCGAAGATGCCCATGTGCAAGTTGCCGATCGGCGACGGTGAGCCGTCGTCGAGCGGGAAGTGCCCACCCGGCACGATGCGGTAGAAAACATCGGCCGGTCGGGGCTCGACGACCCATCCGAACACCTCCGCATAGAACGCAGCGGAGGCCTTCGGATCGTCAGACGGGAAGTCGACGAAGATCAGCGTGTTGGGCTTCGACATGTCTGCGATGATAACACTGATGGACTGATGGTCAGACCAAGGAGTCGTATGGACACGAGAGCTGCAACCGTGGAGAAATCAGGTCGAGGTCGCGCCCGCGCTCTCGCGCCGCGCCGCCAGCAGGTGGTCGCGGCGAGCCTTGGCTTCGGCGCGCAGACCATCGACATCGACCGAGACGCACCGTCCGTCGCGGACGACGTGGCGGCCGGCGACGACGACATCGCTCACCGATCGACCGTCGGATGCCCAGATCAATTGCATCACCGGATCGGTGCTGAGCGGCAGCCACTGTGGACCGCTCGTGTCGTGCACCACGATGTCGGCCTGCTTGCCGACCTCCAGGGATCCGATCTGATCACCCTTGCCGATGGCCTCGGCGCCGCTGATCGTGGCCAACGCCAACCCGTCGTGAGCCGTGATGCTGAAGGCATCGAGTGCCCGATCGCGTTCCAAACCGACGAACAGGGCTGCAGCGCGCAGAACATCGACCGCATCTCCGGCGTTCTCGGCGTCACAGCCGAGCGCCAGTCGTCCGCCGCGACTGAACAGATCGCCGTGGCGACCGCTGCGGGTCACGCCCTGGGCCAGCCGCAGGTACGCCCACGGGCACGCAGCAACGGCCGTTCGGCTGCGCAACACGGCATCGACCTCGTCGTCGTCGAGATGGACCGCATGGGCAATCAACACGTGATCGCCGAGCACACCGAGCCGCTCGAGATGTACGAGCGGGCGAAGGCCCGTGCGCACCAGGTAGCTGGCCGCGTCTCCGGAGTGCGGCGACATGTGGAACGTGATCCCGGTGCCGAGCTCGCGCGCCAGGTCGCTGGCGCCGACGGCCAACTCGTCGCTCATCAGATCGTGTCCGACGAGCGTCACCCAACCCTCGACGAGCCCACCCGCCGGCAGCTCACCGATCAACGTGCGCTGGCGATCCAACACCTCGGCCGCCGGCGCGGCGAACGGAGCGCCATCGATGTCCCAGCCCCATTGTCCCAACGTCGCCCGCAACCCGACTCGGCGCAGCGCCGCCGCGACCCGCTGCGGATGAGCGACGGTACCGGCCTCGACCGTGCACGTGATGCCGTTGCACAGTGCCTCGACGGCGGCCAAGGTCGCCGACAGCTCGTCGTCGTCGGGCGTGTGTGCACTGTGCACGGGAACCGCCCACCCGAAGATCGCCTCCTGCGAGTCGATCGCATCGGGGATGCACGAATGGACCAGACGATCACCGGTGAGGTGCTGATGGGCGTTGATGTAGCCGGGCGTGACCAACGAGTCGGCCGACCCGATCACGTCGGCGGTGGGGTACAACGCGTCGAGCTCGGCGAACGAACCGACGGCAGCGATGACATCGTCGACAAGGGCCACGGCCCCGTCGGTCAGCACATCGCGACCCGCGTTCATCGTGATCACCGTGCCGCCGCGGATCAACGTGACCGCCATCAGCGGAGACCGTCGCGGCGGCGGGAGACGGCAGGTTTGGGCACCTCGGTAGGATGCCACAGATGAGCGAGATCCTGTGTGGGAACGACGCACTGGTCTCGTCGTGGTACGCGGTGGCGCGCAGCGTCGAGGTCGGCGCCGCGCCGCTGCAGGTCACCCTGCTCGGCCGCAAGATCGTGATCTACCGCTCGACCGACGGCGCCATCG
Source organism: Acidimicrobiales bacterium (assembly GCA_038227995.1). Taxonomy (GTDB): domain Bacteria; phylum Actinomycetota; class Acidimicrobiia; order Acidimicrobiales; family Ilumatobacteraceae; genus WLMZ01. The sequence continues at coordinate 29,007 of JBBRPP010000041.1, forward strand.
TCGCTGCGCCCGATCGCTGTCCGCATCGAGAAGCACCGCTGTCGCACGGCACCATCGAGGACGGCTGTCTCGTCTGTCCGTACCACGGTTGGACGTTCGGCGACGCCGGCCGGTGTGTACGCGTGCCGTCGGCCACCGACGGCGTGCCCGCTCCCCCGCGAGCCCATCTCGCCACGCACGACACCGACGAGAAGTACGGGTTGGTGTGGTTGTGTCTCGGCCAGCCGCTGGCGCCGATCCCGACCATCGCCGAAGAAGACGACGCATCGTTCCGACGGATCAACACCCCGGTCGAGATCTGGACCACGTCGACGACGCGCATGGTCGACAACTTCCTCGACATCACCCACTTCCCGTACGTGCACACCGGTACCTTCGGCCGGGCCCAGGACACGCACGTCCCCAAGATCGATCTCGTGCCGCTCGACGACGAGTGGTTCGGCTACCGGTACGAAGTGCGCGCCAACAACAGTGACATCGGCACCCTCGCCAGCGGCCAGACCGACGGCGTCGTCGAGCGGGCGATGACCACCGGTTTCAACCTGCCGTTCAACGTTCGCAGCACGATCCACTACAACACCGGTCTCGATCACATCCTGCTGCTGCTGTCGACACCCATCGACGACGTGACGTCGTACTTCACGTTCGTCGTGTGGCGCAACGACGACTTCGCCGTGTCCGCCGAAGAAATCATCCGCTTCGACCTCGCGATCGGTGCCGAGGACAAGAAGATGCTCGAACAACTCGATGGCGTCCTGCCCCTGGATCAGACGACGCTCGTCAACGTGCAGGCCGACAAGTGCTCCGTCGACTGGCGCCGCCGCCTCCTCGAATGGATGACACCCACCTGAGAAGTCGCTGCGCCAGTCTCACGAACCGCCCACTGCGGCCTCACCGTGTTTGTGTCACGACATAGACCAGAGCCCGGTCTATGTCGTGACGCAAAGTCCCAGCTCAACGACTTTTTTCGAGGAGACTCGACGTCGGCCGGGTGCCAGCCATTGCCGTGGCTGACAGCGCCTGACGAACCTGCTCGACGACCCAGTCGGGCTCTTCGGTCACGTGCAGGTAAGTGAACTGCAACACCATGAATCCGTCGATGCCGAGGTGATTCATCCGCTCCGCGTCACGTTGGAGCTGGGACGGAGTTCGGTGGTATTGGTAACCGAGCAGCTCGACAACCAGATGCGTGCCAGGGAATCGGCAATCGACTCGCACGAGCCTGTTCTTGGCCCGCGTCAGCACCTCCTGTGGGGTCGGCCGCGGCAACCCGGCCTCACCGATGATCTCCAGGAACCGTCGCTCGAGCCAGCTGTGCCCGCCGCGCGACAGCTCGGATCCCTCGATGATACGGAGCAGTTCGGGGATGCCGTGCCTGCCGCTCGATCGCAGTGCAGCAATCCGGGAGTGCAGATGATGCTCGGTGATCCCGCCGTCGCGCAAGGCTGAGTCGAGCGCTGCCGTCACCCGCTTGGCCGGCTCGCATCGGACGAGATCGATGATGGTTCGTGCCGGCGCCGTTGTCGCGATGCTGCGCACGGTTTCGCGATCGATCTCGTCCAAGGTGTGCGTCGTGTGGATCACGTGGCCGACACGGGTGATGTTGCGGCCGCGAAGTGTCAGGAGGTGGAACGGCTTGCAGAGCACAAACCCGTCGGCGCCCTGCAACGCTGCCGACGTAGGACCGAACGTCCACACCGGATCGCCGACATCGGCCATCAATGCCTCCAACGCCATCAGGTCTCGGGACTTGAGGTTGCCGCTCTGGACTCGGCTACGAAGCATGACGTCGTTGTCGACGTCACCGGCGTTGAGCCGACGGGTCTCCCCGCGCTGACCTGTCGCGTTCGCCTCGCGGCGACCGTTGCTGGTCATCCCGGCAGTCAACCGGATCGGCCGTTTCCTTCCAACCGTCGGCATGCACTTCCCGATTTGAGTCACCACATAGACCAGAGCCTGGTCTATGTCGTGACGTGAACCGCGGGTTGGGGTGGGGCATCAGCGGGTGAGGAGCGTCAGGGTGACGTGGACGACGAGGGCAGCGATGATCGTCGCGGCGCCGACGCGGGCTGCGGTGCGAGCGTAGGTCCGGGCCGTCACGACATGGCCCATGCGTTGCATCGTGGCCTGCCACAGCAACGTCGACAACGCACCGCTGACCCACAAGGTGGGACCAAGGTTGACGCCCAAGAGAACGGCCCACACCCGCTGCGGATGGTCGTCGAGGGCAGGCAACGTGACAAGCAGCGCAGGCAGGTTGTTGACGGCATTCGAGCCGATCGCCAACACGCTCGTCGACGCGATCTCACCGGGGATGCCGGGGATCGCCAACAGTCGATCGATCGGCAGGTGCTTGGCCGCCGCCGTCGCCAGCACGCCGAGACCTGCGGCCAACAATGCCGCGCCGTAGGGAACGTGGCGCCATGGCAACGACCGTTGGCGGACCATCAACACGGCGAGGGCAATCGCCGCGACGACCCATGCCGGGATGCCCAAGCGCGCGCCGACGGTGAAGCCCAACAGCAGGAACACCACGACCGGGAATCCGACCCAGAGGGCCGACCGATCGACGGGCTCGTCATCATCGGACTGCACCGACGCCACCGACGCCGGAACGACATCGACGCGCGACGCGACGCGCAGAAACACCCAAGCTCCAACCGCGATCGCGGCGATGGATGGAAGCCCCAAATGGCCGATGAACGCCGCTGTGCCGAGATGCAGGCGTTGGACGGCGATCAGGTTGGTGAGGTTCGACACCGGCAGCACCGACGAAGCCAGCGATGCCAGCAGCGCCGGAATGAACCCGAGCACGATCGGGTCGTCGCCGCGGCGCTGGGCGATTCGGACGTACAGCGGTGTGAGCAGCACCACCGCCGCGTCGAGGTTGAAGACGATCGTGACGAACGCGGCCAACACCCACAGCCCGAGCCGAAGATGGCGACCACCGCCGACCAGTTCGGCGAGCGCGGCGAAAAAGCCGGTCTCGTCGAGCAGCACCGCCAATGGAACAGCGATCAGCAAGAAGGCGAGTGCGTTGGCGAGGTCGTGCCCGGCTGTGCGCGCCGCGGCGAAGGGAACGATGCGGACGACGAGACCGACGATCGCCAGCAGGGCCGGACCGAGCCAGCCCGGGAGCCGCTTCCACGGCACCATGGCCGTGATGCTCGCTGCCGCGAGGAACAACAATTGAGCAGCAGCCATCAGATCAGTGTTCCCATCACGGATGCGATACCCGAAAACGAACAAACCCGCCCATCCGGGCGGGTTCGGTCACAAAGAGTCGCGGGAACTACCAGCGCCAGAATTACCAGCGCCAGAATTACCAGCGCCAGAATTACCAGCGGTAGTGAGCGAAAGCCTTGTTGCTCTCGGCCATCTTCTGCATGTCGTCGCGACGCTTGACCGCGGCACCGAGGCCGTTGGCTGCATCCATGAGCTCACCGGCGAGGCACTCGGCCATCGTCTTCTCACGGCGCTTGCGGCTGAAGTCGACGAGCCAGCGGATGGAGAGCGTGTTGGCACGGCGGGGGCGAACCTCGACCGGGACCTGGTACGTGGCTCCACCGACGCGGCGGCTGCGAACTTCGAGAGGAGGCTTGATGTTCTCGATCGCCCGCTTCAGCGTGGCGACCGGCTCTGTGCCGGTCTTCTCTTCGACCATCTTCAGTGCGTCGTAGACGATCTTCTCGGCGATGCTGCGCTTGCCGTGGAGCATGACCTTGTTGGTGATCTGGGAAACGAGCAGCGACCGATAAATCGGGTCGGGCATGATGTCGCGACGCTCGGCGGGTCCTTTACGGGGCATGGCGGTTCGTTCCTCTTACTTCGGTGTCTTTGCGCCGTAACGGCTGCGGCTCTGCTTGCGGTTCTTCACACCGGCTGCGTCGAGCGCGCCGCGGATGACCTTGTAACGCACACCGGGAAGGTCGCGAACGCGGCCACCACGGACGAGCACGATCGAGTGCTCCTGGAGGTTGTGCCCTTCACCAGGAATGTAGGCCGTGATCTCGACACCGCTGGTGAGACGAACACGCGCCACCTTGCGCAATGCGGAGTTCGGCTTCTTCGGGGTGTTGGTGTACACGCGAGTGCACACGCCACGGCGCTGCGGCGAGCCCTTGAGGGCCGGCGTCTTTGTCTTGGTGAACTTGCTGCTGCGCCCTTGGCGAACCAGCTGCTGAATTGTGGGCACGCGTGAACCTTTCACGTCTGTAAAACGACTGCCTGGAACGCAACGGCAATCGCTACGCAGGACCATGCAATGTTAGAGGTGTGCCCGACAGGCAGCAACCCGCGCGTCGCGTGAATCGCGAACCTGCATGCGACCGTTCCGGTCGAGAACGCTCGCAATCATCCCCATCCGAGCGACGCTGCGGTCCCGGCGAAGAACATCGCCCGCTGGGCGTCGTCGAGGTTGGCGGTCGCACGGCGGGCCAGCATCAGCTTCTGCGCGTACGTGAGGCCCTGGTGTTGAGGATGGTCCGAACCCCAGCACAGCCGGTCCGCCCCGAACTCGGCGACGAGCCGATCGACCATCGATGCGGCGCAGCCCTGTGCCTCCCACGCCGCGAGGACATGTGTCGTCACCTTGAGGTGGACGGGCGCGAGATCAGTGAGTGCGAATAGCGCACGCTCGCCATCGTCGCCAGCCATGTCCGGGAACCCACAGTGGTCGACGACGACCGGTACACCCGGCGTGCGCGCGACGACAGCGCGCAAGTCGTCGAGACGATCGGTGAAGATCGTCGCGACCAGTGGGACCCCACGCTCGGCAGCGAGTCGCCACACGGCGTCGGCGCGTCCGTCGATCAGCCACGGTGCCCCGTCGGCGACACCGAACAGCCGCAGGCCCGCGACAGGTGCCAGCGCTTCGAGCGTGTCGAATGCAGCACCCGGAGTCTCCGCTGTCATGTCGAACGCCGGTACGAAGTGGGCCAGCCCCCCGGATGCCACGACAGCACTCGCCGCGCACGATGAGTCGTAGCCGTAGGCGCCGACGGCTTGCACGACGACGATGCGTTCGACACCGCAGCTCGCTGCGTCGGACATCACGGCGGCGGCTGAACCACTCGAATCAGCCCACCACTCGCTGCCGACGCCTGTCGGACGTCGCGGGAACCGGCTCGTGTCCGTGCAGGCGACGTGCACGTGGGTGTCGATGAGCGCGATCACGCGCGGAGGTCGACCTCTCCCGCCAACGGTTCGCCGTCGAGGTAGCGCCGGAGGTTGTCACGGAACACTCGATGCAACGTCGGGAACATCTCGCCGGGAACACTCGAACAGTGGGCCGAGATTCGCAACCGAGGCGCAGCCCACAGCGGGTTGGTCGCGGGTAACGGCTCGGCGCTGGCGACGTCGATGGCCGCTCCGCCGAGATGTCCGGATGTCAACGCCTGGGCCAGAGCCGCCTCGTCGACCAAGGATCCACGACCCACGTTGCAGAAGAACGAACCCGGGCGCATCGCGGCGAACTCGGCAGCACCCATCATCCCGGTCGTCAGCGTTGTCTCGGGCATCGCGGCGGCAACCACATCGCTTGCCGCGAGGACTTCGAGCAGCTGGTCTTGACCCACGATCGAATCCACACCTGGCACCGCGTCGCCCGGCGAGCGACGGACGACGAGCACCCTCATGCCGAACGCCGCAGCACGCGCTGCGACCGCTTGGTTGATGGCGCCGAACCCGAGCAAGCCGATCGTGCATCCCGACAGCTGGCGGCCGAATCGCGGCTCCCACCGGTGCTCGGTTTGCAGCGAGGCGATGTCGGGCAAGCCCTTCCAATGCTCGAGGACGCGAGCCATGACGAACTCGGCGATGCCCAACGCGTTGCTGCCGCCGTTGGTCGTCAGCCGGGCGCCAGCCGCGGCGACTGCTGGTTCGAGGTGATCGACCCCCGCCCCGACGGCCTGCACCCACCGCAGCCGAGGCGCCAGTGAAGCAAGCGCGTCGGGAAGGTCGATCGCAACGGCGATCTCGATCCGGGAGAAGGCTTCGCGCTGGGCGTCCGTCAGTTGAGGTGCCGCCGGAAGGTCGGCCGCAGCGGCGCGCTGACGCGGTCCGGTTCGGCGCGCCGCTGCTTCGACATAGCGTTCGACGACCACCTCGACTCGATCATCGATCGCCCGGATGGCATCGATCTCGGCGTCGAATCGGCCGCTGCCGCCGTACCACTCGGAGGGATAGAGGATGCCGATGACGATCGACGCGTCGGCTGTCATCGCGCACGCGGATCGTCGATGTCGACCCGGGTGATCGCCGGCACCTCGACCTGCATCATCCGGAGAGCCGTGGCTTCGAGGATGTCCTTCGGCATGACGCAATCGGCACACGACGCGTCTTCGATCACCAGCCGCAGCCACACCGTTTCGTCGGTGGCGCCGACCAGTTCCAGGTCGCTGCCGTCGGCCTGGACGATGGCCCGCACCTGATCGAGTGCGCGCGTGATCGGGACCGAATCGGGGGTGGGCGGCGATCCGGTGAAGAGCGCCTCCAGCTGTTCGACCGCGGCGTCGGCCCACCGCCACAGGGTGTCCCGATCGGTGCCGCCGAGTGGATGGGGCAGCACCAGGGTGCGCACGTTCGGCATGCCGAAGTCGGATGACATCCGGTTCGCGATCGGCTCGAACTTCGTCGTCGTGACCACGACTGCGGGGACGCCGACCTTCTCGAACGAGATCGCGTCGTAGACGCTGTAGGCCGTGCAGCTGCCGCAATCGGCGGCACCCGTGATCACGATGTCGGCCGAAGCCACGACCTGTTCGAAGACGTCGGCGTCGCAGGGAATTGCAGCATTCGCCGAGCGACCGCCCGGCCCCTTCTTCACCACCAGTGCCACCACGGCGCCGGTGCGTGCCGCCAGCGTTTCTGCGGCCCGCGTCATGACCGTGTCGGCGTTGGCCTTGCCGTTGTCGAGCACGGCGATGCGGAGACCGGCAAGCGACAGGCGAGGCGTGCTCAGCCGACCGACATCGGGGCGAGCCTCGCTGTCCGGCGCGTAGATCGAGATCGTCATGGCGTTCCTCTCAGCCCTCGACGGGCACGGTCGCGGATCGAGTCATCCCCCACGACGGTACGACCAGGGAGTGCTTGCCGGGGCCACCGGAGACGAGGACACGAATGTTGTCGGGGTGGCCCGTCATGGGCAGCAGTGCGTCGTCATCGACGATCTTCATCCATGTCGCCCACGCGAGTTCCTGGAAGTGACGACGGAACACCTTGGCCGGGATCCGAGCCCGCTCGTAGAGATACGACGAGACGTCCTCGCGTGTGAGGCCTGCCGCATCGAGGCTTCGTGCGTGTTCCGGCCCGAGCACCACAAATGTCTCGGCCTGGCTGATCGGAGCGTTGTTCATCCCGAGCGTCGTCATCGACGACGCGATCTTGTCGAGGATCAGGGCCGGGTCGCCCGACGCCTCGGCATCGTGCACGTTGTGCGGACCCTCACCGCAATGGACGGTCACGGCACTCGGCGCGTCAACCCCACGAAACGCCGCGTAGCTGCCCCACGGACTTTCGTCGACGTTCTCGGCCGCGCAGAACGTGTACTTCGCTGGCTGCCCGAACGTCGCCGCGTCACCGAACCCGGGGATGGCTCCGGCGACGTGCAGCAGCACCAACCGAACGGCGCGGCCGACAGTTGCGTTCGCGCGATTGCCGGGGCCGAACGCGCCGATGCCGGCGTTGAACCCGCAACTGCGCACGACTTCGCCGTGAACGATGATCATCGGCGCAACGAGGTGCGTCGTGGCGTTGACGCCTCGAATGTTGATCTCAGGTCTGGCCAACGCGCGAATGGCGCTGAGCACGACAGGAAAGGTGTCCGGCGGACAACCCGCCAGCACTGCGTTGATCGCGACGACTCGGCGAGTCACGACGCCGGCCCGTGGCTGCAGGATCGCGATCACATCGTCGACCGGGCCGGTGGCATGGGCGAGCATCGCATCGACACGCGCCTTGGTCGGCGCGACGAGAGGCAGACCATCGCCCCAACCGCGCGCCTCGAACAGTGCGTGCAGCGTTTCGGGTGACTCGTCGTCGATGTCGAGCAGCGGCGGCGCATATGTCATGTCGGCCATCTCGTGACTCCCCTCGTCACCCATCGATTCTCAGGTCTAATATTCGAACAGATGATTCGACAGTTCGATCGACACAGAACGTAGCACCGAGGGCACGCATCATGACCATCGAGATCTCGCACACCGGTTCTGTCGTGCTCGTCACCGGCGGTGGCGCCGGCATCGGCCGCGAGATCTCACGCTGGTTCGCCCGCGCCGGTGCATCGGTCGCGGTGAACGACATCGACCGCGAGCGCGCTGCAGCAACCGTCGAGATGATCGTGAACGATGGCGGAATTGCCGTTGCCATGCCGGCTGACGTCCGCAGTGACGCCGATGTCGCGGAGATGATCGACGCCGTCCACGAGCGATTCGGTCGGCTCGATGTGGCCGTCAACAACGTCGGGATGATGGCGGGTCGGCGTGCCCAACCGTTCCTCGACAGCTCGCTCGACGATGCATTCACCGTCGTCGACCAGAACCTGCGCGCGACATACCGATGCTGCCTGGCCGAGGCGACGGCGTTCGTGCGTCAGGGCGACGGCGGAGTCATCATCAACGTTGCGTCGGGCGAGGCCACCCGTCCCGCTCTCGGTCTCGCCGCGTACGGCGCGGCCAAGGCCGCGATCGTGCACCTCACGACAACGCTCGCGGCCGAACTCGGACCGCACGGCATTCGCGTCAACGCGGTTGCGCCCGGTACGACATTGACCGCTGACGTCGAAGCTGCGATCGGAGTGGCGCAGTTCGAGGCGATCTCGTTGTCGACACCTCTCCGCCGCGTCTGCGAGCCCGACGAGCTGGCTCGCCTGTGCATCTTCCTGGCGTCGGATCTGGCCCGCTGCATCACCGGTCAGCTGATTCTCACCGATGCCGGCGCTCACCTCGGCCGCCGCCCACTCCAACTCTGACGCGACGACAAGCGCAGCGGTTCAGCCGGGTTGCATACCGCCCGAGGCGGCCGTGAGGTCGTCGGCGATCGCTCGCAGCCGGACGCCCATCGCCATGACCGCTCCCCCGCGCATCGCTGCCGCCGGATGCACGCTGAGCGTCAAGGCGGGCACGCCGCCGGCATCGAACACTGGTGCGGACAGCGCATTCACGTTGTACGAACGGCGACGATCGAGCGCGGCCGGAAGGAGTTCGATCTCGCCGAGTTCAGCCATCAGCTGGCCGACCGCAGCGCGGCTCGATGCGGACAGTCGGTCGAGGTCGATCGAATCGAGCGTGGCCCGGAACCGATCGAGCCCGACGTTCTCGGTCTGCACATCGAAGCCTCGCGACCGGATCGCGGCGAGGGTTGCGGCCACCCGTTCCGAGGGAGATGTCGCGACGCCGCGCGCCTGCCAATCAGCGATTCGTTCCGGTGAGCTCCACGCCATCTGCACCGCGCCGAACGGGGGCACCAGCGGGATGCGCTGGCCGACATGGCTCCACGAATCGCGGCCAGGAACAGTCGAGCCAGGAGCCCACTCGACGACCGTGATCATGTCGCGGTCAATCACCGAGGCGACCGCGTCGACGTCGAGTTCTGCTGAGAGCTGCGCGACCACGCCACGCGCCAGGCGCAGCGCACCGTTGGCGACCTCCGCGGCGCGGCCGGCGACGATGACCGCGGCGCCCAGCGCATACGTCTTCGTCAACGGCGATCGAGCGAGGTAGCCATGTTCGACCATCGTGATCACGACGGCGTGACATGTCGCCTTGCTCAACCCGAGCGCGGCGACGATCTCCGTCAGCGTGTACTCGCGCTCGGGGTGCGCGGCCAACAGATCGAGGACTGCGAGCACCCGCCCGGTCGGCGGCGACGACGTGTGGCGCTGCAAGACGCCGACACTACCGCCGCCGAAAACGGCAAGAGGGGAGGCCGCGGCCTCCCCTCTCGCTGGATTCGGATTTGTTGGCCGAACGTCAGGCCATCACGTCATCAGGCCTCGACGGCGTCGGTGTCTCCGGCGTACGTGCCGTGGAGGTTGCCCAACCACGCGGCCGGATCCTCGGTGTCGCTGCTGTAGTACGCCATCGGCTGGTAGTCCGGGGCCGACACTTCGAAGTCGCGGTAACGCTCCATGCCCGTGCCTGCTGGGATCAGCTTGCCGATGATGATGTTCTCCTTGAGGCCCAGCAGGCTGTCGCTGCGACCGTCGATGGCCGCCTCGGTGAGCACGCGGGTGGTCTCCTGGAACGATGCCGCCGACAGCCACGACTCGGTGGCCAGCGATGCCTTGGTGATGCCCATGAGTTCGGGGCGACCCTCGGCGGGACGCTGACCTTCCTCGACCATCCGCTTGTTGGTGTCGCGGAACTTCTTGGCATCGGCACGCTCGCCGGGCAGGAAGCCGGTGTCGCCGGGCTCCTGCACGCCGATGCGACGCGTCATCTGGCGCACGATCAATTCGATGTGCTTGTCGGAGATGCTCACACCCTGATCGCGGTACACCTTCTGGACCTCTTCGACGAGGTACAGCTGGGTCTCGCGGATGCCCTTGATCTCCATGATCTCCTTCGGGTCGAACGGCCCGTCGGTGACCGGATCGCCGGCCTTGATGTCGGCAGAGTCGACGACCGTCGGGCGGCTACCGGTCGGCAGGACGATCAGGTGCTCTTCGCCCTGATCGTCGATCACCGTGATCGGGATGCCCTTGCCCTCGTCTTCGCCGACGCGGACGATGCCGCTGGCCTTGGCCAAGCGAGCCGAACCGCGCGGGGTGCGAGCCTCGAACAGCTCGACGACGCGAGGCAGACCGCCGGCGATGTCCTTGCCGGCGACGCCACCGGTGTGGAACGTCCGCATGGTCAGCTGGGTACCGGGCTCACCGATCGACTGAGCGGCGATGACGCCGACAGCCTCGCCGAGCTCGATCGCCTTGCCGGTGGCCAACGAACGGCCGTAGCACAGCCCGCAGATGCCGAGATCGGCATCGCAGGTGAGCACCGAACGGACGCGGACCCGGTTGATCTTCGGGTCATCGCGCAGACCGATCATCTCGTCGTCACCGATGAGGCTGTTCTTCAACAGAACCGTGCCGTCGCTGAGCGTCACGTCGTTGAGCAGCGCACGGCCGAACAACTTCGCTTCGAGATAGGCACGGGTGTTGGCGGTGTCGGGGGTGACGTTGTCGATCCACACGCCGAGTGTCGTGCCGCAATCGATCTCGCGGATGATCAGTTCCTGGGCGACGTCGACGAGACGGCGGGTCAGGTAACCGGAGTCAGCGGTACGGAGTGCGGTGTCGACCAGACCCTTACGGGCACCAGGCGTGGCGATGAAGTACTCGAGGGTCTCGAGACCTTCACGGAAGTTCTTCTTGATCGGGCGGGGGATCATGTCACCGCGGGGGTTGGCCACGAGGCCGCGCATGCCGGCGATCTGACGCATCTGGGTCATGTTGCCGCGAGCACCCGAGCCGACCATCATGTCGATCGGGTTGAAGCGCTGCGCCTTGAACTCCTTCTCCATCGCCTCTTGCACTTCGGCGGTGGCATCGGTCCAGATGCGAACTTCCATGTTGCGGCGCTCGCCGTCGGTGATGATGCCGCGGCGGAACTGGTTCTCGACCTTGTCGGCCTGGGCCTCGTAGCGGTCGAGGATCTCGCGCTTGCTCTTCGGCGTCTTGACGTCGTCGATCGAGACCGTGATGCCGCTCTGCGATGCATAGCGGTAGCACACGGCCTTGATTGCGTCGAGAGCGATCGCGACTTCGCTCTTCAGGTAGAAGTCAGAGAGTCGCTCGACGATGACACCCATCTCCTTCTTCTTGATGAGGAAGTCGATGTGGCCGAACCGCAGCGGGTAGTCCGCCGGCAGCGTCTCTTCGAACAGCAACCGACCGGCGGTCGTGTCGAAGCGCTCGCCGTCGGGGCGACGGATGTGGATCGGCGCGTGCAGGTTGAGCTCGCCCTCGTCCAGTGCCCGCAGCACTTCCCACAGGTGGCGGAACGTACGGCCGTTGCCGGGCGCGTCCTCGACGAGCTCGGTGAGGTAGTACCCACCGATGACGAGGTCCTGCGACGGGGTGACGGTCGGACGGCCCGAAGCCGGCGACAAGATGTTGTTGGCGCTGAGCATGAGCACGCGGGCTTCGGCCTGAGCCTCGGCCGACAGCGGCACGTGGATGGCCATCTGGTCACCGTCGAAGTCGGCGTTGAAGGCGGTGCAGACCAACGGGTGGATCTGCAGGGCCTTGCCCTCGACGAGCACGGGCTCGAAGGCCTGGATGCCGAGACGGTGCAGAGTTGGTGCACGGTTGAGCATGACCGGGTGTTCCTTGATGACGTCTTCGAGGACGTCCCACACCTGCGGGCGACGACGCTCGACCATCCGCTTCGCGCTCTTGATGTTCTGCGCGAGTTCGAGGTCGACGAGGCGCTTCATCACGAACGGCTTGAACAATTCGAGCGCCATCAGCTTCGGCAGGCCGCACTGGTGCAGCTTCAGCGTCGGGCCGGCCACGATGACCGAACGGCCGCTGTAGTCGACGCGCTTGCCGAGCAGGTTCTGACGGAAGCGGCCCTGCTTGCCCTTGAGCATGTCGGAGAGCGACTTCAGCGGACGGTTGCCGGGACCCGTGACCGGGCGGCCACGACGACCGTTGTCGAACAACGCGTCGACCGCTTCCTGCAGCATGCGCTTCTCGTTGTTGACGATGATCTCGGGGGCACCGAGATCGAGCAGACGCTTGAGGCGGTTGTTGCGGTTGATCACGCGGCGGTAGAGGTCGTTGAGGTCGCTGGTCGCGAAACGGCCACCGTCGAGTTGCACCATCGGTCGCAGTTCCGGCGGGATCACCGGCACGACGTCGAGGATCATCGCCTTCGGGTCGTTGACCCGGCGGCCGTGGTCGTCGCGCTTGTTGAACGACGTCACGATCTTGAGACGCTTGATCGCCTTCTGGCGACGCTGCGCGCTGAGCGGCTTGCGGCCACCTTCGGGCGGGTCGATGGCCTCGCGCAGGCGAGCCTCTTCGACATCGAAGTCGATCCGGTCGATGAGCGCCTTGATCGAGTCCGCGCCCGTGCCACCTTCGAAGTAGTCGCCGTAACGGTCGCGCAGCTCGCGCCACAACATTTCGTCGTCGATGATCTTGCGGCTGTGGATGTCCTTGAACTCGTCCCAGGTACGAGCGAGCAGATCGAGCTCGGCCTCGTAGCGGTCACGAATCGCAGCGATCTCCTTGTCGACGGCCTTGCCGCGCGACCGGACATCGGCATCCTTGGCGCCCTCGCCCTCCATCTTGGTGGCCTCGGTCTCGCCCTCCTGCAGACGGCGCTCGATTGCGATCTCCATCTCCTTGCGGATGGCATCGCGCTCTTCGAGGTACTCGTTCTCGAGGTTGCTCTTGTCGGCGTGGCGCTTGTCGACATCGACCCACGTGACCAGGTTGGCCGCGAAGTAGATGACCTTCTCGAGCTGCTTGGCCTTCAGTTCTTCCTTGGTCTCGACGCCGGCGAGCAGGTATGCCAACCAGCTACGAGTACCACGGAGGTACCAGATGTGGACCACGGGCGCGGCGAGCTCGATGTGGCCCATGCGCTCGCGGCGAACCTTGCTGCGGGTGACTTCCACACCGCAGCGCTCGCAGATGATGCCCTTGAAGCGCACCCGCTTGTACTTGCCGCAGTAGCACTCCCAGTCGCGGGTTGGTCCGAAGATCTTCTCGCAGAACAGACCGTCCTTCTCAGGACGCAGTGTGCGGTAGTTGATCGTTTCCGGCTTCTTCACTTCTCCGTGGGACCACTGCGTGATCTGGGTGGCCGTGGCCAGCCCGATCTTCAACTGGTCGAACATGTTGACGTCAAGCATCGTTGTGTCGCCTCTTCTCTCGTCTGTCGTTCTGTCGTTCGTGGTTCTCAGTAGGCGCGCTCGCGGCGTGCAGCACGCTCGCGGTCGTCTTCGTCGGTGCCGCGCTCTGGGCGGCTGATGTCGATGCCGAGCTCTTCAGCGGCACGGAAGACGTCTTCGTCCATCTCGCGCATCTCGATCTCGCTGCCGTCGGTGGCGAGCACCTCGACGTTGAGGCAGAGCGCCTGCATCTCCTTCATGAGCACCTTGAAGCTCTCGGGGATGCCCGGCTCGGGGATGTTGTCGCCCTTGACGATGGCTTCGTACACCTTCACGCGTCCGAGGACGTCGTCGGACTTGATGGTGAGCAGCTCCTGCAAGCAGTACGCCGCACCGTAGGCCTCGAGGGCCCACACTTCCATCTCGCCGAATCGCTGGCCACCGAACTGCGCCTTACCACCCAACGGCTGCTGGGTGATCATGCTGTACGGGCCGGTGGAACGGGCGTGGATCTTGTCGTCGACCAAGTGGGCCAACTTCAGGATGTACATGTAGCCGACCGTGATCGGGTTGTCGTACAACTCTCCGGTACGGCCGTTGTACAGCGGCGTCTTGCCGTCCATCTGGATCAGGCGCTTGCCGTCGACGCTCTCCGGGTTGAGGTTCTGGAGGATGCTCTGGATCGTCGGGTGCTTGCCCGCCGCCTCTTCCTCGTCCCAGTGAGCGCCGTCGAACACGGGCGTCGCGATGAACGTGCTCGGCTTGGTGTTGGTGCGGGTCTTGAACTCGGTACCACGGATCGGCTCGTCGCCGATCTTGACCTTGTTCTTGACGTCGTCCCAGCCCCAGCGGGCGCAGTAGCCGAGGTGCGCTTCGAGCACCTGACCGACGTTCATTCGGGACGGCACGCCGAGCGGGTTGAGGATGATGTCGACCGCGGTGCCATCGGCGAGGTACGGCATGTCTTCGATCGGGAGGATCTTGGAGATGACGCCCTTGTTGCCGTGGCGGCCGGCGAGCTTGTCGCCGACGCTGATCTTGCGCTTCTGGCCGACGTAGACGCGAACCAACTGGTTCACGCCCGGGGGCAGCTCGTCGCCGTTCTCGCGGGTGAAGACCTTGACGTCGATGACCTTGCCGTTTTCGCCGTGAGGAACCTTGAGGCTCGTGTCACGAACCTCGCGGGCCTTCTCACCGAAGATCGCGCGGAGCAGACGCTCTTCCGGGGTCAGCTCGGTCTCGCCCTTCGGCGTGACCTTGCCGACCAGCACGTCGCCGGGGCCGACTTCGGCGCCGATGCGGATGATGCCGCGGTCGTCGAGGTCGCGCAGGATGTCCTCGCTCAGGTTGGGGATGTCACGCGTGATCTCCTCCAGGCCCAGCTTGGTGTCGCGGGCATCGACTTCGTGCTCCTTGATGTGGATCGACGTCAGTACGTCGTCCTTCACGAGGCGCTCGGAGAGGATGATGGCGTCCTCGAAGTTGTAGCCCTCCCATGGCATCAGGGCCACGAGCAGGTTCTTGCCGAGTGCGAGCTCACCGTGATCGGTGGACGGACCATCAGCGATGATGGTGCCCTTCACGAACTTCTCGCCCTCGTTGACCCGGATGCGCTGGTTGATGCACGTGTCCTGGTTGCTTCGACGGAACTTGGCCAGACGGTAGACGTGCTTGCCGAGCGCCTTGTACTGCACCGTCACGCTCTCGCCACTGACTTCGATGACCTCACCGTCGTCGGCGGCCTGGATCAGGTCGGCGGCGTCGCGAGCGGCACGGGCTTCGATGCCGGTACCGATGTACGGAGCCTCGGCCCGGATCAGCGGAACGGCCTGGCGCTGCATGTTCGCACCCATCAGGGCGCGGTTGGCGTCGTCGTGCTCGAGGAACGGGATGAGCGCGGTTGCGACCGAGACGATCTGGCGCGGCGAGACGTCCATGTAGTCGACTTCCGTTCCGGGCACGAAACCGATGTCGGTGGTGGCGCCGAAGAAGCTCTCGGCTTCCAGCATCTTGCGCAGGTCGTCGAGGCTGGCTGCCTGCGGCGACCGGCGAACGAGGACGCGCGGGTCCTTGAACGTGCCGTCCTTGTTGATCGGCGTGTTCGCCTGGGCCACGACGTAGTTCTCTTCTTCGTCGGCAGCCATGTACACGATCTCGTCGGTGACGATGCCACCGACGACCTTGCGATACGGGCTCTCGATGAAGCCGAACTCGTTGACGCGGGCGAACGTCGAGAGGGCACCGATCAGGCCGATGTTCGGGCCTTCCGGCGTCTCGATCGGGCACATGCGGCCGTAGTGGCTGAAGTGGACGTCGCGGACTTCGAAGCCGGCGCGCTCACGGGAGAGACCGCCGGGCCCGAGGGCCGACAGACGACGGCGGTGGGTCAGGCCCGACAGCGGGTTGACCTGGTCCATGAACTGCGACAGCTGGCTGGTTCCGAAGAACTCCTTGATCGCGGCGACGACGGGACGGATGTTGATCAGGGTCTGCGGCGTGATCGCCTCGACGTCCTGGGTCGTCATCCGCTCACGGACCACGCGCTCCATGCGGCTGAGGCCGATGCGCACCTGGTTCTGGATCAGCTCGCCGACGCTGCGGATGCGGCGGTTGGCGAAGTGGTCCTGATCGTCGAGGCGGTAGCCCGGCTCCTGCTTGACGAGGTGCAGCATGTAGCTGAGTGCAGCGACGACTTCGCAGCGGCTGAGCACATCCTGGTCGTCGGTGGGGAGATCGAGCAGATCGCCGTCGAGGCCGAACAGCTCGGGCAGCTTGGCGACTTCGGAACCCAACTTGCGGTTGAGCTTGTAGCGGCCCACGCGGCTGAGGTCGTAGCGACGGTTCTCGAAGAACGCGTTGCGGAAGAAGGCGCGGCTGGATTCCAGCGTCGGTGGCTCGCCGGGGCGGGCCCGCTTGTAGATCTCGATCAGGCTCTCGTCCTGGCTCGGAGCGAAGTGACGCTCCTTGTCCCACTGGTCTTCGAGGAAATCGAAGTGGCCGACGAAACGGTCGATGAACCCGGGGGCGTGCTCTTCGTCGTAGCCGAGGGCGCGCAACAGGGTGAAGATGCCGAGGCGGCGCTTGCGGGCGACGCGGGTGCCGGCGGTGACGAACTTGCCGGGCTTGTGCTCGACGTCGAACTCCAGCCACTCGCCGCGGTACGGGTGAACCGTGCCCTTGACGAGCTGATGCTTGCTGAGGTTACGGAGGCGGAAACGCTCGCCGGGCTCGAAGATGACGCCGGGGCTGCGGACGAGCTGCGACACGACGACGCGCTCGGTGCCGTTGATGATGAAGGTGCCCTTCTCGGTCATCATCGGGAAGTCACCCATGAACACGGTCTGCTCTTTGATCTCGCCCGTGTTGCGGTTCATGAAGCGGGCGCGCACGAAGATCGGCGCGGAGTACGTCATGTCCTTTTCTTTGCACTCCGCCACGGTGAACTTCGGCGGTGGCCGGAGGTCCTCGTCGTCGGGGTCGAACTCGAGCTCGAGTTGCAAGGCTTCGGAGAAGTCCTTGATCGGCGAGATATCGCGGAAGGTCTCAGCGAGACCATGGTTCAAGAACCATTCGAAGCTCTCGCGCTGGATCGCGATCAAATCGGGAAGAGCGAGTGGCTCCTCCAGGTTTGCGAACGAATAGCGCTCACGGGTGGATGAACGATTAGCCACTACAACTCCTCGGTGACAATGGGAGGACATGCCGGGGCGCGACAAACAGAGCTGAATGGAGAGCAGCAAAGGGACACACGCACGGCAACAGACGATCTTATCGTCGGGCACATGAGGTGTCAACGCCCATCCGACAGGACAGGCGCTCAATTTGTTCTGCGAACGGTAAGCCTTTCTGGCCCCGAGGTCAAGCCTTCTCGACGTTTTCTCACCCTGCGCCGAACCTCGAGCTCAGGAGTTCGTCGTTGCGAAGAACGAGTCAGGGATGTTGTCGAGAGCGGTCGACAAGTATTCCTGTTGCAAATCGGCGTACCCAGACGAAGCCTCACAGCGAATGTCGACCGCAGCGAGCGCCCGTTCCTCGGTAGCCAGTTCGCCGACGACGCGGAGCATCGCGTCTCGCGGAGCAGACGCGATATCGGCATCGGAACGGGCCAGCCCGGCGTCGAGACCGTCCGACTTCATCAGGGCCTGGAATCGCGATGCCAGGTACTTCTCGACTGCGTCCGGGCTGGCGATGGATGGGCCCGGCAGTGTCTTGGCCATGCAGGCCGACCATTTCGTCGCGAGCCCTGGCAGCCGATTGTCCGACGAGATGTTTGCGAATGCGGTGTCCAATGCCTGTTGCGTCGCCGGCGGGAGGATGTCAGCTCCGTGCGCCGCGGCGGCGCGCTGCTGGCATCCTCCGCTCCCCGAACCATCGGCCGTGCCGGTCAACGCGATGTTGTACGCGTTCAGCTGCTCCCCCGATGCCGCCATGGTCGACGGTGCGGTCGGGTCCGAAGCCGGTGTTGCATCGACAGCAAGTCGGAGCAGCAACTCTCGTGAGAAACCGTAGTCAGTTGAGGGCTTCGTGTCACTCGCTGGTGGGAGGGTCGGCCCAGGGTTGGGTGGACGATACGTGAAGCCGGCCGACTTCATGCAATCGCCGAGCGACGACGCAATCGCAGCGTCGTGGACCGCCTGACGAGCCAAGAGGAACTGACGAAGGTCGAGCAGTGTCTGCGGTCGACGTGATGCGGTTGTGGCGTTGCCACTTGTGCTGCATCCGCCGACCATCGCAAACAGCACCAGCATCGCCCAACCTGCGACAAAGCGCGAGCCGCCCTGGCTCGACCAGCCTGCGCGTGGTCCGGTCATGCTCACGACGTGCACCTCCACGATGACGCTGTCATCAGATCAGCGAGCTCGTACGTCAGCTGCGGAGACAGCCGACCGGTTGCGTCGAAGGCTCCTCCGTGAGTGTCGACCGCCGCCGCAACCTCGAGCGCGCCGAACACGGCGCTCGCCGAGATGGTCGGTTTCGACCCGACGTCGCATTCGGCACGCGCCGCATCCCAGAGCGTGGGAATCGCATCAGGCGAGACCACCGTCTCCGTGATTCGGCGCCGCGCCTCGACGACCACGGCGGCCCGAACGTTCGAATCGTCCTGACCACATTGACGCCGCACAGCGAGCGGGGCGGCGAGCTGTTGAAGATCCGGCGGGAGGTCGGTTCCGGCTGCCGCGACAACGCTGCCGGCCGATTCGACGGCAGCCACGTCCGAACAGATGTCCGAGCGAGACATCAACACTCGGCCGGTCAGCGTGCGCACCAACGGGCTGCCACTCTTTGCGAACGCGTGCGGAACGAACGCGTCTCCACGACCCATCAGCGTTCTGGCCAATGCCACGGCGGCACCCGGCGACGACTCGACTTGAGCCGTGATCCCGCCCAGGCTGGAATGCAGCTCTGCTGCGGCGAGCAACAGCGCCGCGAGGTCATCGTCCTGCAGTGCGACAAATGTGGGAAGTTGGCCCGTGTCGGCAACGACGCGAGCGAACGCCACGAGTTCCGGGTCCGGGCGTGCTTCGATCGCCGGGTCGGCCTGAACCATGGTGCCGAACACGTATGCG